>NZ_NEJZ01000001.1:0-608671 GCF_002113215.1 Pseudomonas sp. B15(2017)
ACGAGCTAAAGGGTTCAGCACCACTCAGGCACTGGTGATTCTGGCCCGTAAACTTGCTCGGGTCGTATTCGCACTACTAAAGGGGCAGAGCGAATACCAGCCGAAAGCAAGTTGAGGGTTTCCCCTAAACCATAGAATCTCCCACAGGGACGGTGTTTACAGGTTTACGACGTTAACGAATCGCGAAGCGGCGGTTTCATCAATCTTCAGGCTGGTGAAGTCAAACAGATTGCGGTCAGCCAGCTGCGAAGGGATCACGTTCTGCAGGCTGCGGAAAATGCTCTCGGTGCGGCCCGGGGTCTTGCGCTCCCAGTCCACCAGCATTTCCTTGACCACCTGACGTTGCAGGTTTTCCTGAGAACCGCAGAGGTTGCACGGGATGATCGGGAATTGCTTGAAGTCCGAGTAGGCCTGGATGTCTTTCTCGTTGCAGTAGGCCAGCGGACGGATTACCACGTTGCGGCCGTCGTCGGCGCGCAGCTTCGGCGGCATGGCCTTGAGGCTGCCGTTGAAGAACATGTTGAGGAAGAACGTCTCGACGATATCGTCGCGGTGATGACCGAGGGCCATCTTGGTCGCGCCGATTTCGTCGGCGAAGGTGTACAGCGTGCCGCGACGCAGGCGCGAGCACAGCGAGCAGGTGGTCTTGCCTTCCGGGATCAGCTCCTTGACCACCGAGTAGGTGTCCTTCTCGACGATGTGGTACTCGATGCCCAGTTCTTTCAGGTAGGCCGGCAGCACGTGTTCGGGGAAACCCGGCTGCTTCTGGTCCATGTTCACGGCGACGATCTCGAACTTGATCGGTGCAACCTTCTGCAGGTGCATCAGCACGTCGAGCATGGTGTAGCTGTCCTTGCCCCCGGACAGGCAGACCATGACCTTGTCGCCGTCCTCGATCATGTTGAAGTCGGTGACGGCTTCGCCGGCCAGGCGGCGCAGGCGCTTTTGCAGTTTGTTCTGGTTGACCGTAAGAGTGCCCATGACGCGAAATCCGTGAGGTGTGACGAAAGGCGGGCATTTTACGCAAAAAGACCGAGGTTGTGGCCACAGGTTGTCGCCCCCTCGAATGCCCGCTCGCACAGACCTCGACGCGATTACCCCGAGGTTTTACAGCGCGATTTGCTCTAAGCCCCTACCACCTGTGCGGTTAAGACCTTTCTATACTGCGACATAAGGTCGCACACAATCTGAAGACCTGTATTTGCTCGGCCGCTTTGGCCCGTACGCGCTCCGCTGGGGGGCGATGGCAATAACGAGAGGAGTGACTGGCATGATCCATCACGTAGTGGGACTTTTTACCCACCCCGATCAGGAATGGAAGGAAATCCGTGGCGACCAAGAGGAAAGCATCAGCCACATGTACCTGACGCACACGCTGATTCTGGCGGCGATCCCCGCTGTTTCGGCATTTATCGGCACCACTCAGGTCGGCTGGGTGATCGGCAACCGCGCACCGGTGATGCTCACCGTCGAAAGCGCGTTGTGGATGACGATCATGTCGTACCTGGCGATGCTCGGCGGGGTCGCGGTCATGGGTGCCTTTGTGCACTGGATGGCCCGCACTTATGACGCCAACCCGAGCCTGGCCCGTTGCGTGGCATTTGCCACCTACACCGCGACACCGTTGTTCGTCGGCGGGCTGGCGGCGCTGTATCCGCACATGTGGCTGGGGATGATCGTCGGCACGGCGGCTATCTGCTACACGGTGTACCTGTTGTATGTGGGGCTGCCGACCTTCATGAACATTCCATCCGACGAGGGCTTCCTGTTTTCCAGCTCGGTGCTGGCGGTGGGTCTGGTGGTGCTGGTCGCCATCATGGCGTTTACCGTGATTGTCTGGGGACTGGGCGTGGGGCCTGTCTACACCAATTAGAGAGCCACCAACTGGCTGGCTGCAACGCCGAAAAGAACAAGATCCGCCAACACAGGCCGCCGCAAGGCGGCCTTCTCATGCCTGAAAGAGACGTTGCGACCATTCGGCAGTCTGGCGATGCGCAAGACCGGACGGTTGCGGCATACTCCAAACCTCTGGAGATCCATCAAGCATGCCCGAGCAACTCAATACCCGCGTCGAAGACTGTTTCCAACTCGCTGAATCCTTTTTCAAACGTCCTTTCAAACGCCCCGTGGTGAGCCTCAAGCTGCGCGGGCAAAAAGCCGGGGTCGCGCATTTGCACGAGAATCTGCTGCGCTTCAATCCGCAGCTGTACCGGGAAAACACCGAACACTTCCTCAAGCAGACCGTGGCCCACGAAGTCGCACACCTGATCGCCCATCAGCTGTTCGGCGACCGTATCCAGCCCCATGGCGAGGAGTGGCAACTGATCATGCGCGGGGTCTATGAGTTGCCGCCGGATCGCTGCCATACCTATGAAGTCAAGCGCCGCAGCGTGACCCGCTACATCTATAAATGCCCGTGCGCGGATAGCGATTTTCCGTTTTCGGCGCAGCGTCATAGCCTGGTCAGGCAAGGTCGGCGCTATTTGTGCCGGCGCTGTCGCAACACGCTGGTGTTCAGTGGCGAGACGCGAGTCGAGTAAGTCCCCACCTCGTTCCCACGCTCTGCGTCACAGTGGACGCGGAGCGTCCATGGCGGCATTCCCACGCAGAGCGTGGGAACGAGCTACAAAACCACTTTCGCAGCACGTAATCCGGCAATCCGCTCTGGGCTCAACCCCAACTCCCCCAACACCTGATCCGTATGCTGCCCCAGCGCGGCGCCGACATGTCGCGGCGCCGGCAATGCTTCAGAGAACTTCAGCGGGCAAGCGATCTGCGCCTGCGTCGAACCATCGCCACGGGGCACCTGCGTCACCAGTTCCCGGGCCTGTAACTGCGGATGCTGCACCGCCTCGCCAAGGTTCAACACCGGTTCGACGCAGGCATCAATGCCGGCGAACAGCTCGCACAGTTCGGCAAAATCATGCTTTTCGAACTCGACCTTCAAGGCGTCCTTCAGCGCGCGTTGTTGCTCAGGCTTGGGTAACAAGCCCTGCGCCGCCAACTCAGGCCGGCCCAGTGCCGCGCACAGTTGCTGCATGAAGGCTGGCTCCAGACTGCCCACCGACATCCAGCGCCCGTCGCGGGAGCGGTAGTAATCATAGAAACTGCCGCCATTGAGCATCTGTTCTTCCCAGCCCGGTTCCTCGCCGCACGCCAGATACCCGGCACCGGCCATGGCGTTGAGGCTGAATGCACAGTCGGTCATGCTCACGTCCAGATGGGTGCCCTGCCCGGTCTGCTGGCGGGAAATCACCGCCGCCAACAAGCCGATCACCCCGTGCAGCGAGCCACCCGCGACATCCGCCACCTGCATGCCCAGCGGCAACGGCCCGCTGTCGGCGCGCCCGGTGTAGCTGGAGAGCCCGGCCAGGGCCAGATAGTTGATGTCGTGGCCGGCGCGATCCTTGTACGGCCCGGTCTGGCCGTAACCGGTGATCGACACATAAATCAGCTTCGGATTGATCGCCTTCAACGCTTCGTAACCCAGCCCCAGCCGCTCCATCACACCGGGACGAAACTGCTCCAGCACGATGTCGTAATCCGCCAGCAACTGCTTGACCAGCTCAAGCGCCTCGGGCTGCTTGAGATCCAACGCCAGGCTGCGCTTGTTGCGATTGAGATAAGCGTGACTGGCAGAGACGCCGTGATCGTGGGGCGGCAAAACCCGCACCAGGTCGAGGCGGGTCGGCGATTCGATGCGCAGCACGTCGGCGCCCATGTCCGCCAGCAACAGCGAGGCGAAAGGCCCCGGCAGCAGGGTCGAGAAATCCAGAATCTTCAGTGAGGCCAGCGGTGCAGACATGGGCGATCTCCATCAACGATGCATGCAGCCTAGGCAGCCATCGGCGATGGGGCAATTACCGGATCCATCAGTTGCGCTGACCGTTGCGCTAAAACAGCAGACAAGAAAAAACCCGCCGAAGCGGGTTTTTCCAGGCAAGCGATGCTTACTTCACATTGCTCGGGGTCGGGCCTTCGGCCACGCCCAGGTCATCTTCAGGCCGGGTATCGGCAATACCGCGACCGCCCGACGCCAGCTCGGCATCCAGCACGTCGGTGTCCAGTTCCTTGACCCACTTGGCCACAACGATGGTGGCAACGGCGTTGCCGACCAGGTTGGTCAGGGCGCGGGCTTCGGACATGAAGCGGTCGATACCCAGGATCAGTGCCAGACCGGCCACCGGCAGGTGACCTACCGCCGAAAGAGTGGCCGCCAGTACGATGAAGCCAGAACCGGTCACACCGGCTGCGCCTTTGGAGGACAGCAGCAACACCACCAGCAGCGTGATCTGGTGAGTGATGTCCATGTGGGTGTCGGTCGCCTGAGCGATGAACACGGCCGCCATGGTCAGGTAGATCGCGGTACCGTCGAGGTTGAACGAGTAACCGGTCGGGATCACCAGACCCACTACCGATTTCTTCGCGCCCAGACGCTCCATCTTGATCAGCATGCGTGGCAGTACCGATTCCGAAGAGGAAGTACCCAGCACGATCAGCAGTTCTTCACGGATGTAGCGGATCATCTTCAGCACGCTGAAACCGTGCATGCGGGCGATGCCACCCAGCACGATCAGGATGAACGCCAGGCAGGTGATGTAGAAGCAGGCCATCAGTTGACCCAGCTGCACCAGCGAACCGACACCATAGGCACCGATGGTGAACGCCATCGCACCAAAGGCACCGATCGGCGCGAGCTTCATGATCATGTTGATGATGTTGAACATCACGTGGGCGAAGCGATCGATGAAGTCCAGGATCGGCTTGCCGTAGGCGCCCAGGCGGTGCAGGGCAAAACCGAAGATCACCGAGAACATCAGCACTTGCAGGATGTCACCGGTGGCGAACGCGCCGACGATGGTGTTCGGGATTACGTTGAGCAGGAAGCCGACGACGCTCTGGTCAGCACCTTGTTGCACATAGGTCGCCACTTTGGAGGCGTCCAGCGTGCTGACATCGACGTGCATGCCGTTGCCCGGTTGCACGATGTTGACCACGATCAGACCGACCAGCAGGGCGATGGTCGAAACGATCTCGAAATACAGGAGTGCATAACCGCCGGTCTTGCCGACCGATTTCATGCTTTGCATGCCAGCGATGCCGCTGACCACGGTGCAGAAGATGATCGGGGCGATGATCATTTTGATCAGTTTGATGAACCCGTCACCCAGCGGCTTTACGGCCACGCCGAACTGCGGGTAGTAGTGGCCGAGCGCGATACCGATACAGATTGCGACGATCACCTGGAAATACAGGGATTTGTACAGTGGCTGACGAGTCGTCATTGCAAAGTTCCTCAAGAGTCCCGCGCGGCAACATCCATCTGTTGTACGCGACACTTGAATTGCGAACCCTCCTGCACTGGAGGGATTTGTTGTGTCGAACGGCGCTTTCCGGACCGGCTCGGCGCACGCTTCTGTCGCTCTTATCGCAAACGTCGTGCCACTTTGGTGCAAATCGCTGCAAGCCTTTTGATATCAGGGGATACAGGTTTTTTTGTGTCACCGTTCGGTGACTCAAGTGTGGCGGATTTCCGCCAAGTCGCCCGACCTCGTCCTACAATTTGGCGGAAATCCGCCTTGTTACCGATCAAAGGCAGCCGCTACCATCGGTCGCCAGAGGAAGGATCTGCCGCTCATGCGTGAACGCACCATCGCCAGTCATTTCGCCCGCGCCGCCCTCGGTGGCGCACGGCGCTCGGGTTACGACTATTCGGACCTGCTGCAGCAACTGGGCATCAGCCCCGAACTGCTCGACGAGCCGCGCGCGCGGATCGCCCCGGAGCAATTTACCCAACTGATCCAGAACCTTTGGCTGGCCCTGGACGACGAATACCTGGGTTTCGGCAACGCGCCGAGCAAACCCGGCAGCTTCGCCATGATGTGCCACGCCATCATTCATTGCCGCAGCCTGGAGAAGGCTCTGCAACGCGGCTTATTGTTTTATAGCCTATTCCCCGAAGCCCCGCGCCTGACCCTGAGCCGTGAAGACGAATGGGTGCGCCTGAGCCTCGACGATGCGCAATTGTGGGATCCGGATCACTTTCTCAGCGAGAGCCTGCTGGTGATCTGGCACCGCCTGGGCAGTTGGCTGATCGGCCAGCGGATTCGCCTGGAGCAGGCCAGTTTCAGCTACCCGAAACCGGCGCACGGGGCGGAATACGATCTGCTGTTTTCCTGTCCGCTGGAATTTTCGGCAGCGCAAAGCAGCCTGGTGTTTCACAGCCGTTATCTGCAAATGCCGCTGTTGCAGGATGAACGCACCCTCAAGCATTTCCTCGAACGCTCCCCCGCCGACCTGCTGTCCCGCCCGGACGACGGCAACAGCCTGAGCAGCCGGCTGCGGCGCTTGCTCAGCCACGACAGCGCACGCTGGCCGGACCTCGAAGCGGTGGCGGCGCACCTGCACATCAGCCCGCAAACCCTGCGCCGGCACCTACGCGAAGAAGGCACCAGTTTTCAGGAATTGAAGGATCAGTTGCGGCGGGACATCGCGATTTATCACCTCGGGCGGGCGGATCTGTCGTTGCAACAGATCGCCGAACAGCTCGGGTTTTCCGAGCCGTCGGCGTTTCATCGGGCGTTCAAGAAATGGACAGGGCTGACGCCGGGGGCTTATCGGGCGCAGGAGCAGTAAGCCGTCACACCGCCGGAAAATGAATCCTGAACGCCGCCCCGCCCATCGGCGAGTCCCCCAGCGTCAGCTTGGCGTTGTAGCTCTCGATGATGTCCTTGACCACCGCCAGCCCGATCCCCTGCCCCGGATGCTGACGGTCCAGACGCTCGCCGCGTTCGAGAATCCGTGCGCGCTGATCCGGTGGTACGCCGGGGCCGTCGTCTTCGATGCACAGTTCGCTTCCGGAATGGCTTTCACGCACACTGACGCGCACTTCGCCCAGGCACAGGCGATAGGCGTTTTCCAGCAGGTTGCCGAGCATTTCCAGCAAGGCGCCCTGCTCGATCGGCACATAACAGTGCTCCGGCAGATCGAAGGCAACGCGCACGTGTTTGTCGCGGTAGACCTTGTCCAGCGTGTCGCACAGGCTTTGCAGCACCGGGCGCAGGCGCACCTGATGGCGCACCAGACCGCTTTTGCGCAGGCTGGCGCGCTGTAACTGGTAGCCGATCTGCTGGCTCATGCGTTCGATCTGGGTTTGCAGCACCCACGCCTGATCGCGGTCTTCGGGGCGCTGGGCCATGTCTTCGCTGACGCCTTGCAACACCGCCAGCGGGGTTTTCAGACTGTGGGCCAGATCGTCGAGGGAGTCGCGGTAACGGCTGCGTTGCTGGCGTTCGCTGTGCAGCAGGCGGTTGAGGGAACCGGTCAGGCGCAGCAGTTCGCGCGGGTGCTGTTCGCTGAGGCTTTCGAGGGTTCCGCCCTCGATTTCGTCGAGTTCCTGACTGAGCCGGCGCAAGGCTTTCAGGCCCCAGGTCAGGCCAATCCACAGCAAGGCGAGCAGCACCAACAGCGCCGCACCAAAACCGAGGTAGAGATTTTCCCGCAGACCTTCGAGGGTGGTTTCGTATTCGCGCACCGGTTGCAGGGCCACGATACTGAAGGCCGCGCTCTTGCCGCCGAGCAGTTTGACTTCAACGTCGTAGACGAAGAATTCCTGACCGTTGGCCTCACGAATCCGCGCGAACTCGTTGCCGAGGCCGTCGTAGCGCGGCGTGTAGTTGATCTTCTCTTCCTGGGTGCCCTTCGAACGCCAGACCAGATGCCCTTCGCGGTCATAGATGTAGCCGAGCAGGCGATTGTCCGTAAGGTTGAAGCGCTCGTCGGGCAACTGTGCCGGCATCATCAAGCGGTTGTTTTCAACCCGCGCGGCGGAGATCAGCGTAGTGACGTCGGACGCCAGCCGCTGCTCGATCGAGTCCTGCAACGCCAGGCTGAACGCGCCCTGCATCGCCGGGAGCAACGCGAGCATGAACAACACCGCCAGGGTGGTGGCGGCGAGCATCAGCCGGACGCGAAGGGAACGGATCAAGTGCAGCGCTCATTGAACAGGTAACCGAGGCCGCGCACGGTATCGATCGGCTTGAACCCGGCCGGGCCTTCGAGCTTGCGGCGCAGACGGCCGACCAGCACTTCGATCACGTTCGGATCGCGCTCGTCGTCATCCGGGTACAACTGCTCCATCAGCCGATCCTTGGGCACCACCTGCTGGTGATGGCGCATGAGGTATTCGAGGATCCGGTATTCGTAGGCGGTCAGCGCCAGCGGTTGCTCGTCGAGAGTTGCCTGCTTGCGATTCAGATCCAGCAACAGCGGGCCGGCGATGATGGTCGACTGGGTGAAACCGCTGGAGCGACGCAGCAACGCATTGAGCCGCGCTTCGAGTTCTTCGAACTGGAACGGCTTGACCACGTAATCGTCGGCGCCGGCGGCCAGGCCTTCGACCTTGTCCTGCCAGTTGCCGCGCGCGGTGAGGATCAGGATCGGAAAGGTCTTGCCGCCCGAGCGCAACTGGCGGATCAGGTCGAGCCCGCCCATGCCCGGCAGGCCGAGGTCGATCACCGCCAGGTCAAAGTTGAATTGCCCGGTCTGGTACAACGCTTCTTCGGCGTTGGCCACGGACTCGACCACATGACCACTCTCCGTCAGGCGGGTTTGCAGGTGATGGCGCAACAGCGCTTCATCTTCGACGACCAACAGTTTCATGACGCTCTCCCGGGTAAATCGACAACTCCAAAGGCTTTCGCCTCACATGGCTGCGCCGGGTCGCCCCTCGAAGGACGACCCGGCGCGGGCCTGACGCCAATCGCTTAGAAAGCGTAGTTGGCCGACAGGTAAGTCTGGGCGCTGCTGGTCAAATCCAGCGAGCCCTGCTTGCTGCCACCGCTCTCTTTCATCTCGGTGCTGGCGTTGCTGCGCAGGTAACGGTAACCGAGTTCGACCGAGGTGTTCTGCGAGACTTGCTGCAGCACACCGAACTGGCCGCCGACGGCGTAACCGATGTCGCTGTCGCGGCTGTAGCCCGGCGAATCCTGGGTCAGCTTGGTCAGGCCCGCGGTCGCACCGCCGAACAGCTTGGTGCTGCCGCCCACCGGGTAGAACAGATCGTAGCTGCCCAGCAGGTTTTCCTGGCGCAGTTTAATGCCATTGTGCGAGCCGGACACGTTGTCGTAGGTGGCGTAGTAGCGACCCTGGCTGTTTTGCTGACCCAGGCGCAGGCCGTAGGTGTTGTTGCCGTCGATGGCCGCGGTGGCATCCGGGTGGCCGAGGTTGTCGTTCAGGGCGTTGGATTTCTTGATCTTGTCGCTGGTCTGGCCAAAGGTCAGGCCGGCGAAGTTGGTGGTGGTGTCGGCATGGGCGGCAATGCTTGCGCTCATGACAGTGAAAGCCAGCAGCAGTTTGTTCAAACGAGTCATTGAGTGTTCCTCTCAGTTGTGCTCTTCGGGTATGGCGCAAGGTTACTGACCCTCCCCTGTACCGCCCCTGAACGCTCTCTGAACCTGGCCTGAATGAAATGAACTAGGCTGTTTTGACCCTTTATTGTCCGGAGACCCGATCATGCGCCTGCTATTGACCCTCGCCCTGCTCGTCTTCAGCGGCCTCAGCCAGGCTGCGATCAAGACCGAGGAAATCCCCTATCAGAGTGCCGACGGCACAAAGCTGATCGGTTATTACGCCTACGACGACGCGATCAAGGGCCCGCGCCCCGGCGTGGTGGTGGTGCATGAATGGTGGGGACTGAACGACTACGCCAAGCGCCGCGCCCGGGATCTCGCCGGGCTTGGCTACAGCGCGCTGGCCATCGACATGTACGGTGAGGGCAAGAACACCGAGCACCCGAAAGACGCGATGGCCTTCATGCAAGCCGCCACGCAAAACGCCGATGCGGCCAGCAAGCGCTTTCAGGCCGGGCTGGATCTGTTGAAGAAACAGCCGCAGACCGACAAGGATAAAATCGCCGCCATCGGTTACTGCTTCGGCGGTGGCGTGGTGCTGAATGCGGCGCGTCAGGGTGTGCCGCTGGCCGGCGTGGTGAGTTTCCACGGAGCGCTGGCCACCAAGACGCCAGCTGCGCCGGGCAGCGTGAAGGCGAAAATCCTCGTCGAGCACGGCGCGCTGGACAGCATGGTCACCCCGGACAACGTCACGGCGTTCAAGTCGGAAATGGACAAGGCCGGCGCCGACTATCAATTTGTCAGCCTCGAGGGCGCCAAGCACGGCTTCAGCAACCCCGATGCGGATCGCCTGAGCCACGGCGATCACGGTGGCCCGGATATCGGCTACAACAAGGCTGCCGATGAAAAATCCTGGGCGGACATGCAGGCGTTCTTCAAGAAGATTTTCGGCTGAACCCGATCGCCCTCAAACGCTGATCGTTCCCACGCACAGCGTGGGAACGATCATGTCGGCACTATCCAGCCCGAAGACAACCCGGCAAAATGCCCGACATGACTGCCAACCCTTTCCTCCCCGCCTGCTGCACCCCGCTCGATGCCCATTGGCCGCTGCCGACCGCATTGCCCGACACCGCGTTTCTGAGCACCCATTTCGACCCGTCGCAATTGCTCGGCGATGACTTTCGCCGCAGCGCCATCGAGCCGCCGTCGAGTATCCAGCGTTCGGTGGCCAAGCGGCAGGCGGAATTCCTCGCCGGGCGGATTTGCGCCCGGGCGGCGTTGCTGCAGCTGGAAGGCACAAGCAGCGTTCCGGCGATCGGTGAAGATCGTGCACCGGTATGGCCGGCGCACATCTGCGGCTCGATCACCCACAGCACCGGTCGTGCGGCGGCGATTGTCGCCAACAAACAGCACTGGCGCGGGCTGGGCATGGACCTGGAAAACCTGCTCAACGCCGAACGCGCCGAGCGACTGGCCGGAGAGATCCTGACCCCGCCGGAAATGCAGCGCATGGCCGCCGGTTCCCGGGATCAGATCGCGCTTTGGGTGACCCTGACCTTTTCAGTAAAAGAAAGCCTGTTCAAGGCGCTGTACCCGATCGTGCAGCAGCGCTTCTATTTCGAACACGCCGAAATGCTGGAGTGGAATGAACAGGGTCAGGTGCGGCTGCGGTTGCTGACAGATCTGTCCGGCGAATGGCGCAACGGCACGGAACTCGATGCGCAATTCAGCGTGCAGGACGGCCAGTTGCTGAGTCTGGTCAGCATTCCTGCCTGAAGGTTTGTTTTATTTGGAATCACCCTTTCGCGAGCAAGCTCGCTCCCACCCTGAAGCGCGCTGACCTGTAGGAGCGAGCTTGTACGCGAAAGGGTCAGCTTGACCAATGCAAGATTCAGCGCCGCTCCTGATTCCTCGGCCAGCTCAGGCTGAAACACGCCCCGCCCAAGCTCTTGCTCTTGCCGATCAATGCGCGGCCGTCGTGCCAGTGGATGATCCGCCGCACGATCGACAGACCCAGCCCGTGCCCGCCGGACGCCCGAGTTCGGCTGTCGTCCAGGCGCAGGAACGGCGTGAAAATTTTCTCCCAGGCGGTTTCCGGCACACCGGGTCCGTCGTCCTCGACATCCACCCGACAGCGCATCTGCCCGACCTGATAACTGACCGTGACCTTCGAACGTGCATGGCGCATGGCGTTGCTCACCAGGTTCTGCAAGGCGCGGTGCAGGTAGCGCGGCTCGGCCTCGACCCACGCATCATCGCAATCCGCCGCTGACAGGCACAGACCGCGTTGCACTGTGACCTCGGCGCGCAGAGGCGCCAACTCTTCAATCACCTGATTGACCAGTGCATCCAGATCGATGCGCTGGAACGTCAGCGCCGGCGAACCCTGCTCCAGCCGGGCGTAGGTGAGCATTTCATCAACCAGTTTGTCGAGGCCTTCGATGTCGTGGTCCATGCCCTCGCGGTATTTTTCCAGCGCCTGCGGGGTCGTGGCCGAACCGATCATCTCCAGGCCGAAACGCAGGCGCGCCACCGGCGTGCGCAATTCGTGGGACACCGCGCGCACCAGTTCACGCTGGATGGCGAGCAACTGCTGCAAGTGCTCGGCCATGCCGTTGAAAGCCGCTGCGAGTTTGCCCACCGAGTCGGCACCCCGGGCCGGTACGCGGGTTTCCAGGCTGCCTTTGGCGATGCGCGTGGCGGCGGCTTCGAGCCCGCGCAAACGTCGCTCGAGCTGGCGCACCAATAAATAGACGATCAGGCCGATCAGGGTCAGGCCGAGGGCGGCGATCAGCACCAGCCACTCCGGCGGGTACGGATTCATCTGATACAGCGGCCCGATTTCCAGCACCCACGGCGTGCCGACCATGCCGGCGAACACCCGGATCGAATCGCCGCCCTTGCCCAGCGCCATCACCGTATCGCCCTCGGCCACCCGACGGCTCTGGTCTTCGTCCATGTCGGCATCGCTGACGGTGACCAGCCGCAAGTCGAAACCGAAGCCTTTGTCTTCCTTCAATTGCGCCAGCCGTTTGGGCTGCTCGCCCACCGGCACCCGCACCAGTTCATCGGCCAACAGGTAAATGGTCGCCCGTGCCAGTTGCTCGCTGATCTGCTGCACCTCGCCCACCAGCACCAGTTGATCCTTGTCGCTGACCAGTCGATAGACCTTGGCCGCGTGCGGGCCGGTCTGTTCGACCAGCGCCTGCCCGCGCTGCACCCGAGTGCGCTGGGTCAGGTCGAGGTCGGTCTGGGCAAAGGTCTTCAGCGCCAGCGGAATCCCGAGCAGGCGCTCCCACACCAGCAAGGCGCGATGGCGCTCGGTTTCGTTCATCGGTTGCAGGTTGTCGGCCATCAGCGAAAACGTGCCATGGGCCAGACGCTCGCGGTATTGCTCGCTGCGCACCTGATTGAGCAGGTGCAGTGCCAGCACGCCGAGCACCGCCACCAGAATCAGCGCCGCGCACATGCCGCCATAGATGCGCAGGAAGATCGAATTCACAGCGGCAGGTCTGCGCAGGCTTCCGGCACGAACAGATAACCTTTGCTGCGCACGGTCTTGATCAGGCGCGGGTGATCGGGGTCGTCGCCGATCTTCGGGCGGATGCGCGAGATGCGCACATCGATCGAGCGGTCCTGGCCGTCGTAGCCGATACCGCGCAACGCGGTGAAGATTTCTTCCCGGGACAGGATGCGTCCGGCGTTGGATACCAACAGCCAGAGCAGGTCGAATTCGGCACTGGTCAGCTCGATGCCACTGTCACTGAGCCAGGCTTCGCGCAACGCGTTGTCCACCACCAGCGGGCCGAATTGCAGGCGACGCGGATTGCCTGCCGATGGCTCCGGTGTGTCACTGCGTCGCAGCAACGCCTGGATCCGCGCCAGCAGCAGCCGTGGGCGCACCGGTTTGCACACGTAATCGTCGGCGCCGAGGTCGAGACCAAGGATCTGGTCGGCGTCATCGGTGCGCGCGGTGAGCATCAGGATCGGCCCGTCGTAGCGGTCACGGACCTTGCGGCAAATGCTCAGTCCGTCTTCGCCGGGCAGCATCAGGTCGAGGATTACCAGGTCCGGCTGTTCCTTGATGATCCGCGCCGCCGCCAGTGCACCGTTGCCTTCGATCTCCACGCGCAATCCGTTGGCTTGCAGGTATTCACGGGTCAGTTCGGCCAGACGCTGGTCGTCCTCGACTATCAATACCTGCCAGGCTTCTTGCTCCACGGGTGACCTCTGCTTGCCGATGCTGCTTATAAAGGAAGGTCCTCCCGTCTTTTTGTCATCTTTCAGGAGGATAAGAATGCGTGCGCACGGGCCGATTGTATAAACGGCGTACAGCCAGAACACAAGTCGGTAAATGCGTTCGGACAAGGCGGATTTTTGTGATAGGGTTCGCGCCCTCAAAATTCCGCTGAAGCGTTTTTCCCGGCGAAAAAACAGTGACAAACGGTCTAGCTCAGCAGGTTCGCGGCCTACACGGGTTTTCCTGGTTTCTTACACAATTTACGCACAGGTTTATCCACAGCTCGCACGTTGCAAGCCCCCTCGAAACGCATTATCTTGTAGCGCGGCGCAAGGGAAGCCCCTACATATAGGGTTTTCCGTTTTAGAGCCCAACCACATTTCAGACCTGAAACTCAAGCGCTTTATTGCTGGTTTCCGGTTGAACCAAGCAAGTTTTTCAAAGCCCA
The DNA here is from genome assembly GCF_002113215.1 of Pseudomonas sp. B15(2017). Taxonomy (NCBI): domain Bacteria; kingdom Pseudomonadati; phylum Pseudomonadota; class Gammaproteobacteria; order Pseudomonadales; family Pseudomonadaceae; genus Pseudomonas; species Pseudomonas sp. B15(2017). The sequence goes on from NZ_NEJZ01000001.1 coordinate 14,042, forward strand.
AACCGCACTTGCGGATGGCACCGTTTTTCAGGTTGGAAACGACTGGAACGGTACGGGTGTTGCAGTCATTACTGTCACCCGAGAAGTAATTCGGCTCGAGCCTTGGCTCGCGGCCAAAAACTTCGGCAAGGATGCGGCTTCATCAGCCTTTTTCCTACTGGTCCGAAGTTGTTATGCCCGACGCCCGTCGGCTGTAGTGCTTCGGACCAGAACGGTGAGCACCATGATGGTGCCCAAACAAACATAGAGAATGTGGAGATCACCCCCCATGCAAACCGACACAACTCGCGAGAACCCGCAGGGCACCTTGCCGCAGGCCGCCGATTCGAATTCGGATCTGGCAGCCACCGCGCCAGGTCAACTGCGTGTGATCAAGCGTAATGGCACTGTCGTTCCTTACACCGATGACAAGATCACCGTCGCTATCACCAAAGCGTTTCTCGCAGTTGAGGGCGGCACCGCTGCCGCCTCGTCGCGAATCCACGACACCGTTGCCCGCCTGACCGAACAGGTCACCGCGACCTTCAAGCGTCGCATGCCATCGGGCGGCACCATCCACATCGAAGAAATCCAGGACCAGGTCGAACTGGCCCTGATGCGCGCAGGCGAGCAGAAAGTGGCTCGCGACTACGTGATCTACCGCGACGCCCGTTCCAAGGAACGCGCCACCCGCACCACCGCCGAAGCACCAGTTCAAGCGCACCCGTCGATCCGCATCACCCGCGCCGACGGCACCCTCGCGCCACTGGACATGGGCCGCCTGAACACCATCGTCACTGAAGCCTGCGAAGGCCTGGCCGAAGTCGACGGCGACCTGATCCAGCGCGAAACCCTGAAGAACCTGTACGACGGCGTGGCCCTGAACGACGTCAACACCGCACTGGTGATGACCGCGCGTACCCTGGTCGAGCGTGAGCCGAACTACTCGTTCGTGACCGCCCGCCTGCTGATGGACACCCTGCGTGCCGAAGGCCTGGGCTTCCTGGGCGTCGCCGAGAGCGCGACCCACCACGAGATGGCCGACCTGTACGCCAAGGCACTGCCGGCCTACGTCGCCAAAGGTATCGAGTTCGAACTGCTGAACCCTGTGCTGGCCGACTTCGACCTGGAAAAACTGGGCAAGGCGATCAACCACGAGCGCGACCAGCAATTCACCTACCTGGGCCTGCAGACCCTGTACGACCGCTACTTCATCCACAAGGATGGCGTGCGTTTCGAACTGCCGCAGATCTTCTTCATGCGCGTGGCCATGGGCCTGGCGATCGAAGAGAAGCAGAAAGAAGACCGTGCGATCGAGTTCTACAACCTGCTGTCCTCGTTCGACTACATGGCTTCGACTCCGACCCTGTTCAACGCCGGTACCCTGCGTCCACAGCTGTCGAGCTGCTACCTGACCACCGTTCCGGATGACCTGTCGGGCATCTATCACGCCATCCACGACAACGCCATGTTGTCGAAATTTGCCGGTGGCCTGGGCAACGACTGGACGCCGGTTCGTGCACTGGGTTCGTACATCAAGGGCACCAACGGCAAATCCCAAGGCGTGGTTCCGTTCCTGAAAGTGGTGAACGACACCGCCGTCGCCGTTAACCAGGGTGGCAAGCGCAAAGGCGCTGTGTGTGCCTACCTGGAAACCTGGCACATGGACATCGAAGAGTTCATCGAGCTGCGCAAGAACACCGGTGATGACCGTCGTCGTACCCACGACATGAACACCGCCAACTGGATCCCTGACCTGTTCATGAAGCGCGTCTTCGATGACGGCAAGTGGACCCTGTTCTCGCCGTCCGAAGTACCGGACCTGCACGACCTGACCGGCAAGGCCTTCGAAGAGCGCTATGAGTACTACGAAGCCCTGACCGAATACCCGGGCAAGATCAAGCTGTTCAAGACCATCCAGGCCAAAGACCTGTGGCGCAAGATGCTGTCGATGCTGTTCGAAACCGGCCACCCATGGCTGACTTTCAAAGACCCGTGCAACCTGCGTAGCCCGCAGCAGCACGTCGGCGTGGTTCACAGCTCGAACCTGTGCACCGAGATCACCTTGAACACCAACAAGGACGAAATCGCGGTCTGCAACCTGGGCTCGATCAACCTGCCGAACCACATCGTCGACGGCAAGCTGGACACCGCCAAGCTCAAGCGCACCATCGACGTCGCCGTGCGCATGCTCGACAACGTGATCGACATCAACTACTACTCGGTACCGCAGGCGAAGAACTCCAACTTCCGCCACCGTCCGGTCGGTCTGGGCATCATGGGCTTCCAGGACGCGCTGTACCTGCAGCACATCCCTTACGGTTCCGACGCTGCCGTCGAGTTCGCCGACAAGTCGATGGAAGCGGTCAGCTACTACGCGATCCAGGCTTCCTGCGACCTGGCTGACGAGCGTGGCTCGTACGAGACGTTCCAGGGTTCGCTGTGGTCCAAAGGCGTACTGCCGCTGGATTCGCAACAGATCCTGATCGAAGCCCGTGGCCAGAAGTACATCGACGTCGACCTGACCGAGTCCCTGGACTGGGCACCGGTTCGCGCCCGTGTACAGAAAGGCATCCGCAACTCGAACATCATGGCCATCGCACCGACCGCGACCATCGCCAACATTACCGGCGTATCGCAGTCGATCGAACCGACCTACCAGAACCTGTACGTGAAATCGAACCTGTCGGGCGAATTCACCGTGATCAACCCGTACCTGGTTCGCGACCTCAAGGCTCGCGGTCTGTGGGACTCGGTCATGATCAACGACCTGAAGTACTACGACGGTTCGGTTCAGCAGATCGAGCGCATCCCGCAAGAACTCAAAGAGCTCTACGCGACCGCGTTCGAAGTGGACACCAAGTGGATCGTTGACGCCGCCAGCCGTCGTCAGAAGTGGATCGACCAGGCCCAGTCGCTGAACCTGTACATCGCCGGCGCATCGGGCAAGAAGCTGGACGTGACCTACCGCATGGCCTGGTACCGTGGTCTGAAAACCACCTACTACCTCCGTGCCCTGGCCGCGACCAGCACCGAGAAGTCGACCATCAACACCGGCAAGCTGAACGCTGTATCCAGCGGCGGCAACCACGGTGACGACTCGGTCCTGGCAGCCCCTGCCGGCCCGGCTCCAGTACCGAAGGCCTGCGCCATTGACGAGCCGGATTGCGAAGCTTGCCAATAAGTTGAGCTGAATCGGGCGTTGCGAAACGCCTGATCCGAGAAACCCCCGACAGACTTCCGGTTTGTCGGGGGTTTTCTTTTGCCCGCGAAAAAAGTCAAAAGCGGCCCTCAGCCCTCCCCTCTTCCTGAGGGAAAGGGAACTGAACGAGCTGTTCTCAAGAGATGCGCCAGCTTGAAATAACGATCCCCCCCAAATCCAAGACAAAAAAAGCCCCTCAAAAAGAGGGGCTCCTTAACCAGCCAAAACCAGAAATCAGGTCATCTGAATAATGGTCTGCATGATAGTGCTCTGAGTCGAAATGGTCTTGGCGTTCGCCTGATAGTTGCTCTGGCCCTTGATCAGATCAACCAGCTCATTGGTCAGGTTAACGTTCGACTCTTCCAGCGAGTTCGAAACAACCGAACCCAAAGTACCGGTTTCCGGCGCATCGTAGCCCGGGATACCCGAAGCGAAAGTCTCTTTCCAGCTGGTACCGCCGATAGGCTGCAGGCCCTGTTCGTTGGTGAAGCTGGCCAGCGCAACCTGGCCGATGGCCTTGCTCTGGTTGTTGCTGAAGTTGGCGAACAGCGTACCGGTGCCATCGATGGTCAGGTTGGTGATCTGGCCGGTGGCGTAGCCATCCTGAGTCGGGATCGATCGCGCGGTGTCAGCGTTGTACTGAGTGGTCTTGGCCATGGAGATGGTGATGCCGGCCGGGTTTGCCGAAGCGCCGTTGGCAGTCCATACACCGTTGGTCACGGTACCCGGCACCCAGCCAGTGAGTTTCAGGTCGCTGCTGATGATCGGCGTACCAGGGTTCGCAGGATCCGGGGTGCTGACCTGAGTCAGTTTGCCGGTGCTGTCGAAGCTCATGGTCGAGGCCACCGGTGCCGTGGTTTTCGGATCACTGCCGGTGGCATCCGGGTTGCGACCGTCCACCAAGGTGTAGACCTTCCAGGTGTTGGCACCGGTCTTGACCATGTATTGATCCATGGTGTGCTGGTTGCCCTGGCTGTCATAGATCGGCGTACTGAACGACTTGGTGTAGGTCGCCGTGTTGGTCGGATCGAATTTGCCTGCCGCCGCAGTATCGTCGATCACCGGAGCGGTCGAGTTCAGGTTGATGGTCGAGGTCACCAGCGAGGTGGACTTCGGTGCCAGGTTCGAAGTGTCGATCTTCAGATCGGTCAACACACCGTTGATGATCTTGCCGTTGGAGTCCACACCGTAGCCTTGCAGACGCGAGGTGTAGTCGGTGTTGGTGATGAAACCATCCTTGTCGACCTTGAACGTACCGGCACGGGTGTAGGAGATCGAACCGTTGTTGCTCAGAGTGAAGAAACCCGAACCGTTGATGCCCATGTCCAGCACGTTGCCGGTGTTGTTGATGTCGCCCTGGGTGAACTGCTGGGAAACGTTGGCCAGACGCACACCGTTACCGATGACCTTGCTGCCGCTGCCCAGGCGAGTGGCCGAGTAGACGTCTTCGAATTCTGCACGGGACGATTTGAAACCGGCGGTCGCGACGTTGGCGATGTTGTTGCCGGTCACGTCCAGTTGTTTGTTGGCTGCATAGAGACCGCTAAGGCCGATATTGAAAGACATATTCCACTCCTTTGTGCCGGTTAGTCGGCTCTATATACCAATGGTTTGTACTTTGGACAGGGCAACGGTGCCCTTGCCGGACAGGTTGAGCATCAGCTCGCCACCGGTCTGGCTGATCGTCACGCTGGTGACCGTGGCTGGCAGGTAGGTCGCCAGGTCGGTCGCGGTGCCGTTGATCGAGGCGTTCGCCTTGACGGTGTAGGTACCGGTTTTCACCAGGTTGCCGTCCTTGTCCTTGCCGTCCCATGTGAAGCTCGCATTGCCTGCGGCGCGACTGCCCAGATCGATGGTGCGAACAACGGCGCCGCTGCTGTCGGTGATGGAGACGGTACCGCCGGCGATCGACGACGGAACGGTGACCGAACCGGTCATGCCTTTGCTCGGGTCATCCAGCTGAACAGTGTTGGTCTGCACGATCACGTTGCGACCCACCAGCGAAGAAGCCTGCAGGGCTTGCGACGAGTTGTAGTTGCCGGCCAGCGAGCTGACGGTGCTGTTGAGGGTGGTGATCCCCTCAAGGCTGCTGAACTGCGCCAGCTGGGCAACGAACGCGCTGTTGTCCTGCGGGTCGAGCGGGTTCTGGTTCTTCAGCTGGGTAACCAGCAGTTGCAGGAACGCGTCCTTGCCCAGGGCCTGGCCGCCGGTCGAGCTGTTGGTGGCCGAAGCGATGCCGCCGGTGGTCGTGCTACTGGTCTTCTTCGAAGAGTTGGCCAGTATGTCGTTCATCGTCAGGCTGCTGGTGGTATCGGTAACACTCATGGCAGTCGCCCCTTATTACTGACCGAGGGTCAGTACCTTCTGCATCATGGTCTTGGCGGTGTTCATCATCTCGGCGTTGGTCTGGAACGACCGGCTCGCGGAAATCATGTCAGCCATTTCTTCCACCACGTTGACGTTCGGGTAGTAGACGTAGCCCTTGGCATCGGCCGCCGGATGGTTCGGCTCGTAGCGCGCTTCGAGGTTGCTCTGGTCTTCGACCACGCCGAGCACCTGCACGCCTTGACCGGCTGAATCCTGGTTCTGGAACAACGAATTGCTGCCGCCGCTCTGGCCGCCCTGGAACATGGTGGCGAATACCGGGTGACGGGCACGGTAGGTCTGGTCGATGCTCGACGAGACGGTCTCGGCGTTGGCGATGTTCGAAGCCACGGTGTTCAGACGGGTGGTCTGGGCGCTCATGCCGCTGCCGGCAATGTTGAAAACGCTGGACAGGGACATGGATTATTCTCCGCGCAGGGCTGACACCAGCCCTTTGAACTTGCTGTTGAGCAGGGTGAAGCTCGCCTGGAAGTCGACAGCGTTTTGCGCGTAGTTCGACTGTTCCAGCTGGGCGTCCACGGTGTTCTGGTCGATCGACGGCTGCATCGGCGTGCGATACATCAGCGACTCGTCGCCATTGCCCAGGCCTTCAGCTTCGATGTGACGGCTGTTGGTCATGTTCAGGGCGATGGTGCCGTTGGCGTTCTTCTGGCTCTGTGCTTCGAGCACTTTGGAGAACTCCAGATCCCGCGCCTTGTAGTTCGGGGTGTCGGCGTTGGCGATGTTGTTGGCCAGCACTTCGGCACGCTGGGCGCGGAAGCCCAGAGCCTTTTCGTGAATGCCGAGCGCTTTATCGAAGCTGATGCTCATGTCGGGAACCTTCAGGTGACCGGATTTTTCGTAACAGGGTCATAGCAAGCGTCGTGCCAGTTTGAGAAAGCCCCGGATTACGGGGCTTTGCCGGGGATCGGCAATGCGGCAATGCCAGAAAAGCGGCAACCGGTTTCCGCCAGATGCCGCTTTTCTGCCGCCGCCTGCCCCCGGCAAAACCTTCAGGCATAAAAAAACGGGAGCCCCTGAGGACTCCCGTTTCTTGTGTTGCCGATCTTGATCACTTCGCCTGGTAGATGATCCCCGGGCTGCACTGAACCATCTGGTAATGATCCGGCAGACCGTTCAGCGCTTCGGAAGCGCCAAGGAACAGATAACCGCCCGGCTTCAGCGTGCTGTGGATGCGCAACAGAATGTCTTTCTTCACCTCGGCGGAGAAGTAGATCAGCACGTTGCGGCAGAACACGATGTCGAACTTGCCCAGGCTTGCGTAGCTGTCCAGCAGGTTGAACGAGCGGAACTCCACCCGGTTCTTGATCGGCGCCTTGATCACCCAGCGTCCCGGCCCTTTCGGATCGAAGTAGCGCTGCAGACGATCGGCGGACAGACCGCGACCGATCGCCAGACTGTCGTACTCGCCGGTCTTGCAGTTGGTCAGCATGCTGCCGGACAGATCGGTGGCAACGATCTGCACGCCCATTTTCAACTGACCGATGTTGGCTCGTTCGAACTCGTCGATCGACATCGACAGCGAATAGGGTTCCTGACCCGACGAGCAGGCCGCCGACCAGATCCGCAGACGCTGGTTGGGAGCGGCCTTGATCGCCTCGGGCAGCACCTTGTTCTTCAAGACTTCAAACGGATAGGTGTCACGAAACCACAGGGTTTCGTTGGTCGTCATGGCATCGACCACCTGCTCGCGCAAACCGCTGCGCGGCTGGGTCTGGATGCGCTGTACCAGCTCACCCAGGGACTTGATGCCTTGCTGCTCCATCAGTTTGTTGAGACGGCTCGACACCAGGTACTGCTTGTTTTCACCGAGCAAAATGCCACAGGCTTTTTCCAGGAAGACCCGGAACTGTTCGAAATCCAAATTACCCGTAGACAAATGATGCCGCCTCTTAAATCGTGTTGAACGCCAGGGGCAAAAGGCCCTTAGCTGATATCTGCTGCTCTGATCCGGTCGACTACCCGGGATGCCAGGTCATCAGGACGGAACTTGGCCAGGAAGTCATCGGCACCGACTTTCTTGACCATCGCCTGATTGAACACTCCCGACAACGAAGTATGCAGGATGATATGAAGCTTTTGCATGCGAGGGTCGCTGCGAATCTCGGCCGTCAGGGTGTACCCGTCCATCTCCGGCATTTCAATGTCGGAAATCATCATCAGGAACTCTTCTTCCGGCTTCTTGCCCTCGTCGACCAGCTTGCGCAGGTAATCCAGCGCCTGCTTGCCGTCGTTCAACGCCACCACTTCGACGCCGACCGTCTGCAGGCAACGCGTCACCTGCTTGCGCGCCACCGACGAGTCATCGACCGTCAGCACCCGCAACGACAATGCCTTGCTCTGGGTCTCGACATCCACCACGCCGACCGAAATCGCTTCCGGCGTCGGCGCAACTTCCGCCAGCACCTTCTCGACGTCGATGATTTCGACTAACTGATTGTCGACCCGAGTCACAGCGGTCAGGTAATGATCACGTCCAGTGCCCTTGGGCGGCGGATGAATCTCCTCCCAGTTCATGTTCACGATGCGTTCCACCGAGCGCACCAGGAAACCCTGGGTCTTGGTGTTGTATTCCGTGATGATCACGAACGGACTGTTCTTGTCTTTCAAAGCTCCGGAGCCGGTCGCCATCGCCAGATCAAGGATCGGAATGGTCGCCCCCCGAATATTCGCCACCCCGCACACGACAGGACTGGACTTGGGCATCAGCGTCAGTTGCGGGCATTGCAGCACTTCCCGAACCTTGAACACGTTGATCCCATAGAGCTGCTGACCGTCGAGACGGAACAACAACAGCTCCAGGCGATTCTGCCCCACCAGTTGCGTGCGCTGGTTCACCGAATCCATTACACCAGCCATGCCCAGACTCCTACCCCAACGCCAAGTGTTGTTGCGACGCACATTCATTGCTAAACGGCACGGCGCTTGCTTTTTAACTCGTATGAACGTTCAAACGACATTTTTCCGACGCCTGACATCTCCCCTCCGCAGAGGGCTTTGCGCGATGTCCGCCGTTTGCCTTTTTTTCGCTGGCAGCCCTGCCGGTGCTGATGCGGTTACCTTGCCTGACATGCTTATCGGCGTCACTCAGGGCTTTCTTGAATTCACCGTAGAAGACTATCTGGCTACCAGTCAAACGGAAGGTCGTTATGAAATCGAGGTCAAGCAGCTTGATCCACGCATGCGCATGCCTATGTGCGACAAGGAATTGACAGCGACACTGGAGAGTCCGGCACGTCCTCTGGGCCGTGTCACGGTCAAAGTCCGCTGCGAAGGCGCCTCCCCCTGGACGGTGTTTGTGCCCGCTCAAGTCCGCCTGTTTCGCGAGATTGTCACCACCACGCGGCCACTCAAACGCGCCGGCATCATCGAACCTCAGGACGTGACCTTGCGCGAGCGCGACGTCAGTACGATCAATCAGGGTTTCCTGACGTCGGTGGATGAAGCCATCGGACAGAAATTGACCCGACCAACGGTAGCCGACCAAGTCATTACTCTGGTGCATCTGGAACAGGCGGAAGTGGTTCGCAAGGGCGATCAAGTGGTAATCACCGCCCGCAGCGGCACCTTGGCCGTCCGAATGCCGGGCGAAGCGCTGGCCAACGGCGGCCTGAAAGAACAGATTCGCGTGAAAAACCTCAACTCCCAACGGGTCATCAAGGCGCAGGTCGTTGCGCCCGGCCAGGTGGAAGTGGCCATGTGAGCGGCGATGCAAACGGTTGCATGAACGGATATTTGAAAAGCCCCTGAGTAACCAGGCAGAAAACTGGCGCTGACCAGAGCTGTTCCCTAAACTGTGCCGCAGCAGGATCTGCAACGGCGCATGCAAGCTCATTGCTAAATGAGCCTAAAGTTTTCCAGGGGATGGCCGAGAACATGGCAAGCGTCCAAATTCCCAGAGGTTTTTAACATGGTCATCGATTTCAGCCGTTTGAACAGCTCCTCGTCACTTACGGGCAGTACACGTACCAGCAACGCCAAGGAAACCGCCGAAACCGGCACCTCCGCGCCGCTGAATACCCCGGCCGAACAGGCCAGTACCGCAAAAAGCGGGGAATCGGTACACCTCAGCAATGAGGCTCAACAGTTGCAGAAGGTCACTGACAAGCTGCGCGATCAGCCTGCCGTCGATAAAGCCCGCGTGGCCGAGTTGAAAGCAGCGATTGCCGATGGCAGCTACAAGGTCGACAGCAACCGTGTAGCCAGCAAACTGCTTAATTTCGAAGCCCAGCGCTAGGCCTCGGTCAGCGCCAGGCTTTTGGACGCTTAAAACCCAAGGCCAGCCATGCACGACACTAATTTATTGCAACTGATCACCGACGACTTTGCTCCAGCTCAACAATTGCTGGAGTTACTGCAAACCGAGTCCCTCGCCTTGCACGGTCGCGACATGCCTCTGCTGGAAGAAATTCTGGCGCGCAAACAGGCATTGATCATTCTGCTCGAACAGCATGGCCGCAAGCGCAGCGAAATCCTCGCCAGTCTCAATCTGTCGCTCGACCGCGCCGGCCTGGAACAACTGGCCAGTCAGTCGAGCATCGGCGACCAGTTGCTCAGCCAGAGCGACGTCCTCACCGACCTGATTGCCCAGTGCCAGGCAGCCAACGCCAAGAACGGCCAGTCGATCATCATGCAGCAGGCCGCCACCGCCAATCAGCTGAAAATCCTCACCGGCGGCGAGCCTCCCGCGCTCTACGATGCCAGTGGCACCTTCTCCAAACTGCAGAAACCACGCGCGCTCAGCCAGGCGTGAGGCTTTCTTCAATGCTTGCGCCCTATCAACGTGCGAAACATGCTGGCAAAATACTGGCCAGCCGTAGTCAAATTTTGTCTGGAGATTGATTTAACGTGTCCAACGTCCTCAGCGCGGATGATGCTCCGCAGCCCCCAAAGGTGCTCACCACACCTCTGGAAATCTCCAGCAACCTGCGCCAGCTGCAAGAGAGCCACGATCCGCTGATCATCACCTTCCACGAGCGCAGCCAGCGCTTCCAGAGTTACCTGATCAAGGTTGACCGGGAAACCGCCACGATTGCCCTGGACGAAATGATCCCGCGCGATGGCGAACGCTTCCTGCTCGCCGGCGAACCGTTCAAGGTCGAAGGTTTTCATGACGGCGTGCGCATTGCCTGGGAATGCGACGGCAAGCTGAACATCGAAGAATCCAGTGGCGACCGCTTCTACACCGGCGACCTGCCCACCGAAGTGGTTTACCACCAGCGCCGCAACGCCTTCCGCGCAGCCCTGAAGCTGACCGATCTGGTCAGCGTCGTGCTCGGTGGCGAAAAGCTCAAGTCACCGATCGACGGCAAGCTGCTGGATATCTCCGCCACTGGCTGCAAACTGCGTTTCGAAGGCGACATTACCGACCGCCTGCAACTGGGCCAGGTCTACGATCGGCTGATCGCCGCACCGCTGTTCGGCAACCAACCGGCCTCGGTCGAACTGCGTTACCTGCACTTCGAAGAAAAACTCAACATCACCTTCGCCGGCCTGCGCTTTCACAACATCAGCGGCCCGGCAGCACGCAACGTCGAGCGTTTCGTTTATCAGCTGCAACGCGAAGCGCGACGGTTTGATAAAGACGACTTCTGATCGGAAGGCATGAAAAACGGGCAGTCATTGCGGTGACTGCCCGTTTTTTTTATGCCCGGATCAAGGCCTGGCGGGGCTGATGTCCGGCCCTTCGCCCTCGACTGTCGAGTCGGTTGGCGTGACAGGTTCCGGCTCAGGTTCCGGCTCCGGTTCAGGAGCGACCGTATTCTGCATCTGCTCCTGCACCACCTGCTCGTCTACCCGCGGGTCAAGCGCAGCCACCAGCGGCGAACTGGACATGCTGTCCGGCATCGCCACGTGATGCAGCGGCGCATCGTCGACCTGATGCAGATTGGTCACGGCTTTCGGCCGGATCCGCCACACCAGCACCAGCGCGAAAAAGGTGAAGAACGCGTACAGGCTCTGCGGCCCGAACAGCTTCATCAGCACCCCGGCCGCCAGCGGCCCGACACTGGCACCCACGCCGTAGGTCACCAGCAACATCGCCGTCAGCGACACCCGGCGCTCGCCTTCGACATGGTCATTGGAGAACGCCACCGCCAACGGGTACAGGCAGAACTGCACCAGCGAGCAGAGGAAGCCGACCACGAACAGCACCTCCAGCGGCACCTGCGGCAGGATCGCCAGCGGTAATGCAGCGACTGCCAGAAACAGCGCAAAGCAGCGAATCAGCAAGGCCCGGTCATAACGATCCGACAACCAGCCCAACGGCCACTGCACCACCAGCCCGGCAAAAATGCAGCTACCCATGAACAGACCGACCTGTTCGGTCGACAACCCCTGCTGCGAGGCATACAGCGGCGCCAGACCGTAAAACGAACCAATGATCAGCCCGGCCCCGAGCACGGTGCTCAGCGACTGCGGCACACGCTTGATAAAGAAACGCGGCTCCATCGGCGCCGGATGCAACGGCGCCGGGTGAATCCGCCGGGTCAGCGCCACCGGCACCAGACACAGGGCGAAGCACAGCGCGACCAGCATCAGCAGTTCCAGGCCAAGGCCCGGGTGCATGACCAGAATCAGCTGACCGAGCACCAACCCCAGATACGACGCGATCATGTAGCCGCTGAACACCAGACCGCGCTGATTGGCGTCAGCCTGCTCGTTCAGCCAGCTCTCGATGACCATGTATTGGCACATCATGCCGAGGCCAACGATGGTCCGCAGCACCAGCCAGGCCGGCAGCCAGTCCACCAGACCATGACCGAGCACCGCCGCGCCGACGATCCCGGCACACGCCGAGTAGGCACGGATATGCCCGACCCGGGCAATCAAGCGGTGACCGATCTTGCCGCCCAGCACCAGACCGAAATAGTTGGCCGCCATCAGCGCACCGACCCACAACCCGTCGACATGGTCGGCCGCCAGACGCAACGCCAGATAAGTAGAAAGAAGGCCCGAGCCGATCAACATCATCAGCGAGGCGAAATACAGCGCTCGAAAGGATTTCCAGATTTGGCGCATCGGCGTTCCGAGCGGCTCCTTGCGGTAAGTATCGGGCTATCAAACGATAGCCCGACGGCGACATTTCGTCAGGCCTGGGCAGCTAGAACACGGCGTTCCCAGGGAGTGATTTCATCAAAGAAACTGGTCAACTCCATGGTCTTCGAAGCGACGTAGCCTTCGATGAACTCCGTGCCGAACAGTTCCTTGGCCAGCTGACTGCGCTTGAGACGTTCGAGCGCCGCGTGCAAGGTACACGGCAGCGAAAGATGGTCCGGGACTTCGAACTCGCCCTGAATCGCTTCGCTTGGCTCAAGCTCATGCTCGATGCCGTACAAACCGGCGGCCAGGCTCGCGGCAATCGCCAGATACGGATTGGCATCAGCGCCCGGCAAGCGATTCTCGACCCGGCGCGCGACCGGCGAACTGGCCGGAATACGCAGACCGGCGGCGCGGTTGTCGTGGGACCAGCAGGCGTTATTCGGCGATGCAAACGGATGGCACAGACGCTGGTACGAATTGACGTTCGGCGCAAACAGCGCGGTGAAATCAGCCATACCCGCCTGCTGCCCGCCGATGAAGTGGCGAAACATTGCGGTCGGCTGACCGTCCGCGTCGCTGAACACATTCTTGCCGCTGCCGATTTCGACGATGCTCTGGTGAATGTGCATCGAACTGCCCGGCGTGTGCGCCAATGGTTTGGCCATGCACACCACGGTCAGACCGTGCTTGAGCGCGACTTCCTTGAGCAGGTGCTTGAACAGGAAGGTCTGGTCGGCCAGCAGCAGCGGATCGCCGTGCAGCAGGTTGATCTCGAACTGGCTGACGCCCATTTCGTGCATGAAGGTATCGCGCGGCAGACCGAGGGCCGCCATGCATTTATAGACTTCACTGAAGAACGGTCGCAGGCCGTTGTTGGAGCTGACACTGAACGCCGAGTGGCCGTCCTCGCGACGACCGTCGCGGCCGACTGGCGGCTGGAACGGTTGGGTCGGGTCGGTGTTCGGTGCGAACACAAAGAATTCGAGTTCGGTCGCCACCACCGGCGCCAGACCAAGGGATGCGTAGCGGGCAATGACTTTCTTGAGCTGGCCACGGGTCGACAGGTTGGAGCTCTCGCCGGTCAGCTCGTCGGCATCACAGATGGCAAAGGCCCGTGGTTCGTCACTCCATGGCAACGGATGGATCTGCGCCGGATCAGCCACCAGCGCCAGGTCACCGTCATCGCTGCCATAGAATCTGGCGGCGGGATAACCACCCATGATGCATTGCAGCAGCACCCCCCGGGCCAACTGCAAACGCCGCCCTTCGAGGAAGCCCTCGGCGGTCATTACCTTGCCACGTGGCACGCCGTTCAAATCCGGCGTGACACATTCAATCTCATCAATGCCCGTCAATCGCTGCGCGAGTGAACGCTGGCCATCGGTTGTCATGACGCAATCCTTGTTATTGTGCGAGCCGCGAACGGCGACCCGGACAAAATAGGCTTCGGCTGTTCGGAATATCAAGCAGCAGCCAACAAAAAGAATTCCGGTCGATGAATCCGTGATTCAGGGCAGGTAAATACTGAACACGCCGCCGCCCAACGGGCCGCCATTACGGATCTCGGTCCGGCCACCCACACCGTTGCGCTGATGCAGCGCAGCGATGCGCCCGGCGAAGTACAGACCAAGGCCAGTGCTGCCACTGCTGTGGTTGATGCCCTGCACGTAATCGGACTGGCGCTCGAGCATTTCGGCCGGATAACCGTCGCCGTCGTCATTGATGCTCAGCACCAGTTGCCCGGCCTCGTCGCTGACGGTGATCAGCAGCGATTCACGGGCGTAGCGGATCGCGTTGTTGATGCAGTTGCCCAGCACTGAGGCGATCAGTTCGCGGTCGAAAAAACCCAGGGGACTGAGCGGATCGACTTCGTAAGTGGCGATGATTCCACGGCTGGCGAACACTTCCTGATGCGCCGCCAGTTGCGCCTCGATGAAATCGTCCAGCTCGTGATAGGCCGGCTGCAACGGCATCTGGTTGACCCCGAGCTTGTACAGTCCGAGCAACTGCACCAGCATGCCGTTGAGGTGAGCGAACTCGAAGTCGATCACGCCCTGCTCCGCCCCTTGGCGCTGCGCCTCGGGCAGACGCGCCAGCCATTGGCTATGGGCCTGCATCAGCATCGCCAGAGAGTTCTTCATGTCGTGCACGGTGGAGGCAATCACCGTGGAAAAATCCAGTGCCTGCTCGTCTTGGTTCATTCGCCAAACGCCTTGCTTTTCAGCTTCTGATAACGCGGATAACGCGCGTCGGTATCGGGCATCATGCCCACCAGTTTCAGGCAGGCCCGACATTCTTCCAGCTCCGCCGACGGCACACTGGTGTCGGTGCCGTGCAGCAGCGACTGGGCCATGTTCAGCGCAATACTGATGTTCTTCGGTTGCATCTTCAGCGCCTTGCGGAACACCTCGCGGGCCTCCACCAGGTTGCCGGTCTTGTACACGCGCACGCCCTGACGGTTGAGGTCGGCGGCCGCATTACTTGAGCTGAGAATAGTCGGGTCATCGGTGAGCTTGGCGATGTCTTTCATCACCGCCGGGTCATCGCCGTAGATCTCCGCGCAACTCTTGAGCATCGACGTGCCCGCCTCGGCCTGACCGAGCATCTGCAATTGCTTGGCCACCAGCAACGCAGCCTCGGGGCTCATGAACTGCTCCATGCCGTCGAGGCGCATCAGCGCTTGTTCGGTGAGTTTTTCGGCGGTCTCGGCATCGTTGAGCAACAGGCTGGTGGCCTTCATCAGGCGCGCGCGAATTTGCAGGCCCGGATCGGTCGGGTTTTCCTTGGCCACTGCGCTGAGAGTGGTGTTGATCTCAAGACGCGTACGGGTATCGAGCCCGCGCTCGCTACCCTTGCTGATCAGCGCGTGCGCCAGGCCTAGATTGCTTTCCGGATCCTTGAACCGCGATTGCGCGCCCTGATTCACCGCCTGGCGATAAGCCCGGGAGGCGGTGTCGAAATCTTCGTTGGCCATCGCCAGCTTGCCCAGCAACGCCTGACGACGCACCGCGAGCGGCGACAGACGAATCGCCTCCTCCAGCACTTGCTGCGCGCCTTTGGTATCGCCCTCGGCGACCAGCACGTCGGCCATCCCGTCATACAGCGCTGGCATCATCGGAAAGACCTTCAGGGCTTTTTCGTAAACGCCCTTGGCCTGACTGACCTGCCCGCGCTTGAACAGCAACTTGCCCAACCCGGCAAAGGCCCACGGCAACGGCCGGTCGGCGATGATGCTGTCGTAAAGGCGCTCGAGCGCTTCGTTCTGGTTCATGTCGCGCAACGCATCTGCGCGATAGCGCAGGCACAGCGGCGAATAACGGATGTCCTGCTTGCACAGGGCGATACAGGCGTTGAGCACCTCGACCGGTTTGCCACGGTCGAGGGCTTGCAGAATCGGCTTGAGCAACGTCTTGCGCTGCTCCAGACGCTCCAGGCGCTGAGCCAGGCCAGAGCGGTTGAACGGCTTGGTCAGATACGCGTCGGGCTCGTGCTCCAGAGCACTGAGCACCATCGCCTGACTGGTTTCGGCCGTCACCATCACGAACACCGCTTCGTGGCTGATCAGCTTCTCCATCATCAGGTCTTCCAGCACCTGCTGACCGTTCTTCTTGCCGTCGCCGAGGTGGAAGTCCTGGAGGATGAAATCGTAGGACTTCTGCGCACACATTTTCAGCGCCTGCTCACCGGTGTCGGCGGTGTCCACATCCTTGACGCCCAACTCGCGCAACATCGAACGCACGGAACTGCGGAAATCCGAGAAATCATCGACGATCAGAAAACTCTTTTGGTGATACGACAGCATCGAGGATTTCCAGGCAATTGAAGAAGATGGTCCATTTCCAGGCGCGCAGATGATAGCTGCCGGCCAAATGCTATCAAGCGATTTCGCGCGACTCTGAAGTCACCGAACGGGTTATCGGCCGGATCAGCGGTTCTCTTGAAGCGAGGGTTCAAGATTCGTTGTACAGGGGTCGGCACATCGATTGGCAAAACTGAGGAAGGCGCCGAGACGTTCCATGACTTTTCCAAGCAGCAAAAAGCCCCGCCAGATTACTCTGCTCGGGGCTTTTCAATAGATGGTGTCCCAGGGCAGGTTCGAACTGCCAACCTTCCCCTTAGGAGGGGGATGCTCTATCCAATTGAGCTACTGGGACACAGGACTGCCGGTGCGACAGACGGCGTGCATGTTAACGGCCAGGCCCTGATTTGTCATGTCGTCCGCAGGGCTTTTTAAGTGTAGGCAGGCGCCCTGCAAGGGTGCCGGACGTTTTACCGTGCAATTTGCATCAACGCAGAAAGCCATCATTGCAGATTGCAATGCACCCTCTCCGAAAAACTCTTCTAAATGCTTGTTTTTAAAGGACTTAACAGCAGTTAGACTATTGGCACGACGGCTGCTTTACCGGTTCTTATACAAGAACAGTCGGAGACTCGTCTCATGAACAGCGCCCTCGTGTTCGCAAACGCAATCGCACTGGCCGTCCTGGTGGGCTTTCACTTCGTCCCCGAGGACAACGAGAAAGTGGCCGGGCGCATGCCGCATTACCTGCAAGTGCAGAAGGCGCCGCAATGGGCGGTGTTGAGCGATCAGAGCTTCGCCCCGCAAGCGGTCAGCGAGTCTGAACAGGCGTTGCCGGCGCATTCGACTGAACGTCTGGTTTTTTGAATATCTTCAGGAGTACAGCATGTCCAAGTCAGCTGCGGGGTTTCTGATCCTCGCCTTATTGAGTGGCCTCGGGCATTTTTCGCTCTTCGAGGAAACCGAAATATCCCTGCCCCTGATCGCTTGCGGCGTGTTTTCGGCACTGTTCGTACTGGCGCTGGTGGCCGGGCGCAAGATCAAGTTTGATCCGGTATTACGCTAAACCTGACCAGCTCCAGCAAATGATTGACCGCGTCGGCCAGGTCGCCCGAGTTATCGATCAGGTGCACAGGGCTGTCGGTTGAACGCCTCTGCTTGAACAACGTGTTGCGGGCCAGCCGCGCATCAATCTGCTCACGCGTCTCCCGGCCACGCCGGAGCAGGCGCTCACGCAGGACATCATCTTGAACCGTCAGCAACACCGGCACCAGCGTCGGATAGCTTTGCTGCGCTTGCCGAAGGTTCGCCCGAGAGCCGTTCACCAGGACGTGTTTACCGGCTTTCAACCATTGATCCATTTCCACTGGAATCCCGTAGGCGAGACCGTTGGCCTCCCACGCCAGCGAAAAATCGCCGGCGCGCTGACGTTGCTCGAACTCCTGCGGCGTCACGCCGATCGCATCCTCGCCAACGGATTCGGCCGAACGGGTGATCACTCGTCGCATGATTTCGCAGTTCAACGCCCGCAAGGGTTCACGCGCAGCCTCGATCAGACTGTCCTTGCCGGAACCGGAAGGCCCCATGAGGTAAATCAGCCTGCCATCCATCCTGAAAACGCCCTCCGACGGGCACTTGCCCCTAGTAAATCGGCCATTTGCCACTATCCTGTAAAAGGTAAGGAACAACGATTCAACCCGCATAGCATGCACGTTCTGCCTCCTTCGGGCATCAGTCGACATGCTTCAGGACGCGGTCAGCGATACGGGCCGAAGCTTTCTTTTCAAACCAGTCCGCATTTCTGATAATTGGTGCTGGCATTACGCCTTTACCCGGATCAATATTTGTCACAGAATTGACGCCAATGATCTGGCAATTTTGAGGCATGATGCGCGCCTCTTAACAATTCAGGTTGAACCATTTGGCGCGGATGCTTGTCCTACCACACATCCTGCGGCCAATCCCGAGAACCGCTCCCCTGAACTAACCGGTTAAATATATGCGCCCATTGAAACAGGCAATTTATTCCAGCCGTACGGCTGACAAGTTCGTCGTACGTCTGCCAGACGGAATGCGTGAACGCATTGCCGAGGTGGCTCGCAATCATCATCGCAGCATGAACTCCGAGATCATTGCGCGCCTTGAGCAGAGTCTTATTCAGGAAGGCGCACTGGGCGAAGAGCTGAGCATGCGCCTGGACAGCCCGGAGCTGTCGCTGCACGAACGCGAGTTGCTGCAACGCTTCCGCCAACTCTCCCATCGCCAGCAGAACGCGCTGGTTTCTCTGATCGCCCACGACGCCGAAATGGCCGCAGACGCATCCTGAGTCAAACCGAACATCTCAAGCCAGCATGAATGCTGGCTTTTTTTTGCCCGTAATTTGAGCTTTTCAGGGACGAAAAAAAGCCCGCCAATCGGCAGGCTGTTTCAATGCAGTCGGTCAGAGCAGGAAGATCGTCGCCAATCCCAGGAAGATGAAAAAACCACCACTGTCGGTCATGGCCGTAATCATCACGCTGGCGCCCATCGCCGGATCGCGGCCCATCTTCGCCAGCGTCATCGGGATCAACACCCCCATCAGCGCCGCCAGCAAAAGGTTCAACGTCATGGCAGCCGTCATCACCACACCCAATGACCAACTGCCGTACAGCATGTAGGCGACCACACCGATCACCCCACCCCAGACCAGGCCGTTGATCAACGCGACGGCCAGCTCTTTGCGCATCAGGCGTGAGGTGTTGCCGGTGCTGACCTGATCAAGCGCCATGGCACGAACAATCATGGTGATTGTCTGGTTGCCGGAGTTACCACCAATACCCGCTACGATCGGCATCAGCGCCGCCAGGGCCACCAGCTTTTCGATCGAACCTTCGAACAGGCCGATCACACGCGATGCGACGAACGCCGTGATCAGGTTGATCGCCAGCCACGCCCAACGGTTGCGCAAAGACTTCCAGACGGAGGCGAAGATGTCTTCCTCTTCACGCAGACCCGCCATGTTGAGGACTTCGCTTTCGCTCTCCTCACGAATCAGGTCGACCATTTCGTCGATGGTCAGACGGCCGATCAGCTTGCCGTTCTTATCGACCACCGGGGCCGAGATCAGGTCATAACGTTCGAACGCCTGAGCGGCGTCGTAGGCGTCTTCGTCCGGGTGAAAACTCACCGGGTCACTCGCCATGACTTCGGAAACCTGTTTCTCCGGGTCATTGACCAGCAAACGCTTGATCGGCAGCACGCCCTTGAGCACGCCGTCGTAGTCGACCACAAAGAGCTTGTCGGTATGGCCCGGCAGCTCTTTCAGTCGACGCAGGTAACGCAGCACCACTTCGAGACTGACATCCTCACGGATGGTCACCATCTCGAAGTCCATCAGCGCACCGACCTGCTCCTCGTCGTAGGAGAGAGCCGAACGCACACGCTCGCGTTGTTGCTGATCCAGAGTCTCCATCAGCTCATGGACGACGTCTCGCGGCAGCTCGGAGGCCAAGTCAGCAAGTTCGTCGGCATCCATGTCCTTGGCCGCAGCCAGGAGCTCGTGATCGTCCATGTCGGCGATCAGCGTTTCACGGACAGAATCGGATACTTCGAGAAGAATGTCGCCGTCGCGGTCGGCCTTGACCAGTTGCCAGAGCGTCAGACGATCGTCGAGCGGCAGGGCTTCAAGAATGTAGGCGACGTCGGCGGAGTGCAGATCATCGAGTTTGCGTTGCAGCTCGACGAGGTTTTGCCGGTGGACCAGGTTCTCGACCCGGTCATGATGCGGGCCTTCCTGGCGATGAGTCAGGTCTTCGACGACCCGCTGGCGCTGCAGCAGCTCGACGACCTGAGCCAGGCGATCCTGCAGGCTTTCCTGTGTTTTCTTTACTTCGATTTCGGACATAGGCGAACTCCACTCCCAGCAGCGGGGCACGCCGGAAGGATCAATCAGTCAATTCATGATTGGTGAAACGGGCTACTGAATAACTACTGGGTAAGTCCATGGAGGTTTTCCATAAGCCCCGGCGGGGCTGACGGGCGCAATGATACACCGCATGACGGTTTTAAACGTTAAAAAATCGTGTCTGAAACAAGCGCTTGCGAGACAAAGCTGAGCGCTGTCCTGATCCTTCAGACTGCGACGACTCATTCTGAAAAGAAAACACACCGGCGGTGAAAAAACTGCCGGCTACGCTTGAAGAGGATCGTCACGGAGGACGCCGAATGCCATCGAAAACATCCCGACTCATGCTGACCACCCTGCTCTGCCTGCCCGCCATCGGGAGCGCAACCACACTTCATCGCTGCGAAGCTTCTGATGGTAGCGTCACATTCACGACGCTGACCTGTGCGAACGATGAACACCTTTCATTGCAGGAAGTACGACCCTACTCGCCTGGTTCGACCGTGGCACTGATACCCGAAGCCCGTCACGAAGAAATATCGGGCATGAATATCAGAAAACGAGAAATGACCGTCGTCGGGCGCACTCACGACAAATGTGGAGATCTGATCGACGCACGACAGAAACGCGAGGCGATCATCAATCAACGAATCATCGCCGGCATGAGCCAGCAGGACGTTGAGAGCGCTCTGGGCAAACCCGACAAGGTAAATATCCGCAATTCGGCAACAAGCTATCGTTACGACCTCAAGCGAGGGCGCAGTGCTCAAATCGATTTTGATGAAAAAGGATGCGTGACGGGAAAAGCCAAATCCCGGACAGCAAAAAGCCCGCGTTAAACGCGGGCTTTTCGATATATGGTGCACTCGACAGGATTCGAACCTGTGACCGCTCGGTTCGTAGCCGAGTACTCTATCCAGCTGAGCTACGAGTGCAATTTGTGTTTTTAGACCAGACCACAACTGGCTGTAACCAAGTCATCTGCATTGCTGCAACCGACTCTTAAATGGTGCACTCGACAGGATTCGAACCTGTGACCGCTCGGTTCGTAGCCGAGTACTCTATCCAGCTGAGCTACGAGTGCAATTTGTGTTTTTAGACCAGATCACAACTGGTTGAAGCCGAGTCATTTACATCGCTGCAACTAACTCTTAAATGGTGCACTCGACAGGATTCGAACCTGTGACCGCTCGGTTCGTAGCCGAGTACTCTATCCAGCTGAGCTACGAGTGCATTTGTTGCGCCGCATTATAGCCCGTCTAATCTCTATTCCAACCACTTTTTCTATAAATTTCAATAACTTACAGAAGAAGCCAGATTACAACGTACTAAGCAAATAATGGCGGAGAACGGGGGATTCGAACCCCCGACACCCTTTTGAGGTGTACTCCCTTAGCAGGGGAGCGCCTTCGGCCACTCGGCCAGCTCTCCGCAACACGGGGCGTATATTAACCACCTTCTTCCCCGTTTGCAAACATAAAAATCGATAAAAATTAATGGCTTGGTTCTTCGTCCTTCTCTTTCTTTATACGCAGATAGATTTCTTCACGGTGCACGGCCACCTCTTTCGGGGCATTGACGCCGATACGCACTTGATTTCCTTTAACGCCGAGCACGGTCACGGTGATTTCGCCATCACCGATAATCAGGCTTTCTGCGCACCGACGAGTCAGAATCAGCATACCTTTCTCCTCACGCGAATCATTTCAGGGACAACAGTCTGCAAAAAAAAGGCACCCGACCTACAACCGGAGCGATCGTAGCCCTACATGCCTGAGTATTGACCAGCGCGAGCAAAAGAACAGTTAAGGGCTCACGCCATTCAAAAAATAAAGGGCGCGGTCAGACCGCGCCCTTCAGACAACGCATCACTCGCCCTGACGGGCCGGAGCGTCGAGTTCGAAAGCCGTGTGCAGGGCGCGCACGGCCAGTTCCAGGTACTTCTCTTCGATCACCACGGAAACCTTGATTTCCGAGGTCGAGATCATCTGGATGTTGATGCTTTCCTTTGCCAGGGATTCGAACATGCGGCTGGCCACGCCTGCGTGGGAGCGCATGCCGACACCGACGATCGAGACCTTGGCAATCTTGGTGTCGCCAACCACTTCACGGGCACCGATCTCGCGAGCGGTGTTTTCCAGCACGGTCTGCGCGGACTGGTAGTCGTTGCGGTGTACGGTGAAGGTGAAGTCGGTGGTGTTATCGTGCGCGACGTTCTGCACGATCATGTCGACTTCGATGTTCGCGGCACTGATCGGGCCGAGAATCTTGAACGCCACGCCCGGGGTGTCTGGCACGCCACGGATGGTCAGCTTGGCTTCATCGCGGTTGAAAGCGATGCCGGAAATGATCGGCTGTTCCATGGTTTCCTCTTCATCAATAGTAATGAGGGTGCCCGGACCCTCCTTGAAGCTGTGCAGTACGCGCAGCGGAACGTTGTACTTGCCGGCGAACTCCACCGCGCGGATCTGCAACACCTTGGAACCGAGGCTGGCCATTTCCAGCATCTCTTCGAAGGTGATCTTGTCCAGACGCTGAGCAACGGACACCACGCGCGGGTCAGTGGTGTAGACACCATCGACGTCGGTGTAAATCTGGCACTCGTCAGCCTTCAGCGCAGCGGCCAGCGCCACGCCGGTGGTGTCGGAACCGCCACGACCCAGGGTCGTGATGTTGCCGTGTTCGTCGACGCCCTGGAAACCGGCGACCACAACCACGCGACCGGCCTTCAGGTCGCCGCGAATCTTCTGATCATCAATCTGCAAGATACGCGCTTTATTGTGCGCGCTGTCCGTCAGGATCCGCACCTGGTTGCCGGTGTAGGACACCGCCGGCACACCGCGCTTGATCAACGCCATGGCCAACAGGGCGATCGTCACCTGCTCACCGGTGGAAACGATCACATCCAGTTCACGGGGAACCGGTTGATCTTCGCCACTGATTTGCTTGGCCAGATCGATCAGACGGTTGGTTTCGCCGCTCATTGCAGACAGCACAACCACCAGGTCATCGCCGGCATCGCGGAATTTCTTAACCTTGTCGGCGACCTGCTCGATTCTCTCGACAGTGCCGACCGAGGTGCCTCCAAATTTCTGTACGATCAAAGCCATTTCAAAGCCGCCTCTGCCCATGAAGGGCGCCCAATAATCACTCAAACAGCCGCCCGGCCCGCCACTAGACTGCGGGCCCGACGGGCCGTCTTATAAACCCTGCTCGACGAATGGAACGGTCAGCGCCAGAGCGCCATCCAGTGCGCCGGCGTCGACACCGCCGCCCTGCGCCATGTCCGGACGACCACCGCCCTTACCGCCCACTGCCGCAGCAGCCTGTTTCATCAAATCACCGGCTTTGAGTTGGCCAGTCAGGTCCTTGGTTACGCCTGCAACCAGTACGACCTTTTCCTCATGGACACTGCCGAGCAGGATCACTGCGCGGCCGAGTTTGTTTTTCAGCTGATCGACCAGCGCCAGCAGCGCCTTGCCGTCCTGACCATCCAGGCGCACGGCCAGCACTTTCACGCCCTTGACGTCCACGGCCGAGGCCGACAGATCGTCGCCTGCAGCGGCGGCGGCCTTGGCCTGCAACTGCTCGAGCTGCTTTTCAAGCGCGCGGTTGCGCTCCAGCACAGCCGACAGCTTGTCGATCAGGTTGTCGCGGCTGCCCTTGACCAGGCTGGCCGCTTCCTTGAGTTGTTCTTCAGCAGCGTTCAAGTAAGCCAGAGCCGCTGCGCCGGTGACGGCTTCGATACGACGCACGCCCGATGCCACACCGCCTTCGCTGATGATTTTCAGCAGACCGATGTCGCCGGTACGGTTGGCGTGGATACCGCCGCACAGCTCGACGGAGAAATCACCGCCCATGCTCAGCACGCGCACATTGTCGCCGTACTTCTCGCCGAACAGCGCCATCGCGCCTTTCTGCTTGGCGGTTTCGATGTCGGTTTCTTCGGTTTCAACGGCGGAGTTCTTGCGGATCTCGGCGTTGACGATGTCTTCCAGCGCCTTGATCTGCTCCGGCTTGATGGCTTCAAAGTGGCTGAAGTCGAAGCGCAGGCGCTGACTGTCGACCAACGAACCTTTCTGTTGAACGTGATCGCCCAGCACTTTGCGCAACGCAGCGTGCAGCAAGTGAGTAGCCGAGTGGTTGAGCGAAGTGGCGTGACGCACGTCGGCTTCGACGTGGGTTTCCACCGGCGCCCCAACGATCAGGCTGCCCGACGCCAGCACGCCGTGGTGCAGGAACGCGCCGCCGGTCTTGGTGGTGTCGCGCACGTCGAAACGGCTGTTGCCGGCCTGCAGGTAACCGCAATCGCCAACCTGGCCGCCGGATTCGGCGTAGAAAGGCGTCTGGTTCAGAACCACAACGCCTTCCTGCCCTTCGCTCAAGACATCTACGGACTGACCGTCTTTATAGAGGGCAACGACTTTCGCCGAACCGCTGGTGGCGTGATAACCGGTGAACTCAGTGTCCACGTCAACCTTGACCAGGCTGTTGTAATCCAGGCCGAACGAGCTGGCGGAGCGGGCACGGACGCGCTGGGCTTCCATTTCACGCTCGAAACCGGCTTCGTCGATGGTCAGGCTGCGCTCGCGGGCGATGTCCGCGGTCAGGTCCATCGGGAAACCGTAGGTGTCGTAGAGTTTGAACACCACGTCGCCCGGAACCACGTCACCTTTGAGCTCGGCCAGATCCTGCTCAAGGATCTTCAGGCCCTGCTCCAGGGTCTTGGCGAATTGCTCTTCTTCGGCTTTCAGTACGCGCTCGATGTGCGCCTGTTGGGATTTCAGCTCAGGGAAGGCATCGCCCATCTCGGCCACGAGTGCGGCAACGATCTGGTAGAAGAAGCTGCCCTTGGCGCCCAGCTTGTTGCCGTGACGGCAAGCGCGACGAATGATCCGGCGCAGCACGTAGCCGCGACCTTCGTTGGACGGCAGCACGCCGTCGGCAATCAGGAAGCCGCAGGAACGGATGTGGTCAGCCACGACTTTCAGCGACGCCTGATTGTCGTTGCTGCAACCGATGGCCTTGGCCGAAGCGGCCAGCAGGCTCTGGAACAGGTCGATTTCATAGTTCGAGTGAACGTGCTGCAGCACGGCACTGATCCGCTCAAGGCCCATGCCGGTGTCCACCGACGGGGCTGGCAGCGGGTGCAACACGCCATCGGCGGTGCGGTTGAACTGCATGAACACGTTGTTCCAGATTTCGATGTAGCGGTCGCCGTCTTCTTCCGGCGAGCCCGGCGGGCCGCCCCAGATGTCGGCGCCGTGATCGTAGAAAATCTCGGTGCAAGGACCGCACGGGCCGGTATCGCCCATGGTCCAGAAGTTGTCGGACGCGTATGGCGCGCCTTTGTTGTCGCCGATGCGCACCATGCGCTCGGCCGGCACACCGACTTCCTTGGTCCAGATGTCGTAGGCCTCGTCATCGCTGGCGTAGACGGTGACCCACAGCTTTTCCTTCGGCAGGTTCAGCCACTTCTCGGAGGTCAGGAAGTTCCAGGCGTAGGTGATGGCATCACGCTTGAAGTAGTCGCCGAAGCTGAAGTTACCCAGCATTTCGAAGAAGGTGTGGTGACGGGCGGTGTAACCGACGTTTTCCAGGTCGTTGTGCTTGCCGCCGGCGCGCACGCATTTCTGGCTGGAGACGGCGCGGGTGTACGCGCGCTTTTCCTGGCCCAGGAAGCAGTCCTTGAACTGGTTCATCCCCGCGTTGGTGAACAGCAGGGTTGGGTCGTTGCCCGGAATCAAAGAGCTGGAGGCTACACGGGTGTGGCCTTGCTCTTCGAAGAAGCGAAGGAAGGCTTCACGGATTTCTGCGCTTTTCATTAGGTTCTTCCACGGAGGCTGCGGCCAAAGGCCTGTACGAAACGTCAACAGACGAAACGACGGCAAAGGGCCGCATTATATCGGCCCTGCGCGCGGGGTACAGCGTGTTTATACGATAGAAACGGTCAATTGGGTGGCTAACGCTGTCACTTGCGCGAAAACTCGACGAATGTCGCGACCACTTGCTCGATTTGCGCGCGGTTGACGTCCATGTGCGTGACCATTCGCAGCCGCGCGGCAGCGCTCAATTTGATCCCGCGCTCGGCAGCGAATGCCTTGATCGCATGGGCACGATCACCCATCTGCACGTAAACCATGTTGGTCTGCACCGGCTCGACACTGAAACCGGCCTCGCGCAAGCCTTCGGCCAGCAACTGCGCGTTGGCATGGTCATCCGCCAGACGCTCGACGTTGTGATCCAGCGCATACAGCCCCGCCGCCGCCAGCAATCCGGCCTGACGCATGCCGCCACCGACCATTTTGCGCAGACGCCGGGCCTTTGCAATCAACGCCGACGAACCGCACAGCACCGAACCGACCGGCGCGCCGAGGCCTTTGGACAGGCACACCGAGACCGAATCGAAATACTGGGTGATTTCCCGGGCATCGACCCCGAGCTTGACCGCCGCGTTGTACAGCCGCGCGCCGTCCAGATGCAGCTGAAGGCCATGGCTCTGAGTGAACTGACGGGCACGGGCCAGATACTCCATCGGCAACACTTTGCCTTGCATGGTGTTTTCCAGCGCCAGCAGACGGGTGCGGGCAAAGTGGAAGTCGTCAGGCTTGATCGCCGCTGCCACCTGATCCAGGTCCAGCGAGCCATCGGCCTGCACTTCCAGCGGCTGCGGCTGGATCGAGCCGAGCACCGCCGCGCCGCCGCCCTCGTACTTATAGGTGTGCGCCTGTTGACCGACGATGTATTCGTCGCCGCGCTCGCAGTGCGCCATCAACCCCAGCAGGTTGCTCATGGTGCCGGTCGGGACGAACAGCGCCGCAGCAAAACCCAGCCGTTTTGCCAGTTCGGTCTCCAGACGATTGACCGTCGGATCTTCGCCATACACGTCGTCGCCGGTATCGGCGCGAGTCATCGCATCGAGCATGGCGGGAGTCGGTTGGGTGACGGTGTCGCTGCGAAGATCGATAACGCTCATGAACCTGGCCTCTGGTCAGCAGGGGAAATCCCTTTACGAAGACGAATTACTGCGGGCATGGCGCGGATTAATCAACCCTTGAGCAAGGAAAAGTCGTTTGTGTGCTTCGAAAAACTCGATGGCAATCATCACAAAGGCGCAATGCACTGCCCGGAAATCTGTGTTAAAAACGCTGCGCCGCCCGATAAAGGGCAGCGAAACGTTCTCAGGGCGGGGTGCAATTCCCCACCGGCGGTAATTGCGCGCAATGCGCATAGCCCGCGAGCGCTTGGTGACGTACACGGCAAATGCCGTGAGCGGCGGCAAGGTCAGCAGACCCGGTGTGATTCCGGGGCCGACGGTCACAGTCCGGATGAAGAGAGAACGGGATTGACGCCAAAGGGCCGTCCGCCGTATTCGTGCGAGCGTGCGTACCCTTGAATCCCTTTCGATTCATAACGCCCTGTTTTTCACACAAACAGGAGTCAGAACATGCAACCCACCGCTATCGACAGCAAAAGCAAACACCCTCACGGCGAGCGCGTCGCGTTCATCCAGGCCTGCTGGCACAAGGAAATCGTCGACCAGAGCCGCAAGGGCTTCCTCGCCGAAATGATCGCTCAGGGATATCAGGAATCGGACATCGATTTCTTCGAAGTCGGCGGCGCCTTTGAAATGCCTCTGCACGCCAAGCTGCTGGCCAAGACCGGTCGTTATGCCGGTATCGTTGCCGCCGCCCTGGTGGTGGACGGCGGAATTTACCGTCACGAGTTCGTTGCCCAGTCGGTGGTCAGCGGCCTGATGCAGGTTCAGCTGGAAACCGAAGTGCCGGTGTTCTCGGTGTCGCTGACCCCGCACCACTTCCATGCCGGCGAAGAACACCAGAAATTCTTCTTCGAGCATTTCGTGCACAAGGGTCAGGAAGCGGCGAAGACCTGCGCCGATACGCTGCAGAAAGTGCGTGCGTTGCGCCGCACCGAGCCGCGCGCTGTTGCGGTCTAAGCATCATAAAAAAACTGCCATGATGTTCCCACGCTCTGCGTGGGAATGCTGCCCGGGACGCTCCGCGTCCCTAAAGCGGACGCAGAGCGTCCATTAAGGCATTCCCACGCAGAGCGTGGGAACGATCAGTCATCTAGTAAGACGATCATCAGGCAAGATTTTCGTCAGTGGTCGGCACGATCAGGATGCCCGCCCGCAGGCCGTTCTTGACCTTGGGATTGGGGAAAATGATCCGCGCGCCCTGCTCTTCGATGATCCAGCGGGTATTGGCCAGGTCTTCGGCCAGCACATAACCCACATCCAGTTCCGAAAAGTTTTCGATGTCCGCCGGCAGGTTCAGGCGGAACGCATCGCTGTGCTTGATGATTTCCCGCGCCACGCTGAACAGTTGCAGACCGTCCAGGCCCTGCTCGGCCATCTCAGGCTCAGTGCCTTCGATGATCTGCTTCAGACGGGTTTCCAGCAGCGACACATTGACCCCGGCGTTCTGTCCGAACGGCCGCGCCTTGCCCAGCTCCAGCGTGAAGGACTCTGCACCCAGCTTGTCGTAGGTGTAGGAGCTGAACACGATCGACGGTTTGTTCTGCAACAGCACCGCTTCCATGCCGGCGGCGCGCAGGCGGGCCAGCTCGAGACGGGAATGCTGGCGACCTTCCTTCCACGGATACAAAGCGAACTGCTCGATCTTCGAACCACGAATCGCGGTGTGCAGGTCGTAGTGCAGACGCTGACGATCAGGAAGACTGAAGAAACTTGCCGCCAGACGTTCCAGCTCGCAGGCGCGCAGGGCTTCGGAGCCGCTGCTTTGTTCGTGACGGCCATTGAACAGTCGATTGACATCCTGCTCTACGAAACGCTCGCCCTTGCGAATCGCTTCCGGGTTGCCGAACAGGAACAGAATGCGTGCGCGCGGCTTCAGGTCGCCGCGAGCGATGTCATGCAGCAGCCGGTCGAGCAATTCGATCGGTGCCGTTTCGTTGCCGTGGATGCCTGCCGACAACAGCAGGTCCAGGCCATTGTCGCGCGCTTCGGGTGGCCGGACTTCCAGCGCACCCTCGCTCAACCAGCGCATGCGCACGCCTTCGACAGTCAGTTGAGTCTTCTCCGCCGGTTCACGGCCGGCGAGGGTCAGTTCAAGCAGTTTGCCGAGGGCGAGCATAGAGCGGTTTCCTTAGTGGTCGTGATTGCAATCCGGGCCGTGCACGTGGCCGTCCTCGTCGCCGAGGTCAGCCGGTTCCATCTCCAGTTGCAGACTTACCAGATTAGTCGCCAATGGACGCAACAGCAGGTTGGCGTACTCTTCGTCGCCCTCTTCGACGTCCACGCCGATCAGCAGTTGGCCGCGGCCGTCCTGCTGGATCCACAGCTCTTTGCCTTGCCACATGACCGCGACGCGGGTGCAGGAAGTTTGCAGTTGCGTGCCGTCAGTGTCTTCAAGGATCAGCTGCAGGGAATCGCTCATGTTTTACGCTCTCTTGGGGAGATGAAACCGTGCGCCGCGACGAGGCGGCGCACCGGTCATCAATTGATCTGGAATGGATAAACCGCGCCCAGTTTAAGGATTTGCGTCAGTTCATCCAGTGCCGTCCGGCATTCAAGCAGCAATTGCGGATCCGCCAGATCACTTTCGGTCAGGCGGTCGCGGTAGTGCTTTTCAACCCATGCGGTCAACGAACCGTACAACGGGGCGGTCATGATAACCCCTGGGTTGACGGCCGCCAGCTCGGTTTCGTTGAGCGCGACGCGCAGTCGCAGGCACGCCGGGCCACCACCGTTTTGCATGCTTTGCTTGAGGTCGAAGACTTTCACTTCGCGGATCAGGCCGCCGGAGCTGATCAGGCCTTGCAGGTAATTCCACACGCGCTCGTTGCCACGGCACTCTTCCGGCACGATCAACAGCATCGAACCGTCAGGACGCGACAGCAACTGGCTGTTGAACAGGTAGGAACGCACCGCATCGTCCACAGTGACCGCCGAACGCGGCACGCAGACCGACTGGAAGTTGCCGCCGACCTTGGCCAGTTTGGCTTGCAGTTCGGCCAGCATCTGATCGGTGTCGAGGAACGCGTCCTCGTGATAGAACAGCACCTCGCCGTTGCCCACCGCGATCACGTCGTTGTGGAACACGCCCTGATCGATCACCGCCGGGTTCTGCTGCGCGTAGACCACGCCGTCGTCACGCAGGCCGTGCAGACGGGCAACCGCTTGCGACGCTTCGAGGGTCTGGCGCGCCGGGTATTTCTGCGGTGCCGGGTAGCGGGTGTCGAACGCACTGCGACCGAACACGAAGAACTCAACGCCAGCCTCGCCGTACTCACGGCAGAAACGCGTGTGGTTGGCTGCGCCTTCGTCGCCGAACTGCGCCACCGCCGGCAACGCGGCGTGGTGAGCGAAGTGTTGCTGGTTGGCGAACATCGCGCCCAGCACGCGACTGGTGGTCGGGTGCTCGATGCTGCGGTGGTATTTGCAGTTCAGGTTGGCGGCGGTGAAGTGCACGCGACCGTCAGCGGTGTCGGCGCTCGGGCTGACCGTAGCGGCGTTGGCCACCCACATGCTCGACGCCGAGCAACTGGCGACCAGCAGCGGCATCGCTTCTTTTGCAGCGCGCTCGATCACCTGAGCGTCGGTGCCGCTGAAACCCAGACGGCGCAAGGCAGCCACGTCCGGACGCTCCTGTGGTGCGAGGACGCCCTGCTGAAAGCCCATTTCCATCAGCGCTTTCATTTTTGCCAGACCTTGCAGCGCCGCTTCCTTCGGGTTCGAGGATTGCTGGCTGTTGCTCTGGGACGCAACGTTGCCGTAGGACAGACCACCGTAGTTATGGGTCGGCCCCACTAGACCGTCAAAATTGACTTCATAGGATTTCATCAGCGAGGCTCCACGAGAATCTGTTGTTATAGGCATCGGGTAACAATTCAATAAGACCGAGTCGCGGCCTTCGCGAGCAAGCTCGCTCCCACAGGGATCTCATCGTCCTTGTGGGAGCTGGCTTGCCGGCGATGGGCATCACGCCATCTTCACGCCAGGCGTCAGGGCCGCCGGCAACACCAGGCTCGGGGTTTCGAGCGAGGCCACCGGGTACGCGCAGTAATCCGCCGCGTAGTAGGCGCTGGCTCGGTGGTTGCCCGAAGCGCCGACACCGCCGAACGGTGCGCTGCTGGCAGCACCGGTCAATTGCTTGTTCCAGTTGACGATCCCGGCACGGCTTTCCAGCCAGAACTGCTGGTAGCGCTCTTCGGAATCCGACAGGAGGCCGGCGGCCAGGCCAAACGCGGTGTTATTGGCTTCGGCAATCGCCGCCGCGAAGTCGGCATAGCGGATCACCTGCAACAGCGGGCCGAACAGTTCTTCATCGGAGCGCTCGGCAACCGCCGTCACATCAACGATGCCGGGGGTCAGCAGCGCCGACTGCGCCTGTGGCTGCGTCATTGCCAGCAGCGACACCGCGCCGTTGGCCAGCAGATGCGCCTGGGCATCCATCAACGCTTTTGCCGCGCCGAGGGAAACCACCGAGCCCATGAACGGCGCCGGTTGCTGATCGAAAGCACCGACCTCGATGGTCGAGCTGACTTCCACCAGACGCTTGAGCAGGCTGTCGCCCCACGCGCCTTGCGGCACCAGCAGACGACGGGCGCAGGTGCAGCGCTGACCGGCGGAAATGAATGCTGACTGAATGATCGTGTAGACCGCTGCGTCGAGGTCGGCGACCTGATCGACCACCAGCGGGTTGTTGCCGCCCATTTCCAGCGCGAGGATCTTGTCCGGACGACCGGCGAACTGCTGGTGCAGGTGATTGCCGGTACGGCTCGAGCCGGTGAAAAACAGACCGTCGATGCCCGGGTTTGCCGCCAGTGCGATACCGGTTTCGCGGGCACCTTGCAGCAGGTTCAGCACGCCGGCCGGCAGACCGGCCTCGATCCAGCACTTGACCGTCAGTTCGGCGACTTTCGGGGTCAGCTCGCTGGGCTTGAACAGCACGCTGTTACCGGCCAGCAGCGCCGGCACGATATGGCCGTTCGGCAAGTGGCCAGGGAAGTTGTAAGGGCCGAACACCGCGACCACGCCATGCGGCTTGTGGCGCAACACGGCGGTGGCGTCGCCCAACGGGCCGCTCTTCTCGCCGGTACGTTCGCGGTAGCTCTGCACCGAGATCGCGATCTTGTTGACCATGCTGGTGACTTCGGTCGCGGCTTCCCACAGCGGTTTGCCGGTTTCCTCACCGATGGTGCGGGCCAGTTCGTCGGCGTGTTTTTTCAGCGCGGCGGCGAACGCCTCGAGCACGCTGATGCGATCTTCCAGGGTACGACGGGCCCAGCCCGGGAACGCCTGACGCGCAGCCTGCACGGCCGACTCGACCTGAGCGGCGGTGGCGCCCTCCCCCGACCACAGCACTTGCTGGGTCACCGGGTTCAGCGATTGAAAGGCCTCGCCCTGACCGGCCAGCCACTCACCTGCGATGTATAGCGAATTCATTATTTCGACTCCCGTGCAGCGGACAACGCCACGGCGCGAACCTGATCGCCAGCGTTGAGTTGAAGACGTTTGGCGGTCAGCGGAT
This sequence comes from Pseudomonas sp. B15(2017), assembly GCF_002113215.1. Classification (NCBI taxonomy): domain Bacteria; kingdom Pseudomonadati; phylum Pseudomonadota; class Gammaproteobacteria; order Pseudomonadales; family Pseudomonadaceae; genus Pseudomonas; species Pseudomonas sp. B15(2017). Next base: position 46,846 of record NZ_NEJZ01000001.1, read on the forward strand.
CGACCACCAGCGTACCGGCGGCCAGACGGGCCGGCGCAGCCGTGATGCGGCAGTCTTCGCGTTTGCGGTTATGGATGATGAACGGCGTGGCATCGTCGCCCGGCGTGCCGATGGCCAGCACCAGCGCTTCGCTGTCACGCACCGCGCGGATCTTGCTGGTCTCGCACTCGATGGCCGGGCCGGCGTCGAAGATGTCGACGTAACCCTGATAGCTGAAGCCTTCGCTCTTGAGCATCGCCAGCGCAGGCTCGGTGTCCGGGTGAACCTGGCCGATGACATTGCGCGCGTCCGGCGACAGGAAGCAGGTGTACAGCGGGAATTTCGGCATCAGTTCAGCGATGAACGCCTTGTTGCCGACGCCGGTCAGGTAATCGGCCTGGCTGAATTCCATCTTGAAGAAGTGACGGCCCAGGCTTTCCCAGAACGGCGAACGGCCGGCGTCATCCGACACGCCGCGCATCTCGGCGATGATCTTGTTGCCGAACAATTCAGGGAATTCGGCGATGAACAGCATCCGCGCCTTGGACAGCATGCGGCCGTTGAGGCCGGTGCGGTAATCGGCGTGCAGGAACAGCGAGCACAGCTCGGAGTTGCCGGTCAGATCGTTGGCCAGGAACAGCGTCGGGATCTCGCGATAGATGTTCAGTTCCTGCGAGGCGCTGACGGTCAGGCCGACGCGAAAGTTGTACCACGGCTCGCGCAGACCGACAGCGCCGGCGATGGCGGAAATACCCACCACGCGACCGTTGTCGTCTTCGAGCACGAACAGGTAGTCCGCGTCGCCACGACCGGCTTCACCGCGAAAGGTCTTCTCGGCCCAGCCGACCCGGTGAGTCAGGCGCTCTTCGTTGGCCGGCAAGGTGGTCAGGCCGGTGCCGGTGCTGCGGGCCAGGTCGATCAGAGCGGACAAATCGCTGCTGCGTACGGGGCGAACAATCATGCTATCTCCTCAAACGGGCCGCCGTGGCCACCCGTGAAACTCGCTAAGGCGTTAAACCGCCACCAGGCGCACGCTGGCACCTTCACCGACGCCCAGGGCTTCGGCCGCTTCCAGATCCAGGGTCACCGGTTTGCCCGGCGCGTAATCCAGTTCCAGCAGTACCGCGCGGTAATCCTGCAACTGGGCATTGGCTACCAGATACTGGCGCCCGGCACCTTTGACCGGCTCGCCGAGCTTCACCGGCACCACACGGCTCTGGGCAATCGAACGGATCCCCGAAACCCGCGCATGCAGGGTCGGGCCACCGTCGAAGATGTCGATGTAGTGATCGGTCTCAAAGCCTTCGCGCATCAGGATGTCGAAGGTGATCTGCGCACGCGGGTGCACCTGGCCCATCGCTTCCTGAGCGGAGTCCGGCAGCAACGGCACGTAGATCGGGTAATGCGGCATCAGTTCGGCGAGGAACGTGCGGCTTTTCAGGCCACACAGACGCTCGGCCTCGGCGTAGTTCAGGTCGAAGAAGTTACGACCGATGGCGTCCCAGAATGGCGAGTCGCCGTTCTCGTCGCTGTAACCGACGATCTCGGTCACCACCGAATCGGCGAAACGCTCCGGATGGCTGGCAACGAACAGCAGACGGCCACGGGAGTTGAGTTCGGCCCACGGCGAACCCACCAGCTCGCGCTGCACATAGAAACTGGTCAGCAAGCTGTTGCCGGTCAGGTCGTGGCATTGCGAGAGCACGTGGATCTTGTTGTGGATCTTCAGCTCGCGGGAGGCGTGCACGAAGGTCTCGTTGCGAAAACTGTAGAACGGCTCGGAATAACCGGCCGACGCAACGATCGCCGAGCAGCCCACCAGCTTGCCGGTGGCGGTGTCTTCGAGGACAAAGAAATAACTCTCTTCGCCGTTGAAGCTCACTTCGGCGGCAAACGAGGCTTCGCTCGCGGCAATCTTGTCGCTCAGGCGTTCAACGTCATCCGGCAAGGAAGTGACACCAATCGGGCTGTCCGCAGCCAGACGCTGTACCTCGCCCAGATCAGCCATTTGCGCGGGGCGCATCACCAGCATGGTGTCACTCCTTTCTCTTATAAATTCACAGTAAAAAAACGCCGGACACTGTGGGAGCGAGCTTGCTCGCGAAGGCGGTTCACTAGTCGACAAACAGGTTGTCTGACCCACCGCATTCGCGAGCAAGCTCGCTCCCACTTTGATTTGCCCGGCATCAAAATTGGGTTCGGCGCCTGAAAGCTCCAGGCGCCGAAGGATCTATCAGGCTTGCGTCAGTTTCGCTGCAGCACGTTCGAAACGATCCAGACCGGCGTCGATGTCCGCGTCTTCAACCACCAGGCTCGGGGCGAAACGGATCACGTCCGGGCCGGCCTGCAGAATCATCAGGCCTTCTTGTTCAGCGGCGTTGAAGATGTCCTTCGCCTTGCCTTTCCAGGCATCGCTCAGCACGCAACCGATCAGCAGACCGAGACCGCGCACCTGGGTGAACAGGCCGTACTTCTCGCCGATCTGTTGCAGGCGGGTCTTGAACTTGTCGTGCTTGGCGTTGACGCCGTTCAGCACCTCAGGGGTGTTGATCACGTCGATCACCGCTTCAGCCACGGCGCACGCCAACGGGTTGCCGCCGTAAGTGGTGCCGTGAGTGCCGACAACCAGATGCTTGGCCAGCGCTTCGGTGGTCAACATTGCGGCGATCGGGAAACCGCCGCCCAGGCTCTTGGCGCTGGTCAGGATGTCCGGAACCACGCCGAAATGCTGGTAGGCGAACAGGTTGCCGGTACGGCCCATGCCGGTCTGCACTTCGTCGAACACCAGCAGCGCGTTGTTCGCGTCGCACAGCTCACGGGCGCCTTGCAGGTACGCCTGCTCGGCCGGCAGTACGCCGCCCTCGCCCTGGATCGGTTCCAGAACGACCGCGCAGGTCTTGCCCGAAACAGCGGCTTTCAGCGCCGCCAGATCGTTGTACGGCACGTGGGTGATACCGGTGATTTTCGGGCCGAAACCGTCGGAATACTTCGACTGGCCGCCGACGTTCACGGTGAACAGGGTGCGGCCGTGGAAGCTGTTGAGCGCGGCGATGATTTCGTACTTCTCGGTGCCGAAACGGTCGAACGCGACGCGACGGGCCAGCTTGAAGGCAGCCTCGTTGGCTTCGGCGCCGGAGTTGCAGAAGAACACGCGCTCGGCAAAGGTGGCGTCGATCAGCTTGTGCGCCAGGCGCAGGGCTGGTTCGTTGGTGAACACGTTGGACACGTGCCACAGCTTGTTCGCTTGCTCGGTCAAGGCACCAACCAGCGCCGGGTGCGCATGGCCCAATACGTTGACGGCGATACCGCCGGCGAAGTCGATCAGCTCGCGGCCGGCCTGATCCCAGACGCGGGAACCGGCGCCACGCACCGGAATGAAAGCGGCAGGCGCGTAGTTGGGAACCATAACCTGGTCGAAATCGGCGCGTTGTACCGCAGCGTGCTCAACGGACATCGGAGTCTCCTGATGAGGGCCACCCGCCTGAAACTGGCGAGCGATGGGGGGATTGTAAGGACAGTTTTGTGCCCGGCCTTGTCGCCAAGCGACAACTTCTTATAGCGCAAACCCCGGATTTTCCCGGGTTTACGGCAATGCGACATATAGCGTCGCAAAGGCGCAGTTTAAACTGCCGCCGGCCATTGCAGCAGGCCTGCGAGCATATCAATTGCGAAGGCGCTGCCTGTCATACATCTCTACCACCTGCCGATGGCCGGCTGCTGTTTTGCTTGGGCTCCATTTCGATGCTCAAGGACGCCAACAATGCCATCCAATACCGGGCACTTGCCCGCCCTTCCACTCACGCCCGGCGCGGCGGCACTCAACCCTCCGTCTCACTATGAACCGCTGGTCAAAGCGCTTCCCGAATGGCTGGGCAAGGCCTCACCAGCCCGGCGCCTCGCCTTGAAGAACAACCGCCACCGCCTCCACCATGCCGTGAAGGCAGCCCCGCGAGAGCAGCACGATGCCCTCAGAACGCTCATTGTCGAGTACATGAAGGCGCAAAACGGTGTCGATCAGGTGCTCGATCGCGTTCAGGACGCCAGCACCTTCGCCGAACCGCTGCTGACCGAGGCGCTCAAATCAAGCTTCGGCGTTGACGTGAATGTCAGAGAAACCTTCCTGCACTTGTACATCCCCGTGACCGCTTCCGGCATTACCACCGGCACCCGGACATGGACGGTGTCTCTGCTCGACGCGGCCTTGCATAACTTCGAGACCGACGAAACCGTCGCCGACGCCTATGCCGCCGGCTCATCATTCGTCACCCGACCCTCGGCAAGCGGGGCATACGAAACGCTGGCGCCCCTCAACATGAATCCGGGGATTGCCCCTTTCACCCGACTGTGCCGGGAACTGGACATCGGCAGCCGCTACAAAACCTATCTCGAAGAAAACCTGGCAGTGTCCAGTCCGGTGGCTGCCGCAGTCTTGCGCCACAAGATCAATGCGGCGCAAAAAGCCGCACTGCGCGCCGCCCTGAAACTGGCGCGGATGAAGGGCGATATCGACCACGCGCATCTGCATGCGATTGAACGTCTGCTCGATGGTGCCCACAACGTGCAAATGAATGGCCAGCCGCTGCTGTGCCAGGACCTGACGATGATGTCGGTCGAACTGACCGGGATTGTGCTGTTCGCACCCAACCTCGAACAGGTACGAACCGCGGCGCAAGTGGTGGCTTACATACCTGGCCACCCTGAACACCCGGTCAAGCAATACGCGTCTACAGCCCAACTGACAGAAGCGCTGATCCGGCAATTGCGCGAAGCGGCCTTCCAGCGATTCTTCAGCCGTTTTGTCGCCCACGATCAACGCGGGCAATTCTTCGGCCAGCTCAGGCAGCGCCTGAGTCAGGTTACCTATCACAAGCCACAGGCCGGCGATTTATCGCCTCCCTGGCGCGAAACGCCAGTCGCAAGGCCGATTCTGCAAATTGCCGCTACGCCCATCGCCGGCGAACTCTGGGAACACCTCTATCAGCGCAAGTTGAACAAGATACTCAACGATGCCGCCGCGATCGCGATTTCCACTGCGACGGTTGATCGCAACGCTCGCTGGCAGCGCTGGGATGCACTGGTCAGTGTCGCCGAGTCGATCCTGGAAGCGGCCGCGTTCGTTGTTCTGCCGTTCGTGCCGTTTCTGGGTGAAATGATGATGGCGTACATCACTTACCAGTTGCTTGACGAAGTCTTCACGTTCGTTGTCGATCTGTCCGAAGGACTCACCACCGAAGCTTGCGAACACTTTTTTGCCGCACTGGAATCCATGATCCAGCTCGGTTCATTCGGAGTCGGAACCGGCATTGCCATGGCGGAACTCCCCAAAGTATTACCGCCCGAAGTGGTGGCGTTCATGGATCGCTTCCAGCCGGTGAAACTGCGCAATGGCAAGACCCTGTACTGGAAACCGGACCTGAAACCCTACGAGAGCCCATTGACCCCAGCGGCCGATTCCAGTCACGACGCACAGGGTCTGCACCTGCTCGACGGAAAAAAACTGCTGCCTGCCGACCAGGCGCACTACACCGTCAGCGATCACGAACATCCCGGCAAGCTGCGCATCGAACACCCCACCGATCCGGATGCCTATCAGCCGATTGTGCGGCACAACGGCGAAGGTGCGTTTCATACCGAGCTGGAAAACCCGCTGCAATGGGACCGCGCCACCGCATTGCGACGTATCGGCCCACGCATGGAACCGTTTGCTGCGGCAAAGCGCGAGCGAATTCTGCAAGTCAGCGGTTACACCGAAGACGGGTTACGCAAAATGCACGTCAATCAGGAGCGAGTGCCACCCTTGCTGGCCGATACCATCGAGCGCTTCAAGATCGATCAGGACCTGCAGACCTTCATACAACAGCTCTCCAGCAACGACCCGACCGAGTACCGGATGGCCGATCCGTTGATTCAGCTGCAATTGCTCAACGAGCAGGGTTTGTGGCCTGCCAACCGGCGACTGCGCTTGCTCAACGCCCGGGGCGAAACCCTCTGGCAATCCTCAAGCGATGCGCAGCTTGCGCTGACAGACATTCACCAAGGCCAGCTGACCGACGGTGATCTGCTCAAGACCATGCTGGAATCGCTCAGCGAGTCCGAAAAAAACACGCTGCTCGACGAAGAATTCGGGCAGGTGCTTTCCATTGAATCCCGCACCCGGCGACTGCGCGCCAGACTCGCCGGAATCGCCGATCAACAGCGCCCGAACCTGTTCGAAAAACGCTATCAGTCACTTCAGCACCGCGAGGCTCCACTGATAAAGGCGGTGGCCCGGCATGTGCCGCAACTGCCCGTCAGAATTGCCGAAGAGCTCATAGACACCGCCACGGGCACCGAGCTGCTGCAACTGGGCGAAGGACAGTTTCCGCAGCGTCAGCAAGAGCTTTCCCAAACCGCCATGCACGAGCTGCGCATCACCCGCGCCTATGAGGGGCTGGAAATCGATTCGGTGCGTAATCCGGATTCCGAGATACTGGCCCTGCACAGCCTGCAGCTGTTGCCCGGCTGGCCCGAAGGCCTGAGCCTGGAAGTCCGTGACCTGACGTTTGCCGGAAACAGACTCGATGGCACCGGCCCTATGGATGCAGCCATCAAGAAAATCCTGGTACGTCAGGCCGATGGCCTGTGGCAACCGTTCGATTCGGACGGATTGCAATTGCACGGTTCGACGGACTTTTACACCTGCGTGCTTCAAGCCTTGCCGGACGCCCAGCGTCAGGCGTTGAACCTGCAGATCGGCGAAGGAGCGAAACTCCAGCAACTCATACGCGACAACCCGCTGCCCCGCTCCAACCTGCGTCTCACGCTGACCGACGCACCGGTGCCGACCCCGACACGCGACACCTTGCGCCTTCTGGGCACCGAGGGTTATTCACGCAATCGATCGACGGACAGCTCGCCGCCTACCCTGGAAACACGCACCAGAAACGTGTTTCCAGGGATCACCCGGGACGGCCTGCAAGCGATGGTGCAACACCTGCAAAATCTTCCGGGAAATCCGGTTGCCGAACTCTCGCGCCTGCGCCTCGAATACGCACGCCTGGAGAGCGACCTCGATCAATGGCGGTTCAGGGCCATGCGGACCGATCCTGCGACCGGCCGGGAACTGTCCCTCGCCCAGCGGGAAGCCGCAGAGCGCAATCGCCATTTGTTTGCCCGCACCCTGCTCAGTTGCTGGCGCCGGGAAACCCTGGACCGAATTGGCTATCGCCTGCAGTTCAACGAACCGCTGTTGGGCGATCTCCCGCAGCTGTCAGCCGATTACAGCCATGTCGTCAGCCTGGAACTGAGTGGCAGCGGAACGTCCTCAGGCATCGCAGCGTTCATCAGTCACTTTCCTGAACTGAGGCGCCTCGATCTGCGCAACTTCGACCTGCACGATCTGCCAACAGTTATCGCAAAGCCCTCCCTGCGCCAACTTCGGCTGCGCACATGCGAGATCGTACTGACCCCGGAAAACCAGGCACTGCTGGCCTCCCTTGATGAATTGATCGAACTGGACCTCAAGGACAACCCGCTGGGCACACGCCTTGATGTCACCCGCATGTCATCGCTGACCTACCTCAATCTCTCCCGCACCGCGATCGCCGAGGTGCCTTTCGGGGTGATCGACCACCCGAGAATCAGAAGCGCATGGTTGAGCGAAAACCTGATCACCTCTGTGCCTGATGCCCTGTTTGAACTCACGCCCGATGTCGGCGCCGGGTACGACCTCTCGGGCAACCCGCTCTCTGCGGCCACGCGCGAACACATCAAAAACTATTTCACCCGGACCGGACTCAATTTCGGCGTGCGTGCCGAGCAGGCTGATATAGCCCGAACCCGGGCGCTGTTTCCGGATATCGATGACGGCCAGGCCAGCAGCCTGCTCTACAACCTGCCCGGCTCGCTGAATCAGGGTCGCCTGCAACTGACCGTGTGGGAAACGGAGCTGGCCACGCTGAACGCCGATCTGGCTTCATGGGCAAGAGATATTCCCGACCGCGATCCAATCAGTGGCACCACACTGGAGGCGAATGAGCGCTTTACCGAAATTGACGCCCGCGAAACTTTCGCCGGCAATCTGTTGCGCCTGTGGCGACACCGCTCAACCAGCCCTCCATACGTCAGAGCCGACGTCCTTTCGATCCAGGCCAACTTCAGGGGGGATTTGCCGGTATTGAACGCCGATTTCAGCCATATCACTCAGCTGACTCTCAACGGCAACAAGGGGATTGGCGGCAACACGGCATTCCTGAGAAGTTTCCCCCGACTCAGACAGCTGATGGTGCGCAACGGCAAGATTGATCAGTTGCACACGATGCTCAATGGCCTGCCGATGATGGAGATACTGGTCATGGAAAACTACGGTGTGACGTTCACTGCCGAGTCGCTGACAGCGCTGGCCAGCATGCCTGGGCTCGAGTCACTGGAACTGCCCGGCAACACGCTGGGGCTGGCGCCCGACCTGCAAATGCTGAACTCACTGACCTATCTCGATCTGTCGCGCACCGGCCTTAGGGAAATACCGTCCGGTCTGATCGGCCACCCGAGACTCAAGACCGTTATTCTCAGCGAGAACCAGATCACCGAGTTGCCGGAAGGTTTGTTCGAAATACCGAATCAGGTCGCCGACGGCTATGACCTGTCGAACAACCCGCTGAATGCGGCCACCCGCGAACGTATCAAGCAACACCAGCGTGAAGCCGGCCAGGATTTCGCGGTGCTCGCCGACCGCGCAGATATCGAGTCCATCCAGCAACTGTTTTCCGACCTCGATGATCAAGATGCCAGCGACGTGTTCTACAGCTTGCCGGGGTCGATCGAGCATGGTCGCAGCCAGGTCAGGCACTGGCAGGCGGAACTGCGTCAAATGAAAGACGAACTGTTGCGATGGGAGGCGGCTGCGCCGAACATTCACCCGCTTACGGGACAGAGGCTGACCCCGTGGCAGATGTCGGCGATGCGTACCAGCCGGCGGGTTTTCACCCAACGTATTGAAGAACTGTGGCGCCACCGGTCTGCCGAAAAACCCACGGAGCGAGGCGATGTACTGATGGCCAGTCTGACCTTCATTGGAGACTTGCCTGAGCTGTCGGCCGACTTCAGTCATATTCTCGACCTGACGCTCGATGGCAATCCGAATCTGGGCAATATCGACGCGTTCCTCTCGGGCTTTCCCGGCCTGCGCCACCTGGAATTGCATGATTTCAGACTCGAGCACCTGCCACAGGCTTGCGAACGCATGCCTTTACTGGAGCGTCTGGTGCTGGAGTCCTGTGGGCTGAGCCTCACACCGCAAACCCAGGCCCGCCTCTCTTCAATGAGCCGATTGCAGTTCCTCAATCTCAGCCATAACCCGCTGGGTGCCACACCACAGTTGAATACATTGCCGGCACTGGCCCGCCTGCGTCTGGTAGACGCCGGGATCTCTGAGCTGCCGGACGGCCTGATCGAACACCCGACGCTGAAAATGGCTGACTTCGATCAAAACCGGATCAGCGAACCGCCCGACAGTCTTTACCAACGCTCGGCACTGTCGCCCAAGCAATTCACCTTGAGGGATAACCCTCTGTCCCCGGCCGCTCGCGACCGGATCAAGACCCACTACCAGCGCGATCGGCAGAACTTCGGGGTATCGATGCCACAGGCCGACATCGACCGTGTACGCGCACTGTTTCCAGCACTGGACGCCGAGCAAGCGAATCAGTTGCTCTATTGGTTGCCGGGAACAATGGATGAGGGACGTGCCCGGATCGGCCACTGGGAAACAGAGTGGCAGCAGATGAATGCGACTCTCGGAGAATGGGCCGCAGAAATTCCCGAACGACATCCATCCAGCGGCATACGACTTACCGATGAGGAAAAAGCCGCTGAGCGCGCCGGGCGTGATCAATATCGCCGTGACCTGCAAGCGTTCTGGCGAGAACGCTCGACAGTCCGCCCCGAAGTTCGCTCGGACAGCCTGACTCTCAACCTGTCCTTGATCGGTGAATTGCCCCCACCGAGCGCAGACTTCAGCCACGTCACGGCGCTGTCGATAACCGGCACTGGCCGATTGCGCATCGGCGACAACTTCTTCAGCACGTTCACAGGGCTGAAGACTCTGGAATTGCGTGATTTGGGATTGCGGCAGATACCGGCCTCATTCAGGCAGATGTCAGCCATGGAAAGCCTGGTGCTGAGCAACTGCGCCTTGAAACTGGATGTCGAAGGTCGCGCCACTCTCGCCACGATGACAGGGCTGAAAAAACTCGATCTGTACAACAATCCGCTGGGGCTGGCACCGCACATTGATACCCTGCCGAATCTGGATTTTCTGGATCTGGCCAGCACCGGGTTGGACGAATTGCCTGCCGGGATAATCAATCATCCGACGCTGGGCATCGCCATTTTCAACAACAATCGCATCAGCGAAATTCCTGATGAGATTTTCAACTTGCCGGCAGAAAGCGGTGACGGCTACGACTTTGGCAAGAACCCCCTGAGCCCTGCGACTCGCGAGCGGGTCAAGGACTACTTCAGGCGTACCGGCAGTGATCTCGGCGTGCTTGCCGATGAGAGGGATCTCGCTCGGGTGCAAACCCTCTACCCCAGTCTGGATGATGAGCAGGCCAGCACCCTGTTTTATCGTTTGCCCGGCAGTCTGGCCGACGGTCGCAACGAACTGACACGTCTGGAAAAGGTACTGAGCGATCTCAACCGCAATCTCGCTCGCTGGATCAGCGACATTCCGCTCGATCCGCGCACCGGCGAGCCACTGTCCGAAACCGCGCGATCGCACCAGGAGCAACTGCGCTCACAGTTCGCCGAGGAACTGCTGACCTGCTGGCGCAAGGTTCCGCTGGAAGACTCGACCCTCGACGCTTACGCGTTCAACCATGCGATTAACTTCGCCGGAGACCTGCCGATACTGGGCACCGAATTTCCTCACGTACATGATCTGTATCTGACGGGCGACGGCCACTCGACGCGACTCGGGCATTTCCTTGAAGCGTTCCCCAATATCGACAGCCTGGCCATCCGGGCAATCCATCTGGGCGACATACCCAAGGACATTTACACCCTGAATCGACTGACAGCCCTGAGCCTTTCGGATTGCGGAATCAGCCTGACACCCGAATCTGTGGCGGCACTGGCAGGTATGGATAAGCTCGAGGTGCTCAACCTGAGCGACAATCCTCTGGGACTGACCCCCGACCTCAGCAACCTGCAGAGCCTGACCGAACTGGACCTGAGTCATACCGGAATCTCCGAAATCCCGAAAGGCGTGCTGGAGAACCTGCACTGGGGTGAGATTGACCTGTCCGGCAATGCCATTACCGAAGTGCCGGAAACCCTGATGGAAGTGCCCCCGACCATCGGTGACCGCTACGACTTGGGCGGCAACCCATTGTCGGCACAAAGCCTGGCGCGCATCCGCGCCTACTATGAGGAAACGGGTAACGACCTGAACGTCGCAGGCATTGACGGCACTCCACCACCACAGGTGAGGCCGGATATGGAAATAGAAGACTGATCGAGCTGCAGCCATGGCCGCTCGTGCCATGGCTGTATCGGTTATGGATCAACCGCGCTCGGGCGGCACCGACGACAGTTCGAAAGGACTGCTGCTGCGCCGCTGGTTGCGGTCTTCCCGTGGCGTGGCGCCGAAGAAGTTGCGGTAGGCGCTGGAGAAATGCGGCCCCGAAGAGAACCCACAGGACAGGCCGATCTGGATGATCGACTTGCTGGTCTGCATCAACATCTGCCGGGCCTTGTTCAGGCGCAGTTCCAGGTAGTACTGGCTCGGCACACGGTTGAGGTATTGCTTGAAGATCCGCTCCAGCTGACGCCGGGACACGCACACATGCTGGGCTATTTCGTCGGTGGTCAGCGGCTCCTCAATGTTGGCTTCCATCAGCAGCACCGCCTGGGTGAGCTTCGGATGGCTGGAGCCGAGACGGTTCTGCAATGGAATGCGCTGACGCTCGCCGCCCTCGCGGATGCGCTCGACCACCAGTTCTTCGGAGACCGCACCGGCCAGCTCCGCACCGTGGTCACGGGCCAGCACAGCCAGCAGCAAATCGAGCACCGACATGCCGCCGCACGCGGTCAGGCGATCGCGATCCCAGTCGAACAGATGGCTGGTAGCGATGACTTTCGGGAAGCGTTCGGCGAAATCGTCCTGCCAGCGCCAGTGCACCGCCGCGCGGTAACCATCGAGCAGACCCAGTTGCGCCAGCGGGTACACACCGGCCGACAGACCACCGATCACACAACCGGCGCGCACCAGTTGCTTGAGCGCGCTGCTGAGTGCCGGCGCCAACGTCGTCGGAGGCTCATCGGCGAGCAGGAACAGTTTCTGGAAGTTCTCGAGTTTGCCGGCCCAGGGTTCGCCGGGCAGTTGCCATTCACCTTCGGCCGGGGCTTCGGCCTGCAGGAATGACAACTCGTAAACCACGTCCGGATGCACACGCTGGGCGACACGCAAGGCCTCCTCTGCCAGCGCCAAAGTCAGAGCTTTAGTGCTGGGCCAAATCAGGAAACCAATTCGATGGGCAGTCATGGGCGGGCAATCCGAAGCGAAGAACGGTGATGAAGGCAAGGGCCAATGCTAGCCCAAAATGAACACAAATCTTGAAACTGGCGCGGATCCCTTGTGGGAGCGAGCTTGCTCCGGGCGGCGATCCGACGAAAGCGGTGTGTCAGCTGACATCACTGCTTCTGAACCATCACATTCGCGAGCAAGCTCGCTCCCACAGAGGAATCTGGTCCGCCTTCAGATCGCGAAGCATGACCTAATTTGGTGCGTAACGGGAGCGATTACTTGAGGCTGCCCGAGAGGAATTGTTGCAAACGTTCCGACTGCGGATTGACCAGCACTTCACGCGGGTTGCCGCTTTCTTCCACGACGCCTTTGTGCAGGAACACCAGCTGGTTCGACACTTCACGGGCGAAGCCCATTTCGTGGGTTACCACCACCATGGTCCGGCCTTCCTGAGCGAGGGCCTGCATGACTTTCAGCACGTCGCCGACCAGTTCCGGGTCGAGGGCCGAAGTCGGTTCGTCGAACAGCATCACTTCCGGCTCCATCGCCAGCGCACGGGCGATCGCCACACGCTGCTGCTCGCCACCGGACATGTGCCCCGGGAACGCGTCTTTACGATGGGCCACGCCGACCTTGTTCAGGTAGTGCTCGGCTTTCTCGCGAGCTTCGGCCTTGGACACGCCAAGGACGTGAACCGGCGCTTCCATGATGTTTTCCAGCGCGGTCATGTGCGACCACAGGTTGAAGTGCTGGAACACCATCGACAGGCGCGAACGCATGCGTTGCAGCTGTTTCGGGTCAGCGGCTTTCAGCGCGCCGTCCTTGTTGGCGACCAGCTTCAGCTCTTCGTTGTTGAGCAGGATCTTGCCCGCGTGCGGCTGCTCGAGCAGGTTGATGCAGCGCAGGAAAGTACTTTTGCCGGAGCCACTGGAGCCGATGATGCTGATCACATCGCCGGCGGCCGCTTTCAGGGAAACGCCCTTGAGCACTTCGTGACTGCCATAGCGTTTATGCAGGTCTTGGACTTCAAGCTTGTACATGCGGTCGGTTCTCACAAAAACAGTCAGTCGTTGAGCAAAGGGCCGTCGCGCAGCGCATCGCGCCCCGCCACTTTGGCCAGCCAGAAACCGGGTTGGGCGTAACGCAGCCGCTCAATGGCAAACAGCACCCCGGACGTACCAGCACACACCGTGCTGACCCGATCCGACAGCGGATCGATCACTTCGAAAATCTTGTCACCGGCTTCAACCCACTCGCCGGGCTTGCGCAGGAAACTCACCACGCCCGGATGCGGCGGCAGAAGCAATTCAGTGCCCTCGAACGGCATGCCTTCGCACGGTTCGTGCGCCGCGCCCGGCCACTCGCCACGGATCAGGCCTTGCTCGGCAAGGAACGCCAGAATCCCTTCGGCCCAGGCTTCAGCCTGCGCAGGCGTGGTGTCAGCCTGACCGCCCAGTTCGACAGTCGTCGCCAGGCACGCCAGCGGAATCTGTGCATCCGGAAACAGACGCGACAGACGCAGCCACGGCAGCGAACAGGCTTCGTCGAACGAGCTGCCGCCGGAATCTTCCGCCAGCAGGCCGACTTTCACATCCAGGTGCGCGGCGAGCGAACGCCACTGCGGCCAGTGCTGCGGCAAGGCGTACATGTGCAGCGCGGCTTCACAGTCGCAATGCAGGTCCAGCACCACATCGGCGGTGGCGGCGTGTTGCAGCAGGATGCGCTGCATGCCTTGCAACTGACTGCCGGCCTCGGGCAATGCGGCCAGATGATCGGCCATCGCCTGACGGATCAGACGGATGTTGGCGTGCGGGTCATCACCGAGATGTCCTTCCAGCCTGGCGGCCACGGGGGCGCTGAGCTCGACGAAATCACGGTTGAAATTCCTGCCGCTGCCGGCCTCGAAACGGCCCTGATGGTTGCCTTGCAACAACTGGCCAAGACCCAGCGGGTTGGCCACCGGCACCAGCTCGATGACGCCGTTGAGCAGACCCTTGGCTTCGAGTTCGCCGAGGCGTTTTTTCAGTTCCCAGGCGGTGCGCATGCCGGGCAGTTCGTCAGCGTGGAGGCTGGCCTGGATGTAGGCCTTGCGCTCGCCGCTGCCGAATCGAAATACCGAAATCCGGCGCTCGCTGCCCAGGTGGCTCCACGGCAGAACGTGGTCGATACGTTCCATATCAGTGCTTCCTCGGGGCCAGGTAGCTCAGCCAGCGACGCTCGGCCAGCTTGAACAGGCGCACCAGAATGAAGGTCAGGCACAGGTAGAACACGCCGGCGGTAATGTACGCCTCGAACGGCAGGTAAAACTGCGCGTTGACGGTACGGGCCGCGCCGGTGATGTCGATCAGGGTCACGATGGACGCCAGACTGGTGGTCTGCAGCATCATGATCACTTCGTTGCTGTACTGCGGCAGCGCCCGGCGCAGGGCCGACGGCAACAGAATGCGCTTGTACATCTTGACCCGCGACATGCCCATGGCCTTGGCCGCTTCGATCTCACCGTTCGGCGTGGCCTTCAGGCTGCCGGCGATGATTTCAGCGGTGTAGGCGCTGGTGTTGATCGCGAACGCCAGGCACGCACAGAACGTGGCGCTGGACAGCCACGGCCAGAGGAAGCTTTCACGCACCGCTTCGAACTGGGCCAGACCGTAGTAGATCAGGAACAGCTGAACCAGCATCGGCGTGCCGCGAATCACGTAGGTGTAGAGCCACGCCGCGCCGTTGACCACAGCGTTCTTGGATACCCGCATCAGCCCCAGCGGCAGCGCCGCGAGCAGACCGAAGAACAGCGACAGCGCGAGCAACTTGAGGGTGGTGACCAGACCGCCGAGGTACAGCGGCAGGGCCTCCCAAATGACGTTGTAGTCGAAGATCATAGATCAGCCGCCCTTACGCCTACCGAGTAGCGCTTCTCAAGGTGACGCAGCGCCAGCAACGAGACACTGGTGATCACCAGGTACATCGCCGCCACTGCGAGGAAGAAGGTAAAAGGCTCGCGGGTGGCGTCGGCCGCCTGCTTGGCCTTGAACATCATGTCTTGCAGACCGACCACGGAAATCAGCGCGGTGGCCTTGGTCAACACCAGCCAGTTGTTGGTGAAGCCCGGAATCGCCAGACGGATCATCTGCGGCACCAGCACCCGGAAGAACACCTGGAAGCTGCTCATGCCGTACGCCATGCCGGCTTCGGCCTGACCTTTGGGGATCGCCATGAACGCGCCGCGGAAGGTTTCCGACAGGTACGCACCAAAGATGAAACCGAGGGTGCCGATACCGGCGGCCAGCGGGTTCAGGTCGATGTAGTCGTCATAGCCGAGCATCGGCGCAACGCGGTTGAGCAGGTCCTGACCGCCGTAGAAGATCAGCAGGATCAGCACCAGGTCGGGAATCCCGCGAATCACCGTGGAATACAGATCGCCCAGCCACGCCAGCCAGCGCACCGGCGACAGGCGCAACGCGACGCCGATCAGCCCGAGAACGATGGCCAGGGCCATGGACGACAAGGCGAGCTGAAGCGTCAGCCAAGCGCCATCGAGGATGACAGCCCCGTAGCCTTTCAACATGATTCAGGTCCTCGAAAGTTGGGATGAAAAAATGGCGCAAACCGCAGAGATCCTGTTGCTTGCGCCATTTCGGACGGGTCGAGCGACGTCTTTACTTGCCGTAAATGTCGAAGTCGAAGTACTTGTCCTGGATTGCCTTGTACTTGCCGTTTTCGCGGATGGCCGCGATGGCAGTATTGATCTTGTCTTTCAGGGCGTCGCCCTTGCGTACCGCGATGCCTACGCCGTCGCCGAAGTATTTGACGTCGGTGAACGCCGGGCCCACGAACGCGAAGCCTTTGCCGGCGTCGGTTTTCAGGAAGCCGTCATTCAACAGCGTAGCGTCCGCCACGGTGCCGTCGAGGCGGCCGGCGGCCACGTCGAGGTAGATTTCGTTCTGCGAGCCGTACGGCTTGATCTCGGCACCCAGCGGGGCCAGGACTTCGCGGGCGAAACGCTCGTGGATCGAACCACGCTGCACGCCGATGTTCTTGCCCTTGAGCTCGGCCAGACCTTCGCTGACCTGAGTGCCTTCCTTCATCACAAGGCGAGCCGGGGTGTTGTAGTACTTGTTGGTGAAGTCCACGGACTTCTTGCGGTCTTCAGTGATCGACATGGACGACAGGATCGCGTCGATCTTGCGCACTTTCAGTGCCGGGATCAGACCGTCGAACTCTTGCTCGACCCACTGGCACTTGACCTTCATTTCTTCGCACAGTGCGTTGCCGATGTCGTAGTCGAAACCGACGATGCTGCCGTCCGGCGCTTTGGAGGCGAATGGAGGGTAAGCCGCTTCGATACCGATTTTCAGAGGCTTTTCATCGGCGAATGTCGGCAGGGACAGCACGGACAGTGCCAGGGCGCCAAGCAGCACAAGTTTCTTCATCTTGGGACTCCATCGGTAAAGGGCAAAAACGGCAGAGTGAGCGACAGCCCAATATGCGAATGGGTGTAACGAAATCGATTGCTGCGTGCGTGGGACAGTTCCAGTCAAAACCGCGAAGGCTTCAACGCAAGCCACGACGAGCGAGTGATCGGCATTCTAACGACAGGCCCGAAGCCGATATTTCTTCAATGCGACAACTAATTACAGATGCACCGAGAAACCCGCTTGAGCACATTGACAGCCCTGCAATTTCATGCAAGAGCGAAAGACAGTGAACCGATCTATGCTGCAAATTGCGGGCCTATTATTCGCAAACCCTTCTAATCCGGCAAGCGCGGGGATGCCTCTTATTTTTCACCGGGGGTTTTGAGGCTCTAAAACGGGGCGATGCGTTTCCGGACGCCCCGTTGCGGAGCGGGCGGTTACACATTCAGTTACTTGAAGGCTGACGGGTAACAGTGGGAATGGGCTGACGGAGCAATTCGATAATTATTGGCCGAAGATTCCCCCCCTAACTGATTGTTCCCACGCTCCGCGTGGTAACGCCTCCCTCGACGCTCTGCGTCCGCTCTTGGGACGCAGAGCGTCCCGGGCTGCATTCCCACGCAGAGCGTGGGAACGATCGACTCCACAAATGAAAAAGCCCCGCCCGGCGCGATGCCGGGCGGGGCTTTTCAGCCTCCAGACCCGCCGCTTACGCGACGTTCATGGTCTTGTGCGTATCGATCAGGTGTTGCACCACACCCGGATCGGCCAAGGTGGAAATATCACCCAACCCTTCGTACTCGGCCGTGGCGATCTTGCGCAGGATGCGGCGCATGATCTTGCCCGAACGGGTCTTCGGCAGCCCCGGCGCCCACTGGATCACGTCCGGCGAAGCAATCGGACCGATCTCCTTGCGCACCCAGTTCTTCAGTTCCAGACGCAGCTGCTCACTCGGCTCTTCGCCGTTTTTCAGGGTGACGTAGACATAAATGCCCTGCCCCTTGATGTCGTGCGGCACACCGACCACCGCCGCTTCGGCGACTTTCGGGTGAGCGACCATCGCGCTTTCGATCTCGGCGGTGCCCATGCGGTGGCCGGACACGTTGAGCACGTCGTCCACGCGACCGGTGATCCAGTAGTAACCGTCGGCATCGCGACGGGCGCCGTCACCGGTGAAGTACATGCCACGGAAGGTCTTGAAGTAGGTGTCGACGAAACGGTCATGATCGCCATACAGCGTGCGCGCCTGACCTGGCCACGAATCGAGAATCACCAGATTGCCTTCGGCCTCGCCCTCGATGATGTTGCCGAGGTTGTCCACCAGCGCCGGCACCACACCGAAGAACGGACGTGCTGCAGAACCCGGCTTCATTGCATGAGCGCCCGGCAGCGGGCTCATCATGTTGCCGCCGGTTTCGGTCTGCCACCAGGTATCGACGATCGGGCAACGGGACTTGCCGACGTTCTTGTAGTACCAGTCCCAGGCTTCCGGGTTGATCGGCTCGCCCACCGAACCCAGCAGACGCAGGCTGCTGCCGTCCGCGCCTTCAACAGCGGCGGTGCCGGAGGCCATCATCGCGCGGATCGCGGTCGGCGCGGTGTAGAGGATGTTGACCTTGTGCTTGTCGACGATCTTCGCCACCCGGGTGATGTCCGGATAGTTCGGCACGCCTTCGAACAACAGTGTGGTCGCGCCGTTGGCCAGCGGGCCGTAGACGATGTAGGAGTGACCGGTGACCCAGCCCACGTCGGCGGTGCACCAGTAGATTTCGCCCGGACGGTAGTCGAACACGCGCTCGTGAGTCATGGCCGCGTACAACAGATAGCCGCCAGTGGTGTGCTGAACGCCCTTCGGCTTGCCGGTGGAACCGGAGGTGTAAAGGATGAACAGCGCTTCTTCGGCGCCCATCTCTTTCGGCGCGCAGACGGTGCCCGCCACTTTCATCAGGTCTTCGTACCAGATGTCGCGATGCTGGTTCCACTTGATGTCGCCACCAGTGCGCTTGCACACGATGACTTTCTGGATGCTGCTGGTTTCCGGGTTGGTCAGGGCGTCGTCGACGTTGGCCTTGAGGGAAATCTTCTTGCCGGCGCGGATGCCTTCGTCAGCGGTGATCACCACTTTCGAGCGGCAGTCGATGATGCGCCCGGCCAGGGCTTCCGGCGAGAAACCGCCGAACACCACCGAGTGAATCGCACCGATCCGGGTGCAGGCCAGCATGGCGACCACGGCTTCGGGAATCATCGGCATATAAATGGTCACCACGTCGCCGCGATGTACGTCCTGGCCACGCAGGGCGTTGGCGAACTTGCACACTTGTTCGTGCAGTTCGCGGTAGGTGATGTTGCGGCTTTCGGAAGGATCGTCGCCTTCCCAGATGATGGCGACCTGATCGCCGCGCTCGGCCAGATGACGGTCGAGGCAGTTGTAGGAAACGTTCAGGGTGCCGTCGGCAAACCATTTGATATCGACATGGTGATCGTCGAACGAAGTCTGTTTCACCGTGGTGAAAGGCTTGATCCAGTCGAGGCGCTTGGCTTGTTCGCGCCAGAAGCCGTCAGGGTTGACGACCGACTGTTGGTACATGGCTTTGTAGGTCGCCTCGTCGGTCAGCGTATTGGCCAGAACCTCGGGACGAACGGGATACAGGGAAGCCGCACTCATCTTTCCTACCTCGGTGTAATAGTTGTTTTTGTATGACCCTGTTGTAGCCGGGGCGCCCGTATAGAACCATTCGACGATGGTAGTAACAAGCCCCTACAAAACATCCAGAAATGCCCGGAACACCCCTGAAGCAAATGACGCAACCCTTGTGGGAGCTGGCTTGCGAGCGATTCAGACGACCCGGTTTCCCGAGAAAGCCGCAGCGGTGGTCACACGATATCCAGCGATTGTTACCAAATCTGCCAAAGGTGTTTATCAAAACCGGGTCTGTTTACCCCTACTCCGCCTCCCTAAAATTCACCTCGCCGACAA
This sequence comes from Pseudomonas sp. B15(2017), assembly GCF_002113215.1. Taxonomy (NCBI): domain Bacteria; kingdom Pseudomonadati; phylum Pseudomonadota; class Gammaproteobacteria; order Pseudomonadales; family Pseudomonadaceae; genus Pseudomonas; species Pseudomonas sp. B15(2017). The sequence continues at coordinate 66,719 of NZ_NEJZ01000001.1, forward strand.
GGCAAAGCGATTAACAAGGTTACAGCCCCCACGAAGGCCGTTAATCCAGTTCTGAAGTAACAAAGCAAAACGATGAAGTTCCACACGCAACCCCAAAAAGGTTGCGTGACCCCACTCGACCTCAAGAAGGTAAATTTCAAATGAAAGCTTTATTGGTTCTGGCCCTCAGCAGTCTGTGCGCAACCGCCATGGCAGACGAGGTTCCGACTGATGTCGCACAGCAACAACCCGCCATCGAGGAATACACTTACTCCACTCACCTGGACATCGCCAAAGTTGTTTCCATGAGCGAAGTTCCAAATGTCTGCGAAGTAGTACCGATGAAAATGGAGTACGACGACTCCAAGGGTCAGCGTCACATCCTGCGTTACAGCATCATGGGCAACGGCTGCACCAATTGATGTTTTGAGACTGCACCGAATCGGATCGCTCAGCGCAACATCGAGGGTCGATTCCAGCCCGGCTTCGGTCGGGCTCAGTTGTGTTTGAAGCGGCGCAAAAGGCTTGCAAAACACAAGATATAGTGAAAAACACGGTTTTTTGCTCGTTTTTTGAGCAATCAATCACACGCCAAAAAATTAATGAAAAAAAATTCTCCGGGGCCAATCCCGGCGAAAGCCCTGTAAACCCTCGCTCCGAACGAAATCACCTTCCCGCTCGACCACCCTGCGCTGTTTCGCCCTCCCCCACGCGGTTGTTTTTTTCCCTATAATGCCGCCCCATCGGGTCAGCAATATTCCCTTACAGGGATCAAAGCCATTCTGAAGCCCCGCAGCAGCGTCAACGCTGACTCGCGCCCGTCAGAGGCTCTCGGAAACCCGAAAAAAATTTTCTGTTTATTGCCTGCGTAGCACCGCTGCAAAAAACGACATCCAACGCGGCCTGTACGGCCGTGTGAAAAACCAACCCATCAGTTTTCACACGGGCACAGGCCCTCACGCAGGAGACGACACGTCATGCTGAGCTGGGACGAATTCGACAAAGAAGACAGTGAAGAAGCAGTAGTGAAAGGCGCCAACGCCGGCCACGCTAGCGAAGCCAACATGGACCGCCTCGACAGCGCCGGCGGTGCCGCCGCCCTCGAAGCCCGTGCCGTGACCGCCGAAGACTCGGCCGCCGTGGCCCGCGCCAAGGCTGCACTGGATTCCCTCGACGTCGCCGAAGGCCTCGCCGAACTCGAAGGCTCCGCCGCCCGTGTCGCCGTTGACGAAAAGCGCATGATCAACTGCCGCGCCGACCTCAACCAGCTCGTGCCATTCAAGTACGACTGGGCCTGGCAGAAATACCTGGACGGCTGCGCAAACCACTGGATGCCGCAAGAAGTCAACATGACCGCCGACATCGCCCTCTGGAAAAACCCGGAAGGCCTGACCGACGACGAGCGCCGCATCGTGATGCGCAACCTCGGCTTCTTCTCCACCGCCGACTCCCTGGTTGCCAACAACCTGGCCCTGGCCGTGTACCGCCTGATCACCAACCCGGAATGCCGCCAGTACATCCTGCGCCAGGCCTTCGAAGAGGCGATCCACACCCACGCCTACCAGTACTGCATCGAATCGCTGGGCATGGATGAAGGCGAGATCTTCAACATGTACCACGAGATCCCGTCGGTCGCGAAAAAAGCCGCCTGGGGCCTGAAATACACCCGCGCCATCTCCGACCCGGAATTCAACACCGGCACCGTAGAGACCGACAAAGAACTGCTGCGCAACCTGATCGCCTACTACTGCGTTCTGGAAGGCATCTTCTTCTACTGCGGCTTCACCCAGATCCTCTCCATGGGCCGCCGCAACAAAATGACCGGCGTCGCCGAGCAGTTCCAGTACATCCTGCGCGACGAATCCATGCACCTGAACTTCGGCATCGACGTGATCAACCAGATCAAAATCGAAAACCCACACCTGTGGGACGCCGAAATGAAGGAAGAAGCCTCGCAGATGATCCTGCAAGGCACTCAGCTCGAAATCGAATACGCCCGCGACACCATGCCTCGCGGCGTACTGGGCATGAACGCAGCGATGATGGAGGACTACCTGAAGTTCATCGCTAACCGTCGTCTGTCGCAGATCGGTTTGAAGGAAGAGTACCCAGGGACGACTAACCCGTTCCCTTGGATGAGCGAGATTATGGACTTGAAGAAAGAGAAGAATTTCTTTGAGACGAGAGTTATTGAGTATCAGACTGGTGGTGCGTTGAGCTGGGATTGATCCGATGCTCCCCTGAAACACAGCAAGGGCTACCACTGGTAGCCCTTTTTTTGATTTTCGATTCATCAGAACCAGCTTGTCGACCTCACCCTTATCTCTTCAATTCTCACCTGCTAGACTGGTCTCGCATCATCACCATTTTTTTCGGAATTCGGCATGCAACCTGATATAGATCACGCACGATTCCTAGCAAGGATTCTCAACCGTACAACATTTACGTCGCTAGCCCGTGGAGAAAATCCACGCGACATTTTCAAACTCTACCTAGATAAAATCGACCACATACGCATCAGTACAACTAACGACTTATATGCTTACGCATACAATTCGATTCAAAAAAACTATAGAAATGAATATATATATAAGTCCGCTATCGCGGATCGCATAATCTTTGGCCGACACAGCCCAAACTCATCAGCACTTTCAATAGAACTGCCAGTGGGAAGCTCCATTGTAGATGCTGCGGTATTCAATGGAACATCAACAGCGTACGAGATAAAGACCGAATTCGACAGCCCAAGAAGGCTAACTTCCCAGACACCAGACTACACAAAAGCCTTTGACAAGATATATATCGTCACACACCCACAACAAGCAAAACGCTATGCTGAAAAAGCCGACTCACACATTGGAGTATTATCACTAACTTCAAAAGGAAGTTTTTCAGAAATAAAGCCAGCAACCAGCAACATTGAAAACATTGACCAAAAAATAATATTTAGAATGTTGCGAAAAGATGAATACCTACCAGCACTCGAAAGAGTAACAGGAGAAAAAATCCAATTACCCAATGGCATAATAAGAAACCATTGTGAAAAAATATTTTTAGAAATTGAGAAACAGGCAGCACACAAAATTTATATTGATGCAATGCGCCAAAGGACAACCAGACCTGAAACTGTAGATTTCATGAGGAGTCTTCCTAGCCATTTAAGGGTTCTCGGATACGCCTCCCCTCTGTCCAGACCTCAGAGAGCTCGTTTACTAACGGCACTTGAGGAAAAAATTAATTAGCCACATTTTCATTAGCAAGGAAAGCAATATGTATAGCCCGTACCTTTACGCACGCGCATCAGAGTTACTAGCTCTAAGATTCCTGGTCACTGAAAAAGCTGACTTAACAGGACTATTACCGATATTAGAGCCCGTAACTTCCGACACTAGTGGCATACATCGCTGCATGGACGCCTTCGGAAACGATAAAAAACCCTTAATAGTCGTTACGAACCCAAACCAACACCAATATTTAAATAGCCCAGCAACGCAGGCAAATCTTGTCAAAAACAGTCAAAACTTATTCAACAGTCATTCAACCTTACTCCCAGGTTATTGCATAGGACCTACAACTACACAAAGCCACGTAGCTGCATTCCTAAAACAGTACCCGAGCAAAAACGTCGCACTTCTTTACAACAACCCAGCTCTTAGCGAAGCAGAAATACAGACAAATTCCACCCTTAGTCAAGTTTCATTTCATGTAATCCTCAACGACAAAATCTCCACCGCACAGCTTTCTAAAATACCAAAAAACAAAGCCGTAATCACACAAGATTTTTTCAACAAACTTGACCGTAATGCAGACTACAGTGGAAAAGAATTTTTTACGGACAAACACAAAGCCGTAGGTAAAGATTTCTGTGCAATTGGTGATTACACCATCACGGGAAAAAAACTCGAAATGGGTGGCGGAAAACCCGGCGCCGTGGCAAGCCATATAATCTATAAAAACTCTAATACCTCAGACATCTGGATTGAGCATTTTGTATCAGACGAAACCGATAGAAACATCAGTGACGCAGAAACAAAATTCTTAGAGATGGCGCGCAAACTAGTCCGTCAAGTAAGAGGCTCGCCAACTGAGTTCGGCTGGAATAGCAGTTTGAAAGCCTACGACGATCATGTAAAACATAGTACATGGTCAGGACTGCCAAAAAACAAAGAATATCAGATAAAACATCACATCCAGCTTATGCTTGACGTTTTAAATAAACGACTCTAAACAAAAAGGTCGAGCGATTAAAAATCGCTCGACCTAAAGATCGTATGATTAACTCAGAGCACTTGATAAATAAATCTAGCTCTTGACCACGAGAACAAATGTCCATAGGCTTTTGTCTCCGGCGCCTAAGAAACGCCTCAAGTAGCGGCTTGACCGCTCCCGAAAGATGCGGCTTTTTTGTGCCTATGGATTTCTCGTGGGCGTAAAACACCTCTGCTATGTCGGGAGTGGGCTAATACAAGACCCGAAAGGGGAATATGTCCGGCCTTCTACTTGGGGTTTCTTAACTCCCGGCGCCTTAGCCCTAAGAAAGCTATCAAGTAGAGGTAATGGATATGCCTAAGATTTTTCCCTTCTCAGTGAAGGAAATCACCTACAGCTTTACTGCTGCATTTACGCCTCCACACAAGGAGGTCGATCATGTCTGAAGTCATCACACCCACAGTTTTCAATCGTCACAACCTTGCCCTTCACGCCCTCCTCCTTGAAAACCAACCGTGGTTCTGTGCCCGCGATATCGGCCGCCTGATGGGAGTCCACCTATGCGATCGCATGGTCAACAAGCTAGATAAAGATCAGCACCGCGTCCTGTGGGTCGACTATTACCGACAACCCGAAAAACAGCTGATGCTTAGCGAATCTGGTGTGTATGCGCTGTTGGTATATCACTACGTCCCAGGAAACCGGCTGCTACGTGAGTGGCTAACCAATCAGGTTGTGCCAGCCTTGCGCGACGCGGATCCGTCTGAGAACACGGATCGACCGATGTTGAGTTTGCTGGATTGGCCGGAGATGTCGCTGAGCTTGCTGCATTGGCGAGATGAAGGCTGGATTCGGCTGCGAGACATGCCTTACCTGCTGAATGATCAGAGCCAAGAGCGAGCTAGAGCGGCGAAACCTTGGTGGCGGAGAGTCGCGCAAGTATTCCAGTCTTCGAAGCACTCGATGGGTTAGAGCTGTGGTTGTAGGACCATGCGAGATCCGTCGCGATATTCTGTAGGAATTTTCGTAGACAGCTGTAATGGCCACTCAGTATCGTCCGAGGGTTAACAACCCTCGGCGACTGTATGGATACGAAAAAGGAACAAAAAGGCTGGACCAATGACGAATTGGAAGCATCGGTCGACGCCTATCTCGCGATTCAAGCGAAATATCCAAACGATGAAAAATTCAACAAGTCTGCAGAGCACAAGCTTCTGCAGGATGACGTGCTCGCCAGTCGCAATACCAAGTCGATCGACTATCGCCTACAAAACATTTCGGCTCTTTTTGATGAGCTGGGACTGAAGCCAATTGTCCATTACAAGCCGAAAGTCAACATTGGCTCGGGGATCACTGCGCGCCTGACCAAAATTTTAGAAGCCAAAGGCCTTCTGACTCAGAGCACCGAGCTGCTTGCTACCGAGGGTGGCGTTCGGAGTCGACACGTTAAGCCAGCTAAAGCACAGAATTTCGTAGACGTTCCAGAAGATGACTCGCCCCCACATCAAGGGGTGACAGTTACCCGGTACTTCGTTCGAAACTCAAAAATCAAAGGCTGGATTCTAGAAAACGCTAAAGGTATTTGTGAGGCCTGTGATCAACCTGGTCCATTCGAAGTGGATGGAAAACCGTACCTTGAGGTTCATCACGTTAAGCACTTGGCACAGCAGGGTAAGGATCACAAAAACAATACTGTTGCGCTCTGTCCGAATTGCCATCGGCGCTGCCACCACTCGAGCGACCGAGTGGAGTTCACTGATTCGCTCTATAAAAAAGTGAAACGGTTGAAGCGGCAGTAAATTCTCTGCCCAATAGAGGATGTGGTGAGGAAAGAAATCCAACCCGCCTCTCGCTACTAACCCCCCCACTCAAGGACCCGAGCCCCAACATGAAATTCGACCTCGCCTACTGCCTCAGCCTCGACGACAAGCTGTCGATCTATGACGTTCGCGATCTCAATTTCGATGAGACGGTGGCGTTCGATTCCGCCAAGGAGCATTTCCAGTGCCCCAACGACGCCTGTCGTTCGGCGTTCGATGCCTCCAACGAGTTGGGCACCTTCAACGCCAAGAACGTGAATTACGTGCGCACGCCGCACTTCAAGAATCTGCCCGGTACGCAGCATGTGGCGGGTTGTCCGTATGTGAGTTTGAAGACGTCGGCGTCTGGGGTTGAGGCGGCGGATGGGGAAGCGGATGACGGGCGGGAGGAGCATTTCCCGTCGGAGTTGTTACTGACGCGCCGTGAGTATGTGCGCAAGCCCGCTGCGCCAGCGGGGGCGGCGGATGTGTTGCGGGATGATCCGGTGCGGGTGGCGACTGCCCCTTTGAAAGAATCGCCGAGTCGTGAGACGGCGCCGGACAAGACCAGTGTCTTCGCTCACCCCGTGGAGTGTTTTGTGTCGAACTTCGCGGACAAGGATTTGCTCAAGCGCATGCCGTTGAAGATTGGCGAGCATACGGCGCCGTACAGTTCGTTCTTCAAGAAGATCGAGTACTTGATGGACAACAAGGGGCTGATTTACTGGGGCCGGATCAAGAAGATCGAGGACTTTCACAGCGCCAGTTTCCGGATCGATTTCGAGGACAGGGTCTGGTTCAAGAAACCGGATGACAGCAAGAAGAAGCCTTATCCGGTAAGTGTCTATCTCAACAAGAAGCTGATCGACAACTACCGCAAGCGCAAGGCGTTTCTGGAAGAGATCAAGCACGCCATCGACAGTGACAAGGAGTTGTTCTGCTTCTTCTATGGCGTGACGCCGGAGTTGAAGCAGGTGCCGGGCAAGAAGAACCCCGAAAAGCCTTTCGAGGTCTTCAATGCCAATATCGAGAACCTGGATCACTTCATCATTCGTGAAGCGCCGGGGCTGGCGTGAGGGTTAGCCTTGGGGCAGTTGCAGTTTGACGGCGCCGGGGTTTGATCAGGGAGTACAGCCAGACGTATGACCTGAGCGGGCGCGACGGCGCGCTGATCGATTTGTTGCTGCATGAATTGGTACGCAGTGCGCCATTGCCGCTGCATATCCCGCTGCCGCCTGACGGAAGACTGCTCGAACTGTGTCAGACCTTTCTGCATCAGCCGAATGCCCACCAATCACCCCAGCAATGGGCCGATCAGCTGCACGTAAGCTTACGCACCTTCAACAGACTGTTTCGCCAGCAGACCGGCCTGAGTTTCAGCCAATGGCGCCAGCGCGCCTGCGTGGTATTGGCACTGGCACGGCTGGCGGCCGGTGAAGCGGTGACGCGAATTGCCCTGGATTTCGGCTATGACAGCCCGGCGGCGTTCTCGACGATGTTCCGCCGGATCCTCGGTCAGGCACCGTCCGTCTGGTTGGAGGCGGCGAACTAGGGCAAATCAAAAAATGCGTTTGATCCCGGCCGAAAACAACTGTACAAAAACACAGTACATTTTCCATCAGCACTCTCGAGCCCGGAGCACACCATGGCCTCTTCTGCGATGAACCTCATCCTCGAACGTATTGCCCTTTTCCAGTTCACCCCGACCCATTGCGCCCAGGCCCGAGAGATGTTGGGCTGGAGCGTGGAACAACTGTCGCGGGAAGCCGGGGTTTCGGTTGACGACATTCAGCGGTTCGAAGCGCAGCAGGACGTTGCGGATGCGGCGCGGCTGGCGTTGACGTATCGGTTCGAGGCGCAGGGGCTGGTGTTCTTTCCGGGGTTTGCGCCGGGGCGTTCGACAAGCATCAAAGGGACCACGGCCGAGTCGGTGGAACGTGGGAATTATGCGATGGCAGACTGAAGACTCAGGACTTGATCGAAATGGAAGAAAGCACAGGTAACGTTTATCAAGACCTAGGCGTTGGTGATGCATACGAGATGCAGACCAAGGCAGAAGCGGTGATGAAGTTGGCTGCACTGATGGAAACTGCGCAGATGAGCGGAATTGAAGCGGCGGAGAAACTTGAGATATCGCTGGAGAAACTAGAGGGCATGCTCCGAGGACGATTCCGCGATATACCATCCGCCACAATTTCAAAGTACCTGAATCAGATTTCGGAAAAAGAAGCCTGAAAGAGCGGTTCGCTCCGATGGGGAGCGAGCCCGAGAAACTCGTCAGGCCCCTTGAACCACCGCCTCACTCTCCCCTTCAACCTCCAACCACCACGCATTCCCGCGTTGCGGTTGTGCCAGGTTGAACGCCTCGCCCATTTGAGGGGTGGTAATGGAAACACTGCGCTCCCAGGCCAGCGCCAGAATGCGATCAAACGGTTCATGCCAGGCATGCATCGCCAGATCGAACGTGCCGTTGTGGATCGGGAATAACCAGCGGCCCTTGAGGTCGATGTGGGCTTGCAGGGTTTCTTCCGGTTGCATGTGCACGTGGGGCCATTCGACGTTGTAGGCGCCGGTTTCCATCAGGGTCAGGTCAAACGGGCCGTACTGTTCGCCGATGCGTTTGAAGCCGTCGAAGTAGCCGCTGTCACCGCTGAAGAAAATCCGTGTGTCGCCGTGGATGATCACCCAGGAAGCCCACAGGGTCTGGTTGCCATCGAACAGACCGCGACCGGAAAAATGCTGCGACGGGGTGGCGATGAAGCGGATGCCGGCGACTTCGGTGCCCTGCCACCAATCGAACTGGTGGATCTTGTCGGCATCGATGCCCCATTTGATCAGGGTGTCGCCGACGCCCAGCGGGGTCAGAAAGACGTTGACCTTGTCGGCCAGTTTCAACACCGCTTCGTAGTCTAGGTGGTCGTAGTGGTTGTGCGACAGGATCACCGCTTCGATCGGCGGCAATTCGTCGATGCTGATCGGTGGTTGGTGAAAGCGTTTCGGCCCGGCCCATTGCACCGGCGAGGCACGCTCGGCGAACACCGGGTCGGTGATCCAGAATTTGTCTTGCAGTTTGAGCAGCAGGGTCGAGTGACCGAGGCGATAAACGCTGTGGTTGGGCGCCGCGATCAGGTCCGCGCGGGTCAGTGGCTGCACCGGAATGGCCGCGGCCGGCCGGGTGTTGCGCGGTTTGTGGAAGATCATGTTCCACATGATTCGTAGCATCTTGCGCACACCTTCACGCTGCACCGGCGCATGGTTGCGGAATACGCCTTCGGCTTGACGCGAAGGTTCAGGAGTTTGACTGCCCGCAGAAGCAATGGATTTGGCCATGACTGAATGACTCCGGAAACACCGCGCAATTCACGGATTCCCACGGTGGGACGATAATGGCCAAGGCACGCACGCATCAGCCGGACATCTGGTTTTAGGTTGCACCGATTAACGCAGCATTACACTGACCGGTGTACTTTCTAGGTTGCATCAATCCTGGTGACAAGTAAACTGCCGAGTGTAATTTCACCCTTTTCCTGCCGAATCGAATTTATGACAGCCCCCCAGCGCCTCACCGACCGTAAACGCGAAGCCATCATCCAGGCTGCGATCACCGAATTCCGTACCAACGGTTTCGAGGTCACCAGCATGGACAGGATTGCGGCCACTGCCGGGGTGTCGAAGCGCACGGTGTACAACCATTTCCCCAGCAAGGAAGAGCTGTTCGCCGAAATTCTCAACCAGTTGTGGGCACGGATCAGCACCGAGCAAGCCGTGTCGTACCAGCCCGACCAGCCATTGCGCGATCAATTGCGAACGATGCTGCTGGCCAAACTGCAGACGATGGCAGACGACAACTTCATGAACCTGGCCCGGGTCGCTATCGCCGCCGCGATCCACTCCCCCGAGCGCGCGCAAAACATGGTGGCGCGCATGGGCGAACGTGAGGAAAGCGTGACCGTGTGGATTCGTGCCGCCCAGGCCGACGGTCGGTTGAAACCGGTTGATCCGGAGTTCGCCGCGCATCAGGTGCAGGGGTTGTTGAAGGCGTTTGCATTCTGGCCGCAGATCTCCATGGGCCAGCCCTCACTCGACAGCACCACGCAAAATGCCGTGGTCGACTCTGCACTCGATATGTTTCTGGCCTGTTATCAGCTCTAGACAAGGACCTGCGCCACGGTAAATGGCTCATAAGGACACTGAATTTTCCCGCTGGAATAAATGACAATGTCTGCCTTTGGCCGATGAACGGTCTGTCTGAAGAATGACACTGCAAAGTGTTTCAGAATGAATCTGGCGCAGAACATCATGGAAAACCAACGCGGCAAAGGCTTGTCATTCGCCAAGCGCATTTACTTGCCACGGGCCATCGGGTTGGGCATCGGTTTTTTCAGTGTCAGTGCAGCGCTGTATCCATTGAACATGCCGGGCTGGCTCTGGGCGCTGTTGCTGTTCAACGGTTTTCTCTGGCCTCACGTGGCCTATCAATGGTCGACCCGCTCGGCTTTCCCCTATCGCGCCGAACGCCGCAACCTGCTTTATGACTCGGTTTGCGGCGGCTTCTGGACCGCGTGCTTCCAGTTCAATCCGCTGACCACAGTAACCATTCTGTCGATGATGACCATGAACAACGTGGCCGCCGGCGGCCAGCGCCTGTTCCTGCTCGGCGCCCTCGCTCAGGTGATCGGCGTGCTGCTGGGCTGGTCAGTGTTCGGCGTCCATTTCACCCTGACGGCCACGCCGATTCAGGTTTGGGCCTGCCTGCCAATGCTGACCCTTTATCCGTTGGCGCTGGGCATGGTCTGTTACCGGTTGGCGATCAAACTCGCCGAACACAAACGCACCCTGAGCGCCCGAAGCCGCACCGACAGCCTGACCGGACTGCTCAACCACGGTGCCTGGAAAGACCTGCTGCATCTCAAGTTCCAGCAGTGCCGACAACACAATTCCCAAGCCATTCTGGCGCTGATCGACATCGATCATTTCAAGTCGATCAACGACAGTTACGGGCACATCGTCGGCGATGCGGTGCTGCGGCAATTGAGTCGCGAGCTGAAATTCGTGCTCGACGAAAGCGAGCTGGCCGGGCGTTACGGCGGCGATGAATTCTGCGTCATCTTGCCCAACCTGCCACTGAACAAGGCCGAAGCACTCATGGAGCAATTGCGTCAGAGGATGGATCGTTATCGCCACCCCGATGTCGCCGAACTGCGCGTCAGCCTGAGCATCGGCCTCGCCCGCTATCAGACCCTCTACGCCGACGCCCTTGAGTGGTTCGACGATGCCGACAAGGCGCTATACACCGCCAAGCACGCGGGACGTAACACGATCAGCGTAGCGTTGAGCCGATCCAGCGCCTGAAAAAACTTGTACAAAATTGAAAAAAATCGATTTCTTGTACAAGTTTATAAAGTTTTGTATAAGTGAGCTCGCCAGCCTGGATGCTGGCACACTGCTGCCAGCCATCGACATGTCTGGCTGACTGACGCGGAAACAGGGAACCCACTATCAGCCCTATTTCCAGAGTGCCTCCAGCATGTTTTTCAATCGCCACAAGACCGTCCTCGCCGATCTCCAAAACACCATTACCGAACAGTCCAGTCTGCTGGAAGCGATCAACCGCTCCATGGCGGTGATCGAATTCGATCTCGACGGCGTCGTGCTCAGTGCCAACGAGAACTTCCTGAAAACCATGGGCTACACGGCTGAACAGGCGATCGGCCAGCCCCATCGCCGCTTCTGCCCGCCAGCGTTTGCCAATGGCCATCAATACACCGAGTTGTGGTCGCGATTGAAAAGCGGCCAGTTCCAGTCCGGCACCTTTGAACGAATCGACAGCCAAGGCCGACCGATCTGGCTCGAGGCCAGCTACAACCCGATCAAGGATGCCTCGGGCCGGGTAGTGAAAGTGGTCAAATACGCCATGGACGTCACCACCAAAGTCCAGCAGGAAAGTGAAGCCAACGCCAAGTTGCAGGCCATCGATCGCGCCATGGCGGTGATCGAATTCGATCTCGACGGCAATATCCTCACTGCCAATCAGAATTTTCTGACGCGCATGGGTTACACACTCGCCGAACTGAAGGGCAAGCATCATCGGCTGTTCTGCCCGGCGGATCTGGTCAACAGCAGCGACTATCAGGACTTCTGGCGCCGGTTGAACCAGGGCGAGTTGTTTCAGGGGCAGTTCGAACGCATCGACAAACGCGGCCAGACCGTGTGGCTGGAAGCCAACTACAACCCGGTCTACGACGCCGCCGGCCGCTTGTGCAAAGTCGTAAAATTCGCGTCCGACGTAACCGCCCGGGTCGAGCAGCATGAGCAGGATGCACGCAGCGCCAGTGCCGCTTATCACATCTCCGTGGCCACCCGAAAAGTCGCCGAGCAAGGCACGCAAGTGATCCAGCAAGCGGCCAGTGAAATGCGCGAAATCGCCGACGACATTGCCGAGTCATCCACACTGATTGCGCAACTGGGCGAGCGCTCCGAACAGATCACCGCCATCGTCAACACCATCCGCGCAATTGCCGACCAGACCAACCTTTTGGCCCTGAACGCCGCCATCGAAGCCGCCCGTGCGGGCGAGCAGGGTCGCGGCTTTGCGGTGGTGGCCGATGAAGTGCGGCAGTTGGCGGCGCGCACCAGCGGCTCGACAGCAGAGATTTCCAATATGATCGGCCTGATCCAGAGTGAAACCCGTCAGGCGATCAAGAGCATGGACGGCACCCGGGGTCGCGCAGCACAGGGTGTTGAACTGGCGGATCAGGCCGGCACGGTAATCCTGCAGATTCGTGACGGCGCCAGCGAGGCGGTGGAAGCCGTAAGCATGTTCGCCAATGAGCGGGCGCGAGGATGAAATCCGCCACCATCGGCTAGCCCCCGGCGCTGGCATCTATTTCGGGAGCCAGCTGCCAGCGCTGAGCACAAGCTCCACGGCGCGGGACTATAGTGTCTTCAGTCCCAAGCGTCACCGAGCCCATCATGACTATCAAACATCCCGAATCGCCTTCCCCTGCCGCCGCCGATCACCTGCGCTTCCACCGCCCCCACGCCCATCTCAACACGACGTTCGGCAACGACAAGTTCGCCTTGCGCGCCGAGGCGTTTGCACGATTCTTCGGCACGCCGACCTTTCTCGGCGCGCAGACTCTGATTGTGGTGCTCTGGATGGGGCTCAACGTCAGCGGCGTAACCGGGTTCGACGCTTACCCGTTCATCCTGTTGAATCTGGCGTTCAGTTTGCAGGCCGCCTATGCCGCCCCGCTGATTCTGCTGGCCCAGACCCGTCAGGCCGCACGGGACAAAGCGCAATCAGAGGCCGACGCACAGCACCGTGAGGCGCTGGCAGTGGCCAACAGCGAACGCCAAGCGGAGGCGGCGAAGAACACTGCGCAACTGCTCGAATTACTGCAGCAGAACACACACCTGACCGAGATGACCAAGGACCTGACCGAGCGCATCGAAATCCTCACACGCGAAGTTCATCAGCACATCCTGCAACAGGAACAACGCCCTTCGTCATGATTCCTCTTCAGGCCAGACGCAACGCCCGCCCCAACTCATCGAACAACGTGACCACCGAGCGCAATGCGCGGCAGTCCGGGCGGGTCAGCAACCAAAGCGCGGTGTCATAACCGTGCAAGGGTTCGCTCAGAGCTTGCAGCCCTTCGTTGATGAGAAAGTCCGGCAACGCCGCCACGCCCAGTCCGGCGCGGACCAGTTCGGTCACAGACAGCATGCTGTTGCAGCGATAACTTGGCGTCACACCCGGCAACTGCTGACGGCGCCAGGCAACGGTCGGGTGATCGGGCAGAAAGTCGTCCGGGGCGATCCAGGTCAGCGCTGCCAGATCGGCCGCTTCAACCTTTTGTAGATAACGCGGACTGGCGCAGACCCGGTAGGAAATCTTCGCCAGCTCCCGTCCGACCAGATGCTCCGGCGGTGTACGCGTCAGGCGCACGGCGATGTCGGCATCACGACGGCTGAGGTTGGCGAAATCGTTGGACGTGCTCAGCTCGATGGTCAGCGCCGGGTAGTTCGGCATGAACTGCGCCAGCGCCGGCAGCAACAGACTTTGCAACACCGAGTCGGTGCAGGTCAGGCGCACCGTGCCGCTGACCACTTCACCGCCCTGCTCCACACCAATACGCGCCGCTTCCAGCGCTTGTTCAGCACGTTCGGCCTGCTCGGCCAGGGTTTGCGCGAGGCTGGTGGGCAGGTAACCGGCGCGGCTTTTTTCGAACAGTTGCTGTCCCAGTGCGGCTTCCAGTCGGCGCACGGCGCGAAACACCGTCGACACATCGACCTTCAGCAGCTGCGCGGCCCGGGCCAGAGAGCCGCCGCGCACTAAAGCGAGGATCAGGGCCAGATCCGGGAAATCCAGTCGGTATTGCGTGGCTGCATTGATCACTTGGGCAAACGCCAATTTTGAGTGCGTGAACGCCAATCTATAGTGAGCGCCATCCCTCAACAAGCACAGCGAGTACTCATGGAATCCAGAGCCCTGCGCGTCGCCCTGATCGGTGATTACGATCCGCAAGTCACCGCCCACCGGGCCATCCCGCTCGCCCTTGGTCTGGCGACGGAGCACCTTCGCCATCCGGTCGATTTCGACTGGTTGGCCACCGACCGAATCCTGCCCGAGACGCCGCTGGAAAATTTCGACGGTTTCTGGTGTGTGCCGGCCAGCCCCTACAAAAGCGAAGTCGGTGCACTGCGAGCCATTCGTTTTGCCCGCGAACAGCAGCGCCCTTTCCTCGGCACCTGCGGCGGTTTTCAGCATGCGGTGCTGGAGTTTTCCCGCAACGTACTGGGTTGGGCCGACGCCGAGCATGGCGAAACTTCACCTGACTCGAGCCGTGCGGTGCTCTCGCCCCTGACGTGTTCACTGGTGGAAGCGGTGGACAGCATCCATCTGGTGCCCGGTTCGTTGATCGCCAAGGCGTACGAAACGTCGGAGATTCGCGAAGGCTATCGCTGCCGCTATGGTGTGAATCCGCAGTTCGAACGGGAGTTGCTGATCCATGATCTGCACGCCGTGGGTCACGATTCGGCAGGTGATCTGCGCGCCATCGAACTGAAAAACCATGTGTTCTTTGTCGCGACGCTGTTCCAGCCGGAACGCGCAGCACTCAAGGGGCAATTGCCACCGCTGGTGCGGGCGTTTGTCGAAGCCTGCGCGGAGCAACCTCGATGAAACCGAACACTGAATGCTTCGCCGTGATCTTCACCTCGACCCGCACCGAGGGTGACAACGGCTACACCGAGGCCTCCGAGCGCATGATGCAATTGGTGGCCGAGCAACCGGGTTTTCTCGGTATCGATTCGATCCGGGGCGCGGACGGCGTGGGGATTACGGTTTCGTACTGGGAGAGTGAGGCGGCGATTCTGGCCTGGCGCGAGCATCCGGAGCACCGGGTGATTCAGGCGCGCGGGCGGGCGGAATGGTATTCGGCGTTTCATACGCGGGTGTGTCGGGTGGAGCGGGAGTATCGGTTTGCTCTGTGAGTATTGAGGCGTGCTCACTGACCTCATCGCGGGCTTGCCCCGGGCGGCGTTCCGACGATGAAGCCAGAAAAGTCACAGCAGAACCTCAGCCCTTCACCAGACTGCGCACCGCCTCAATCTCCGGCACTTCACGCTTGCTCATGTAAACGCGCAACGGCTCGGTGATATTGATCCGGTCGTCGATGTGCTGATCGAGCAGCAACTGGATCAACTCGCGCTTCAACGTCATGGTCTGTTCGGTGGCCGGTGCCCAGACGAATTCGCTGGCGGGAATAATGCCGTCATCGGCCACGTCCATGCCGAACGAGTCCTCACTGAAGCGCACGATGTACTGGCCGGTCTTGCGGTTGAGGCCGACGAAGCCCTTGAGGTCGTCGGCCGCCTGGCAGATGAGTTGCGATGTGATGCGCATGGTAAACCTCACGAAAAGGATCGATGGTCTACACGCAGGGCAATGAGAGGCGCGCCCTCTGCCGGGGCGGTTGCCGTGCCCAAGCGTACTGCAAACGAACGCACAAAAGTGCGGAAATATTCGTTTTCAGTACGTTTATGTCGGTCTCGCGATAGCACGTTTTCGTTTGAGTTGCTAAAAGGTACATCTTCGAAAATACCTGCGAAAGGACCTCGACATGCCCGCCACGTTCACCAAAAGCGCACTGCTGCTGAGCCTGATGCTCGGCCTCGGCCAGGCTCATGCCGCCGCCCAGCCAAGCCCTGCTGCGCTCGCTGCCTCCGAGGGCATTCCGCGTCCGGCGGTGATCGCCCACCGTGGCGCGTCCTTCGATGCCCCGGAATCCACTGCCGCCTCCTACAAACTGGCCCGCGACCTGGGCGCCGATTACCTGGAAATGGACTTGCAGCGCAGCAAGGACGGCGTGCTGTTCGCCCTGCACGATGACAATCTGCAGCGCACCACCGACGTCGCCACCAAGTTTCCGGAGCGCAAGGACAGCCCGGCCAATGCCTTCACCATGGCCGAACTGAAAACCCTCGACGCCGGCAGCTGGTACAACGCCAAATACCCGGATCGCGCGCGTCCTTCCTACGTCGGTCTGAAGATTCTGACCCTGGACGAAATCATCGACATCGCCCAGGCCAATCCGAAGCACAAGCCGGGTCTGTACATCGAAACCAAGGAGCCGAAACTGTTCCCGGGGATCGAGCATGACCTGAAGGAAAAACTCCAGGATCGCGGCTGGCTCAGCCCGGCCGGTTCGAAACTGGCGAAAAGCGCTCTCGGTGTCGGCCAGGGTAAAGGCAAGGTGATCCTGCAAACCTTCGAAAAGAGCAGCCTTGAAATGCTGCAGAAGGAAATGCCGCAGGTGCCAAAAATCCTGCTGCTGTGGGTGGGCGAAGGCAGCATCGAGCCGAAATCCAAAGTGACCTTTGCCGAATCCGGCGAGAAGGACAAGAACGCGTTCTACGGCAAGCAAGAGCCGAAATCCGAGGCCGAATTCAAGCAGTGGATCGACTACGCCAAGGCCCAGGGCGCCATCGGCACCGGCCCTTCGGCGAAGCTGACCCACGGCGGCGATCAGAGCTATTCGGACCTGGTGCAGCCATGGATGAACCAGTACACCCACGACAAGGGAATGCTGGTGCACGTCTACACCGTGGATGAGCCGGTGGACTTCGAGAAGGTCATGGACTCCGGCGTCGACGGCATCTTCACCAACCGCGCCAGCGAACTGTTGAAGTTCTATAAACGCCCGGCCGCCGCCAGTGTGGATCAGGTGTTGAAGAACAACGGCTTCTGATCTGCAAATCAGGGCGTCAGTACCGCGAGCAGGCTCGCTCCCTAGAGGAGTCCGGCCTGCTCGCTGCGTTTTAAGGGTGAATTAAGTTGCGGCGATTAACCTGAACTCACTTAAACGAATCACCCAAAGGAATAACCCATGAAAACCCTGACTGCCCTGTTTACCGCTGCCGCCCTGACCCTCACCGCTGGCCTGGCCCAGGCTGACGTTCGCGTCGACCAGATCCCGCAACTGGTCAAGGAAGGCAAGATCAAGTCGCTGGAGTCGATGAACGAACAAGCGCTGAAACTGCATCCGGGTGCGACCATTACCGACACGGATCTGGATAACCACTTCAATGGTTATGAGTACGAAGTTGAATTGCGTACGGCTGATGGCAAAGAGTTCGATGTGGACTTCGACGCAACGACCGGCAAGGTGCTGACCAACAAGCAAGACACTTGATTGGCTGATAAGACAAAGCCGCACGATTAATAAATCGTGCGGCTTTTTTGTGTCCGCAAATTATGCGGAGGTACTGACCAGCGAGCCTGACGTACTCGAATCCGAATCCTGCAACGCCTGCAACAACGCCGCCGTTGCCGTTTGCAACGACGCCGAGGTGCTGGTGACCTGAGCTTGCGCGGCGGCGACCTCGGTCATCCTGGCCTGATCACTTTCCTTTTTGGCCTGAGCCGCTTGCAGCGCCTGTTGCTCTTCCTGCAACTGCTTCTGCAACTCGGCAATCTGCTTGCGCAGTTCTTTCACGGTGTCCGATTCATCGCTGCTGGAATTGCTGTCCCCCGCCGGCGCCGCACCACCGCCCGCCGCAACTTTACTGGTATCGGCTTTCACCCCGGTGCTGGCCGCCGCCGTGGTCGAGGTGTCGTCGCCCGTATCGGCAATCGAGGTTTTGCTGGTGGGCGTGGTGACGGTCTGATTGATCGAAACAGACGTGATGCTGACCATGGGAAATCTCCAATGCCGGTTATAGATGACCGGGCATCGGCGGCGGTCTGCACGAATTGAGATCGACTGTGTACCGACTCGGTAACCGAACCGGTACACAGTCACTGGCCGGTCAGACGCTCAGGCGCGCGGTGACGTCGTTCAGTTGGCCCGACAGGCCGTGCAGGTTCCGGCTGGCGCTTTCGGTGCGCTGCACGTTGTCGAGGTTGGTGCTGGCGATCGAGGTGATCTCGGTCAGGTTGCGCGAGATGTCTTCGGCCACCGAGGTCTGTTCTTCAGCCGCCGTGGCGATCTGGCGGTTCATGTCGCGGATCGCTTCCACCGCGTGGGTGATGCGCTCGAGCATGGCGCCGGCCTGGGTCACTTGCTCGACGCTTTCATCGCTGCGGGTCTGGCCGCTGTCGATGGCCTGGGCAGCGTCCACCGCACCGGTCTGCACGCTGTGGATGATCTGGTTGATCTCGATGATCGACTCCGCCGTGCGCTGCGCGAGGTTGCGCACTTCATCAGCGACCACCGCAAAACCACGCCCGGCTTCCCCGGCCCGGGCCGCTTCGATGGCGGCGTTGAGCGCCAGCAGGTTGGTCTGCTCGGCGATCCCGCGAATCACTTCCAGCACCTTGCCGATGCGGCCGCTGTCGGCTTCCAGACGCCGGATGACCGTGGCGGTGTTGGCGATTTCACCGCGCATCTGGGTGATGCTGTGGATGGTGCTCTGCATGACCTTCTCGCCCTGTTGCGCGGACTGGTCGGCATCGTCGGCAGCACGCGCAGCGTCAGCCGCATGACGGGCGACTTCCTGAGCGGTGGCGGACATTTCGTTCATCGCCGTGGCCACCTGATCGGTGCGGTTGAACTGCTCGTTGGTGCCGCCGGCCATCAGCGTGGCGATGGCGTTCAACTCGCCGCTGGCACTGTCCAGATCCCTGGCGCTGCGTTGCAGGTGATTGAAGGTTTCGGCGAGGAAATCGCGCAGGGTGTTGGCGGCAGCCGCCAGGTTACCCAGCTCGTCCTGACGGTCGCTGGCCACGCGCTCGACCAGACGGCCCTTGCTCAACTGGGTGACGTAGTCGATGAGTTTGCGGATCGGTTCGACCAGATTTCGGTTGACCAGCCACAGGCTCAGCAAACCGATCAGCAGGCCCGACGCAAGCATCACCAGCAGCCCCAGCCAAACGGTGCGATCGGCACTGGCGCTGATCTGCGCCGATTGTTCGGTGCCCTGCTTGCGCAGCTCGGCCACCAGTTCACTCATCTGGTCGCTGGCGGCTCGGTCGACGCCTTTGACGGCAGCGTCGCCAGCGGTCGGATCGGCACCGGCGGCGACGTAGGCATCGCGACCCTTCTGATACGCAGCACCGAGCTGACGATGTTCTTCGCGCAGACGTTCGATGCGGGTTTTCAGTGCAGGCTCAAGGCTTTTCTGATTCGCAAGCTCACCGAGGATGCCCTGCACATCGCGCTGACGGTCTTCGAACTGGCTCCAGTATTTGGCCAGATCCGCCGGTTGCTTGCCGCGCAGCAGAACGTTTTTCCACTCCTGGACCTGCACCTTGAATTGCAGGTTGGCTTCGTCGATCAGTTGCGAGGCGTGCAAGGGGCCGGCGATCAACTGGCTGTAACTCTGCACGCCGTTGGACAGGAAGTGAAAACAAGCCAGCGCGATCAACAGCATCGCCAGCAGGCTGCCGCTCAGCAGGGCAAGAATTTGCGCTCTCAGGGATTTTTGCAGCATCGCAGGTACTCGGGACAGGGATGAGGCACGTCCGGCAAGACGTGATTTTTTAACCGGACATCCCTGTCGGCGAACCTTGGCTCTTGGCCGAAGGCGCGCAACCTAACCCATGCGTGATCGGCGTGCCAGAGCCCTTCTTTAGAAATATCCGACCGCCGGTAACGCATTGATTTGACATCATTTTGCTGTCACACAAGTGTCATGTGACATTGCGATGATGCGGCTCAGGTGAATCTGCAAATCCCGCGACAGACGCCTCCTCGCAGCGAGCCTTCATGAACCACAGCCTCGATATCAGTCATCGTGATCCTGACCTGTTCGGCCTGCTTTACGGTTTTCGGTTTCGCCCCGGTGAACGCGGGCGCGAGGTGGATTCGGCGACCGCCCTGCGCTGCCTGCAAGACGACAGCGAGGGCGATGAATTTCTCTGGCTGCACCTGAACCTGGCCCACGCCGCGTGCGAGCGCTGGATGAAAAGCCATCTGCAATTGCCCGAAGAGTTTTTCGAAGCGCTGCACGAAGGCTCGCGCTCGACGCGCATCGAGCATGTCGATTCGGCGTTGCTGGCAGTGGTCAACGACGTGGTGTTCAACCTCAGCAGCATGGTGTCGTCGGACGTGTCGACGCTGTGGGTCTGCGTGCGCAGCAAACTGATCGTCAGTGCGCGCCTGCAACCGCTGCACTCGGTGGACAAGCTGCGTTCTTCGGTGAAGTCCGGCGAGTGCTTTCGTTCGCCGCTGGAACTGCTGGTGCATCTGCTGCGTGATCAGGGTGAAGTGCTGACCCAGATCGTGCGCAAGACCAGCATGAGCGTCGATCAGGTCGAAGACGAATTACTCTCCTCGCGACTCTCGACCAACCGCGCCGAACTCGGCGCCAACCGCCGGGTGCTGGTGCGCCTGCAACGATTGCTGGCGCTGGAGCCGGGTTCGCTGCTGCGCCTGCTCAACCGGCCGCCGCCGTGGTTGCAGAAGGAAGACGTGAAGGAGCTGCGCAAATCCACCGAGGAGTTCGCGCTGATCATCAACGACCTCACCGCCCTCGGCGAGCGGATCAAGCTGTTGCAGGAAGAGATCGCCGCCAACCTCAACGAACAGAGCAACCGCACCCTGTTTACCCTGACCGTGGTCACGGTACTGGCGCTGCCGATCAACATCATTGCCGGTTTCTTCGGCATGAACGTCGGCGGTGTGCCGCTGGCCACCGATCCCGAAGGGTTCTGGATTCTGGTGGCGCTGGTGGCGACGTTCACCGTGATCGCCGGGCGCTGGGCGTTTCGCAAGCGACGGGATTATTAAGAGCCGATCTCCTTGTGCCGCTCGTTCCCACGCTCCGCGTGGGAATGCCGCCCGGGACGCTCCGCGTCCCTGTGACGCAGAGCGTCACCTTATGCATTCCCACGCGGAGCGTGGGAACGATCATCATCCTTCAGATCAGCGGTGAAGCTAAAACCCCAAACACTGATCTATCGCAGATTCTCTGTAATATTTAGCAACGATCATGGGCAACACTCCTTCCCCCGCTCAGGATTGTCCGCCCATGGCTACTCCCTCCCTGACCGCCAGCCCGGCCTCCGCTGCCAGTGGCAGACCGGTCCTCGACAAGAAAACCGGCCCGTTCACCTACGTGGTGTTTTTTGCGGTGCTGGCGATGGGGCTGCTGTTCACCGCCTACAGCCTGATGCACGACATGCACCAACTCGGCACGGTGGTCACCACCTGGACCCCTTTTCTGCTGCTCGGCGTGGCGCTGTTGATTGCGCTGGGCTTCGAGTTCGTCAACGGTTTCCACGACACCGCCAACGCCGTGGCCACGGTGATTTACACCCATTCGATGCCGCCGTATTTCGCGGTGGTCTGGTCGGGGTTCTTCAACTTCCTCGGCGTGTTGCTGTCGAGCGGCGCGGTGGCGTTCGGCATCATCGCGCTGCTGCCGGTGGAGCTGATTCTGCAGGTCGGTTCGTCCGCCGGTTTCGCGATGATCTTCGCCCTGCTGATCGCGGCGATTCTGTGGAACCTCGGCACCTGGTGGCTGGGCTTGCCGGCTTCGTCGTCGCACACGCTGATCGGTTCGATCATCGGCGTCGGCGTGGCCAACGCGTTGATGCATGGCCGCGACGGCACCAGCGGTGTGGACTGGGCCCAGGCGACCAAGATCGGTTACGCCCTGCTTCTTTCGCCGCTGGTGGGTTTCGGTTGTGCGGCGCTGTTGCTGCTGGCGTTGCGCGCATTCGTGAAGAACCGTTCGCTGTACAAGGCACCGAAAGGCAACACCCCGCCGCCGTGGTGGATTCGCGGTCTGCTGATTGCGACCTGCACCGGCGTCTCGTTCGCCCACGGCTCCAACGACGGACAGAAAGGCATGGGCCTGATCATGCTGATTCTGGTCGGTACGCTGCCGATGGCTTATGCGCTGAACCGCACCATGCCTGCCGATCAGACGTTGCAGTTCGCGGCGGTGGCCGAGGTCACCCAGCAGGCGCTGGTGAAAAGCGCCCCGCTGCCGGCCCCGGCCGATCCGCGTCCGGTGCTCTCGGATTACGTGCGCAGCAAGCAAGCCACGCCGCAACTGATCCCGGCCCTTGCTTCCCTGACCGGACACATCGGTGAAGAAGTCAAAGGCTACGGCTCGCTGGCGAAAGTGCCGGCCGAGGCCATGGGCAACGTGCGTAACGACATGTACCTGGCCAGCGAAACCATTCGCCTGATGGACAAGAGCAAGGTCGGTAACTTCGACGCCGATACCACCGGCAAGCTGCAGTTGTTCAAACAGCAGATCGACAACGCCACGCGGTTTATTCCGTTGTGGGTGAAGATTGCCGTGGCGATCGCGTTGGGGCTGGGCACCATGGTCGGCTGGAAGCGGATCGTGGTCACGGTCGGCGAGAAGATCGGCAAGACCCACCTGACCTACGCCCAGGGCGCTTCGGCAGAAACGGTTGCGATGCTGACCATTGGCGCCGCCGACATGTTCGGTCTGCCGGTGTCGACCACTCATGTGTTGTCCTCGGGCGTGGCCGGGACCATGGTCGCCAACGGTGGCGGCCTGCAGATGAAGACCATCCGCAATCTGCTGATGGCGTGGGTGCTGACCTTGCCGGCGGCGATTGTGCTGTCGGGCAGTCTGTATTGGCTGTTTACCCGGATCTTTTGAACACTTCGGGCTTTTGTGGGAGCTGTTAAAGCGTTGAGCGAATCAAATCCCCCAACCAATCCATGAACACCCGAACCCGCAACGGCAGATGCCGCTGCCTCGCGTACAGCAGTGAAATGCCCATCGCCGGCGCGGCGTATTGCGGCAGCACGGTGACGATCTCGCCGCTGTCCAGATAGGTGTTCATGCCGGTGCGCGGCACCTGAATCAGACCGAATCCTCCCAGGCACGCCGACTCGTAGGCATCGGTGCTGTTGACCGTCACGCTGCCGGCCATCGGCACGCGATGGACCTGCCCGTCCTGCTCGTAGACAAACCCTTCCGAACGCGAACCGAGCACACCGACGTAGTGCACCAGCCGATGCTGCGCCAGATCCTCAAGCGTTTGCGGCACGCCGTAACGCTCCAGATATGCAGGGCTGGCGCAGTTGATCATGCTGAAATCCCCCAGATGCCGCGCCACCACGGATTGATCCGGCTGCGCGCCGACGCGCAGCACGCAATCGAAACCTTCGGCGAGCAGGTCGACCCGGCGATCGGTGCTGCTGATTTCCAGTTCCAGATTCGGATGACGGGCCATGAACTCCGGCAGCTTCGGCATGATCAGCCGCCGCGACAGAATGTTCGGCATATCGACCCGAATCCGCCCGGTCAGCGACGCTTCGTCCTGACGGAACAGGTTCTCGATTTCGTCCATGTGCGACAGCAGATCCTTGCTGCGCTCGTACAGCGCCAGCCCGTCCTGAGTCGCCTGCACCCGGCGCGTGGTGCGTTGCAGCAGGCGCGTGCCGAGCAGGGTCTCCAGCGCCTGAACCTGTTCGGACACCGTCGAACGCGGCAACCCCAGACTCTCCCCCGCCATCGTGAAACTCGACAATTCGCTGACCCGGACGAAGGTGCGCAGCAGTTCCAGTTTGTTCATGAGCCACCCATTGATTGTTCGGACAATCCGACCAGTGATTCCGGTTTCAGTCTGTTTATCACCTCACGGCGGATAAATAAACTTTGCCCCATCAACCGTCACCGCCAACGAGGAAGACCCATGAACCGCAAAATCGCATTGATCACCGGTGCCAGCCGTGGCCTCGGCAAGAACGCCGCCCTGCACCTCGCCGCCCAAGGCGTGGACATCATCGGCACCTACAACAGCCGCGCCGATGAAGCGCAGTCGTTGGTCGCGGAACTGAAAAATCTCGGCGCCAACGCCGTGATGCTGCAACTGGATGTCGGCCGCAGCGAAGGCTTTACCGATTTCGCCGTGCAAGTCGAACAGGCGCTGCAACAGCTCGATCGTCCGCGCTTCGATTTCCTGATCAACAACGCCGGGATTGGCGTGCATGCGTCCTTCACCGACACCACGCCGGAGCAGTTCGACCTGCTGATGAACGTGCAGTTGAAAGGGCCGTTCTTCCTGACTCAGCAACTGCTGCCGCTGATCAACGATGGCGGGCGGATCATCAACATCTCCAGCGGTCTGGCCCGTTTCACCCTGCCGGGTTATGCCGCTTACGCGGCGATGAAAGGCGCGATGGAAGTGCTGACCCGCTATCAGGCCAAGGAACTGGGCGCGCGGCAGATCGCCGTGAATATCCTGGCCCCGGGCGCCATCGAAACCGACTTCGGCGGCGGCGCGGTGCGCGACAATTCGGCGCTGAACGCGATGGTCGCCAGCAACACCGCGCTGGGTCGTGCGGGTAAGCCGGATGACATTGGCGGCGCGTTGGCGCTGCTGCTGTCGCCGGGGGCGCAGTGGATCAATGGTCAGCGGATTGAAGCGTCGGGCGGGATGTTTCTCTAAACCCTCAACAAAAACCGGACAAAAAAATCGCAGCCCTCTCAGGCTGCGATTTTTTGTTTCAGCTCTGGCAAGCGTTGCGCATCACCAGCCGCTCGCGCACCACGTCATAACCCCAGTGGTAGATGTAGGTGTACGGCAGGAAGAACAGCAGCACGCCGATGTCGAGCAGGAACGCCTGCCACAGACTGACCGACAGCCACCAGGCAATCAGCGGCACGCCCATCACGATCAAACCGCCCTCGAACAGCAGCGCGTGCGCCACCCGCACCCAGGCGTTGTGCGGGATGTTCCAGCGTTTGAGCATGCGATCGAAGAAGCCGTTGAACACCACGTTCCAGCCCAGGGCCAAGAGCGCGATGGCAATGGTGACCGCACCCATTTCGACCAGCGGCTTGCCCATGATCAAGGCCAGCAACGGAGTACAGATCAGGATCGCCAAAAGTTCGAAACCGATGGCCTGGAAAATACGTTCAGTGATGGATTTGTTGGCAGTCATGGCCGAACTCCTCTGTGAAGATGGTTGCCATGATCCAGCACCAAACCGATACTTCAAAACCAATAACCATCGATCAAGGCAATAGTTCATGGCCTCTCAGGAAGTGTTGCTGGCGTTTGTCCAGGCGGCGACTCAAGGTTCTTTTTCGGCGGCGGCGCGCAAACTCGGGCGCAGTCAGTCGACGGTGAGTGCGGCGGTGGCCAGCCTTGAGATTGATCTGGACTTGATCCTGTTCGACCGCAGCAGCCGCAAACCGACGCTGACCCCGGCCGGCCACGTGATGCTGCAACGGGCCGAGGCGATTCTGGCGGCCACCAGCCGACTGGAAATGACCGCCCGCCAATTGGCTCAAGGCGTCGAACCGAAACTCACGGTGGCGATTTCCGACACGTATCAGTCCGACCGATTCGAAGCGGCACTGGTGGGGTTCGAGCAGCGGTATCCGGATCTGGAACTGGAATGCCTGATCGCCGAATGCGATGACCTGGTTGAACTGGTGCAGCGCGGTCGGGCGCACCTGGCGTTCGCCGAAATGCAGGACAACTACCCGCCGGATCTGGCGACTGCGACCGTCGCCGAACGCACTGAAATCGCCTTGTTCGCAGGTCGCAACCATCCGTTGGCAACGCAGGAATCCATCGATCAAACAGTCCTTGAACAACATCGCGAGCTGCGCCTGGCCACCATCGTCAATCCCTATGACAGTCGCGGCAAAGGCCGGGTGTGGTCGGCGCCGAGTTATCTGATGCTGCTGGAAATGGCGGAAAAAGGTTTCGGCTGGGCGCCATTGCCGCGCTGGCTGGTGGAGCGTTTCGGCAATGACTTGCTGGTTGAACTGAAGGTGCGCGGTTGGCCGAAACCGGTGTTCGTCGATGCACTGTGGTCGCGGCTGTACCCGCCGGGGCCGGCGGGCAGCTGGTTGCTCAGCAAAATGCTGGAATAGCTCAGGCCGCCTCGATGGCGGCCGGGCGATTGACCTGAAAATACTCGTGCAACCGGCGCATCGCCGGCAACTCCAGCGCCTGCGCCGCGTAACACAATCCCACCCGCCGGGTCGGCGCCGGCAGGTGCAGCGCACGCACGACGATACGCTCGTGCCCGCTGACCAGCGACCGCGGCAACATCGCCACGCCAACGCCCGCCGCCACCATGTGCAACGCCTGTTGCAGTGAACCGGCATGCCCCGCCACGGCTTCCGGCGACCGCCCATAAAGCGCCATCAAACGCTGATGGGACGGATGTTGCGGACAGGTGATCCAGTCCTCGATCGGCGCCCAGCCGGCCTGCGCGTTGGCCATCGGATGATCAAGGGGCAGCGCCATCACATAGGATTCTTCCCACAACGGCAGGAACAGTTCGTCCTCGCAGCACATTTCCTCGACCGCCAATCGACCATCGCCGTGACAACCCTCCTCCAGGGTCAGCAGCAGATTGGGCAACGCCTGATGGGCCATGCGCACGAAGGCTTCGATGTGGCTGGCGGCGATGTCGCCCTCGATGCCGAGGGTCAGCGGCGCGCGGTTTTCGCGGCCGCGAAACATCCGGCTCAGCGCCTCGGCTTCGGCCACCATCCGCCGCGCCTGCGGGTACAACAATCGCGCTTCGTCGCTGACCTCCACACCACGGGGCTGACGCACGAACAGCGGCGCGCCGAGTTCTTCTTCCAGTTGTTTGATGGTCACCGACAACGTGGGCTGACTGATGAACAGCCGTTGCGCGGCAGCGGTGATGTTGCGTTCCTCGAACACGGCGAGGAAGGCTTTGAGATGGCGGATATCCATAGGAGATTCCGATAGCAGACAGAGGAATAAGGCATTTTTCAGCCTCCAGCGGGCTAAATATACTGCGCCACGAATCTGGTTATTTGTTTTTCTTATTTCAGGAGTTCAACCATGGGCAAGCCATTGATCATCATCACCGGTGCCAGCTCGGGCATCGGCGAAGCCACCGCCCGCCGCTTGAGCGCTGCCGGCCATCCTCTGCTGTTGCTGGCCCGGCGCATCGAACGCCTTGAAGCACTGGCACTGCCGAACACCCTCAACCGCCGCGTCGACATCACCGACCGCGCCGCGTTGCTGGCCGCTGTCGCCGAGGCGCAAGCGCAATTTGGCCCGGCCGATGCGCTGATCAACAACGCCGGCGTGATGCTGCTGGGCGAGATGAGCAAACAGGACCCGGCGCAGTGGGACCAGATGCTCGACGTCAACGTGAAAGGTTTGCTCAACGGCGTACACGCGGTGGTGGCCGGGATGATCGAGCGCAAGCACGGCACCATCATCAACGTCAGCTCGGTGGCCGGGCGCAAGACCTTCCCCAACCATGTGGCGTACGTCGGCACCAAGTTTGCGGTGCACGGGTTGTCGGAAAACCTGCGTGAAGAGTTGTCGCCGCATAACGTGCGCGTGATCACGATTGCGCCGGGTGCGGTGGAGACCGAATTGCTGAGCCACACCACGGATGAGGCGATCAAGACCGGGTATCAGGCGTGGAAGCAGGACATGGGCGGCACGGTGCTGAGCGCCGAAGATGTGGCGACGGCGATTGCCTATGCGTATGGGCAGCCGCAGGGGGTTTGTATTCGCGAGATTGTGATGGCTGCTACGCGTCAGCAGGCCTGATCCATTGTTACAGACCTAAATGGCCCCTTCGCGGGCAAGCCCGCTCCCACATTTGATCGCATTCCAATTGTGGGAGCGGGCTTGCCCGCGAAGGGGCCAATATTGCCAACGATCCTTTCGGATCAGTCCAGTGCTTTAAGCCGCCCCTCGATAAACCGCCGCTCCGGCTCCTGCCGCGTCAACTCCAGCGCCCGCGCATAAGCCGCCCGAGCCTCCTCGACCCGCCCCAACTGTCGACAAAACTCCGCCCGTGCCGAATGCGCCAGGTGGTAATCCTGCAGCTCCCCGCGCTGCAGAATCCCCTCGATCAAGGTCAACCCGGCCAGCGCCCCGTCGCGCTTGGCCACCGCCACCGCCCGGTTCAACTCGATCACCGGCGACGGCACCGCCCGCAGCAAAACGTTGTACAGCCCGACGATCTGTGCCCAGTCCGTCGCCTCTGCTGTCGGCGCCTCGGCGTGCACTGCCGCGATTGCCGCTTGCAGGCAATAAGGGCCGAAGCGTCCGGTGGTCAGCGCCCGCTCCACCAGATTGCAGCCCTCGGCAATCAGCTCGGCATTCCACGAACTACGATCCTGGTCATCCAGCAAAATCAACTCACCATCCGGAGAAGAGCGCGCCGACCGCCGCGACTCATGCAGCAGCATCAACGCCAGCAACCCCATGACTTCCGGGTCCGGCAACAACTCCAGCAACAACCGCCCGAGGCGAATCGCCTCGCGGGTCAAATCCTCGCGGGTCACCTGGGCGCCGCCGGACGCCGAGTAGCCTTCGTTGAACACCAGATAAATCACCCGCAACACGCTGTCGAGGCGTTCGGGCAACTCACTCAGACTCGGTACTTGATAAGGAATTTTCGCGTCGCGAATCTTCGCCTTGGCCCGCACGATGCGCTGGGCAATCGCCGCCGGGGCCGAGAGGAATGCGCGGGCGATTTCTTCGGTGGTGAGGTCGCAGACTTCACGCAGGGTCAGCGGCACTTGCGCGTCCGCCGCCAGCGCCGGATGACAGCAGGTGAAGATCAGGCGCAAGCGATCGTCTTCCACGTCTTCAGCGTCCCATTCGGCCTGTTCCAGTTCTTCCAGTTGCGCCAGCAACAATGGTTGCGAGGCCTTGAACCGGGCGCGACGGCGCAACACGTCGATGGCCTTGAAACGCCCGGTGGACACCAGCCAGGTCCGCGGATTGTCCGGCACGCCGTCACGCTGCCAGCGCTCGACCGCGACGAAGAACGCCTCGTGCAAGGCTTCTTCGGCGAGGTCGAAATCGCCGAGCAGGCGGATCAGGGTCGCGAGGATCCGCCGCGAGTCTTCGCGATAGACCTGCTCGACCCGCGCCCTGACCTCAGACATTCAACTGGCGCACGGGACGCACTTCGACGCTGCCGACCCGGGCCGCCGGAATGTTCCCGGCGACCTGAATCGCCTCGTTGAGATCCCGCGCGTCGATCAGGTAGAAACCGGCCAGCTGCTCCTTGGTCTCGGCGAACGGGCCGTCAGTGATCGACAGCTTGCCGTTGCGCATGCGTACCGTGGTGGCGGTCTGCACCGACTCCAGCGCTTCGGCGGCGACCATCCGCCCGCTGCCCTGGATCGACTCGGCATAGGCCCAGCACTCGGCGTCTTCCGGGCTGTCGGGCGATGAATGCAGCAGGCGCTCGTCGCTGTAGACCAGGCATAAATACTTCATGGCGTTCTCCTGAATCGGACGGATCAACTATGGCTGAAGATCAGGGTTTCGCATCGAACAGGGTCGCACCAGTCATCGGATCGAACGGTGCCGACCAGTGTTCGTGGGCAATTTTCCAGGCATCGCCGACCAGCCGATAGCAGGCAGTGGCGCGCATCCAGCAACTCTGGGTTTCGCCTTTTTCATTGGTCCCGCCGCAGTTGGCGACCCAGTGAGCGAAGGCGATGTTGTCGCCGGTCTCGATGGCGATTTCGTGGAATTCGAAGATGTGCGGGCCGGGGCACATTTCCATGCAGGCGATCCAGTGGGCGCGGTAGGCATCTTTGCCCTTGAATTGCAGGGCCTTGATCGCATCGAACGAGAGGATGTCGTCGGCGTAAAGGGTCATGACCTTGTCCACGTCCTTGGTCATGACGGCCTGACGGTAGGTGTCGATCACGGCTTGAATCTGCGCTTGCGTACTCATGGGGTTTCTCCCTGGTTTTTGTTGTGAAGACACCCTTAGTCGTTCGGCGTTTGGCCGGATCGACAACCGAAACAAAAAATTACCGAAGAAGCCAAAATCGCTAGAATCCGAGGCTCATCTTTGCAGGAAAAGGAAATTCCCGTGTCAGCCCGACTCGTACCTTACGAAAGCCTGAACGCCGCCCAACGCCAACAGGTCGAGGCCATTGAAATCCACCCCGAGCAGATCAAATTCTCCGGCGACATCCACGGCGCCCTGCACACGCTGCTGTCCAAACCCGGCCCAGGCGTGAAGGGATTTGCGCTTTTGGCCGAAGACGTGCCGGTGGCCTTCCTGCTGCTCAAGCGCCCGCCGGCGTTGCCGGAATGGGCCGATGAACACAGCGCCACCCTGCATGCGTTGCAGGTCGATCACCGCGCCCAGGGCAAGGGCTATGGCAAGGCCTGCCTGCTGGCGCTGCCAGAAGTTGCGCGCGAGGCATGGCCGGAAATCAAAGGGCTGGAACTGTCGGTGGACGCCGACAACGACGCCGCGATTGCGCTGTACGCCAAGTACGGTTTTGTCGACAGCGGCGAAGCGTACAAGGGCCGTATCGGTTACGAGCGGCGGATGGGGTTGTTCTTCTAATCGTCGGGGGAGCAACGATGATCGAGAGTAAGGCGCGGGTGCGCGACATGCTCTACCGACCCACCCGTTGATCGTTCCCGCGCTGCGTGAGAACGATCAGGTCAGGGGCTTCTCCTCAGAGGGTCAGGATCATCTCGTGCCACGCCATCCCGCCGTGGTCGGACTCGGACGGTTTGATATAGGCAAAACCGAATCCGGCGTACAGCGGGATGTGCCGCTCCTTGCACATCAGGTGAATCGTTGCCTTGCCCTGCTCGCGCATGCGTTCGATGAATTCACCCAGCAGACGCTTGGCCAGGCCCTGGCCCTGATAGTCCGGGTGCACCACCACCGACATGATCACCACGTTAGGCCCGGCCGGGTCGTGGCCGATCAGTTCCTTGAACGCCTCGTCGGACATCTGCACATCGAACGCCGCGCCGGAGTTGATGAACCCGGCCACCTGCCCGTCCACCTCGGCGACGATGAACCCGTCCGGCCAGGTGGCGATGCGCGTGGCGATCTTCTCGCGGGTCGCGGCTTCGTCGCCTTCATAGGCGAGGGTTTCGATGGCGTAGCAGCGGTCCAGGTCGGCGGCGGTGACGTGGCGGATGACGGTGTTCATGGCGGCTCGAAATCAGTGGAAACAAGGCGGCCAAGGATAAAGGAATAAGGTGTTCATATCGATCCGCGCGGGGAGCGTAAAGCCTGCGTATAAGCGCTTTTCTTCGGATTCGGGACGGTCTATTTCTGACGCCTGTCTCTGATCACCCGAGGAGGGAACCGTTTATGAGCAGCGTGGAAATCGGTTTGTTGATGGTGTTGGGCATCAGTGTCTTCGGTTTCATCACCCTGGGCATCGACCTGTTGCGGGCACGACGGATCAAGGGCAAGTAAGGCTCGACCGGCAGCGCGAAGCGGGTTCGCGCTGCCGGTTGTCGATCAGGTTTTCTTTTCGACCGGGACACAGATTTCCAGCTTGCCGGTATTGAGCTTCGGGTTGAAGTCGGCGCTGTAGCGCTCCAGCTCCGGGGCGTTGAGCCCTTTGTAATCAGACGCCGGCAGCCAGGTGTTGTAGATGTAGTCAATGGTCTGCGGCAGCTGATCCAGCGACCCCTTGTGTTCGAACACTGCGTACTGACGCGGCAGGATTTCGATCCACGGATACTTTTCCTGCGGGAAGTCATCCAGCTTCCTGATTTCGACCCCGGCCATGTAATCGAAACCGCCGTTACCGTCGAAATTGCTGCAAACGCCGTAGGTCACTTCGCCCTTTTGACCCGGAATGCTTCCGATGTGCGGGATCAGTTTTTCCCACAGCGCGGAGATGTCCTGAACGGTCTCTTTGGTAAAGCGATCGCGAAAACCTGCAATCAGCAGGAAGTGCCCATGTTCGAAGCGAGGTTCAGCCACTTCGACGCGTTTTTGCTCATCCATGACGCGACTCCTTGAACGAAAAAAGGGGGTTCGGCTGGGAGTATAGAAGCCAAACCCGATTCGCACATTTACAGCGTATGCAGGGCCTCGGCGGCGCCTGAACCGACGAATTCGTTATAACCGGATACGATCACGTAGACCGCGAAATAGCAGAAGATCGCCGCAGATGCCAGGTAGGAATAGCGCAGCAGCTTGTCGCCGAGCAACTTGCCGCCGTGACTCGCGGCGAAACACAGCCCCGCCGACCACAGCAGCCCGGCGCACAAGAAACCGCCGAGGAACAGCGCCGAGCTCAAAGGGCCGCCGCCACCGGAACGGGCGATCAAGGTGCCGCCGACGGCCGCGAACCAGAGGATGGCGCTCGGCGACGACATGGCGAGAAAAATCCCGCGAAAGAACTCCTTGCGATGGGAGTTCTGCCCGACTTCGGCGGTCGCCGCCAATTGCGCTTCGTGATGAATCGCCGAATGGATCATCTTCGCCGCGAAATAGACCAACAACGCCGAACCGCCGATCCACAGTACCCAGCGCACGGTTTCGTATTGCAGCAGAACGGTCATCCCGGCCAGCGCCAGTACCGCGTAGATCAGGTCGCCGACGCAGGTGCCGAGGCCCAATGCGAAGCCCTGAAAATAGCCGCGCTGCATGGCCAAAGTGATCATGGCGATGTTGGCCACGCCGATATCCAGGCACAGCGAAAGGCTCAGCAAGAAGCCACTGGTGAATTCCATTAACCGTTTTCCTTGGGAAAAAATTGTTGTCGTGCACGCTGGACAGTCAGCCATTGCTGCCCTTATCTTCCGCCACAGGTCACCGCAGTGACCAGCGTCGCTCGGACGGTTCCGGGCGCTTACGTTATCCGAGGCAACAATGGCTGAACAAGGTTCGCCGCGCCGCTTTGCGCGCATTGATCGACTCCCCCCTTACGTTTTCAACATCACTGCCGAGCTGAAGATGGCCGCCCGACGTCGTGGCGAAGACATCATCGACTTGAGCATGGGCAACCCCGACGGCGCCACGCCGCCGCACATCGTTGAAAAACTGGTGCAGGTTGCACAACGCGAAGACACCCACGGTTATTCCACGTCCAAGGGCATTCCGCGCCTGCGTCGGGCGATTTCCAACTGGTACAAGGAACGCTACGAGGTCGAGATCGACCCGGAAAGCGAAGCCATCGTCACTATCGGTTCCAAGGAAGGCCTGGCGCATCTGATGCTGGCGACCCTGGACCAGGGCGACACCGTGCTGGTGCCGAACCCGAGCTACCCGATTCACATCTACGGTGCCGTGATTGCCGGCGCCCAAGTGCGGTCGGTGCCGCTGGTGCCGGGCGTGGACTTCTTCGCCGAACTGGAACGGGCGATTCGCGGCTCGATTCCGAAACCGAAGATGATGATCCTCGGCTTCCCGTCCAACCCGACCGCGCAATGTGTGGAACTGGATTTCTTCGAGCGGGTGATCGCCCTCGCCAAACAGTACGACGTGCTGGTGGTGCATGACCTGGCCTACGCCGATATCGTCTACGACGGCTGGAAAGCCCCGTCGATCATGCAGGTGCCGGGCGCCAAGGACATTGCGGTGGAGTTCTTCACCCTGTCCAAGAGCTACAACATGGCGGGCTGGCGCATCGGTTTCATGGTCGGCAACCCGGAACTGGTCAGCACGCTGGCGCGGATCAAGAGCTACCACGATTACGGCACGTTCACCCCGCTGCAGGTGGCCGCGATTGCTGCGCTGGAAGGCGATCAACAGTGCGTGCGTGACATCGCCGAGCAGTATCGCCAGCGCCGCAACGTACTGGTCAAGGGCCTGCATGAACTGGGCTGGATGGTCGAGAACCCGAAAGCCTCGATGTACGTCTGGGCGAAGATTCCCGAAGCCTACGCGCACCTCGGTTCGCTGGAGTTCGCCAAGAAGCTGCTGGCCGAGGCCAAGGTCTGCGTCTCGCCGGGTGTCGGCTTTGGTGAGTACGGCGACGATCATGTGCGCTTCGCGCTGATCGAAAACCAGGACCGGATTCGTCAGGCGGTCCGCGGGATTCGCGGGATGTTCCGGGCGGATGGCCTGGGCACTAAGTAACTGCCTCCTCCCCACCTGATCGTTCCCACGCTCCGCGTGGGAATGCAGCCCGGGACGCTCCGCGTCCCTGCCGAAAGCGGACGCAGAGCGTCCATTGAGGCATTCCCACGCGGAGCGTGGGAACGATCACTCGCGAATTGCACCCACAAAAAAACCGCATCGCTGCGGTTTTTTTGTGTCTGCGATTCGCCGTTAGACGAAAAGCGACAGCAACAGAATAAAGCCCAGGCCAACCACCGACAGGATGGTTTCCATCGCCGTCCAGGTTTTGAAGGTCTCGGCCACAGTCATGTTGAAGTACTGCTTCACCAGCCAGAAACCGGCGTCGTTGACGTGGGACAGAATCAGCGAGCCGGCACCGGTGGCCAGCACCAGCAACTCACGATTCACGCCCGGAATCATCCCGACCACCGGCACCACAATGCCCGCGCCAGTGATGGTCGCCACGGTGGCCGAACCAGTCGCGATGCGAATCACCGCCGCCACCAGCCACGCCAGCAGGATCGGCGAGATTTGCGCGCTGACCGCCATGTGGCCGATCACGTCGCCCACGCCGCTGGTCACCAGCATCTGCTTGAAACCGCCGCCGGCACCGATGATCAGGATGATCGCGGCAGTCGGCGCCAGGCTCGCGTCGAGCCATTTGAGCATCTGCTGAGAACCGATGCCCTGCTTGTAGCCGAAGGTGTACAGCGACAGCAGCAACGCCAGCAGCAGTGCCGAGATCGGGTGACCGATCATGTCCATCCAGGTGCGGAAGAAATGACCCTCCGGCATCACCACGTCAGCGAAGGTTTTCAGCAGCATCAGGAACACCGGCAACAGCACGGTGACCAGCGTGATGCCGAAACTTGGCAGATCCTGCGAGTCCGACTCACGGGCCAGTTGATCGACCAGTTCCTGATTCGGTGTACCGGGAATGTGCTTGGCGATGAACGTACCGAAGATCGGGCCAGCGATGATGGCGGTTGGCAGCGCGACGATCAGACCGTACAGAATGGTCTTGCCGATGTCGGCACCGAACACGCCGATGGCCAGCAGCGGGCCCGGGTGCGGTGGCACCAGACCATGCACGGCGGACAGGCCGGCGAGCAGCGGGATACCGATCTTGATGATCGACACACCGGTGCGGCGAGCCACGATGAACACCAGCGGAATCAGCAGCACGAAGCCGATTTCGAAGAACAGCGGAATGCCCACCAGGAACGCGGCGAACATCATCGCCCACTGAACCTTGTCCTTGCCGAACGCGCGGATCAGGGTCTGGGCGATCTGATCGGCACCGCCGGATTCGGCCATCATCTTGCCGAGCATGGTGCCCAGCGCGAGGATGATGCCGACGAAACCGAGCACGCCACCGAAGCCGTCCTGGAACGCCTTGATGATGGTGCCGATCGGCATGCCGGACGTCAGGCCGAGGAACGCGGCGGCGATGGTCAGGGCAATGAAGGGGTGAATCTTGAACTTGGTGATCAGGACGATAAGCCCGATCACCGTGACCACTGCATCAAGCAGCAGGTAGGCGTCATGGGACATGCCAAACATTGGGGGTGTCTCCTGGTTTGTTGTTGTTATTAAAGCGGGTTAATCAGAAGCCGTAATGACAGCGCTATCTTCGCAATCACACTCATACCGCCTGTTTCAGGCCATGGGCCTGCCACCAGACGTGGGCTTGCGACGCCAGTTCTTCGACGCTGTGGATCGAAGCATTCAGGGCCAGGGTCAACGGCTCGCCTATCGGCGATTCGAGGGTGGCGAACTGGCTTTCGATCAAGGTGGCCGGCATGAAGTGGCCCGGGCGATGGGAAACGCGGTCGGCGGCGACTTCAGGCGTCAATTCGAGGAATACGAAGCCCAGGCCCGGCAAGGCGCTGCGCAGGCGTTCGCGGTAAATGTGCTTGAGGGCCGAGCAGGTCAGCACCGGGCGTTCGCCCAGGGCGTCGACGCGACGCAGTTCGTCGCACAGGCTGTCGAGCCAGCCGGCACGGTCTTCGTCGTTCAGGGGGATCCCCGCGCTCATCTTTTCGATGTTCGCGGCCGGATGGAAAGTATCGCCTTCAATGGCAGTGGCGCCGCTCAATTGGCACAGGGCCTGGCTGACGCACGTCTTGCCGCAACCGGCAACGCCCATGATGACCAGGGCGGTGATGGGATGATTCATGTAACACCTCAGCGCGCAGACAGCGCTACCTTTGCTAGCTATGACTCTAGTGCACAGGCAGAAGTTGCCGACGCCTTCTTGTCGTTTTTTTGGGTTGCAGCAGGTTTTGTCGGTACGCCAAAAAGCGAGGATCAGGCAGGACCTCGCTTACGCATTTGCAGCTGCATAAGGACAGCGCTACCTTAGTGCCTTGATTTTTGTTTGGCAAGCCGCCCGATGACCACCCCTAAAAACGATAAAAACACCCGCACCACCGGCCGTCCCACCCTCAACGAAGTCGCCCGTCTGGCCGGCGTCAGCCCGATTACCGCCTCGCGCGCCCTGCGCGGGGTCAGCACGGTTGCCACCGAACTGGTGGAAAAAGTCCAGAAAGCCGCGCTGGAACTCAACTACGTGGTCAACCCCGCCGCCCGCGCCCTGGCCTCGGCCCAGAGCCATTCGGTGGTGGTGCTGGTGCCTTCGCTGTCCAACCTGTTGTTCATCGACACCCTGGAAGCCATTCATCGGGTGCTGACGCCCAAGGGCTTCGAAGTGCTGATCGGCAACTTCCACTACTCGCGCGATGAAGAAGAAAACCTGCTGCGCAACTACATGGCCTATCAGCCACGCGGCCTCCTGTTGACCGGTTTCGACCGCACCGAAAGTTCGCGGCGGATGATCGAGGCCAGCAACATTCCCTGCGTGTACATGATGGAGCTGGACAGCGCCGCCGGGGTGAATTGCGTCGGTTTCTCACAGCTCAGCGCCGGCGAAACGGCTGCCGAACATTTGTTGTCCCGTGGCCGCAAGCGTCTGGCGTACATTGGCGCGCAGCTCGATCAGCGCACATTGCTGCGTGGCGAAGGCTTTCGCAAAGCACTGCAGAAGGCCGGTCGCTACGACCCGGATCTGGAAGTGCTGACCCCGCGTTCATCGTCCGTGGGCCTGGGCGGCGAGTTGTTTCTGCAATTGCTGGCGGCGCATCCGGATGTCGATGCGATCTTTTTCGGCAACGACGACCTGGCTCAGGGCGCCCTGCTCGAGGCCCTGCGCAACGGAATCAGGATCCCCGAACAAGTGGCGATCCTCGGCTTCAACGATTTGCCGATGTCGGAGCACATGGTGCCGCGCCTGAGCAGCATCAACACCCCGCGTGAAGCCATCGGCCGGCGTGCGGCGGAACAGATGCTGACGCTGATGGCCGGCAACAGCGTGGCGCGGCCGGTCGAGGACATGGGCTTCGAATTGAAAATCCGCGAGAGCACCTGACCTCTGCGTTCGGCTCTGGAAGGGACGCGGAGCGTCCCGGACTGCATTCCCACGCAGAGCGTGGGAACGATCACCGGCCGAGTATTTCAACCAATGCCGCCGCCCCCTTCTGCAACGGCTGGCTCTTGAGCCACACCGCATGCACCGGCAGCACCAGGCCGTTTTCGATGTTGCGGAAATTCAGCCGTTTCAATCGACCGCTATCGAGCCACGGCTGCACCACCGACAACGGGAAATTGCCCCAGCCCAAACCCGCCTCGACCATCTCCAGCGCCGTCTCCAGACTATCGGTGCGCCAGTGGGATTCAGCCACCAGCGGCCGTGTTTCGCTGATCGGCAAATCACGACTGCCGACCACGATCTGCCGCACATGCACCAGATCCTCGAGAAACAGATCCTGCCCCTGCAACAGCGGACTGTCCGCCGCCAGCGTCGCAATCATTCGCTCGCTGCCGACAAACTGAAAGCGCTCCAGCACGTTCACACTCAACCCGGCGAACGCCAGGCAAACGCTGACCCGGCCACTGTGAAGCATCGCCAGCACATCGTCCTGCGGCGCAGTCAGCACTTCGATATCGAGCAGCGGATGACGCTCGCTGATCTCCCTGATGGCCGCCAACAACCGTCGACGATCAATATCCGCCGCCACGCCGATCGACAATTTGCTCTCCAGCCCCAACGACAATTGCACCGCATGCACCTGCAATTGCTTGAGCTGATCGGCGATCAATCGCGCGTGGGGCACCAGCGAAAGCGCCATGGCCGTGGGTTGCGGTTCGCGGTGACGGCGGTCGAACAATGCATAGCCGAGTTCGGCCTCCAGATTGCCGATGGCCATGCTCACCGCCGACGGGACTTTACCCAATGCTCTGGCAGCGGCGGAAAACGAGCCGCGCTCGATCACGGCGAGAAACAGTTCGATGCTTTCGCTGTTGAAATTCACTTCACACACCTATCAATAAAACTGAAAGCTACTTACTTTTTCTGTCACCTCAATTGAAGCTATCTTTCGTCGCCTTCGCCAGTCCCACTGGCAACAAGTCGAAAGAAAGAGGCAATTTCCCATGCAAGGCGTCAAACGCAAACTGGTCTATGTGTCGCTCTATGAAGTGATCGGCATGACCTTCTCGGCCCTCGGTCTGGCGCTGCTGTCCGGCACTTCGCCCGGCAGCACGGGCCCGCTGGCGGTGATCATTACCACCATCGCCGTGACCTGGAACTTCATCTACACCTCGCTGTTCGAGCGTTGGGAAAGCCGTCAGGTGTCACGCACCCGCACGGTGAAACGGCGCATTGCCCACGCCGTCGGCTTCCAGCTGACGCTGATCGTGTTCCTGATTCCGCTGATCGCGTGGTGGATGAACATCAGCCTTGTGCAGGCCTTTTTGCTGGATCTGGCGCTGATCGTGTTCATCCCTTGCTACACCTTCGCCTTCAACTGGCTGTTCGATAAAGTGTTCGGCCTTCCGGCCTCGGCATTGCCGGATCCGCAGCCCGCGACATAAATCGTTAATTGGTAAGCAGATATTGCAAGAAATCGGCGGTTTTTCCGCGCCAACCGCCGATATAAACAATCCTTGATTTCCGATAGCAGGCTAAGCTTTTCCATCAATAAAAAATGGATCAGCCCATGACTGCACACGCCCCCGCCGCACAACGCGACGGCATCGACCCGATACGCGCCGCACAGATTTCCGCCCGCATCGACCGCCTCCCGGCCGTCACCACAATCTGGCGGCTGGTGGCGCTGCTGTCGATCGGTGGTTTCTTCGAACTCTACGACCTGTTCCAGACCGCCTATATCAGCCCAGGCCTGATCCGCGACGGCATCTTCGCCACCGGCAATCAGGGCGTGTTCGGTTTCTCCGATCAGGCCGCGTTCGCCTCGGCGACGTTCCTCGGCCTGTTTCTCGGCGCCAGTCTGCTCAGCCCCATGGCGGATCGGTTCGGGCGGCGGGCGATCTTCACGTTCGCGCTGGTCTGGTACACCGTCGCCACGGTGCTGATGGGCGTGCAGAGTTCGGCGCTGGGGATCATCTGCATGCGTTTTCTGGTGGGCATCGGCCTCGGCATCGAGCTGGTAACCATTGACGCCTACCTCTCGGAACTGGTGCCCAAACGCATGCGCAGTTCGGCGTTTGCCTTCGCGTTTTTCGTGCAGTTCCTGTCGGTGCCGGCGGTGGCGCTGATGTCCTGGTGGCTGGTGCCGCAGGCGCCGTTCGGGGTGTCCGGCTGGCGTTGGGTGGTGCTGGCAAGTGCGGTGTTTGCATTGTTTATCTGGTGGCTGCGCAAGCGTCTGCCGGAATCGCCGCGCTGGCTGGCCCAGCATGGCCGCTTCGATGAAGCGAACCGGATTCTCGATGGCATCGAGGCACGCTGCGAGAAAGATCACCGTCAACCACTGGACGCACCGCAAGCCATGCCCGTCGACGTTGAAGGCAAGGGCCGTTTCGCTGATATCTGGCAACCACCGTACCGGCGCCGCGCGCTGATGCTGATCGCCTTCCACATCTTCCAGGCCATCGGTTTCTTCGGCTTCGGCAACTGGCTGCCAGCGTTGCTTTCCGGTCAGGGTGTCAGCGTCACCCACAGTCTGATGTACGCGTTCATCATCACCCTCGCCTACCCGCTCGGGCCGTTGCTGTTCGTGAAATTCGCCAACCGCTTCGAGAACAAATGGCAGATCGTCGGCTCGGCGCTGGGCGCCATGACCTTCGGCACCTTGTTCGCCCTGCAGACCAGCGCCTTCGGCCTGATCTTCTGCGGGGTGATGATCACCTTCTGCAACGCCTGGCTCAGCTTCAGTTATCACTCCTATCAGAGCGAACTGTTCCCCACCAACATTCGCGCCCGGGCGGTGGGCTTCTGCTATTCATTCAGTCGTTTGTCGACGGTGTTCAGCAGCCTGTTGATCGGTCTGTTCCTCGACCACTTCGGCACACCGGGCGTGTTGGCGTTCATCGTTGTCAGCATGCTGATCGTGATGCTGACCATCGGCTATTTCGGCCCCCGCACCCGCAACCTGGCGCTGGAAAACATCGCCCATCGCTGACGGACAACGGTCATCCTCTGCCGCCCACCGGCAAGGGATGACCGCTTCATCCGGTTATGCTTGAACCCAAACAACTGAAATAAAACGACTTTTTCGAAAGGCACGGTATTTGCTGGCGTAGGGCTGACAGCCATTACCTACAGGTCTATCCATCATGTTGGTCAGTGCAAAACAACAGCAAATCATCCATCTGCCCAAGCACCTGAATGATGACGCAACCACCACCGCCGCTGCCGGCCTGCAAGGCGGGTTGCATGGCGCAATGCTGCAAACCCTGCAAGCCCAGACACAGGCGCAAACCGCCGAAGCCACCGCCAAGGTGCAAGAGTCGGCCACCCAGCTCGCCACTCAGCAAGTCAGCGAAGCCACGCGCATCAGCGACAACGTCGACGAGGCATTCGCCAAGACCCGCGTCGCCCTGCAAACCTCCGATAACTCGCCGACCAAATCCTCAGGTTCATCGGCGCTGGACGAGTTCAAGGACTACATGAGCAAGACGCCGGAACAGCGTTTGCGCGACAGTATCCTCCAGGAAATGGGCCTGACCGAAGACGACATCAAAGCCATGCCGCCGGAGAAACAACTGGCCATCGGCAAAGAGATCGCCGAGCGCCTGCAGGACAAGATGAAGCTGGCCGAAGCCGAGAAGCAGAACAAGCAAGACGCCAATTCGGCGAAGATCAGCGACGAGTCGGCTGACAAGTTCCTCGCCGCACTCTGACTGCTGCCGGTTGAATCGGATTAAGCACTGACACCTGTGGGAGCGGACTTGCCCGTTCCCACAGGTTTTTCGGACGTTGCGATCAGTCAGTTCAGCTGCAACGTCTCGTTGAACTGGCTGATCGCATCCACCACATGCCGCGAGCCCTGCTGAATCTCACGGATCGCGTCGCCCGCCTCGTTCGCCAGTTCCACACCGAGCCCGGTGCGGCTCAGGCTCGACTGCATGCTCGACACCGCACTCAGTGACAACTCATGGTTCTTGCGCACCACATCGACGATCTCCAGGGTCGCCTGGCTGGTCCGCGCCGCCAGGCTGCGCACTTCGTCCGCCACCACCGCAAAACCGCGTCCGTGCTCACCCGCCCGCGCCGCTTCGATGGCCGCGTTGAGCGCCAGCAGGTTGGTCTGGTCGGCGATCCCGCGAATGGTCTGGACGATGGTGCCGATGATGTCCGACTGCTTGCTGACCGCATCGATGCTCAGCGCCGCTTCATTGAGATCGCGGGAAATGTCCTGAATGATCTGCACCGTTTGCTGCACGACCTGTGAGCCTTTTTGCGCGCAGGCGTCGTTTTGTACCGAAGTGCTGTGGGCCGATTCCGCAGCAGTCTGCAAGGTGGTCATCTGGTGGGTGATGTCGCTGGCGAACTTCACCACTTTGTACAACCGGCCCTTGGCGTCGAACAGCGGGTTGTACGAGGCTTCGAGGTAGACGGTCTGCCCGGACTTGTTCTTGCGCTCGAAACGGTGCGAGTGATATTCGCCGCGATTGAGCGAAGCCCAGAACGCTTTGTACTGCGCGGATTCGGCTTCGGCCCGGTGACAGAACAGACTGTGATGGTGGCCGACGATTTCGTTGAGCGAGTACTGCATGGTCTTGAGGAAGTTGTCGTTGGCCGAGATCACATTGCCTTCCGGGGTGAACTCGATCACCGCCATCGAACGGCCGATCGCGGCCAGCATGCTTTCCTCTTCCTTTTCCTTGTTCACGCGCGTCGTAATGTCCGACGCCACTTTGATCACACTGCGGACTTGTTTGTCCGGGCCATACACCGGCATATAACTGGCTTCGAGCCAGATCTCCCGGCCACTCTTGTTCAAGCGCAGGAAAGTACCGCTGATGGGTTCGCCCCGGGCCAGGTCACGCCACAACTTGGCGTATTCCTCGCTGCGATAGAACTCTTCTTCACAAAAGATCCGGTGATGTTTGCCACGCACTTCTTCGGCGCTGTAGCCCATGGTCTTGCAGAAGTTCTCATTGGCATCCAGCACGATGCCTTCGGGAGTGAATTCGATCATTGCCATCGAACGGCTGATCGCCGCCAACTTGGCGTTGGCTTCGGTCAGGGCACAACTGAAGCGTTCGATTTCCTGCAGGTCAGCCTTGTGATGTAGGTTGAACATGTCTCGATCACCTTGAGCGCAGTCTTTTGATTTGATGAAAGTTCAGGTCTTTCAGAATCCACCACTACGTTCCACGGAACAGGCACACGCATTCCTCCACAGGAGGAAGTTGTCAGGTGATAAACGATGATCAATCGGAGGGTCCATGCGGCGACGCTCTAATCAAGACATCCTTCTCTTGATAGCCCGGTGACG
Organism: Pseudomonas sp. B15(2017); assembly: GCF_002113215.1. Lineage (NCBI taxonomy): Bacteria > Pseudomonadati > Pseudomonadota > Gammaproteobacteria > Pseudomonadales > Pseudomonadaceae > Pseudomonas > Pseudomonas sp. B15(2017). The sequence goes on from NZ_NEJZ01000001.1 coordinate 109,769, forward strand.
GGCCATTCCTAACATGCAGAAGAACTTCCCTTTAAAAACAGCTCCTTGTCGGTCAAGTGTCGGTGCCTTGGATTGCGCACTCTGGCAGCTTTGAGATCGGTAACTGCTAGCGGTCGAACCACACTGAAGGCGTTCGACATAGTTAGTTATGAATGAGCATAGACAGCGCAATGCTTTGCGCAAGGCCACTAGTCGGCCAGCATTGAGTGAATTCGGACAGGAAGCGGACGAGAAACGGTTCAGCGAATGTGTTTTGTTTGATCTACCACTTTCGCGGGCAGGCCCGTTCCCACAGGTTCTACGCGCTGTTCAAGTCAGCGTTATACCTGTGTGGGCTTGCCCGCGATGGCGACGGTGCAGCACTACAGAAATTTCAGAAAAGAATTACAGACTCCCGCTCACCTTGCTCGCCACATCACCCGGCACCCAAGGCGTCCACACTTGCGGTTGATCGCGCAGAAACGCTTCGGCCACCTGGCGTGGTTGCTGGCGCTTTTCGCTCATCCCGGCCAGGGTCTGGTTCAGCAGATCTATCGGCAAATCGACTTTCTCAAAGAACGTCACCAGTTCCGGGTACTGCGCCTTGAACGGCGCCGACACGCCAATCGCCAGACTCGCCGGCATCGAGCGGGTACCTTTCGGGTTTGGGTTGCTGGCATCGGCCAGGGTTTTCCAGGCTTCGGCGTCGAACGGCGGCTCTTCCAGCTTCACCAGTTTGAAACGGCCGAGCAACGGCGTCGGCGACCAGTAATAGAACAGCACCGGCTTGCCGCGCTTGATCGACGACGCCACCTCGGCATCCAGCGCCGCGCCGGAACCGGTACGGAAGTTGACGAAGCTGTCGTTCAGCGCATACGCCTTGAGCTTCTGGCTGTTGACGATCTCCGAAGTCCAGCCCGTCGGGCTGTTGAGGAAACGCCCGCGGCTCGGGTCTTCCGGATCCTTGAACACATCCTTGTAGCGCGGCAGGTCGGCCACCGATTTCAGCTCCGGCGCCAGCGGTCTGATCCCGCGCTCGGGGTCGCCCTTGATCACGTATTCCGGCACCCACCAGCCTTCGGTGGCGCCCTTCACGGTGTCGCCAAGACCGAACACCTTACCTTCGGCAGCGGCCTTGACCCACGCCGGACTGCGCCCTGCCCACTCTTCACCGATCACTTGAATATCGTTTTTCGCCAGCGCCGCTTCCAGGCTGACGGTGCTGCCCGGCAGTGTGTCGGTCGGGTAGCCGTAGCCTTTCTCGACGATCAGGCGCAGCACTTCGGTGATGAAACTGCCGCTTTCCCAGGTGATGTCACCGAAGTGGATCGGCGCTCTCGTTTCCGCGGCGCCAACATGCCCGGTCGTCAGGGTCAGGGCCAGCAGCGAACTGCCGAGCAGGGTTTTGATCGATCTCATGCGGACCTCTTGTTCTGGGAGGAAATCAGGGTTTGATTGGCGCTGTGGCGGTTGCACAGCGCCTGGGAACGGGTCATGTACAGGCTGACCGAACGCTGGGAGATGCCCAGTTCGGCGGCGATTTGCGGGTAGGTCAGGCCGTCGATGCGCGCCAGCAGAAAGGTCGAACGGACTTTGCCCGGCAGGCGCTGGAGCGTCCGGTCCAGATGTTTGAGGCTCTGTGACAGGTCGGCCAGTTCCTCTGGGGACGGCCCGTGATCAAGGTCACTCTGTCGCAGTTGCTGGAGATGCCGACGCTCCAGATCGCCGCGCCGCCAGCGTTCGTACAGCAGGCGTCGGGCGATGGTGGTGAGCAAGGCGCGGGGTTCGCGGATGGCGGTCAGGTCCGGGGCTTCGAGCAGTTGCGCGAAGGTTTCGGCGGCGATGTCTTCGGCCGTGGCCGCATCATTCAATTGCCGACGCAGACGCGTGCACAACCACGGGTAATGGTCGCGAAACAACGTGTTCACATGATTGCGATGGAATGAGTCGGCGCCGGACATGGGGGCTCCTTGGTCAAGGGTCGCTGAATGTCCGGTCGTCCGGTGGCGCGATCCTAGCAAGGTGCCTTATGCGTTAAAAATACTTAAAAAGAATTCTTATATTCCATTAGTGAATTAATCGAGGGCCCTAACGCAAGCGGCCATAACCCAGTTCTTCGGCCTCGCGCTGGTAATCCAGCAGGATGAGGTAATCGTTTTCGCTGGCAGGCAGGACTTCGGACAAGCCGAGGATGCGGGCCACCTCGGGCAGGTCTTGAAGGCTGCGGTTCATGGCTCGGCGCAAGCGTTCGATCTGCTGGTCCGACGTGCTGGCGGCGGTGATAAAGGGCAAGGTCGGGCTGAACGCACTGCGCGCCAACACCCGCAATCCAATGACCTCTTCAACGGCGTACTGTGCCAGGTACGCGAAGGTCACGCTGTCGATGGCCGCCAGATCGGCACGGTCCTCGCGCAACCAGCGCAGGCTTTCGCGATGGCCGCCACTGATGCCCACCGAAGCAAAAAACTGCCCGTCCCGCTGCAATGGCGCCAGACGCTGACGCAACAGGTTCATGCCGCTGTTGGAGTCTTCGCTGTTGATCACTCCGCGACTGTCGAAGAACTCCGCCAGATGTCGGCGCGGATCATCGGCGCGGGCAAGGATCAGGCTGCAATGATTGCCGGCCGTGGCGTCCGGCAATTCGTAGCGCGGACGGCCGACAATCCTCACCTGCCTGCGCAGTGCGGTCATCAGCGGGTAGCCGCAGGTCTGGGTCAGCAGCAGTTGCGGCGACAGCCAGAGCTCCGGCAGCGACAAACCTTCGGCACTGAGCCGCGAATAGCCCAAGTGCTCGAGAATCCGCGCCAGCCACTGTTCATTGGCCGCGCGGATCGGCGCGGGGGCGATGTACATCAACAGTTCTGCGTAACCTGACGTCATGCTGGCCTCAAATAAACGGATGCTGCGGGCTGTCGATCGGCTTGATGCCGTGCTGGCGCCACAGTTGCCCGTAACCTTGCACCAGAAATCCACCGCTGCGCGCCACCCATTGCTCCCGACGCATGCGGTAGGCCTCGGGCAAGTCGTACCACGAAAGCTTCGGCAAATCGTGGTGCACGAGGTGGAAATTCAGGTTCAGGAACAGCCAGCGCCAAGGCCACCCGGCTTCGTTGAGCACCGTGCGCTGTTCCGCTTGTGTGTGCGGCCGGTGTTCATAGTAAGAGCGAACCATCGCAATCGACAGCGCCGGCACGCTGATCAAAAACAGGTAATGCCAGACCGGCAACACGCTGTAGCGGGCGATGAAAAACAGCATCAGCACGGCCAGGGCGCCGTGGGTCAGCCACATCAGCCAGGCCTGGCGCTCGCGGCTTTTCAGTCGTTGCAATTCTTCACCGGCCAGCGCCAGCAACGCCAGCGGCGCGCCAAGAATGAATCGGCCCAATACGGTTTTGTTCAGCCAGTGCAGGCTGCGTTCGAACAGCGAACTGCCCTGCCAGCGCTCGGCGCTCAGGTAGCGGCTTTCGGGGTCGAGGCCAGGAATCGTCAGGTCTTCATCGCAATGGTGCTGCAAATGGCTGTCGCGATAGAGCGTATAGGGATACCACACCGCAAACGGCGCATAGCCGAGGACTTTGTTGACGAAGGTCCAGCGCGTCGGATGACCGTGAAGCAACTCGTGCTGCACGGACAGCCACAGCACCAGCAATGGAATCAGCAGCAGCGTGCTCCACCAGACGCCAAGCCAATTGCTGCCCAGCATCAGGGCGAACCAGCCGGCATACACGCCAATCAGCAGCAACCAGGTCGGCCAGTCGGTACGGGCTGTGAAGCGTTGACGCAGGGTTTCGATCTGTTGGCGATGGGCATCGTCGAAATAGTGGGGCATGGCGTGGCTCGGAACGAAGGTCTGTTTGTTCTGTGCAACACCAACGGGAAATCTTGCAGATTATTTTTGCGAGCCGGGATCCTTATAATCCCGTCTCTTTTTGCACCGGCAGTCCGAGTGATGACCGATACCCGATATAGCCAGCTCGATGAATTGTCCTGGCCCTTGATGAACAAGTTCTACCGCCAGCATCAATCGTCTATGAAAGCGGTGCGCGAGGCGCAATTGTGGGTGGCGCGGCGTGAGGAAATCGTGGCTGCGCTGTGCCTGCGGCCGGTGTTCGGCGGGCATTGGCTGACCGGGTTGTTCGTTGATCCGGCCTGCCGCGAACAGGGCATAGCTGCGCAGCTGATCGCGGCGGCGGTGAAAGATGTGGAGGCCGCGGTGTGGCTGTTCTGCCACCCGGACCTGCTTGGTTTCTATGAGCGGCGCGGTTTCACCTTCGACCCCGCCCTGCCCCAGGCCATGGCCGAGCGCCTGAGCCGTTATGCGCGGAGCAAGCCGATGATTGCCATGGAGCTGGCCCCGCGCAGCGGATGATCAGTCGTCAGCGTTGGGATCGAGATCCGGGAACATCACTTCGGTAAAACCGAACTTGCTGAAATCGGTGATGCGCGACGGGTACAACCGCCCGATCAGGTGATCGCATTCGTGCTGCACCACCCGCGCGTGGAAACCCGAAGCCACACGCACAATCGGCTCGCCCTTGGGATCGACGCCTTCGTAACGGATCTGCTGGTAACGATCCACCGCGCCACGCAGACCAGGTACCGACAGGCAGCCTTCAAACCCCTCTTCCATGAGCGGACTGAGTGGCGTGATCAGCGGGTTGATCAGGATCGTCTGCGGCACGGCTTCGGCATCCGGGTACCGTTCGCTGTGCTCGAAGCCGAAGATCACCAGTTGCAGATCGACGCCGATCTGCGGCGCAGCCAGGCCGACACCGCCGACGCTTTCCATGGTCTGGAACATGTCGTCGATCAGTTGCCACAGCTCCGGGCTGTCTAGCATCTCGGCGGGCACTGGCGGGGCGATACGCAGCAGGCGTTCGTCGCCCATCTTCAGAATTTCACGAATCATGATCAGGCTTCGTCGGTGTTCGGCTTGAGCGAGTGATCGCGCCCGAGGCCGGAAACGTGTTGTTTGGGATGTTCATCGAGTTCGCCGGGGACTTTCTCGCCCGGATCCTTGCCCTCGTTGGACATGTGTTCGATCACCGCATTCATCTCCGCACCGAGCAGCAACACGGCGGACGAAATGTAGAAATACAGCAACAGCACGATGATCGCACCGATGCTGCCATACATGGCGTTGTAGTTGGCGAACGTCTTGACGTAGAACGCGAATCCCAACGACGCGATGATCCACACCACCACCGCCAGAACCGAGCCCGGCGTGATGAAGCGAAACTCCTGTTTGACGTCGGGCATCACGTAGTAGATCAGCGCCACGGCCACCATCATCAGGATCACGATCACCGGCCAGCGGGCGATGGTCCACACCGTGACGATGAAATCTTCCAGCCCGACCTGCGCGGCGATCCAGCCCATCACCTGCGGGCCGAGCACCATCAGCGCGGCGGCCACCAGCAGCATGCCGGCGATGCCGACGGTGTAGACAATCGACAATGGAAAGCGCTTCCAGATCGGCCGACCCTCGACCACGTCGTAGGCCGCGTTCATCGCGCTCATCATCAGGCGCACGCCGGCGGACGCAGTGTACAGGGCGATGACGATACCGACCGACAGCAGGCCGCCCTTGGATTGCTGCAGTTGATCGATCACCGGGTTGACCTGCTCCAGCGCCTGGGGCGGCAGGACCAGTTCCGATTGCAGACGCAGCCAGGAGAAGAAGTCCGGCAGGTGCAGGAAACCGATCAGGGCAATCAGGAACAGAATGAACGGGAACAGCGAGAACAGCATCTGGTAGGCCAGTGCCGAGGCATAGGTCGACATCTCGTCGTCCATGAACTCGGTGACGGTGCGCACGATGACCCGGTGCAGGGGCAGGCCTTTCATGTCGGGGAAAATCATTCGCGTCTCCTTTCGCCGCAAAACAGGTTGAAGTCGTGGCGACTCAGGGGCCGTTTTTCTCTCATCAAAGTAGCTCACTTGGCGACTTTGAAACACTGTGATCCATGACCGCATGTGAACGGGATACAAAAACGGCCATCCTTGGATGGCCGCTTCGTTGTTTCGTTCAAGGCTCGATCAAGCCTTGTCGACGCCTTTCTTGACCGCGTCCTTGGCTTTGCCCACCGCTTGCTGGGCCTCGCCTTTCTTCTCTTGCAGTTTGCCTTCGGCTTGCAGCTTGGTGTTGTCGGTGGCTTTGCCGACACCTTGCTTGACGTTGCCGACCGCTTCGTTGGCCATGCCTTTCACTTTATCGCTCGTGCTGCCCATGGTGATTCTCCTTGGAACATTAACGGGGAAAGTCAGTACGTAATGATTGACAGGCCCGGTTTGCGCCAAGTTTCATTTATTTTCACGGTTTCATTTCGTCGCCATGCGCAGGTTGGGCTTTATGTTTGCGAGCGTAGCCCCGAGAATGCCCTGCATAAGGGCGCCAGGCGCCACAGAACCGATCCCGCAGGAATGTTATGAAACTCGATAAAAAGCAGGCCATCGCCCGTCGCAACCAGGAACTGGGCGGTGCCGTGCTCGGCACCAACAACTGCCACTTCGCCGAACTGAACCGCAACCGCAACATCTGGTGGTTCGACTTGCCGGTGTCGCGCCTGGCCATCGGTCAATACGAGTGGATTCACCTGTTGATGCACACCCCGGCCACTGACGAACTGCTGCACCTGAAAGTACCGACCGTGTTCCTGCGCGAAAAGCTCGAAGGCCTGGTCATCCGCAACGAAGGCAAACGCAAGGCAGCCCTGAGCCTGGAACTGAGCGCCGACAAGGACTCGTACCTGCAGGACATGCGCCCGGCAGGCACCAATGTGAACTTCGCGCCGTTCCGCCAATAAACCTTTTATGCTGACCGACGTGATCGTTCCCCTGCTCTACGTGGGAACGATCATCTACAACAAAAAGCCCCGCATCTGCGGGGCTTTTCGTTTTATGCGGCGCTCTTCGCCTTGATCTTCTTCAGCTCTTCGTCGCGCAGTTCGCGACGCAGGATCTTGCCGACGTTGGTGGTCGGCAGCGCATCGCGGAATTCCACCGAACGCGGCACCTTGTAGCCGGTGACGTTGGCGCGCATGTGCTCCATCACCTGTTCCTTGGTCAGGGTGACGCCCGGTTTGGCGACGATGAAGATCTTGATCGCCTCGCCGGATTTCTCGTCCGGAATGCCGATGGCCGCGCACTGCAAAATGCCCGGCAGGGCCGCCAGCACGTCTTCCAGCTCGTTCGGGTACACGTTGAAACCCGAGACCAGAATCATGTCTTTCTTGCGATCGACAATGCGCATGTAGCCGTCCGGCTGGATCAGCGCGATGTCACCGGTCTTCAACCAGCCTTCGCTGTCGAGCATTTCATCGGTGGCTTCCTGACGCTGCCAGTAGCCCTTCATCACTTGCGGGCCCTTGACGCACAGCTCGCCGATTTCGCCCAGCGGCTGCTCGACGCCGGCATCGTCGACGACTTTGCACAGGGTCGACGGCACTGGAATGCCGATGGTGCCGATCTGGATGTTCTGGATCGGGTTGACCGTGGCCACCGGGCTGGTTTCGGTCATGCCGTAACCTTCGCAGATCGGGCAACCGGTGACCGCTTTCCAGCGCTCTGCCGCGGCCAGTTGCAGGGCCATGCCGCCGGACAGGGTGACTTTCAGCGCCGAGAAATCCAGCTTGCGGAAGCCTTCGTTGTTGCACAGGGCCACGAACAGCGTGTTGAGGCCGACGAAGCCGCTGAACTTCCACTTCGACAGTTCCTTGACCATCGCCGGCAGGTCGCGCGGGTTGCTGATCAGGATGTTGTGGTTGCCGATCAGCATCATCGCCATGCAATGAAAGGTGAACGCATAGATGTGGTACAGCGGCAACGGGGTGATCAGGATCTCGCAACCTTCATTGAGGTTGGAGCCCATCAGCGCCTTGCACTGCAGCATGTTGGCGACGAGGTTGCGGTGGGTGAGCATCGCGCCCTTGGCCACGCCGGTGGTGCCGCCGGTGTATTGCAGCACCGCGACGTCGCCGCTGTCAGGGTTGGCTTCGGCGACCGGCTGGCCCTGGCCCTTGCTCAGTACGTCATTGAACTTGACGGCTTTGGGCAGGTGATAGGCCGGCACCATTTTCTTCACGTACTTGATGACGCTGTTGATCAGCAGGCGCTTGATCGGCGGCAGCAGATCCGCGACTTCAGTGACGATGACGTGCTTGACGCCGGTTTTCGGCACCACGGCTTCGGCCAGATGCGCCATGTTCGCCAGGCACACCAGCGCCTTGGCACCGGAGTCGTTGAATTGGTGTTCCATTTCCCGCGCGGTGTACAGCGGGTTGGTGTTGACCACGATCAGCCCGGCACGGATGGCACCGAAGACGGCGACCGGGTACTGCAACACGTTGGGCAGTTGCACGGCGATTCGATCACCTGGCTGCAAATCGGTATGCTGTTGCAGATAAGCGGCAAACGCACCGGACAATTCGTACAGTTCACCGTAGGTGATGGTCTTGCCCAGGTTGCTGAACGCCGGTTTGTCGGCGAAGCGTTGGCAGGATTGCTTCAACACTGCCTGAATATTCGGGTACTCGTCTGGATTGATGTCGGCAGCAATTCCAGCGGGGTACTTATCCTTCCAAAAGTCTTCGATCATGGAAGCCCACTCCTCAGCAACGCGAATTCAGCACCGCATTTGATGCGATTATTATTGGTGTTTGTTTATTGGTGAGTCTGGCTTTTTACAAGGCCGAGAAGTCACAAAGCGCGCCGAGAGTAGCAGCTTTGCCAAGGGTCGACTAGAGCCAAAAGCGGCCCCTACAGTCATTTTCATGACTCAAGAACTACTGGCAGTCATTTTAGAGCAAAAATCCTATAACCCCTTGAAAGTCCCTGTTTTAGGGGACAACGTCGGGGATAAAAAGCAAAAGATCGCAGCCTGCAGCAGCTTGAGGAAGCCGCCAGAGGCTGCGATCTTTCAGTTTCAACGGTGCGCGTCATCGATCAGGCGATATCGCGCAACTCCCGCCGCAGAATTTTCCCGACAGGCGTCATCGGCAACGACTCACGCAGCACGATGTGTTTCGGCACCTTGTACGCCGTGAAATTCTCTTTGCAGTAGGCCTTCAGCTCTTCCAGGCTCACGCCGGTTTCCCGCGCCACCACGAACAGCTTCACCGCCTCCCCGGAGCGTTCGTCCGGTACGCCGATCACTGCGCAGTTGGCGACTTTCGGGTGAGCCATCACCACGTCTTCGATCTCGTTTGGGTACACGTTGAAACCGGAGACGATGATCATGTCTTTCTTGCGGTCGACGATGCGCACGAACCCGTCCGGATCGATCACCGCGATGTCGCCGGACTTGAACCAGCCCTCCGCGTCCAGCACCTCGGCGGTAGCCTCGGGTTTCTGCCAGTAGCCCTTCATGATCTGCGGGCCCTTGATGCAGAGTTCGCCGCGCTCGCCCAATGGCTGTTCGACGCCGTCGTCATTGATGACTTTCAACCGGGTGCCCGGCACTGGCAGGCCGACCGTGCCGATCCGAGACAGCTCGCCGTACGGGTTGGTACAGGCTACCGGCGAGGTTTCGGTCAGGCCGTAGCCTTCGGTGATGCGGCAACCGGTGATCTTCTCCCAACGTTCGGCGGTGGCCTTGACCAGCGCGGTGCCGCCGGAGTTGGTGAGCTTGAGCGTGGAGAAATCCAGGGTCTTGAAGTCCGGATGATCCATCAACGCAACGAACAGTGTGTTGAGCCCCAGCAGCGCCGAGAACTTCCAGTTCTTCAGCTCCTTGATGAAGCCGCCGATGTCACGCGGGTTGGTGATCAGTACGTTGTGGTTGCCCGACACCATCATGCACATGCAATTCGCGGTGAACGCATAGATGTGGTACAGCGGCAGCGGCGCGATCATCACCTCCTGCCCTTCGCGCAACAGCGGCTGGCCATCGCTGCCGAACTGACCGAGACAGGCGCGCACCTGCTGCATGTTCGCCACCAGATTGCCGTGGGTCAGCATCGCGCCCTTGGCCAGGCCGGTGGTGCCGCCGGTGTATTGCAGCACGGCGATGTCATCCAGACCGACCTTCAGCGGCTTGATGCCCAGGCCCCGGCCCATGCGCAACGCGCTCTTGAAGGAAATCGCCTGGGGCAGCGAATACGCCGGGACCATTTTCTTCACTTTGCTGACCACGGTGTTGACCAGCCAGCCCTTGGCGGTGGGCATCAGGTCGCCCATCTTCGCTTCGATCAGATATTGAATGTCGGTGTCCGGCAGCACTTCCTGGACTTTCTGGCCGAACATGTTCAGGTACACCAGCGCCCGGGCGCCGGAGTCCTTGAACTGATGACGCATCTCGCGCGCGGTGTACAGCGGGTTGGTGTTGACCACGATCAGCCCGGCGCGCAACGCGCCGAACACGGCAATCGGATAATGCAGGACGTTGGGCATCTGCACCGCGATGCGATCCCCCGGTGCCAGATCGGTGTGGGTTTGCAGATAACCGGCGAACGCGGCGCTCTGGCGCTCCAGCTCGGCGTAGGTCAGGGTCACGCCCATGTTGCTGAACGCCGGGCGATCAGCGAATTTCTTGCAGGAACGCTCAAACACCTCGATCACCGACTTGAATTCACCCGCGTCGATGTCCAGGGGTACGCCCGCCGGGCGTTTGTCATTCCAGAAATCAGGTTGCATTGTTCTTGTCCTCTTTACCTGAGCCGATCCGGGGCCGCTTCGCTGTCATTTTTGTCTGTCCCTGAAAAAGCCGAGAGCAAAAAGCGGGGCTTCACGGACACTAGCAGCTATGGTCATTCAGGCAAATATGGGCAAGGTCGTCATTGATCGTGTGAATCTTCCTGCCGTGGCGAGAGCTGATCGGACGCGCTATACAATGCAATCTCTGCAAGACGCATCAGCAATATTCAGCAATATCAGGCCGCAAAAGGAATCGCCATGATCCACGACACCTTCTGGCTGGACGCGAGTGACCGCAGCCGCCTCTACGTCAACCTGTGGCTGCCGAACACGCCGCTGAAAGCGCTGATTCTGCTGGCCCACGGCATGGCGGAACACAGTGGCCGCTACGCACGCCTGGCAGAGGCCTTCTGTGCCGAGGGCTACGGTGTGTATGCACCCGATCAGCGTGGCCATGGCAAAACCGCCGATCATGGGACGCTGGGGCATTTCGCCGATGATGATGGCTGGTGCAAGGTGGTTGGCGATATCGCCAGCCTCAACCAGTTCCTCGGCCAGCGTCATCCGGGGGTGCCGATCGTGCTGCTCGGGCACAGCATGGGCAGCTACATTGCCCAAGCGTATCTGCTGCATCACAGCGCCAGCCTGCACGGCGCAATTCTCAGCGGATCGAATTTCCAGCCGGTCGCGCTGTACCGCGCGGCCCGACAGATCGCCCGGTTCGAAAAACTGCGCCAGGGCCCCAAGGGCCGCAGCGCGTTGATCGAATGGCTTTCGTTCGGCTCGTTCAACAAGGCATTCAAACCGGCACGCACGCCTTTCGACTGGCTCAGCCGCGATCCGGCCGAGGTCGACAAGTACGCCACCGATCCGCTGTGCGGCTTTCGTTGCACCAATCAGTTGTGGATCGACCTGCTCGGCGGGTTGCAGCAAATCAGCAAAGCGTCCAATCTCGCCCAAATCGATCCGGGCCTGCCGCTGCTGGTAATCGGCGGCAAATGTGATCCGGTGAGCGAAGGCAAGCGTCTGACTGATCTGGCCAACGCCTTGCGCGCGGCCGGCAGCCAGAACCTGCAACTCAAGATCTACCCGCAGGCGCGGCACGAATTGTTCAACGAGAGCAACCGCGAGGAAGTGACCGCCGATGTGCTGACCTGGATCGACCAGGCACTGAGCCATCGCCGGCCGCACCGCAGCGAATAATTTTTTGTGGATTCATTTCATCCGTCACAGGAATTCAGCCCCATGACCCAGGTTACCAATATCCCTTACGAAGCCCTCGAAGTGGGCCAGACCGCGACCTACAGCAAGACCGTCGAGGAACGCGACATTCAGCTGTTCGCCGCGATGTCCGGTGACCACAACCCGGTGCACCTGGACGCCGAGTTCGCCGCCGCCAGCATGTTCAAGGAGCGCATCGCCCATGGCATGTTCAGCGGCGCACTGATCAGTGCCGCAGTCGCTTGCGAGCTGCCTGGGCCGGGGACCATTTATATCGGCCAGCAGATGAGCTTCCAGAAGCCGGTGAAGATCGGCGACACCCTGACCGTGCGTCTGGAAATCCTCGAGAAACTGCCGAAATTCCGCGTGCGCATTGCCACTCGCGTGTTCAACCAGCGCGATGAGCTGGTGGTGGACGGCGAGGCCGAAATTCTGGCGCCGCGCAAACAACAGACCGTTACCCTGCCGACGTTGCCGGCTATCAGCATCGGCTGATCATCCTCGGTTTGATCCGGACACAAAAAAAACGCCAGACCCGCTGGCGTTTTTTGTTGGCCTCGAACGCTTACGAGCGTGCGCGGGCCTGGTCACGCAACACTTTCACCTGATCGTGATTGCGTTGCACACCGTGGTACTGCTTTTCGACCAGGTCAAAAATTTTTGCCAGGCCGTGATCTTTAATCTTGGTAAGCTTATCGATCGCTTCACGATAAGCCTTCAGGGCGTGGTCTTCACCGCGCTCGGCTTCGTTGAGCACCGCTTCTTCATCCTTGCCGGTGAACATCGCTTTGACGTCGACCCAACGACGGTGCAAGTCACCGCTCACGCTGGTCGAGGTTTCCGGATCGCCACCCATCGAACGCACGGCGGCTTGCAGCTCGGCCGCAGCCGTTGCGCAATCGGCGGAGCGTTTCACGAACAGGGTTTTCAGCTCTGGATGCTTGATGTCTTCAGCGCAGGTCTTGAACCCTTCCTGACCGTCCTTGCTGGTTTCGATCAGGTCGTTGAGGACGGAGATGGCTTCTTTATTCATGTCAGTCATTTTTCAATTCCTTGCGTGGGTTAAAGATGCAAGGAGTGTTGCAGCAGCCGTGCCAGATTCTATTAAAGAATTTAATCGTTATTTTTCAATAAGTTATAGATACAGCAAAAATCTGTATGCCTGTTATTTGCATGATCTGTCATTTGGCCTGCATGCAGAATGCCTGTATTTTCCAAAGTGTTTTCAAAGCCAGACGACTCCAACGATGAACCCTGAAAAGCTCGAACTGCTGATCACCCGCGAAATGCCCTTCGGCAAGTACAAGGGCCGGATCATTGCCGACCTGCCGGGCCCTTACCTGAACTGGTTTGCCCGGGAAGGATTTCCCCATGGCGAACTGGGCGGGCTGTTGGCGTTGATGCAGGAAATCGACCACAACGGCCTGTCGGAACTGCTCGAACCGCTGCGCGCCAAACACGGCAAACCCGCCCCGCGCCACTGAGGCGTCACCCTGATCCGAGTCGAGTCGACCATGCCCGATAACACCCGCCGCGCCCGAGACGAAGCTTTCTGGCAAACCTTCGCCGACCGTTACGACCGCCACCCTGGCCCCGTGAATCTGGAGAACGGCTATTTCGGGCGCATGTCGCGCACCGTGGTCGAGGAGTACCAGCGCAACATCGAGCTGATCAACAACAGCAACTCGATCTACGTGCGCCAGCGTTTCGAACAGCACGACAGTTTCGACATCCGCGCGCAACTGGCCGAGTTGATCGGCGTGCGCGCGCAAAGCGTGGCGTTCACCCACAACGCCACTGCCGGCCTGCAATCGCTGATCCGCAACTACAATCGCCTGCAGCCAGGCGACCAGGTGTTGATCTGCGATCTGGAGTACGACACGGTCAAGGGCGCCATGCGCTGGCTGGCGCAGTATCGCGGAGTCGAGGTGATCGAAATCGAGCACGCCCACCCCGCCACCTTCGACAGCCTGCTGGCCACGTACCGCGAAGCCTTTATCCGCCATCCAAAGCTCAAGCTGATGGCCCTGACCCACGTCACCCACCGTACCGGGCTGGTGATGCCGGTGCAGGCCATTGCCTCGCTGGCCAGGGAGTACGGCGTCGATATCATCCTCGATGGCGCCCATGCCCTTGGCCAGATCGAGTTCAATCTTGAAGCGCTGGGCATCGCCTTTGCCGGGTACAACCTGCACAAGTGGATCGGCTCGCCGCTGACCCTCGGTTTTATTTACATCGCACCGCAGCGCCTGGCCGACATCGACCCGGACATGGGCGAGATGCATTTTCCGGCTGGCGATATCCGCTCACGCACGCCCCACAGCACGCCGAACATTCCGGCACTGATGACCCTGCCTCTGGTGTTCGAGGAGCACCGCTCACTGGGTGGCGCGGCGGCCAAAGGTGCACGGATGAATTACCTGCGCAACCTGTGGGTCAGCGCCGTGCGCAACCTGCCAGGCATCGAAGTCACGACCCCGGACGATCCGCGCCTGTATTGCGGCATCACCTCGATGCGTTTTACTCGCCATACCGACCAGCAGGCGATGGTCGAACGCCTGCTCAACGACTACAACCTGTTCACTGTCGTGCGCAACGGCGCAGCCTGCGGACCGTGCATCCGTATCACGCCGTCGCTGACCACGACGGCGGCGGAGATTCAGTCGCTGATTCTGGCGCTGAATGAGCTGCGTTAAACCGTGTACTTGTCGAAATCCTCGGGCTTGATCTGCGACGACACCGCAAAGGTGTCGATGCCGATCGTGAGGTGGCCGAAGTAACCGTCCTCGTGTGACTCGCGACCGATCGGCCACACCGTCAGGGTCGACTCTTCACCGCCCATGTTGGCGAAGTAGGGATCGTCTGCGTTGCACACCGGCAGCGAGCTGCGCCCGCGATAGGCCTTGGCATTGAGCACGCCACGGGAAACCACCTCCGGAAAATACAACTGCCCGACCCAGGCCACATTGCGCTCCTCCAGGTATTCGGTGCCGGCGACGATGCGCACCGCCACATGAATATGCAGGGCACGGCCGGCGTAGAACCCCGGATAGATCGTGGTGAAGCGCACCCTGCCCTTGTGGTCGCTGAACTGGCCGCCGCGCAGATAGGTGTCGTCGTCGGTTCGCGGAATCGAGCCGATGTCCTCGACGTCGACTTCCAGATCCGGGTTCACCCGACTCCAGCCGGAATAGGCGCCGCGTGCGTTGCAATGCCAGATATCCACCAGCGCACCGCTGACCGGCTCGGCAGTCATGGCGTCGACGATGGTCAGGCGCAGCAGCAGCGGCAGGCCTTCGGCACCTTCGCTGATGTTGCGGCGCAACAGTTTGGGATTGCGAAAATACGGCCCGGCGACTTGCTCGGGGGCCAGTTGATATACCGGGGGTGCTGAAAGCTGGTTATCCATGACGCGCTCTCTCTTCCATAAGATGAACGCAGGTTAACGCCACACGCGAAGCCAGGTGCGGTAACTATGTATCTCCAGATAACGTATCCCCAGATAACGTATCTCCAGATAACGAAGTTTTTCGCGGGCAAAAAAAAACGGTGCACCGACCAAGCGCACCGTAAAGCCGTAGAACACACAACGAAGTGTAGGGTTGAACCAATCAGTCCAGCAGCGCCAACGCCTCGGCAGTGCATTCCTGAATGCGGGCCCAGTCGCCGTTCTTGATCCACTCAGGATCAAGCATCCAGCTACCGCCCACGCACATGACGTTTTTCAGCGCCATGTAGCTTTTGATGTTGGCAGGGCCGACGCCGCCGGTCGGGCAGAATTTCACTTCGCCGAACGGGCCGCCAAGGGCCTTGATTGCCGCCACGCCGCCGCTGACTTCAGCCGGGAACAGCTTGAAGCGGCGATAACCCAGGCCATAGCCTTCCATGATGCCGGAGGCATTGCTGATGCCCGGCAGCAGCGGGATCGGGCTTTCGACGCTGGCTTCCAGCAGATCACGAGTGATCCCCGGGGTGACGATGAATTGCGAACCGGCGGCTTCGGCCGCAGCCAGCATGTTACGGTCGAGCACGGTGCCGGCACCGGTCACCAGTTCCGGGCGCTGCTCGCGCAGGATCTGGATCGCCTTGAGGCCGAACTGCGAACGCAGGGTCACTTCCAGCGCGGTCAGACCACCGGCAGCCAGGGCGTCGGCCAGCGGCAGCACGTCCTGTTCACGGGCGATAGTGATCACCGGCAGAATCCGCGCCTTGGCGCAGAGGCTGTCGATCAGGGCAACTTTGTCCGCCATGGAAACGGTCGGGGATGGGGTTGTCATAGCGGCTGTTCCTTGGCTCATGGGCACCAGTAAATCTCTAACGTAGGTTGCAGAAACGCGCGAACCGGCATGGCGGCGACGTCGTTGGATGCCACTGCGGCATTCAGGGTGGTCAGTTTCGACTGACCGGAAATCGACAGAATCTTGTGCTTCGCCGAAGCCAGCAGCGCCCGGCTCATGGTCAGGCGCTGACGCGGCACGCTTGGCGCGAGCATCGGCCAGCAGCGGCGAGTGCCGTCAGCTTGCAGGGCTTCAGCCAGGTTCGGGCTGTCCGGGAACAGCGACGCGGTGTGACCGTCATCGCCCATGCCCAGCACCAGCACGTCGATGGGCGGCAACTCGGCGAGCAAACGATCGGCCTGCTCCGCAGCCTGCTCGACGTTGGCCGCCGCGCTGTAAAGGCTGAGGAACTGCGCCTTTGCCGCCGGGCCCTTGAGCAGATACTGCTTGAGCAGACCGGCGTTGCTGTCGGCATGTTCGACCGGTACCCAGCGTTCGTCAGCGAGGGTCACGACGACCTTCGACCAGTCCAGTTCCTGCTTGGCCAGGTGCTGGAAAAACGCCACCGGGCTACGACCGCCGGACACCACCAGCACAGCGTTGCCGCGCGCTGCCAGTGCTTCGCTCAACTGTTTGGCGACGTTCAGCGCCAAACCTTCGGCGAGCAACACCGGGCTCTTGAATTCACGGGCATTCACGCCCTCGGGCAGTTTCACATCAGATATCGCCATACCACGACCTCCCGTCCCGCGTGATCAATGCAATAGAGCTCATCGGCCCCCACGACCCGGCCGCATACGGCTTGGGCGCGTCACCGGATTTTTTCCACCCGGCGATCAGCTGGTCACACCATTTCCACGCGGCTTCAATTTCATCTTTACGGACAAACAGGTTCTGATTGCCGTTCATCACTTCCAGCAACAACCGCTCGTAGGCATCGGGGATCCGAGCGCTGCGCCAGGTGTCGGAAAAATTCAGTTGCAGCGGGCCGCTGCGCAGTTGCATGCCCTTGTCCAGGCCTTGCTCCTTGGTCATCACGCGCAAGGAAATGCCTTCGTCCGGCTGCAGGCGGATGATCAGTTTGTTGCTGATCTGCAGGCGCTGCTCGGGGGCAAAGATATAGTGCGACGGTTCCTTGAAGTGGATGACGATCTGCGACAGTTTCTGCGGCATGCGCTTGCCGGTACGCAGGTAGAACGGCACGCCGGCCCAGCGCCAGTTGCGGATGTCGGCACGCAGGGCGACGAAGGTTTCAGTGTCGCTCTGGGCGTTGGAATTCGGTTCTTCGAGGTAGCCCGGCACGGACTTGCCCTCGCTGTGCCCGGCGATGTACTGGCCGCGCACCACTTGGGTGGTCAGTCCTTCCGGACTGATCGGCGCCAGGGCCTTGAGCACCTTGACCTTTTCGTCGCGGATGCTGTCGGCGGACAGGTCGGCCGGCGGATCCATGGCGATCAGGCAGAGCAGTTGCAGCAGGTGGTTCTGAATCATGTCCCGCAGCTGACCGGCCTTGTCGAAGTAGCCCCAGCGGCCTTCGATACCGACCTTCTCGGCCACGGTGATTTCCACGTGGGAGATGTAGTTCTGGTTCCACTGAGTTTCGAACAGGCTGTTGGCGAAACGCAGGGCGATCAGGTTCTGGACGGTCTCTTTGCCCAGGTAGTGGTCGATGCGGTAGGTGCGGTTCTCCGGGAAGAATTGCGCCACGGCGTCGTTGACCTTGCGCGAGGATTCCAGGTCCGAACCGATCGGTTTTTCCAGTACCACGCGGGTGTTTTCTGCCAGACCGACATTCGCGAGGTTCTCGCAGATCGCGCCATACACCGCCGCCGGAGTGGCGAAGTAGGCAATCATGCGTTGTGTGTTGCCGGCCAATTCTGCCAGCGCCACGTAATCTTCAGCCTTGAGGAAGTCGACGTGCAGGTAGGTCAGGCGCGCCAGAAAGCGCTCGGCCACGGCCTCGTCCAGCTCTTTGCCCACATAACGGCGCAGCTCGGCGGCGATGAACGCCAGGTGCTGCTGCTCGGTACCCGCCTCACGGGCCAGTGCGATAATGCGCGTGTCCTCGTGCAGCAGGCCGGCGCCGTCAAGGTGATAAAGGGCAGGAAACAGCTTGCGCAGGGCCAGATCGCCCAAGGCGCCGAACAAGGCGAAGGTGCACGGTTCAACCGTAATCGAAGGCATGATGTTTGTTCTTTTATCAAGTTAAGCTACAAATACCTTTTTTCAAGGCATCACTCAAGGGAAAATGTAGTAATAACCACAACATTTTCGCAAAATACAGATTCCGAGTGGTGGTCGGTCGGAGCCATCAGTAGGATAGGCCACCGTCACGGGCCACATCAAAGGCCCAATTTGCATAGCCGCGCGCTTATCGGCGCCGGTGAATCTAGGAATTCTTATGGACCGCGTGCGAAATTTACTGGAACAGATCCAGAGTCGCCTTGAAGAGCTGAACAAGGCCGAACGCAAAGTCGCCGAAGTGATCCTGCTCAACCCACAGCAGGCCACCCGCTTCAGCATCGCCGCCCTCGCCCAGGCAGCGTCGGTCAGTGAACCGACGGTCAACCGTTTCTGCCGTTCGTTCGGCGTCAGCGGCTACCCCGAACTCAAGTTGCAACTGGCCCAGAGCCTGGCCAGCGGCGCGGCCTATGTCAGCCGCGCAGTAGAAGCCGACGACAATCCCGAGGCCTACACGCAGAAGATTTTCGGCAGCGCCATCGCCTCGCTGGACAGCGCCTGTCAGGCATTGGACCCGAACCTGATCAGCCGCGCCGTCGACCTGTTGATCCAGGCACGGCAGATCCACTTCTTCGGCCTCGGAGCTTCGGCTCCGGTGGCTTTGGATGCGCAGCACAAGTTCTTCCGCTTCAACCTGGCGGTGACCGCCCACGCCGATGTGCTGATGCAACGCATGATTGCTTCGGTGGCGCACACCGGCGAGCTGTTCGTGATCATCTCCTACACCGGGCGCACCCGCGAGCTGGTGGAAGTGGCGCGCATCGCCCGGGAGAACGGCGCGTCGGTGCTGGGCCTGACGGCAGAAAACTCGCCGCTGGCCAAGGCCAGTACGCTGAGCCTGAACATTCCGTTGCCGGAAGACACCGACATCTATATGCCGATGACTTCGCGGATCATTCAGTTGACGGTGCTGGATGTGCTGGCGACGGGAATGACGTTGCGTCGCGGGGTGGATTTCCAGCCGCATCTGCGCAAGATCAAAGAGAGCCTGAACGCGAGCCGGTATCCGGTGGGTGACGAGTTCAACTAGTTCGCGCTGATCGTTCCCACGCTCTGCGTGGGAATGCCTCAAGGGACGCTCTGCGTCCAGTAACGCGGAGCGTCACGGGCTGCATTCCCACGCGGAGCGTGGGAACGATCAGCGCTCTGCGTCGGAACGATCATCGCTAGGCGCCAGCCCAAGCCTGCAAACTCAAATGCGCCTTCTCCCCCGGCGCCAGATGCAGGCTGTCGGTGCCCCCCGCCGCCGCTTCGACACAGACAAACTCCGAGATCTCGTCCCAGCTCACGCCCAGCAACGGCCGTGCTCCCGGATGCCACACCACGGTGTCCGCGCTGTCACCGGTATCGATGCACAATTCGCGTTGCCAGGCGTGATCCTTGAGCTGCAATTCGCCGTCGTGCTGGAACACTCGCTGACAGCCACCATCGACCCGCAACTCGCCCTCCTGCTGGCAGACCTCACGGTTCAACTGATCATAACCCTGCGCGCCTTCGAGCCCAGACAGCGCTATCTCACTCACATCGCCAATACGCCAGTAAGCGTGCAAAGCCTGGCTCAACTGGCACGGCATGTCGTCCTGATGCTCGGTGCTCAGGCGCAATTCCATGCGTTCGCCCAGGTGCGCGTGCAGGTCCACCTGCCAGTCGCACAGTTGCAATTGCCAGTGCAGGCGCACGCCGTCATCGGCGCTGCTGCTGTCGAGCAGTTTCCAGTCCAGCAGTCTCGCCCAGCCATGGGACGGCCACGCGTTTTCGCTCGGGTGACGGCCATACCACGGCCAGCACACCGGCACGCCGCCGCGAATCGCGCCGACATGCGGCCACTTCGCCGCGCACCACAACCACGGTTTCTGACCTCGCGGCTGAAAATGCAGCAATTGCGCGCCCTGACGACTGAACACCGCCTGACACAGTGGATGATCGATCACCAGCACATCGCGCATCTGATAGCGCTCCCAGGCGAACACCGGTCGTTCGCGCAGGGATTTGAAGAAGCGTTGCAGCGGATGCTCATGCATGGGCCACGGTTCCAGATTCAACTTTCATGGGCTGCGACACCCCTTTCCAAAAAAAAGCGGACAGCCTTGGCCGTCCGCAAATATGCGCACATAGAGAGGAGCTTATCGCAGACGCGTCAGAACGTAGACTGAATTTTCAGGCCAGCGACCAAAGCGTTATCCACTTCATCCACACCGCCCGGATGAGTGATGTATTGCAGGTTCGGGCGTACGGTCAGCCAGTTGGTGACGTGGAAGCCGTAGTTGATCTCGTAGTTGTATTCGGTTTCACGAATCGGCGAGAACACCGGATTGTCGTAGTCCGAAACACCGTTGGAGACGTTCAGCAGTTCAGCGTTCTTCTTCACGTCATCGTTGACATGAATTCGTGCCGCACCGATACCGAAGTCATCTTTCGGACGCGCGTCGAACGGACCTTTGTACACAAACATCACGGACTGGTAGTTGTCGATGAAGTTGGTGTCCTTGTCGTGGAACGTGGCGTTGGCAGCGATGCTCAGGCCACGGCTCTTGTCACCGTTGTGGCTGGTGAGTTGCTGTTGCGCAACGAACCAGTAACCGTGCTTGCTGCTGTGGGTGCGGTAGGCATCACCGGTGGTCGCCGCGTCGAAACCGTTGACGTCTTCGCGAACGTCGTCGGCATCGGCCGTGCTCTTGTAGTAACCGACACGGTATTCGCCCGGCAGGCCGCTCGGGTTAGGCGACCAGACCAGTTCCACTGGCAACACGGTGCCTTTGGTACCGCTGCCGCTCAGCTTGAAGCCGTTGCCGTGTTCCAGTTGCGACGGGTTCTGGTTGTACGCACCGATCTGCGCATACAGCTCGTCGTTGATGTTGTACTTGACGCGAATGGCCGCCTGGCTGACCGGCCAGTTGTACCAGATGTTGGTCGCCCAGTTGCCCACTTGCGAACCGCAGAACGCCAGGTTCTGGAAGTCGCACGGGAAGGTGTTGAAGTCTTCGCCTTCGCCGAAGTAACCGGCCTTGACGTCGAGTTTGTTGTCGAAGAACTGGTGTTTGATCCACAACTGGGTCAGACGCACCATGTGGCCACGACCGTAGACTTCCTGCGAGGAACTGAGTGTGCCGGCACGCGGATCGCCAACACGGTCGTTGGAAATGTTTTCGCCATTACGGTTGGTCAGCTGGATCTTGGCCTGGGTGTTGTCCCAGCCCCACAGTTTTTGCAGGTCCAACGCCACGCCCAGACCGAACTGGTCGGAGTAACGCGCCGTCTTGTCGTTGTTGTAGCCGCCGTGCAGGTTGCCGCCCACCTCACCGACGTAGTCCATCTTGATGTCGATACCCTGCTCGATCAGCTTGGTACGTTCGCCACCCCAGTCCCCGGTCATCCACTCCGAATCGGAGCTGAACGCGTCAGCCGCGTGGACGCTACCGGCCAGCATCATTGCCGCAATCGCCGACAACTGGCCGATACGCTGAGCGTTGTTGTTCTTCTTCATCCCTACATCCTCGTTTTATTGTTATTAACTGTTCTTCTTATCTAACGCGGTTTACATCTGATGCGGCGCGCGACAGGCCACGCACCGCGTGCTCCCTGCGGAAACGGGCGAGCCCGCTCCCGCATTTGTTGATCAGCGCCCCTTGAACTGGGCCACGTTTGCGCTGTGCGACTCGGCTTTCGGCAGGCCCGCAACCCCAAGGCGCTCACCGGACTTGGCGTCAAACAGCAGCACTTTCGACGGATCGAATTGCAACGTCAGGGTTTCGCCCACCTGCGGCGCCACGTCCGGCGCCAGACGGCAGCAGACCTTGGTGTCGTTGAGGTTGACGAACACCAGAGTGTCCGGACCGGTCGGCTCGGTGACCTGCACTTCAGCCTTGATGCTCGGCAGGCCATTGCCCTCGCCGTTCGCCAGAGCGATCTGCTCCGGACGCAGGCCGAGGATCACTTCGCGATCTTCGAGACCGGCGTCCTGCATCGCCATCGGCAACTCGCAACGGGCCTGGCCGCTGTCGAGCAGCGCCACCAGACGGCCGTCCTTGCGTTGCAGGCGCAGCGGGATGAAGTTCATCGGCGGCGAACCGATGAAGCTCGCAACGAACAGGTTGGCCGGGTCGTTGTAGATCTCCTTCGGCGTACCGAACTGCTGGATGATCCCGTCCTTCATCACCGCCACTTTGTCGCCCAGCGTCATTGCTTCGATCTGGTCGTGGGTCACGTAGACCGTGGTGGTTTTCAGACGCTGATGCATCAGTTTCATTTCGGTGCGCATCTCGACGCGCAGCTTGGCGTCGAGGTTGGACAGCGGCTCGTCGAACAGATAAATCTTCGGGCGACGCGCCAGGGCGCGGCCCATCGCCACGCGCTGTTGCTGACCGCCCGAGAGCTGGCCCGGCTTGCGATTGAGCAGGTGCTCGATCTGCAACAGCTTGGCCACGCGGGCGACTTCTTCGTCGATGGCCGATTGAGGCATCTTGCGGATCTTCAGACCGAATTCGATGTTCTCGCGCACGCTCATGGTCGGGTACAGCGCGTAGGACTGGAACACCATCGCGATGTCGCGATCTTTCGGGCTCATGCCGCTGACGTCCTGGTCACCGATCATGATCGCGCCGCCGGTGATGGTTTCCAGGCCGGCGATGCAGTTCATCAGGGTCGACTTGCCGCAGCCCGAAGGCCCGACGAGGATCAGGAATTCACCGTCCTTGATCGACAGTTCGATGTTCTTCAGGGTGTCCGGCAGGCCGGTACCGTAGGTCTTGTTTACATTGCGAAGTTCAAGCGTAGCCATGATTACCCCTTGACTGCGCCGGCCGTCAGCCCGCGCACGAAATACTTGCCTGCGACCACATAGACCAGCAGGGTCGGCAGCCCGGCGATCATCGCCGCCGCCATATCCACGTTGTATTCCTTGGCCCCGGTGCTGGTGTTGACCAGGTTGTTCAGCGCCACCGTGATCGGTTGCGAATCACCGCTGGAGAACACCACGCCGAACAGGAAGTCGTTCCAGATCTGGGTGAACTGCCAGATCAGGCAGACCATGATGATCGGGGTGGACATCGGCAGGATGATCTGGCGGAAGATCGTGAAGAACCCCGCGCCATCGAGACGCGCCGCCTTGATCAGCGCATCCGGAATGCTCACGTAGTAGTTACGGAAAAACAGCGTGGTGAACGCCAGGCCGTAGACCACATGGATGAACACAAGGCCCGTGGTAGTGCTTGCCAGGCCCATCTTGCCGAGGGTGAACGACGCCGGCAGCAGCACGGTCTGGAACGGCAGGAAGCAGCCGAACAACAGCAGACCGAAGAACAGCTGCGAACCTCGGAAGCGCCAGAACGACAGTACATAACCGTTCAATGCACCGATGGCGGTGGAGATGATCACGGCCGGAACGGTGATCTTGATCGAGTTCCAGAAGTAGCCGTCAACGGTGGCCCAGGCTTTCACCCAGCCGATGCCGCTGACCACGGTCGGCCAGCTCAGCAGGTTGCCGGTGGAGATGTCTTCCGGGGTCTTGAAGCTGGTCAGCAGCATGACCACCAGCGGTACCAGATACAGCAGGACCGCGAGGATCAGCACCGCGTAGATCGCGATGCGGCTCAGGCTGATGGCCGGTTTGGAGGCGAGACTAGTCATGACGCTTGGTCCTCAGCTCGGAGTACAGGTAAGGCACGATGATCGCGAGGATCGCGCCGAGCATCAGGATTGCACTGGCCGAGCCCATGCCCATCTGTCCACGGCTGAAGGTGAACGAGTACATGAACATCGCCGGCAGATCGGAGGAATAACCCGGGCCGCCGGCCGTCATGGCCGCCACCAGGTCGAAGCTCTTGATCGCGATGTGCGCCAGGATCATCACTGCACTGAAGAACACCGGACGCAGGCTTGGCAGCACCACTTTCCAGTAGATGCGCGGCATGCTCGCGCCGTCGATCTGGGCGGCACGAATGATCGACTGATCAACGCCACGCAGACCGGCGAGGAACATCGCCATGATGAAGCCCGAAGCTTGCCAGACCGCCGCAATCACCAGGCAATACACCACGCGATCCGGGTCGATCAGCCAGTCGAGACGGAAGCCTTCCCAGCCCCAGTCCCGCAGCAATTTGTCCAGGCCCATGCCCGGGTTGAGCAGCCATTTCCACGCAGTACCGGTGACGATCATCGAGAGCGCCATCGGGTACAGGTAAATGGTGCGGATAAAGCCTTCGCGGCGGATTTTCTGGTCGAGGAAAATCGCCAGTGTCACGCCGATCACCAGGGTGATGCCGATGAACATGCCGCCGAACACGGCCAGGTTCTTGCTCGCTACCCACCAGCGGTCGTTGTCGAACAGCCGCGCGTATTGCGCCAGGCCTGCCCACTTGTAGTTCGGCAGGAAGGTCGACGTGGTGAACGACAGGACAAACGTCCAGAGGATATAGCCATAGAAGCCCACCAGAACGATGAACATGCTCGGCGCCAGCACCAGTTTCGGTAGCCAGCGCTGCAATGCGTCGAACGGCGAGGCCTTGCTGAACACAGCAACAGAACTCATGGGAAGATCCAGTAAAGAAAATGAAGGACCGCTGCAAGCTGCAGGCTTGAGGCCGATGCGCGACCTCAAGCCTGCAGCTGCTCTACGCTGACGTTACTTGGCAGCCTTGATGGCGGTGCCGAGTTTTTTGGCAGCGTCGGCCGGGTCGGCTTTCGGGTCGTTGATGTAGTTGGTCACGACATCAAAGAACGCACCCTGCACCGCCAGCGTGGTCGCCATGTTGTGCGCCATGCTCGGCTGCAGGCCGCCATTCTTGGAATCTGCGAGGAAGTCCTTGGCAGCGGTCTGGGCGCACGAGTCGAAACCGTACTTGCCCATGTCGGCGAGCATGTCGTTACGCACCGGGATCGAGCCCTTGTTGATGCTGAAGACTTTCTGGAAGTTTTCACCCAGCACGACTTTGGCGATGTCCTGCTGACCGGCCGCGGTGCCCGCGTCCTTCTGCTTGAACACGGCCAGCGAGTCGATGTTGTAGGTGAACGCCTTGTCGGTGCCCGGGAAAGCTACGCACTCGTAGTCCTTGCCGGCGACTTTCTTGGCGGCGGTCCATTCGGATTTGGCCCAGTCACCCATGATCTGCATGCCGGCCTTGCCGTTGATGACCTTGGCCGCTTCCAGGTTCCAGTCCTGACCTTTGCCGTCGACGTCCATGTAGGTCGCGACTTTCTTCAGCTCGGTCAGGGCCTTGACCATTTCCGGGCCGGTCAGGGCAGCGTTGTCCAGGTCGACCAGGGCTTTCTTGTAACCATCAACGCCCATCACCGACAGCACGACCGCTTCGAACACGGTGCTGTCCTGCCATGGCTGACCACCGTGAGCCAGCGGGATGAAGCCCGCCGCTTTCAGCTTGTCGCCGGCGGCGTAGAACTCTTCGAGGGTGGTCGGGGCTTTTTCGATACCGGCTTTCTTGAAGACTTCCGGGTTGATCCACAGCCAGTTCACCCGGTGAATGTTCACCGGCACGGCCACGTAATCACCTTCGAACTTCACGGTGTCGGAGACTTTCTTGTCGAGCAGGCTGTCCCACTTCTCGGACTTGGAAACGTCCTTCAGCACGTCAGTGTCGAGCAGACCGGTCGACGCCCATTCCTGGATGTCCGGGCCTTTGATCTGGGCAACGCCCGGCGGGTTGCCGGCCACCGCGCGGCTTTTCAGCACGGTCATGGCAGTCGCACCGCCACCGCCGGCGACAGCGCCGTCTTTCCAGGTGAAGCCGTCTTTCTCGACTTGAGCCTTGAGCACATCGACGGCGGCTTTTTCGCCACCGGACGTCCACCAATGCACGACTTCCACCGAACCTTTGGATTCGGCAGCGGAAACACTCAGGGGCAGCACAGCGAGCGGGAACAGGGAGGCGACAGAAATGACAGTAGCGAGGCGAGAAATCGCATTCATCTGAGATGTACCTTTCTTGTTGTTATGCATGCAAGTCTGGTGCTTGCGCTGCACACGAGTTTAAACAGAGCGTTTCCCCTCGCAGGTAACGAAGGGACGCGCGAATGTCACCACATGGTTACACAGGAACGCTTCGTGAAAGCTGTGCCAGAGCACTGGCCATGCTCGGCGCCAGCGGCAGACGCGGAATCAGAACCGCCTGCCAGGCGTGGTACAGATCCGGTTTGCCCGCCCAGATATCGGCACTTGGACGGTTTTGCGGGTCGAGTTCGTGATGCCAGCTGCCGTCGCAGCGGTCGATGAAATTCGCTTCGCAGAATTCCCAGAACAGGCGGTACCAGGTTTCGTACTGCGCATCGCCGGTGCGTTTGAGCAAGGCACTGGCGGCAGCGCTGGCCTCGGCGTGAGTCCAGTGCAGGCGATGGCGCACCACCGCTTTGTTGTTCCAGTCGAGGGTGTAAACG
Organism: Pseudomonas sp. B15(2017); assembly: GCF_002113215.1. Lineage (NCBI taxonomy): Bacteria > Pseudomonadati > Pseudomonadota > Gammaproteobacteria > Pseudomonadales > Pseudomonadaceae > Pseudomonas > Pseudomonas sp. B15(2017). Next base: position 136,504 of record NZ_NEJZ01000001.1, read on the forward strand.
ATGCCCGGCGCACCGTCGACGTCCCAGCCATGGCGGCAGTTTTGCTCGAACAGCTTTTGCGCATCGGTGGCGAGCCAGCCTGGCGTGAGCATGCCGGCCTGAACCCGCGCGGCTTCGAGGTGCAGTAACAGCCGCGCCCACTCGAAACCATGGCCCGGCGTGGTGCCGTAGGGACGGAAACCGTCGGCGGGATTGTCCTGGTTGTATTCGCGCAGTGGCTGCCAGTCGCGGTCGAAATGCTCGATCACCAGGTAATCGTTGGCAGCGGCGTGACCGTGAATCACCCGTTCGACGATGCGCTGCGCACGCACCAGCCAGCGCGGATCTTCTGTGGCATCGGCCAGCGCCAGGAAGGCTTCAGTGGCGTGCATGTTGCTGTTGGCGCCGCGATAGGCTTCCTCTTCGCGCCAGTCGCGATTGAAGAACTCGCGCATGGCGCCCTCTTCTTCGCTCCAGAAATAGGTGTCGATGATGTCGATGGCGTCATCCAGCAACGCTTGGGCGCCGGGGCGTTGCGCGACCACGGCGGAGCTGGCCGCCAAGGCGACGAAAGCATGCAGATAAGCGTTCTTGCCGGTGTTGCCGTCACGATGTTCAGCGACGGCGAACCAGCCGCCGTGCAGCGCATCGCGCAACGGACCGCGCAGGGCCGCGATGCCGTGATCGACCAGCTCGGCAAAGCCCGGCAGGCCCTGAATATGGGCCATGGCGAAGCTATGGGTCATGCGCGCGGTGTTCATGGTTTCGGCTTGCGCGCCAACCTGGAGCTGGCCGCGCTCATCAAGATTGCCGAAGCCTTCGGGCAATCGTGAAGCCTTGGCAAATGCCAGCAGACGCAGGCCTTCGTCGGCAAGCCATTGCTGGTGGGCAGGGGCGTTCAGCCAACTGCTGAAGTCCGGATTGAAGTGATCCATGGGTGGCCTTTTTTGTTGTTATGACTGCGGGGAGTCTAAACAACGGGCCGAGGTGGACTTGTAACGAAGGGGGCGGGTTTTGTCACCGATCGGTTACATTCAGATCAATCCGCCGAACGCGGCAATTGCAGGGTCACCCGCAATCCGCCCTCACGCAGATTCTGCAACGTCACTTCACCGCCATGGCTATGAGCAATGTTGCGGGCGATCCCTAACCCGAGCCCATACCCCTGCTGCTGCCCCGCCAACCGGAAGTGCGGCTCGAATACCTGCTCCAGCCGCTGCTCCGGCACGCCAGGCCCTTCGTCATCGACATGCAGCACGAATGCACTCTCATCGTCATCGATATGCAGATGAGCTTTCTGCCCGTACTTCAGTGCATTGTCGATCAGGTTGCCGATACAGCGCTTGAGCGCCAACGGCTTGCCCGGATACGCTGCTAATGCCCGTCCCTGCTGGGTTACACGGCCATTGCCGTTGGGCGCCAGATACGGCTCCACCAGGCAGTCGAGCACATGATTGAGATCCACCGGCTCAATGTTTTCGTGGATGTCGGTGTCTTTGACGCATTGCAGCGCACCCTTGACCAGCAGCTCCAGCTCATCCAGGTCACGGCCAAACTTGGTTTGCAGTTGTTCGTCTTCGAGCAGTTCGACCCGCAGACGCAGGCGGGTGATCGGGGTACGAAGGTCATGGGAAATCGCGCTGAACAACTGACTGCGCTCGGTCAGGTAACGGCTGATCCGTTCGCGCATGGTGTTGAACGCGCGGCCCACTTCGACCACTTCGCTGCCGCCGCCCTCGGCCACCGGCTCGACGTCGGCACCCAGCGACAAGTCCCGCGCCGCCCGCGCCAGACGCTTGAGCGGCCGACTCTGCCAGTGCACCAGCAAGCCGATGAACAGCAACAGAAATCCGCTGGTGAACACAATGAACCACACCTGCTGGGTCGGCAGGCCTTGCTCTTCAAGACTGGTGTAGGGCTCGGGCAGCAGCGAGGCAATGTACAGCCATTCACCGGGCGCCAACTGAATCTGGGTCACCAGCACCGGCGGATTCACCGGTTCCAGGGTCAGCGCGTAGTGCGCCCAGGAGCGTGGCAGCTCGTCGAGTTTCAACCCGGCGTTGAAGATACGCAGGTCATCGGGGCTGACGAAGGTCACCAGAATGTCAGTGTCCTGGCCCAACGACTGACGCAACACTTCGTCCACCGCTTGAAGCACCGCTGCCTTGCGCGGTGTAACCGGCAACACTTCCATGCCCAGCGGTTTGTCGTTCAGCGTCACCACAAATCGGGTGCCGCCCATGCTGCGCAACTGATCGAGCACCAAAGGCCGGTAAGCCACCGGCAACGAGCGGAAATAACTGACGCTGGCGGTCATCGAATGGGCGAGGCTGCGGGCGCTGGTGACCAGGCCTTCGAGCTGGGTCGCACGCAACTGGGACACCCAGATCACGCTGGACAGGGTCTGGGCGAACAACACCGCGAGCAACGTCAGCAGCAACATCCGTCCAAGCAGCGAACGCGGCATCGGCACTTTGCGTGCAGTGTTGCGCAGGAACTCAGTGACCATTGCCGGCAACCACATTGGCTGCCAGCTGGTAGCCGCTGCCACGCACGGTGCGGATCAGCCGTGGCGGCTTTTCGGTGTCGCGCAGACGCTGGCGCAAACGGCTGACGGCCATGTCGACGATGCGGTCGAGGGGCATCAGATCGCGGCCACGGGTGGCGTTGCCGATGGTGTCGCGGTCGAGGATTTCCTGAGGGTGGTCGAGGAACAGTTTCAGCAGAGCGAAGTCGGCGCCGGACAGAATCACTTCCTCGCCGTCGGTGTGAAACAGTCGATGGCTGACCATATCCAGCCGCCACTCATCGAACGCCAGCACTTCACTGCCGCCGCGCTCCTGACCGAACTGGGCGCGACGCAGCAGGGCCTTGATCCGGGCTTGCAGTTCGCGGGGGCTGAAAGGTTTGCCGAGGTAATCGTCGGCGCCGAGTTCCAGGCCAATGACCCGGTCGGCTTCGTCGGAACTGGCGGTGAGCATGATGATCGGCACCTGGGCCTGACGCGGATGCTGGCGCACCCAGCGGCACAGGCTGAAGCCGTCTTCATCGGGCAGCATCACATCGAGGATCACCAGATCGCTCGGCGCTTCGTTCAGCGCCTGACGAAAACCGGCGCCATCCGCCGTGGCCCGTACCTGAAAACCCGCGCGGGTCAGGTAGGTTTCCAGCAACTCGCGTATCTCCTGGTCGTCATCGACCAACAAAATCGACTTGTTGACTGAGCTCACTTCGAAGGCATCCTTGTTGTTGGAATTGGGCGGATTATGCCTGATGTGTAGACCGATCGTTCCCACGCTCTGCGTGGGAATGTATCAAGGGACGCTCCGCGTCCAGTGACGCAGAGCGTCACGGGCTGCATTCCCACGCGGACGGTTCGACGCCCCGACGTGGGAACGATCTTCAGCCTTCCTGCTCGAGCGCCACTCCTGCACCGACAAGCCCCGAGTACGGCGCCGTCACCAGCCACACCGGAATGCCCTTGAAGTAATCGCTCATGCAGCCCTTGTCGGCGAAGCTGCGGGCGAAACCGCTTTCGAGGAAGAAATCGGCGAAACGCGGAATCACGCCACCCACGATGTACACCCCGCCACGGCCGCCAACGGTCAGCACGTTGTTGCCGGCCACGCGACCAAGCCAGCAGCAGAATTGCTCCAGCACTTCCAGGGCAATCGGGTCGCCCGCAAGGCCTGCCGCAGTGATGGCTTCCGGCGTGTCGAGTTTCGGTTCATGCCCGTCCACCGCGCAGATCGCACGGTACACCCGCGGCAAGCCGCCGCCGCTCAACGCGGTTTCCGCGCTGACGTGGCCGATTTCGTTGTAGATGTGCTGCCAGAGCTGGGTTTCGCGCGGGCTGCTCAGCGGCAGATCGACGTGACCGCCCTCTCCCGGCAACGCGGCGAACCGCCCTTCACCGAGATCAAGCAACGTGCCGACGCCCAGACCGGTGCCCGGGCCGATGACCACTGCCGGGCGCAATGGCTCCGGCTCGCCTTCGCAGACCACGCGGAATTCGCCGGGCTGCAAACGGGTCATGCCCAGCGCCATCGCCGAGAAGTCGTTGACCAGCAACAACTGCTCAACCTGCAAGGTCTGGCAGAACGCCTTGCGACTCAGGCGCCAGTGGTTATTGGTGAACTTGAATTCATCACCGCTCACCGGCCCCGCCACCGACAGGCACACCGAACCGATGGCACCCGGCGCCAGACCCAGCCCGCTCAGGTAGAGGCTGATCGCCTCTTCCGGGCTGGCATGGCCGGCGGTGGCCAGCACCTGAACCGATTCGAGCTGCTGATCTTTCCACAACGCAAACCGCGCGTTGGTGCCTCCGATGTCACCGACCAAAGCCAGTTTCAATTAAGCGTCTCCAGGGCAGAAGTGAAGGCGCTGGCGCCCTGCTCCGCCGAGCTGAAGGCCAAACGCATGAAGCCAAACAGTTCGCGACCGCTGCCGATGTTGTTGCCCAACAGGCCTTTGGCGGGTTCGCGCGCTGCGAATTCGGCGGCGTCCACCTTGAGTTCCAAAGTGCCTTTGACGCCATCGACGCGGATGATATCGCCCTCTTGCACGCGCGCCAAAGCGCCACCCACATAAGCTTCCGGACTGACGTGAATCGCCGCCGGGATTTTCCCCGAGGCGCCGGACATGCGTCCGTCGGTCACCAGCGCAACCTTGAAGCCGCGATCCTGCAGCACGCCGAGAAACGGCGTCATCTTGTGCAGTTCCGGCATGCCGTTGGAGCGCGGGCCCTGGAAGCGCATCACCGCGACGAAATCCTTCTCCAGAAGACCGGCCTTGAAGGCGTCGGCCAGATCCTGTTGATCCTGGAACACCATGGCCGGCGCTTCGACGATCTGGTTTTCCAGCGCGACGGCGGACACCTTCATCACCCCGCGACCGAGGTTCCCTTCCATCACCCGCAAGCCACCCTCTGCCGAGAACGCACGAGCCACCGGACGCAGGATGTTTTCGTCGAGACTTTCGGTCGGGCCTTCGCGCCACACCAGCTTGCCGTTATCGAGGAACGGCTCTTTGGTGTACTGGCTCAAACCGTGGCCGAGCACGGTGTTGACGTCTTCGTGCAGCAGGCCGGCTTCGAGCAGTTCGCGGATCAGGAACGACATGCCGCCGGCGGCCTGGAAGTGGTTGATGTCAGCCTTGCCGTTCGGATAGACGTGGCTCAGGGTCGGCACGACTTCGGAGAGGTCGGCCATGTCCTGCCAGGTCAGTTGAATGCCCGCCGCCATGGCGATGGCCGGCATGTGCAGGGTGTGGTTGGTCGAACCGCCGGTGGCGTGCAACGCGACGATCGAGTTGACCAGCGCCTTCTCGTCGACGATTTCGCCGATCGGCAGGAAGTTGCCGTTCTGCTTGGTCAGACGGGTGACCTGATGCGCGGCTTCGCGGGTCAGGGCTTCACGCAGCGGCGTGTTCGGGTTGACGAAGGAGGCGCCCGGCAAGTGCAGGCCCATGACTTCCATCAGCAACTGGTTGGTGTTGGCGGTGCCGTAGAACGTGCAGGTGCCCGGGCTGTGGTAGGACTTCATTTCCGATTCCAGCAGCTCTTCGCGGGTCGCCTTGCCTTCGGCGTACTTCTGCCGCACGTCGGCTTTTTCCTTGTTGGAAATCCCCGAGACCATCGGCCCGCCCGGAACGAAAATCGTCGGCAGGTGACCGAAACGCAGCGAGCCCATCATCAGGCCCGGCACGATCTTGTCGCAGATGCCGAGCATCAGCGCGCCGTCGAACATGTTGTGGGACAGCGCCACCGCCGTCGACATGGCGATCACTTCGCGGCTCGGCAGGCTCAGTTCCATGCCGGGCTCGCCCTGGGTCACGCCGTCGCACATCGCAGGCGTGCCGCCGGCGAACTGGCCGACCGAGCCGATTTCGCGCAGGGCGTTCTTGATCTGTTCCGGGAAGACTTCATACGGCTGGTGCGCCGAGAGCATGTCGTTATATGACGAAACAATTGCGATGTTTGCCGAGTTCATCATCCGCAGGCTGTGCTTGTCTTCGCTGCCACATCCGGCCACGCCGTGGGCGAAGTTGGCGCATTGCAGCTTGCCGCGCATCGGCCCGTCAGTTGCAGCGCCGCGAATCAGCGCAAGGTAAGCCTGACGCGTGGCGCGGCTGCGGGCGATAAGCCGTTCGGTGACCTCAAGAACGCGGGGATGCATGTTTAGAACTCCAGGCTAACGGATGTGGCGACCTGATTGTCTATGCTGATCAAGGAGCCCGCACGCATGGGATGACGGGCGGTTTTCTTGATCATTCGGACCAGTTGATTCAGGTCACTCGTTGTAGATAAAACAAAATATTGCCACTAAAAAGGCTTGTTTTCTATTTTTATGCGAATAATCTTGTAATTCCAACAACAAAACGACGGCGGCGCTGCTCAATGACTCTTCGAATCGCAATCAATGGTTTTGGCCGCATCGGCCGTAATGTCCTGCGTGCACTGTATACCCAGGGCTATCGTCAGGATTTGCAGATCGTCGCCATCAACGATCTGGGCGACAGCGCGATCAATGCGCATCTGCTCAAGTACGACACCGTTCATGGCACATTCGACGCCGAAGTTGCTCATGACAACGAGAGCCTGACCGTCAACGGCGACCGCATTTCGGTCAGCGCCATCCGCAACCCGGCCGACCTGCCATGGGCCGCGGAAAAGATTGATGTGGTGTTCGAATGCACCGGTCTGTTCACCGACCGGGCCAAAGCCGCCGCGCATATTACCGCCGGCGCACGCAAAGTGATTATCTCGGCCCCGGCCAAAGGCGCCGATGCCACCGTCGTTTATGGTGTGAACCACGACATTCTGCGCCAGTCGCACCAGATCATTTCCAACGCGTCTTGCACCACCAACTGCCTGGCGCCGGTGGCCCAGGTGCTGCACCGCGAACTGGGCATCGAAAGCGGTCTGATGACCACGATTCACGCCTACACCAACGACCAGAACCTGACCGACGTCTATCACACCGACCCGTACCGCGCGCGCTCCGCCACCCAGAACATGATCCCGAGCAAGACCGGCGCTGCCGAAGCTGTGGGCCTGGTGCTGCCGGAACTGGCGGGCAAACTGACCGGCATGGCCGTGCGCGTACCGGTGATCAATGTGTCGCTGGTTGACCTGACCGTACAGCTGAAGCGCGAAGCCTCGGCCGATGAAGTCAATGCACTGATGAAAGCCGCGAGCCAGCATTCGAAGATCCTCGGCTACAACACCCTGCCGCTGGTCTCGAGCGATTTCAATCACAACCCGCTGTCGTCGATCTTCGACGCCAACCACACCAAATCCAGCGGCAAGCTGCTGAAAGTGCTGGCCTGGTACGACAACGAGTGGGGCTTCTCCAACCGCATGCTCGATAACTGCCTGGCGCTGTGCAACGCGGAATAAACAGCTATCCACCAGTGGGATCGAGCTTGTTCGCGAAAGCGGCAGGTCAGTCGACATTTAATTGCCTGACACGACGCCTTCGCGAGCAAATCCCCTCCCACAGTTTTTTGATCTCAATCTGAAATCAACACTTGACCACTCCGGCGGATGATAAGCATTATCATTCGCTCGAAACGGATCAGGTCCTCCCGTGAGTCATTCGCAGTTCAATCACGTTTTCCTCGCCCAGCGCACTTCACTGCTGCGAACGCTGGAACGCATGGTCAACAACCACAGCACCGCCGAAGACCTGCTGCAGGAAACCTACCTGCGCGTCACCCGGGCGCTGAGCGAGCGGGACATCGATCACCTTGAACCCTTTGTTTTCCAGACCGCGCGCAATCTGGCGCTGGACCATTTGCGTGCGCGCAAGATTCAATCGCGAACCATGGTCGACGACGTGCCGCAGGACGTGGTGCACAGCGTCGCCGCCCCCGCCAGCAGCGCCGAAGACGCCGCCCACGCCGAACAATTGCTGGAGCGCCTGAACGTGAGCCTCGGTGAACTCAGCCCCCGCCAGCAGCAAATCTTCATCCTCAGCCGCCTGCACGGGCGCAGCTATCAGGAAATCGCCGAAGAACTGAGCGTTTCCCTCAGCACGGTGCAGAAAGAACTCAAACTGATCATGACCATCTGCATCGGTGTCGCCGAACGCTTGAATGGCGACTGATCGGCAGCCTTGTCGGTATTGGACAGGATCGACTGCACTGATCATCGGGCTTTGTTACCCTTGCCCGACTTTTACGCTTCACCAAAAAAACAGCCGTGCACAGACACTGCCGAGGAAACACCGTGACGGACATCCACCGCTCCCCTTCGCCTGCATCGGCGCAGGACGCCGCAAGTGCAATGGACCAGGCGCTGGACTGGCTCATCGTGCTCGGCAGTCCGGACGAGGAGCAGACCCGGCAATTCCATGCCTGGCTGGCGGCCGATCCGTTGAATGGCGAGGCGTTCGCCAAGGCCCAGGCGATCTGGGACGGTCCGCAGATAGCCCAGTGCGCGAAGAACCTCGCAGCCAAACCGAAGAAAGTCCCCGTCCTCACTCGTTTGCGTCCGCACTGGAAACCGCTGGCCACCGCCGCCGTGCTGCTGCTCGGCCTGTTCAATTTCAGCAACCTGCCGATGCGTTTGCAGGCCGATCACCTGACCGTGGTCGGCGAGCGTCAGCGCCTGCAGCTTGAGGACGGTTCGAAAGTCCTGCTCAACACCAATTCCGCGTTCTCCAGCACGATCAACGATCAGCAGCGAGTCGCGCGGCTGTATCAGGGCGAAGCGTTTTTCGAGATCCCGGCCAGCCGCAGCCAGCCGCTGGAAATCGATGCCGGCCCGGTGAAAGCCAGCGTGCGCGACACCGCATTCGCCGTGCGTTATCTGGACGGCGTGGCGCAGGTGCGCGTGCAGCGCGGCGATGTCGATCTGCGTGCTACCCGTGACGATGCCCGTGTGCGGCTGTCCGCCGGGGAAAGCATCCGCATCGGCCCGAACGGTTTCGACCGCCCGGCCAAGGTCGACGCCGCCACCGATCTGGCCTGGGTACAGGGTCGGCTGATCTTCGAGAACTGCCCGCTGAGCCAAGTGCTGGCGGAACTGCGCCGCTACTATCCGGGCTTCATCATCAACACCAGCGAACGGTTGGCCGACGTCGCCGTCACCGGCAATTACCGCCTCGACCAGCCGCTGGACGCAGTGCGTTCGCTTGCTCACATCACCTCGGCCAAGCTTCAGGAATTCCCGGCGCTGGTGATTTTGAACTAAATGAGAATTATTTTTACTCGATAGCCAAAGCTCGTTCGTCTCGTTATAGCCAATGCAATTGATTCGCATCTCGCGAGATCAATCAGCACCTATAAAGATTCGTGCGACACGGAGCGCTATCGATGTCCTCACGCCTTACCCGCCAGACTTCTTCCCCTTCCCGCGTGCTGTCGCTGCTGACCGCCGCCATCCTGATGGCCGGCACCGCGCCGCTGATGGCCGCCACCGAACAACCGACGCGCAACATGGGCGATTACTCGTTCGCCATTGCCCAGCAGCCGTTGGTGTCGGCGCTCAATGCGTTCACCGCCGTCACGGGCTGGCAGGTCGGTTTGCCGGCGCAACTGGGTCAGGACGTATCGTCGCCGGGCGTGCGCGGTTCGCTGCCACCGGAAAAAGCCCTGGAGCGTCTGTTGGTGGGGACCAACCTGAGCTTCCGCAAACTGAGCAACAACAACGTCGTGCTGGAAAAACGCGCCAGCAGCGGCGCACTTAACCTCGATCAGGTGACCATCAGCGCCACCCGTAAGGCACAGTCGGTGAACAGCGTGCCCAGCACCGTCACCGTGCACACCCGCGAAGAACTCGACCGCAACAACGTCAACACCATCAAGGATCTGGTGCGCTATGAGCCGGGCGTGTCCGTGGGCGGCGCCGGCCAGCGTGGAGGAATCAGCGGTTACAACATTCGCGGGATCGACGGCGACCGCATCCTGACTCAGGTCGACGGTGTCGAAGTGCCGGACGGTTTCTTCAATGGTCCGTACGCCAAAACCCAGCGCAATTACGTCGACCCGGAAATCATCAGACGCGTCGAAATCCTCCGTGGCCCGGCCTCGGTGCTGTACGGCAGCAACGCCATCGGCGGCGCCGTCAGCTACTACACCCTCGATCCGGACGACATCATCAAGCCCGGCAAAGACGTCGGCGCCCGCCTGAAAACCGGCTACAGCTCCGCCGATGAAAGCTGGCTGAAATCCGCCACCTTCGCCGGTCGCGCCGACCAGTTCGACGGCTTGCTGCACTACAGCCAGCGCGACGGTCACGAAACCGATTCCTACGGCAGCAACAACGCCACCGGTCTTGAGCGCACCGCCGCCAACCCGGAGGACGTCAAAGCCACCAACGTGCTGGCCAAGATCGGCTGGAACTACAACGAAGGTTCGCGCCTGGGCCTGACCTATGAAAAGTACAAGGATGATCGCGACACCGATCAGAAAAGCGCCTACGGCGGACCGTACTTCAACGGTGCCCCGACGATCCCGAACAGCGTGCTGCCCGGCGGCATGTACCAGTGGCGTACCGGCAACGACACCATCACCCGCGAGCGTTTCGGTCTGGAGCACAGCTTCGAACTCGACAGCCTGCTGGCGGACAACGTGAAGTGGAGCCTCAACCACCAGACCGCCAAGACCGACCAGAGCACCGACGAGTTCTACTACCCCATCACCCGTAAAGTGCTGCGTACCCGCGACACGATCTACGAGGAGAAACAGTGGGTCTTCGACGCGCAACTGGACAAGGCATTCGCCATCGGTGACACCGATCATGTGCTGACTTACGGCACCACCCTCAAGCAGCAGAAAGTCACCGGCTCGCGCAGCGGCGACGGCAAGTGCCTGGCGGTCGGTCGCGGCTGCACCGCCATCGGCGCTACCAGCGCGGCTGACGTACTGAAGAAGTCCAGCGACTTCCCGGACCCGACCATCAACACCTACAGCCTGTTCGCCCAGGATCAGATCAGCTGGAACAACTGGACCTTCCTGCCGGGCCTGCGCTACGACTACACCCGGCTCAAGCCGCACATCACCCAGGAGTTCCTCAACACCGTGGCCGCCGACGGCAACGGCACGGTCAGCGACGAAAACAAGACCTGGCATAAAGTCTCGCCGAAATTCGGCCTGACCTACGCCCTGACCGAAAACTACACCTGGTACGGTCAGTACGCCGAAGGCTTCCGCACCCCGACCGCAAAAGCGCTGTACGGCCGCTTCGAAAACAGCACCACCGGCTACAACGTGGCGCCGAACCCGGACCTGGAACCGGAAAAGAGCAAAAGCTATGAAACCGGCCTGCGCGGCAACTTCGAGCAAGGCTCGTTCGACGTGGCGGTGTTCTATAACAAGTACCGCGATTTCATCAACGAAGACGCCGTCACTCCGGGCTACGACGAGCTGACGTTCCAGTCGAGCAACATCAAGCACGCCACCATCAAGGGTGCCGAAGTCAAAGGTCGTCTGAACCTGGATTCCTTCGGCGCGCCGCAAGGCCTGTACACCCAGGGTTCGATTGCCTACGCCTACGGACGCAACAACGACAACGGCGAACCGTTGAACAGCGTCAATCCGCTGACCGGCGTATTCGGCCTCGGTTACGACCAGGACAACTACGGCGGCCTGCTGAGCTGGACCGTGGTCAAGAAGAAGGATCGCGTCGACGACAGCAACTTCAAGTCGCCGGACGGTGTCAGCAGCCAGTTCAAGTCGCCGGGCTTCGGCATTCTCGATCTGACCGGGTTCTACAAAGTCACTGACGACGTCACCATCAGCGGCGGCATTTACAACCTGACCGACAAGAAATACTGGCTATGGGACGACGTGCGCGGTTACGACAGTGTCGGCGAAGCCTCGGTGACACAACCGGCCAACCTCGATCGCCTGACCCAGCCGGGTCGCAACTTCGCAATCAATCTGGTCTGGGATATCTGATCCGGATGACCTCACGGCACGCGTGCATTGCCGCGCCGTGAGGTTTTTTTACTGTCCGGCGCTTGCCCGTACGTCTCGTTATCAAGCGCCTCTTCTTTTCAAGGACATCTCATGAGCACCCAGGAAAAAGCCCTGCGTTCGCAACGCTTGAACCAGATCACCCACGAGCCGCACAGCAAGCTCGATGCACTGGTCAAGGCCCACGCGCCGTTCGAGAACCGCGCCAACTTCGCCCGCTTCGTGGTCGCGCAGTACCTGTTCCAGTCGGAACTGGTGTCGCTGTACAACGATGCCGAACTGACCGCCATCGTCCCTGACCTGCCGGCCCGCTGCCGCGCCGAAGCGGCCAGGGCAGACCTCGCGGACCTCGACACCGAAGTGCCCGTACCCGTCGCCGGTGCGCTGAAAAACCCGAGCAAGGCCCGCGCCCTGGGTTGGATCTTCGTGTCTGAAGGCTCCAAGCTCGGCGCTGCGTTTCTGATCAAGCGCGCCGTTGCCCTGGACCTGAGTGAAACCTTCGGCGCCCGTCACCTGGGCGAGCCTGAAGGTGGTCGCGCCGAAGGCTGGAAGCGCTTCGTGCGCACCCTCGATTCGCTGCAACTCAGCGCTGAAGAAGAAGCTGAAATGGAGCAAGGCGCGATCGATGCGTTCAACCGCTTCACGGTGTTGCTGGAACAGGCTTACGCCACAGAAGCCGAACCGGCCTAAAGCGACACCGACCGCCCATTGTGGGAGCGAGCTTGCTCGCGAAGAGGCCGTCAGATTCAACATCATCGTTGACTGACGTACCGCTTTCGTCGGAGCGCCGCCCGGAGCAAGCTCGCTCCCACAGGGAACTGCACAAGTCTGTAAGATTGCCATTTCGCCTCACGCATTCCCCCCGAGCCCATGCCCCAACCCGCCTCCTCCCGACTCGCCCGCCTGCTGTTTGGCCTGCTCGCCTATGTCAGCCTCGGTATCGGCCTGATCGCCATCGTCGTGCCCGGCCTGCCGACCACCGAGTTCATCCTGCTCGCCGCCTGGGCCGCGACCCGCAGCTCGCCGCGCCTGAGTGCCTGGCTGGAAAACCATCGGCTGTTCGGGCCGATCCTGAGCAACTGGCGCAACGGCAAGATCATCGCCCGCAAGGCCAAGGTCAGCGCCACCGTCAGCATGCTGCTGTGCGCGACCCTGATGCTGGTGATGCTCGATCACGGCTGGCCGATTTATCTGGCGATTGCAGGGATGACGATGGGCAACCTGTGGATCTGGTCGCGACCGGAAACGCTGCCGAAGATTTCCTGATTTTTCCCTTGTTTTCAGGGCTTTTACCCACGCAAACGTTTAGTCATGACCGTTCGTCGGCATGTCGCTCATGCACTCTCGCCTCGCGCCGATGAGCATTGAATGGCGCTGAATGGATTTGGCGATCCGGGCTCCTCCCTGCCCCGCAGCCAACAGTTCATTCATTCGCGAGAACGTCCCATGTTCGACTCTCTGTCCATACGCCTGAAAATCGTCCTGCTGTCCGGCCTGTGCCTGCTCGGTGTGGTTGCGCTGATCGTCGGCATCAATATCTACCAGACCAACCAGAACGACGAACTGGTCAGCCAGTCGAGCAGCAAGATGCTCACCGCCAGCGTGCAGAACCTGCTGCAGGCCAAGGCGGCCGAACAGGCGGTGCAGGTACAGAAAACCTTCGGCGAAAGCCTGCTGGTGATTACCGCGCTGGCCGACCAGATCAAGGACATGCGCGTCATGGCCGCCAAGCGTTCGCTGGACGCCGGCGCCCTGCGTGAAGAGTTGAACCTGAGCCTGAAAACCGCGTTCGAGCGCAACAGCAAGGTGCTCGGCATCTGGCTGGCCTTCGAACCCAATGGCCTCGACGGCAAGGACAGCGAGTTCGTCAATGACGCCGCGCGCCAGTCCAACGAAGCCGGGCGCTTCGCCACCTACTGGAGCCGCGCCGCCGGTTCTGCGCTGAACACGATCATGGTCGAAGAGGACATGAACAAGACCACCCTCAGTGTCAGCGGCACGCCTTACAACAGCTGGTACACCTGCCCTCGCGACAACAAGCGCACCTGCCTGCTCGACCCTTACGCCGACACCGTGGGCGGCAAGGAAATGCTCATGACCACCATTGCCGTGCCGCTGCTGGTGGATGGCAAGGCTATCGGCGTGGTCGGCGTCGACATCGCCCTTGATGCACTGCAAGCGGCGGCCGTGGGTTCCCAGCGCGAACTGTTCAACGGTGCCGGGCACATGCTGATTGTCTCCGGCAGCGGCGTGTTGGGCGCCTACAGCACCGACGCGACCAAGGTCGGCAAAGGCATCGCCGAAACCCTCGGCACCGAAGGCAAGGACATCCTGCAACTGCTGAGCGCCGGCACGCCGAAGATTCTGGAACAGGGCGATCTGATCCGCGCCGTTTACCCGGTCGATCCGATCGGCAATTCCCGCGCCTGGGGCGTGGTCATCGACTTGCCGAAACAAGTGCTGCTGGCCGACTCGGTCAAACTGCAAGCGGTGCTCGACGACGCTCAGCAAACCGGCCTGATGACCGCGCTGACGGTGGCCGTGATCGCCGGTCTGATCGGCCTGGTACTGATCTGGCTCACCGCCTCGGGCGTGACCCGTCCGATCAACAGCGTCGCCGAAATGCTGAAAAACATCGCCAGCGGCGAAGGCGACCTGACCCAGCGCCTGAACTACACCAAGAAGGATGAACTGGGCGAACTGGTGAACTGGTTCAACCGCTTCCTCGACAAGCTGCAACCGACCATCGCCCAAATCAAACAGAGCATCACCGAAGCCCGTGGCACCGCCGATCAATCGTCGGAGATCGCCCGCCAGACCAGCGAAGGCATGCAGGTGCAGTTCCGCGAGATCGATCAGGTGGCGACCGCATCCAACGAAATGAGCGCCACCGCCCACGATGTCGCCAACAGCGCTTCGAATGCCGCCAACGCGGCGAAAGGCGCCGACCAGTCGGCCAAGGACGGGATGTCGATCATCGAGCGCAGCACCCGTGACATCAATCAACTGGCCGACGAAGTCAGCAAAGCGGTAACCGAGGTCGAAGAGCTGGCGGTCAACAGCGAGCAGATCGGTTCGGTGCTGGAAGTGATCCGCAGCATCGCCGAACAGACCAACCTGCTGGCGCTGAACGCCGCGATCGAAGCGGCCCGTGCCGGTGAAAGCGGTCGTGGTTTCGCGGTGGTGGCGGACGAAGTCCGTAACCTGGCCAAACGCACCCAGGATTCGGTGGAAGAAATCCGCGTGGTGATCGAACGCATCCAGACCGGCACCCGTGGAGTGGTCGCGACCATGCACTCGAGCCAGACCCAGGCCCACAACAACGCCGGGCAGATCCGCCAGGCCGTGGACGCCCTCGGCAAGATCAGCGATGCAGTCACTGTGATCAGCGACATGAACCTGCAAATCGCCAGCGCCGCCGAACAGCAGAGCGCCGTGGCCGAAGAGGTCAACCGCAACGTCTCGGCGATCCGTACCGTCACCGAAACCCTGACCGAACAGGCCACCGAATCGGCGGCGATCAGCAGCCAGCTCAACGCCCTGGCCAGCCAGCAGATGAAATTGATGGATCAGTTCCGCGTGTAATCGCTCGCCCTGACTCCCACAGGGGACAGAGTGTTTCATCGAGGTCGATAGTGTTTTGCACTATTCTGCCCTCTCGTTCAGGAGGGCCTTCGATGACCGATCTGCTCACGTCCATTCAAGCCGCACTCGGCTTGTCCCCCACGCCGATTGCATTTACCGCCGAGGGCGCCCTGCCCTCGGTGTTCGCCGTCACCGACCTTGCCTGCGCCAGCATTGCCGCTGCCGGGCAAGCGGTTGCCGAACTCCTTCAGCAGCAGACCGGCGACTTGCCCACTGTAGAAGTCGACCGACGTCTTGCGTCGTTCTGGTTCGCCACCTCGCTGCGACCGATCGGCTGGGCAGTGCCGCCCCTGTGGGATCCGGTGGCCGGCGACTACGCGACCAACGACGGCTGGATCCGCCTGCACACCAACGCCCCGCATCACCGCGCCGCCGCTGAAAGCGTGCTCGGCGCTTGCGCCGACCGGGCGGCGATGGCGGCGAAAGTCGCGCAATGGGCCAGTGCCGATCTGGAGCTAGCGGTGGTCGATGCCAAGGGTTGTGCTGCCGAAATGCGCAGTTGGGCGCAGTGGCAAAAACATTCGCAGGGGTTGGCGGTGAATGCCGAACCCTTGGTGCATTTCAGTGACGGGAAAGACGAAAGTCATCAACCCTGGCAAGGCTCGGTGGCGCAACCATTGGCCGGGCTCAAGGTGCTCGATCTGACTCGCGTACTCGCCGGGCCGACTGCCAGCCGTTTTCTTGCAGGGCTCGGCGCCAATGTGTTGCGCATCGACCCGCCGACCTGGAACGAACCCGGCGTGGTGCCGGAAATGACCCTCGGCAAACGTTGTGCGCGGCTGGATCTCCATCAACCGGCGGATCGTGCGGTGTTTGAAGGGTTACTCCAGGACGCTGACATCCTGTTGCACGGCTATCGCGCCGACGCTCTTGAACATCTTGGCTTCGGCGTCGAACGTCGCCGGCAACTGGCACCGGGTCTGATCGATGTCTGCCTCAATGCCTACGGCTGGAGCGGCCCGTGGCAGAACCGTCGGGGTTTCGACAGTCTGGTGCAGATGAGCAGCGGCATCGCCGAGGCCGGGCAGCGCTGGAAGCAGGCAGACAAACCGACACCGCTGCCGGTACAGGCGCTGGATCATGCGACGGGGTATCTGATGGCGGCGAGTGTGATTCGGTTGCTGGCTGAACGGTTACGCAGTGGTCGGGGTGGCTCGGGGCGGTTGTCGCTGGCGCGGACGGCGAAGCTGTTGATCGAGCATGGGCCGGGGACGGACGAAGTGCTGCGTCCGGAGGATGCAAAGGATCAGAGTTTGCAAACGGAACAGACGCCGTGGGGGCCGGCGCATCGGCTGCAAGTGCCGCTTCGTATTGCTGGAACGCCGTTGCAGTGGGCTTTGCCGGCAACCGAGTTGGGCTCACATCCAGCGCAATGGTTTTGAAGGAGTGCGGGTATCAATCCGCACGACGCAAGGCTGTCCACAACCCCTGCGCCGCATCCCGCCGCAGTCGCAATCTCACAGTGACAACACGCCGCTGTACAACCCGTAGGCCGCAAGCCCGGCCCCGGCGATGACGCAGGTGAAAATCCCTTTCTCGAGCGTGGTGAACAGTGGCTCGCCCTGCTCATGTTTGGCCTTGGCGAACAGGATCACCCCCGGCGCATACAGCAGCGCCGACAGCAGCAGGTATTTCACCCCGCCGGCATACAACAGCCACACCGCGTAACACAGCGCGATGCCGCCGATCAGCAGATCCTTGGTGCGTTCGGCGGAGGCATGTTCATAGGTTTCACCCCGTCCGCTGAGCAACACGGCGTAGGCCGCCGACCACAGATACGGCACCAGAATCATCGACGAGGCGAGGTAGATCAGGCTGGTGTAAGTGCCGGCGGAAAACAGCGTGATCAGCAGGAAAATCTGGATCATCACGTTGGTCAGCCACAACGCGTTGACCGGCACATGGTTGGCGTTTTCCTTTTTCAGGAACGCCGGCATCGTATTGTCCCTGGCGGTGGCGAACAGGATCTCCGCGCACAACAGCGCCCACGACAACAACGCACCGAGCAACGAAATGGCCAGGCCCACGCTGATCAGCAACGCGCCCCATGGTCCGACGATGTGTTCCAGCACGGCGGCCAGCGACGGGTTCTGCAAGATCGCCAGTTCCGGCTGACTCATGATCCCCAGCGACAACACATTGACCAGCACCAGCAGCGCCAGCACACCGAGGAAACCGATCACCGTGGCGCGGCCGACGTCCGTGCGTTTCTCCGCCCGCGCCGAGTAAACGCTCGCGCCTTCGATACCGATAAATACAAACACGGTGACCAGCATCATGTTGCGCACCTGATCCATCACGCCGCCGAAATTCGGATTGCTGCGGCCCCAGATATCGCGGGTAAAAACGTCGGCCTTGAACGCCACGGCGGCGATGATCACAAACATGATCAACGGAATGATCTTGGCCACGGTGGTCAACTGATTGATCAGCGCTGCTTCCTTGATCCCGCGCATCACCAGAAAGTGCACGGCCCACAGCAACACCGAGGCACAACCGATGGCGATTGGCGTGTTGCCCTGGCCGAACACCGGAAAGAAGTAGCCGAGGGTGCTGAACAGCAACACGAAATACCCGACGTTGCCCAGCCAGGCGCTGATCCAGTAACCCCACGCCGAAGAAAAGCCCATGTAATCGCCGAACCCGGCCTTGGCGTAGGCATAGACGCCGGAGTCCAGTTCCGGTTTGCGGTTGGCCAGGGTCTGGAACACGAAGGCCAGGGTGAGCATGCCGATCGCCGTGATCCCCCAGCCGATCAGGATGGCCCCGGCATCGGCCCGGGCCGCCATGTTCTGCGGCAGAGAGAAAATCCCCCCGCCAATCATCGACCCCACCACCAGGGCGATCAGTGCGCCAAGGCGCAGCTTTTGCGTCGGTTGCGACATTCCAGCGTCTCCAAGTTCCAGAGCGGCAACTGCCGCGAAACCGTTATGCAACCGGCTTTTAACTAAATGGATAAAGCGTAATGACGTTTATTGAATAACGCCAATCAACACCCGTTATATATAGCCATCGGCACTAACGCATAGCACGTTCAGTTAGTTTTGTGCGCGAATCCTGATAAATCAATTCTGTACTGAAAACAGCGATGAAAAATTTGCCAAAAC
This sequence comes from Pseudomonas sp. B15(2017), assembly GCF_002113215.1. Taxonomy (NCBI): domain Bacteria; kingdom Pseudomonadati; phylum Pseudomonadota; class Gammaproteobacteria; order Pseudomonadales; family Pseudomonadaceae; genus Pseudomonas; species Pseudomonas sp. B15(2017). Next base: position 155,160 of record NZ_NEJZ01000001.1, read on the forward strand.
CTGAAAAGGAACTAGCGTGATAATTCGAAAGTAATAGGATCCATTCTTAACCACTTCGGACAAAGGCCTCTAGGACGGGCCTTCCAGAAAATAGCCTTATGCCTCCAGACGTTTCATAAGTCATTCATTAACAATGGAATGTGACTATGCACTGATCTAAGTCAGCTGTTTGAAAAGCCAACAGAACTACGCTGTGAACTCTTCTCTCCTGCAATGGAGTCATGCAATGTCTGAAGCTCCCGGAAAACTACGACTAGGTGCACTGGTTGCATTGGTAGTCGGTTCAATGATCGGTGGCGGGATATTCTCTTTGCCACAAAACATGGCCGCCAGCGCCGACGTCGGCGCGGTATTGATTGGCTGGGCCATCACTGCCGTCGGCATGCTCACCCTCGCTTTTGTCTTCCAGACCCTCGCCAACCGAAAGCCTGACCTTGATGGCGGTGTCTACGCCTACGCCAAGGCCGGTTTCGGCGACTACATGGGTTTCTCTTCGGCCTGGGGCTACTGGATCAGTGCCTGGCTGGGTAACGTCGGTTATTTCGTTCTGCTGTTCAGTACCCTCGGTTATTTTTTTCCGATTTTCGGGGAAGGCAACACTGTTGCCGCCGTGATCGGCGCCTCTGTCCTGCTATGGGCCGTGCACTTTCTGGTGCTGCGCGGGATCAAGGAAGCGGCGTTCATCAACCTCGTGACCACTGTCGCCAAGGTCGTGCCGCTGCTGCTGTTCGTCTTGATCGCGCTTTTCGCCTTCAAACTGGACATCTTCACCGCCGACATCTGGGGTGCGAAGAACCCGGACCTGGGCAGCGTGATGAACCAGGTGCGCAACATGATGCTGGTCACCGTGTGGGTGTTCATCGGCATCGAAGGCGCGAGCATCTTCTCGGCCCGGGCGGAAAAACGTTCGGATGTCGGCAAGGCGACCGTGCTCGGCTTCATCACCGTGTTGCTGTTCCTGGTGCTGGTGAACGTGCTGTCGCTGGGCATCATGACTCAGCCGGAACTGGCCAAACTGCAGAACCCGTCGATGGCCGCCGTGCTGGAACATGTGGTCGGTCACTGGGGCGCGGTGCTGATCAGCGTCGGTCTGGTCATCTCGCTGCTGGGAGCGTTGCTGTCGTGGGTGCTGTTGTGTGCGGAGATCATGTTCGCCGCCGCCAAGGACCACACCATGCCGGAGTTCCTGCGCAAGGAGAACGCCAACCAAGTGCCGGTCAACGCCCTGTGGCTGACCAACGCGATGGTGCAGCTGTTCCTGATCATCACCCTGTTCTCGGCCAGCACTTACCTGTCGCTGATCTACCTCGCCACTTCGATGATTCTGGTGCCGTACCTGTGGTCGGCGGCCTACGCCCTGCTACTGGCGGTGCGCGGCGAAAGCTACGAAGGCTTCGCGGCCGAACGGCGCAAGGATCTGATCATCGGCGCCATCGCCCTGATCTACGCGATCTGGCTGCTCTACGCCGGCGGCGTGAAGTACCTGCTGCTGTCGGCCCTGCTATATGCCCCGGGCGCGATCCTGTTCGCCAAGGCCAAGCTCGAACTCAATCAACCGGTTTTCACCAACGTCGAGAAGCTGATTTTCGCCGCAGTGGTCGTGGGTGCCCTCGTGGCCGCCTACGGACTGTACGACGGCTTCCTGACTCTGTAATTGCCCAACGTTTTCTCTCTGGAGGATCACTGAAATGACCACGGAAAAAGTTAAGTACGGCGTCCATTCCGAAGCCGGCAAACTGCGCAAAGTCATGGTTTGCTCCCCAGGTCTGGCCCATCAGCGGCTGACCCCGAGCAACTGCGACGAACTGCTGTTCGACGACGTCATCTGGGTCAATCAGGCCAAGCGCGACCACTTCGACTTCGTCACCAAAATGCGCGAGCGCGGGATCGAAGTGCTGGAAATGCACAACCTGCTGACCGACATCGTCGGCAACCCCGAAGCGCTGAAATGGATTCTGGATCGCAAGATCACCCCCGACACCGTCGGCGTCGGCCTGACCAACGAAGTGCGCAGCTGGCTCGAAGGCCTGGAGCCACGCAAGCTCGCCGAGTTCCTGATTGGTGGCGTGGCCGGCGAGGATCTGCCGGACAGCGAAGGCGCCAGCGTGATCAAGATGTATCGCGACTACCTGGGCCATTCCAGCTTCCTGCTCGACCCGCTGCCCAACACCCAGTTCACCCGCGACACCACTTGCTGGATCTACGGCGGCGTGACGCTCAACCCGATGTACTGGCCGGCCCGTCGCCAGGAAACCCTGTTGACCACCGCCATCTACAAGTTTCACCCCGACTTCACCGGTGCCGACTTCGAAGTCTGGTACGGCGATCCGGACAAGGACCACGGCAAAGCCACTCTCGAGGGCGGCGACGTGATGCCGATCGGCAACGGCGTGGTGTTGATCGGCATGGGCGAGCGCTCCTCGCGCCAGGCCATCGGTCAACTGGCCCAATCGCTGTTCGCCAAAGGCGCGGCCGACAAAGTCGTGGTCGCCGGCCTGCCGAAATCCCGCGCGGCAATGCACCTGGATACCGTGTTCAGCTTCTGCGACCGCGACCTGGTGACGGTCTTCCCGGAAGTGGTCAAGGAAATCGTGCCGTTCATCATCCGTCCTGACGAAAGCAAACCTTACGGTCTGGACGTACGACGGGAGAACAAAACGTTCCTCGAAGTCGTGGCCAACTCGCTGAACCTGCCGAATCTGCGCGTCGTGGAAACCGGCGGCAACAGCTTCGCCGCCGAGCGCGAGCAATGGGATGACGGCAACAACGTGGTGGCTCTGGAGCCCGGGGTCGTTATCGGCTACGACCGCAACACCTACACCAACACCCTGCTGCGCAAGGCCGGGGTCGAGGTCATCACCATCAGCGCCGGCGAACTGGGCCGTGGCCGTGGCGGCGGCCACTGCATGACCTGCCCGATCGTGCGCGACCCAATCGACTACTAAACGACCATCTCCCCGGCCGCACTGCCCCTGTCGCGGCCGGGCCGATTACCGAATCCAAGGAGAATCATCATGGCGTTCAACATTCACAACCGTAACCTGCTCAGCCTGGAACACCACACCCCACGTGAGCTGCGCTACCTGCTCGACCTGTCCCGCGACCTCAAGCGCGCCAAGTACACCGGCACCGAGCAGCAACACCTCAAGGGCAACAACATTGCCCTGATCTTCGAAAAAACCTCGACCCGCACCCGCTGCGCGTTCGAAGTCGCCGCCTATGACCAGGGCGCCAACGTCACCTACATCGATCCGAACTCTTCGCAGATCGGCCACAAGGAAAGCATGAAGGACACAGCCCGCGTGCTGGGTCGCATGTACGACGCCATCGAGTACCGTGGCTTCAAGCAGGAAATCGTCGAAGAACTGGCCAAGTTCGCTGGCGTGCCGGTGTTCAACGGCCTGACCGATGAATATCACCCGACCCAGATGATCGCCGACGTGCTGACCATGCGTGAGCACGCCGACAAGCCGATCCACGAAATCAGCTATGCCTACCTGGGCGACGCGCGCAACAACATGGGCAACTCGCTGCTGCTGGTCGGCTCCAAACTGGGTATGGACGTGCGCATCTGCGCGCCGAAAGCCCTGTGGCCGCACGATGACCTGGTCGATCGCTGCAAGCAATACGCAGAGGAAAGCGGCGCTCGCATCACCCTGACCGAAGACCCGAAAGCGGCGGTCAAGGGCGTGGATTTCATCCACACCGACGTCTGGGTATCGATGGGCGAGCCGGTTGAAGCCTGGGCCGAGCGGATCAAGCAACTGCTGCCGTATCAGGTCAACGCCGAGCTGATGAAAGCCACCGGCAACCCGCGCACCAAGTTCATGCACTGCCTGCCGGCGTTCCACAACAGCGATACCAAGGTCGGCAAACAGATCGCCGAGCAGTATCCGCACCTGGCCAACGGCATCGAAGTGACCGACGACGTGTTCGAGTCGCCTGCCTGCATCGCCTTCGAGCAAGCGGAAAACCGCATGCACACCATCAAGGCGATTCTGGTGTCGACTCTGGCTGATCTGTAACCCGGCTTTGGCACTGATCGTTCCCACGCTCCGCGTGGTAACGCCGCCCCCGGACGCTCCGCGTCCGCTGTGACGCAGAGCGTCACGGGATGCATTCCCACGCGGGAGCGTGGGAACGATCAGCGATCAACACGAAAAGGACATGCACCATGCGTATCGTCGTAGCTCTGGGCGGTAACGCCCTGCTCCGCCGTGGTGAGCCGATGACCGCTGACAACCAGCGCGCCAACATCCGCATCGCCACCGAGCAAATCGCCAAGATTCACTCCGGCAATCAACTGGTCATCGCCCACGGCAATGGCCCGCAAGTCGGCCTGCTGTCGCTGCAGGGCCTCTCCTATAAACCCGATGAAGCCTACCCTCTGGACGTGCTCGGTGCCGAAACCGAAGGCATGATCGGTTACATCATCGAACAGGAACTGGGCAATCTGCTGGACTTCGAAGTGCCGTTCGCCACCCTGCTCACCCAGGTCGAAGTCGATCCCAAAGATCCGGCCTTCAAAGACCCGACCAAATTCATCGGCCCGGTCTACGCCAAAGAAGAAGCCGAGCGCCTGGCCAAAGAGAAAGGTTGGGTGGTCAAGGCCGACGGTGACAAATACCGTCGCGTGGTGGCCAGCCCGAAACCCAAGCGCATCTTCGAGATCCGCCCGATCAAATGGCTGCTGGACAGGGGCAGCATCGTGATCTGCGCCGGCGGTGGCGGCATTCCGACCATGTATGGCGCTCATGGCAAGCTGCAAGGCATCGAAGCGGTGATCGACAAGGACCTGTGCTCGGCGCTGCTGGCCGAACAATTGGAGGCGGACTTGCTGGTGATCGCCACCGACGTCAACGCGGCGTACGTCGACTTCAAGAAACCGACCGAGAAAGCCATCGCCCAGGCCCATCCGGACGAACTCGACCGCCTGGGTTTCGCCGCCGGTTCCATGGGGCCGAAGGTGCAGGCAGCTTGCGAATTTGCGCGCCATACTGGCAAGGTCGCGGTGATCGGTTCGCTCTCGGACATCGAAGCCATCGTCCAGGGCACCGCCGGTACGCGGGTCAGCACGGCAGCGCCGGGCATCACCTATCGATAAAAAGAAACTCCGGGGGCAGACCTCAGGTCTGCCCTTCTCCCATGCCTTGAAAGGAGAAAACCATGGCCCAGTTCGAACCCGGTCATTTGCATATTGAGCGGCATGCGTTGACTGACGATGACGTCAATTACAACGTGCACCTCGACTATGAAGTGTTCACCGACCCTCAGAAAGGCAAAGGGATACAGTTCACCCTTCACGGCAGCATGCAGGGCAAAGAGGTCAACGAACCGTTCTTTCTGCCCAAGGAGGAAGCCTACAACTTCGCTCGCAACGTGACGCAGATCGCCGAAAAATACGGCATCCCCAAAAGCCACAGCCAGCTCGGCTCGGTGCACAAGCATTACGACCTGATGTTTGAAGACATCCGCAAGCAGTTGAACATGCAATCCGGGGATCCGGTCAATCTCGAGCATTTCGAGTAACTCGAACTCACCCCATACCCCCTGTGGGCGAGCTTGCTTGCGAAAGCGCTCTGTCAGTCCATATCTTCATTGCTGATACACCGCATTCGCGAGCAAGCTCGCTCCCACAAGGGTATGTAGCCAGCGGAAGAACGCGCCCGGTTTCACCATTTCCCCGCCCCAAGGCATACTTGCCACCCTCCGCACTCCAGAACCCAGAACCACCCCATGCGTATCCACGTCAGCTTCATCGACCGCGTCGGCATCACCCAGGAAGTCCTGGCGATCCTCGGCGGACGCAATCTCAATCTGGATGCGGTGGAGATGATCCCGCCCAACGTCTACATCGACGCCCCGACCTTGAGCCCGCAAGTGCTCGAAGAACTGAAAGATGCGCTGTTTCGGGTGCGTGGCGTAGAAGCAGTGACCGTGGTCGACATTCTCCCCGGCCAGCGACGGCACTTGCAGCTCGACGCCTTGCTCGCGGCAATGACCGACCCGGTACTGGCACTGGACAGCGCCGGCAAGGTGCTGCTGGCCAACCCGGCGCTGATCGCCTTGTACGGCCGCGAGCCGGCAGGCGAAAGCGTTTCGGAACTGTTCAATGATCCGGTCCTTTTGGAAACGTTGTTGGAACAGGGCTTCCGCCTGCCGCTGCGGGAGATCACCGTCAACGGCCAGACCCTGTTGCTGGACGCCACACCGATCACCGACGCCGGCGCCCTGCTTACCCTGTATCAGCCGAACCGCATCGGCGAACAACTCTCGGCGCTGCACCACGACCATGCCGAAGGTTTCGATGCGCTGCTTGGCGAATCGCCGCCGATCCGTACCCTCAAGGCCCGCGCGCAACGCGTCGCGGCCCTCGATGCACCGCTGCTGATCCAGGGCGAAACCGGTACCGGCAAGGAACTGGTGGCCCGCGCCTGTCACGCCATCAGCGCCCGGCACAACGCACCGTTTCTGGCGCTGAACTGCGCGGCCCTGCCGGAGAACCTCGCCGAGAGCGAACTGTTCGGCTACGCCCCCGGTGCCTTCACTGGTGCACAACGCGGCGGTAAACCGGGACTGATGGAACTGGCCAACCAGGGCACGGTGTTCCTCGATGAAATCGGCGAGATGTCGCCGTACTTGCAGGCCAAGCTGCTGCGCTTCCTCAATGACGGCAGCTTCCGCCGGGTCGGCGGTGATCGCGAAGTAAAGGTCAACGTGCGGATTCTCAGCGCGACCCATCGCGACCTGGAAAAAATGGTCAGCGAAGGCCTGTTCCGCGAAGACCTGTTCTACCGCCTCAACGTGCTCAACGTCGAAGTGCCGCCGCTGCGCGAACGCGGCCAGGACATTCTCCTGCTGGCGCGCTATTTCATGCAGCAGGCCTGCGCGCAGATCCAGCGCCCGGTCTGCCGCCTCGCGCCCGGCACCTACCCCGCGCTGCTCGGCAACCGCTGGCCGGGCAACGTGCGGCAATTGCAGAACGTGATCTTCCGCGCCGCCGCGATCTGCGAAAGCAGCCTGGTGGACATCGGCGACCTCGACATCGCCGGCACCTCCGTGGCGCGTCAGACCGACACCGACGTCGACAGCCTGGAAGAAGCCGTGGAAGCTTTCGAGAAATCCTTGCTGGAAAAGCTCTACGTCAGCTACCCCTCGACCCGCCAACTGGCCAGCCGCCTGCAGACCTCGCACACCGCGATTGCCCATCGGCTGCGCAAGTACGGCATCCCCAACAAACCCTGATCTCACCGCAAATCCCCTGTGGGAGCGAGCTTGCTCGCGATGGCGGTGCGACATCCAAAAAGCTGTCGACTGACACGCCCTCATCGCGAGCAAGCTCGCTCCCACAGGGTTTTCCATCCAGCCGGCTCTCCATCCAGTTGAGGGTCCCAGCCCAAAAGCGACCTCCATCTGTACTGAAAGCGCTACAGCGGAACGATATCGCTACACCCTTCTCCGATCACCGCCGTGCAAGGCTTTGATCCGCTTCAGCTTTTTTCTTCGCCCCGAGCTGTAGCGATTTCGCTACAAGCCCCACCCTCAAAGCCTATCGGAAAAATATCAACTCATTGATTTATAACGATATTTTTACGTTGGCCGCGTTCTTGCTAAGTAACCGCTCATAAAATCAGGGCATTGCCGCCCGAGTATTCCACCGCGTCCACCAGACGAGTCTGGCCCCTAGGAGATTCCATGAGCGAGTTGCGTTTTACTGAAGATCACGAATGGCTGCGCGCCGAAGCCGATGGCTCTGTCACCGTTGGCATCACCGCTTTCGCGCAGAACGCCTTGGGCGACGTGGTGTTCGTGCAACTGCCTGAATTGCAGGCGTACGAGAAAGGCGCCGAAGCCGCCACCGTGGAATCGGTAAAAGCCGCCAGCGGCGTTTACATGCCACTGGACGGCGAAGTCCTGGCCACCAATCCGGCCCTGGAAGACAGCCCTGAACTGGTCAACGAAGATCCGCTGGGCGAAGGCTGGTTCTTCCGTTTCAAGCCGGCCGACGCATCGGCCGTCGCCAAGCTGCTGGATCAGGACGCCTACGACCGCCTGATCAAAGCCCAAGCCGAAGCCTGAGGAACCTGACATGACCCAAGTTAATCTCGGCACCGCCAACGAATTCATCACCCGTCACATCGGCCCGCGCGCCGGTGACGAGCAAGCCATGCTCAACAGCCTCGGCTTCGACTCGCTCGAAGCCCTGAGCGCCAGCGTCATCCCGGAAAGCATCAAGGGCACCAGCGTGCTCGGCCTCGACGACGGTCTGAGCGAAGCCGACACCCTGGCAATGATCAAAGGCATCGCCGGCAAGAACCAGTTGTTCAAGACCTACATCGGTCAGGGCTACTACAACTGCCACACGCCGTCGCCGATCCTGCGCAACCTGCTGGAAAACCCGGCCTGGTACACCGCTTACACCCCGTATCAGCCAGAAATTTCCCAGGGCCGTCTCGAAGCGCTGCTGAACTTCCAGACCCTGATCAGCGACCTGACCGGTCTGCCGATCGCCAACGCTTCCCTGCTCGACGAAGCCACCGCTGCTGCCGAAGCCATGACCTTCTGCAAACGCCTGAGCAAGAACAAGGGCAGCCACCAGTTCTTCGCCTCGATCCACAGCCACCCGCAAACCCTCGACGTGCTGCGCACCCGTGCCGAGCCGCTGGGCATCGACGTGGTCGTGGGCGATGAGCGTGAACTGACCGACGTGACGCCTTTCTTCGGCGCGCTGCTGCAATACCCGGCCAGCAACGGTGATGTGTTCGACTACCGCGAACTGACCGAGCGCTTCCACGCCGCCAACGCTCTGGTGGCCGTGGCTGCCGACCTGCTGGCCCTGACCCTGCTGACTCCACCGGGCGAATTCGGCGCGGACGTGGCCATCGGCAGCGCCCAACGCTTCGGCGTACCGCTGGGCTTCGGCGGCCCGCACGCTGCTTACTTCTCCACCAAGGATGCGTTCAAGCGCGACATGCCGGGCCGTCTGGTCGGTGTCTCGGTTGACCGCTTCGGCAAGCCGGCCCTGCGTCTGGCGATGCAGACCCGCGAGCAACATATCCGCCGCGAGAAGGCCACGTCGAACATCTGCACCGCACAAGTGCTGCTGGCCAACATCGCCAGCATGTACGCCGTGTACCACGGCCCGAAAGGCTTGACCCAGATCGCCAACCGCGTGCATCACCTGACCGCGATCCTGGCCAAGGGCCTGAGCGCCCTGGGCGTGACCGTCGAGCAAGTCAGCTTCTTCGACACACTGACCCTGGCCACCGGCGCGCAAACTGCTGCGTTGCACGACAAGGCTCGCGCTCAACAGATCAACCTGCGCGTGATCGATGCCCAGCGTCTTGGCCTGTCGGTCGACGAAACCACCACCCAGGCTGATATCGAAACCCTGTGGGGCCTGTTCGCCGACGGCAAGACCCTGCCGGACTTCGCTGCTCTGGCCGCTGCCGCGCAATGCACCATTCCTGCCGCGCTGGTTCGCCAGTCACCGATCCTCAGCCACCCTGTGTTCAACCGTTATCACTCGGAAACCGAGCTGATGCGCTACCTGCGCAAGCTGGCGGACAAGGACCTGGCCCTCGATCGCACCATGATCCCGCTGGGCTCGTGCACCATGAAACTCAACGCCGCCAGCGAAATGATTCCGGTGACCTGGGCCGAGTTCGGCGCCCTGCACCCGTTCGCCCCGGCCGAGCAAAGCGCCGGTTACCAGCAACTGACCGACGAACTGGAAGCGATGCTCTGCGCCGCCACCGGTTACGACTCGATCTCCCTGCAACCGAACGCCGGTTCCCAGGGTGAGTACGCAGGTCTGCTGGCAATCCGCGCCTACCACCAGAGCCGTGGCGAAGACCGTCGCGACATCTGCCTGATCCCGTCGTCCGCTCACGGCACCAACCCGGCGACCGCCAACATGGCCGGCATGCGCGTGGTCGTGACCGCCTGCGACGCCCGTGGCAACGTGGACATCGAAGACCTGCGCGCCAAGGCCATCGAGCACCGCGAACACCTCGCCGCGCTGATGATCACTTACCCGTCGACTCACGGCGTATTCGAAGAAGGCATCCGCGAAATCTGCGGCATCATTCATGACAACGGCGGCCAGGTGTACATCGACGGCGCCAACATGAACGCGATGGTCGGCCTCTGCGCACCGGGCAAGTTCGGCGGCGATGTCTCGCACCTGAACCTGCACAAAACCTTCTGCATCCCGCACGGCGGTGGCGGTCCGGGCGTCGGCCCGATCGGCGTGAAATCGCACCTGACTCCGTTCCTGCCGGGCCACGGTCACATGGAACGCAAGGAAGGCGCGGTCTGCGCAGCACCGTTCGGCAGCGCGAGCATTCTGCCGATCACCTGGATGTACATTCGCATGATGGGTGGCGCAGGTCTCAAGCGCGCTTCGCAACTGGCGATCCTCAATGCCAACTACATTTCCCGTCGCCTGGAAGAGCACTACCCGGTGCTGTACACCGGCAGCAACGGTCTGGTGGCGCACGAGTGCATCCTGGATCTGCGTCCATTGAAAGACAGCAGCGGCATCAGCGTCGATGACGTCGCCAAGCGCCTGATCGACTTCGGCTTCCACGCCCCGACCATGTCGTTCCCGGTGGCCGGCACGCTGATGATCGAGCCGACCGAAAGTGAATCCAAGGAAGAACTGGACCGCTTCTGCGACGCCATGATCCGCATCCGCGAAGAAATCCGCGCAGTGGAAAACGGCACCCTGGACAAGGACGACAACCCGCTGAAGAACGCGCCGCACACCGCTGCAGAGCTGGTTGGCGAGTGGACTCACCCGTACAGCCGCGAACAAGCGGTGTACCCGGTGGCGTCGTTGATCGAAGGCAAGTACTGGCCGCCGGTCGGTCGCGTCGACAACGTGTTCGGCGACCGAAACCTGGTCTGCGCCTGCCCGTCGATCGAAAGCTACGCTTGACCTGTGAGGGGGCGGGTTCGCCCGCCCCTTTCATGCGTGCCTGATGTGCCTATAACAAGAAACCGGAGAACAACCATGTCGTTAAGCGTGTTCGACCTGTTCAAGATTGGCATCGGCCCCTCCAGCTCCCACACCGTCGGCCCGATGCGCGCAGCTGCGCGTTTCGTCGAAGGCCTGCGCCGGGAAAACCTGTTGTCGGCCACTACCAGCGTCAGGGTCGAGTTGTATGGATCCCTCGGCGCCACCGGCAAGGGTCACGGCAGCGACAAGGCCGTGCTGCTGGGCCTGGAAGGTGAACACCCGGACACCGTGGATACTGAAACCGTCGCCGCCCGTCTCTCGGAGATTCGTGGCAGCGGGCGTTTGAATCTGCTCGGCGAACACAGCATTGCGTTCAACGAGAAAGAACACCTGGCAATGATCCGCAAACCGTTGGCCTATCACCCCAACGGCATGATTTTCCGTGCCTTCGATGCGGCGGGATTGCAGATCCGCAGCCGCGAGTACTACTCGGTCGGCGGTGGTTTTGTGGTCGACGAAGATGCGGCCGGTGCCGACCGCATCGTCGAGGACGCCACCCCGCTGACCTTCCCGTTCAAAAGTGCCAAGGACTTGCTCGGTCACTGCACCACCTATGGCCTGTCGATCAGCCAGGTGATGCTGACCAACGAAAGCGCCTGGCGCCCGGAAGCGGAAACCCGCGCCGGTCTGCTGAAGATCTGGCAAGTGATGCAGGACTGCGTGGCTGCCGGCTGTCGCAACGAAGGCATCCTGCCAGGCGGCCTGAAGGTCAAGCGGAGGGCGGCGGCGCTGCACCGGCAACTGTGCAAGAACCCGGAATCGTCGCTGCGCGACCCGCTGTCGGTGCTGGACTGGGTCAACCTCTACGCCCTCGCCGTCAACGAAGAAAACGCCAATGGCGGGCGCGTGGTTACGGCACCGACCAACGGCGCGGCGGGGATTATTCCCGCCGTATTGCATTACTACATGCGCTTCATTCCCGGCGCGAACGATGACGGCGTGGTGCGCTTCCTGCTGACTGCGGCGGCCATCGGCATTCTGTACAAGGAAAACGCCTCGATTTCCGGCGCCGAAGTCGGCTGTCAGGGCGAGGTCGGTGTGGCCTGTTCGATGGCGGCCGGCGCGTTGTGCGAAGTGCTCGGCGGCAGCGTGCAGCAAGTGGAAAACGCTGCCGAAATCGGCATGGAACACAACCTCGGCCTGACCTGCGACCCGATTGGCGGACTGGTGCAAGTGCCGTGTATCGAGCGCAACGCCATGGGCTCGGTCAAGGCGATCAATGCCGTGCGCATGGCCATGCGCGGCGACGGGCAGCACTTCGTCTCCCTCGACAAGGTCATCCGCACCATGCGCCAGACCGGCGCCGACATGAAAAGCAAATACAAGGAGACCGCCCGTGGCGGTCTGGCGGTCAACATTATCGAGTGCTGACAGACGCCCTCTCCCGATGGGAAAGGGATGAATAAATTTCCTCTCCCGACGGGAGAGGGTCGTAATGAGCTCCCTCTCCCTCCGGGATAGGGTTGGTGTGAATCAAGGAGTCACGCATGTCCACCGAACAACTGTCGAAAACCCCGCTGCACGCTCTGCACATCGAACTCGGCGCCCGCATGGTGCCGTTTGCCGGCTACGACATGCCGGTGCAATACCCGCTGGGCGTGATGAAAGAACACCAGCACACCCGTGAGCAGGCCGGGCTGTTCGATGTCTCGCACATGGGCCAGATCCGCCTGACCGGCGCCAATGCCGCCAAAGCTCTGGAAACCCTGGTACCGGTGGACATCATCGACCTGCCAGTGGGCATGCAGCGCTACGCGATGTTCACCAACGAAACCGGCGGCATCCTCGATGACCTGATGGTTGCCAATCTGGGCAATGACGAACTGTTCCTGGTGGTCAACGCCGCGTGCAAGGATCAGGACCTGGCCCATCTGCAAAAACACATCGGCGATCAATGCACCATTACCGAGCTCTTCGAAGCACGCGCCCTGCTCGCCCTGCAAGGCCCGGCCGCCGTGACCGTACTGGCACGCCTGGCGCCGCAAGTGGCGAAAATGACTTTCATGCAATTCGCCCGCGTGACTCTGCTGGGTGTGGATTGCTTTGTCAGCCGTTCGGGCTACACCGGTGAAGACGGTTTCGAAATCTCGGTTCCGGCAGCCGACGCGGAAAAACTCGCCCGCGCCCTGCTGGCCGAACCGGAAGTCGCCGCCATCGGCCTCGGCGCCCGTGACTCGCTGCGCCTGGAAGCCGGTCTGTGCCTGTACGGCCACGACATGAACACCGAGACCACCCCGATAGAAGCCAGCCTGCTGTGGGCAATCTCCAAGCCTCGGCGTGCCGACGGTGCGCGCGCCGGTGGTTTCCCCGGCGCGGAGCAAGTCTTCGCTCAACAGCACAATGGTGTTCAGCGCAAACGTGTCGGCCTGCTGCCGCAAGAGCGTACGCCGGTCCGTGAAGGTGCAGAGATCGTCAACGAAGCGGGCGAGATCGTCGGCAGCGTGTGCAGCGGCGGCTTCGGCCCGACCTTGGGCGGCCCGTTGGCCATGGGTTACCTGGACAGCGCCTACGTTGCACTCGATACGCCAGTTTGGGCAATTGTTCGTGGGAAAAAGGTGCCATTGCTTGTAAGCAAAATGCCATTTGTTCCACAACGCTACTATCGCGGTTGATTGACTGTTTCTATAAGTAACGCGATTGCGTTATGCGTGCACTAATGTGTAACGCAATCGCCATAAAACAGTGCACTCAGTTTACTTTCGTTTCGAATATGAACTTGGTTTATAACGTTCGAAAACAATTGAACGAGCTAATCGTATAAGCCGGTCTAGTGGACCTACCAAAGTGCCGGCAAGCGCAGGAAACCCGGGGCCTTAACGGGGCTTGTTTTTCCTCCCGTAGTTGGCGTAGAGTTTGTCCACTGTGTTTGCATGGGTCAGCTTGGAATCGTGACCTGGGCAGTAGCCTACAAGTTAGCTACATCCCGTTCGACGTCTTCTTACTCTCCTGCAACCAGCCCCAGTACTCTTTCATGAGGAAGAGACTGTCATCAATTTTTGCGTCAAAGGAAATAAGAAATGTCCCAACGTCAGAGCGGTACCGTCAAGTGGTTTAACGACGAGAAAGGTTTTGGTTTTATCACTCCAGAAAGCGGTCCGGATCTGTTCGTGCATTTCCGTGCCATTCAGGGCAACGGCTTCAAGAGCCTGAAAGAAGGCCAGAAAGTGACCTTCGTTGCAGTGCAAGGCCAGAAAGGCATGCAGGCTGACGAAGTTATCGCAGAAGCCTGATTTTCTGTTACGAAAAAGCCCCTGATATTGATATCAGGGGCTTTTTTGTGGGCGCAAATCCGTAAAATGGCGCTTCACTTTCCGTCCAGAGGCTGCCATGTCGAAACACCTGCTCACTCCCCAGGGCGATTTCCCCACCGTCGGCCTGGGTCGTCGTCTGGCAGCGATGTTCTATGACTTTCTATTGTGCACCGCCCTGCTGATCGTGACGGGTGGCGTCTACAAGATGATTCAGGCGGCAATCATCGGCGAGGAGCGTCTGCGGGTTCTGACTGACGCCGGGCAGCTGGATGGCGATCCGCTGTATTCCACAGTGCTGCTGCTGGTGCTGTTCGGCTTCTTCGCCAAGTTCTGGACTCACGCCGGGCAGACCCTGGGCATGCAGGTCTGGGGCATTCGCGTGCAGAACGCTGATGGCACTGCGATCAGCCTGTGGCAGGCGTTGCTGCGGTTCATGGTATCGATTGCGTCGTGGCTGTGCCTGGGCCTTGGGTTCTTCTGGTCGCTGTTCGACAAACAGAAACGCACCTGGCATGACATCTACTCCGACACGCAGCTCGTGCGAATCCCGAAAAAGACCAAATAATCCTCCAGATGCAAAAACGCCCCGATCCAATCGGGGCGTTTTTGTTTGCAGCTCAGAGTCAGGCGTTGCCGGCCAGCTTCATCCGCGCAGCCTGAGTGAAATCGAGCATGCGCTTGAGCGGGCGGATCGCCTGTGGGATCAGGGCCGGGTCGACGAAGATCTCGTTCGAGCCTTCCTTCAGGCACTTGAGGGTACGCTCAAGGGTGTTCATGGCCATCCACGGGCAATGTGCGCAACTGCGGCACGCCGCGCCGTTACCGGCGGTTGGCGCTTCGATGAAGACCTTGTCAGGGCACAGCTGCTGCATCTTGTAGAAGATGCCGCGATCGGTGGCGACGATCAGGGTCTTGTTCGGCAGCGATTGAGCGGCGGCGATGAGCTGGCTGGTGGAGCCGACGGCGTCCGCCAGTTCGATCACCGAGGTCGGCGACTCCGGGTGCACCAGAATGGCAGCGTCCGGGTACAGCGCCTTCATGTCTTCCAGCTGCTTGGACTTGAACTCTTCGTGGACGATGCAGGCACCGTCCCACAGCAGCATGTCGGCGCCGGTCTGACGCTGGATATAGGTGCCCAGGTGCTTGTCCGGGCCCCAGATAATGGTTTCGCCGTTATCCATCAGGCTTTCGACGATTTCCAGTGCGCAGCTGGAGGTCACTACCCAATCGGCCCGGGCTTTGACGGCAGCCGAGGTGTTGGCATACACCACCACGGTGCGTTCCGGATGCTGATCGCAGAACGCCGAGAACTCGTCCACCGGGCAACCCAGATCCAGCGAGCAGGTCGCTTCCAGGGTCGGCATCAGCACGCGTTTTTCAGGGTTGAGAATCTTCGCGGTCTCACCCATGAATTTCACGCCGGCGACCACCACGGTCTTGGCCGGATGGGCGTTGCCGAAGCGGGCCATTTCCAGGGAGTCAGAAACGCAACCGCCGGTTTCTTCGGCGAGGGCCTGGATGATCGGATCGCAATAAAAGTGGGCAACCAGCACCGCGTCCTGAGCCTTGAGCTCGGCGGCGATGGCGGAACGGTAATAGGCCTCTTCCTCGGCCGTCAGCGGCTTGGGCTGCTTGGCGTCGAGGTGGGCTTGTACCAGAAGGCGTTCGGAAATCTGCGTCATGTTCGCAAGACCTGCAGGCGCATTCGCGCGAAAGTCGAGTATACACCCGGCTCCGGACCGCTTGAGGGTACCGCCGGGAAAGTGAGTATTATCAGGCACGGACAGCGTTGGAGCTGCGCAAGGCTACAGAATATCCCGGTGATACAAAAGATGATTCTGACCTGCGTCACGGCGGGAAGAAACGAAGGGTCGGATGCCTGAATCGCAGGCAAAAAAAAATCCGGAAATCCTCACTTTCGTGGGCCTTCCAGACTTTTAAAAACAGCAAAAATGGTGGGTCGTGTGGGATTCGAACCTACGACCAATTGGTTAAAAGCCAACTGCTCTACCAACTGAGCTAACGACCCGCTGTGTGGTGGCGCGTATAATACTGATTTTTAAGGACTATTCAACACCTAATTTGAAAAAAATCAAAAATAAGGTGTCGGGTCGCTGATTCCGGCCGCCGCGAAGCCTTCTGCACGCAGTCGGCAGCTGTCGCATTTGCCACAAGCGCGGCCGTCATCGTCGGCCTGATAGCAGGAAACGGTCAGCGCGTAATCGACGCCCAGCTTCACGCCAGCCTGGACGATCTGCGCCTTGCTCAGGTTCTGCAGTGGTGCCTGGATGCGGAAACCATTGCCTTCCACACCAGCCTTGGTCGCCAGATTGGCCATGCGCTCAAACGACTCGATGAACTCGGGACGGCAATCCGGGTATCCGGAGTAATCCACTGCGTTGACGCCGATAAAGATGTCACTGGCGCCGAGCACTTCAGCCCAGCCCAAGGCCAGCGAAAGGAAAACCGTGTTGCGCGCCGGCACGTAGGTCACCGGAATGCCTTCGCCCAACTCTTCCGGAATATCGATGCTGGTGTCGGTCAAGGCCGACCCCCCCATGCCATTCAGGTTCAGGCCGATCACCTTGTGCTCGACCACACCCAGATCGCGAGCAACGCGAGCAGCAGCATGCAGTTCAGCGTGGGAACGCTGACCGTAATCGAAACTCATGGTGTAGCAGGCGTAGCCTTCAGCGCGCGCCATCGCCACGACCGTGGCCGAGTCCAGCCCACCCGAAAGCAGGATTACCGCACGTTTTTGGCTAGTATTCAGTTGTTCAGTCATCTCAGCGCCCCGGCTCATCATTCCATAGATATTTATGCAGCTGCAGTTGCAGGCGCACTGGCAGGTTATCCGCCACCACCCAGTCCGCCAGATCCCGAGCATTCAGGTCGTGGTGACTTGGGGAAAACAGCACTTCACCTGCACGTCGCTCGAGACCGTACTGGATCAGCTTCGATACCGCCCAGTCATAGTCCTCCCGCGAGCAGATGACAAACTTCACCTGATCGTTGGGCGTCAGCAGTTCGATGTTCTCGTAACGGTTGCGATGGGCTTCTTTGGAGTCAGGCGTCTTCAGGTCGACCACCCGACTGACCCGCGGATCGACCGCCGAGATGTCGAGGGCGCCGCTGGTTTCCAGCGAGACTTCGTAGCCGGCATCGGACAATTGCTTGAGCAAAGGGATGGCGTTGGGCTGAGCCAGCGGCTCACCGCCAGTGACACAGACGTAGCGCGGGCGAAAGCCGGCCACTTGCTCGAGGATGTCGTCGAGGGTGCGGATCGTGCCACCGCTGAATGCGTAGGCGCTGTCGCAGTATTGGCAACGCAATGGGCAACCGGTCAGGCGCACAAAAACCGTGGGCAGCCCGGCAGTCCGCGTTTCCCCCTGCAACGAGTAGAAAACTTCGGTGATTCTCAATGTGTCTTGCATAGTCGCCACGGGCGTAACAGCTAAACAGGCTGTCCGCCTCCGTCAGGCACTTCAGGCAACCCCGCCAACGCGTAGATCACCAGAAGCGTGTTTCATAAAAGGGCGTGAATTCTAACGAAAAAACCCGCGACAAGCGCGGGTTTCTTCCAAACGGGTCAAACGCTGTTACATGCGTTGCAAGTCGCGCTGGGCCAACTGAGCGGCGGATGTGCCCGGATACTGGGCCACCACCTGCTGCAGAATGCCTTTGACCTTGTCGGTATGACCGAGGCGGCGTTCTACGTCAGCCAGCTTGTACAGCGAATCCGGCACTTTGGCGTGCTTGGGATACAGCTGCGAAACCTTGGCGAAAGCTTGACCTGCGCCTTGCAGATCCCCCTTGGCCAGGTTCACTTCACCCAGCCAGTACTGGGCGTTGCCCGCGTATTGGCTGTTCGGGTACTTACGCAGGAAAGCGGCAAACGCCTGGCTGGCCTTGTCGAAATCCTTGGCCTTGATCAGGTCGAAAGCTGCATCGTAATACAGCTTTTCCTTGGCCGGATCAGCCGGTTCGCCACCCGCAGCAGGTGCCTGGGCGGCAGCAGCGGCCCCGGCTCCAGCGGCGGCACCGGCAGCAGCACTTGCATCGCCACCGGCAGAAGAATTCTCGGGATTCGCGGCAGGTGCAACGCCGGACCCTATGCGCCGATCGAGATCCTGGTATCGCTCCAGGGATTCCTGTTTCATGCGCGAAACCTGGTTCTGCAGTTCTTCGATCACGCCTTGCTGGCGCGACAGTTGATCCTGCATTTGTTGCAGTTGGTTGAACAGCATGCCTTGTGCCGAGGCAGGGGCCGAAGCCGCTCCCCCGGCATAGGCGCCGTTCGTACCGTAACCTGCAGGCGGATAACTGCTCCCGCTATTGTTATAACCGGAGTTGTCATCGACCACAGGAACCGCAGCCCACGCCGCAAGCGGCGCGAGGCTGAGAGCCAGAACAGTTACAGCACGACGGCACGTTCGCATATCGAATTACTTACGCAGTTCGACGCGACGGTTTTGAGCCCAGGACTGCTCGTCGTTGCCGGTAGCAACTGGACGCTCTTCGCCGTAGGAAACCAGTTCCAGCTGAGCTGGGGAAACACCTTGCAGTACCAGGTAGCGCTGAACGGCTTTCGCACGACGCTCGCCCAGTGCCATGTTGTACTCACGAGTACCACGTTCGTCGGTGTTGCCTTCCAGAACAACGCGAGCGCCGTTTGCTTTCAGGTCTTTGGCGTGAACGTCCAGAGCGCGCATGGCTTCTGGCTTCAGGTCCGAGCTGTCGTATTCGAAGTAGAAGGTGGTGATTGCGCGCAGAGCAGCTTCTTCGCTCAGGGAACCGTCAACTGCACCAGTGTTTGCGCCGTAACCAGCGTTTGGATCAACAGCGCCTTCACCGGCGTTGTCGCCGCCTTTGGACGAGCAACCTACAGCTACAGCCATGGCCAGAGCCAGCGCAGCAAATTTACCAAACTTCAGCATTTCCATCGTGAAACTCCTAATGAACCCCAGTGTGTTAAGTAAAACGTAAAGCGCCGCGTCAGTTCAGGTAAGGGGACCAGGACGGTTCTCTGACTTCGCCTTGAGCGGTAGGAAGCGGGAGCCTCACGCGTCCATTAATGGACACGAGCATCAAGACTCCCCGGCCCTGCTGGCGGGTGGCGTAGATTACCATGGTGCCGTTGGGCGCAACAGTAGGCGACTCGTCCAGAGTGCTATCAGTGAGGATTTTTACACTTCCGCGCTGCAAATCCTGGGCCGCCACTTTGAAATTGGTGAAACCGTCCTGACGATGGATCATCACCAGGGTCTTTTCATCTGCCGAAAGCTTGGGGTTGGCGTTGTAGTTGCCCACGAACGTCACGCGCTCGGCACCGCCGCCACCGGCGCTGGTCTTGTAGATCTGCGGCTTGCCGCCACGGTCGGAGGTGAAGTAGATGGTCGAGCCATCCTTGCCCCAGTACGGTTCGGTGTTGATGCCAGGACCTGCGGTCACGCGGGTGATCTGACGCGAACCGAGGTTCATCACGTAGATGTCCGGGTTACCGTCCTTCGACAATACGAACGCCAGGCGATTGCCGTCCGGCGACCAGGCTGGCGCGCCGTTCAGGCCTTCGAAGTTGGTGATCTGCTCGCGGCGACCGGTGTCGATGTTCTGCATGAAGATGCGCGGACGCTTCTGCTCGAACGACACGTAGGCGATACGCTTGCCGTCCGGTGCAAAACGCGGCGACAGGATCGGCTCACGCGATTGCAGCAAGGTCACGGCGCGGGCGCCGTCATAGTCCGAGCGCTGCAGGGTGTAACGGGTGTTCTTCTCGGAGAAACGCTCGGCTGTGACGTACAGCAGGCGAGTCGAGAATGCACCTTTAATGCCGGTCAGTTTTTCGAAGGACTGATCGGAGATGTAGTGCGCCATGTCGCGCAGCTGTTCGGTGGTGCCGGACACACTGCCGTCAGCCACTTTCTGCTCGGTGGCGACGTTGAACAAAGCCCACTGCACCTGCAGACGGCCGCCGGCCGGCACGATGCTGCCGACCATCATGTATTGCGCGCCCACCGCCTTCCAGTCGCGGAAGATGATTTCGCTCGGCTGGCTTGGCTGGCTGATCATGTTTTGCTTCGGAATCGGCGAGTAGTAGCCCGAGTTGCGCAAATCGTTACCAATGATTTCAGCCATGTCATCCGGCAGGACGGCACCGCCCTGGAAACCGAACGGCACGACGGCGATCGGAGTCGCCCGATCGCTGCCGCTGGTGACCAGAATGTTCTTTTCATCCGCCATCGCGATCCCTGCCATGCAGCAGATCACGACCAGCATTCCTCGAAGAAGGTTTCTCACAAGGCTAGATCCTCAGGTGTGAATGTCATCTTGAATGAACGATACGGAGCGAAATCGCTCGGCTTCATTCCCTGCATTTCCGTCAAACGTCCAATATTCTTGACCGCTGCCACTGCAGACGCATCGAACGGACCGTCGCCACTGGACTTCGCCACGCTGACCGAAGTCACCGTACCGTCCGGCAACATGCCGATCTGCAGCACAACCGTCATGCCTTTGCGTGCCGAAGGTGGACGTGCCCAGCCTTCCGCTGCCCGCGCACGAATCAGGTCATCGAAACTGCCCGCGACTTCATCGCCCTGCTCATCGGCCAAGGCCTGCTGGCGCTGCGGCGTGTCGGAAAGCAAATCTGCCAGGGCCTGAGCCTTTTTGTCTTCGGCGGATTTACGTGCCGCTTCCTGCGCTTTCTTCTTCGCAGCATCGGCAGCAGCTTTCTTCTTCGCGTCTTCGGCGACTTTCTTCTTCGCCTCTTCAGCTTCAGCTTTCTTCTTGGCGTCTTCGGCGGCTTTCTTTTTCGCGTCTTCGACGATCTTCTTCTTGGCTTCTTCAGCGGCCGCTTTCTTGGCCTCTTCTTCAGCAGCCTTCTTGGCTTCTTCTTCGGCTTTCTTCTTGGCTATATCAGCCAATTGTTTCTCTTCTGCCTTCTTGGCCTCAGCGGCTTTCTTCGCGTCTTCGGCTTTCTTGGCTTCATCAGCCTTCTTCGCCTCGTTCGCTTTCTTCGCCTCATCGGCCTTCTTGGCTTCCTCGGCCTTTTGAGCCGCTTCTTCTTTCTTTTGTTCCGCAGCTTTCACCGCTTCCTGCTCGACCCTTTTCTGCTCCATCTGCTCGACTTCGGTCTGGCGCGCGGCGGATTTCTTCGCCTCACCCGCAATCTTCTGATTGGTCTGGGTGGTCGCCTGACTTTTCGATTTCAGCTGGTACAGGGTCGCCTGGACAATCGGCTTGGCCGGCGGCAGCTCAGGCGTCATGGCGAAACTGACAAACAGCATGCCGAACACCAGCACGTGCAAGCCAATCGCCCAGACGCTGGGCCAGAAGTAGCTTTCCGAGGCGGACGGCTCTCGCTGTTGCTGCATCAGGGCGCCTCGGTGATCAAGCCAACGTTACCGACCCCGGCTTTCTGCAACCCGCCCATGGCGCCCATGACGGAGCCATAATCGACGGACTTGTCGCCACGGATGAAGACCTGGGTACGCTTGCCGCCTTCAGTGCCGGCGCGAATGATCTTGGTCACCGCGTCGGTCATCTGTGGCAGGGTCATGGCCCGGTCCTGTTGCTTCTCGGTGTCGACTTCGCTGCCAAGGTTCCAGTAGTAGGTCTTGTCAGCCTTGATCGAAATGGTCAGCACCTGGGTGTTGTTGTCCTGCGGCAAGGCTTCGCTGGAAACCTTGGGCAGATCCACCTTCACGCCCTGATTGAGCATCGGCGCAGTCACCATGAAGATGACCAGCAGCACCAGCATCACGTCGATGTAAGGCACTACGTTCATCTCGGCGACCGGCTTGCGCTTGTGTCGGGCTCGAGTGATTAAAGCCATCGGGAAATACCTGCTTATTCTTCGCTGGTGTGCACTTTGCGGTGCAGGATCGCCTGGAATTCATCGGCGAAGGTGTAGTAGCGGCTCAGCAAGGTTTCGCTGCGGGCAGAGAAACGGTTGTAAGCGATAACGGCCGGGATTGCGGCGAACAGACCGATCGCAGTGGCGATCAGGGCTTCGGCGATGCCGGGTGCCACAGTGGCCAGGGTGGCCTGTTGTGCGCTGGCCAGACCACGGAAGGAGTTCATGATCCCCCAGACGGTACCGAACAGACCGATGTACGGACTGACGGAACCCACGGTAGCGAGGAACGGCAGGCTCTGCTCGAGCTTTTCTTCTTCGCGGGAGATGGCGACGCGCATGGCACGGGCCACACCTTCCATCACCGCTTCAGGATCGACACCTGGCTGCTGACGCAGACGGGAAAACTCCTTGAAGCCGGCGCGGAAGATCTGCTCGACGCCCGAATCCGGATCCGGGTTGCTGCCGGCCTGACGATAGAGCTTGGACAGGTCGATACCCGACCAGAAGCGCTCCTCGAAGCTCTCCAGGGCGCGTCGACCGGCGCGCAGCAGATTGCTGCGCTGAAAGATCATGATCCATGAGGTCACCGATGCGGCCACCAGGGTCAACATTACCAACTGCACCACGATGCTGGCATTGCTGACCAGGCTCCACATGGAGGAATGGTCGACGACGTTAGCTTCCACGCTTTATCTCCTGCTTTGAGTGTGTACCCGTGCCGACCGCGTCGGCAAAGGCCGCACGCAGGTCTTCGGGAAGGGCCCGGGGTTTCAAACTGTTAGTGCGCACACAGGCCACCAGAAACTGCCCTTCGCAGAGCAGCACATTATCCGTTGCCCGCCTGACCTGCTGTCGAAAGCGCAGGCTGGCACGGTTCAATTCGATTACATCAGCGCTTACCAGAAGCTCGTCGTCCAGTCGCGCCGGCGCGTGATAACGCGCTTCGCTGGAATGCACGACGAACAACAGGTCCTCCCCTGCCAGCGCCGACTGGGCAAAGCCCAGCTCCCGGAGCCGCTCGGTTCGAGCCCGTTCCATAAACTTGAGGTAATTAACGTAATACACGATGCCGCCCGCATCGGTGTCCTCGTAATAAACGCGACAACGATGTGCGAACGGCTCAAGCCCGTTTTGCGCGCGCATACTCTAGTGCTTACTCCTCGGGTTGCCAATCCGGCCAGGCAACTGTTTTTCAATGTTCAAAGGCTTTACCGCAAAAGTACCGTCCTGAGACAGTACAAACGCTGAATAAATCGCCATTAAATGTGTATCAATCGTCCACGGCATCAAGAAACTCGTCTGCCACGGGCATTTCGCCCATTCGTGTCGGAATGTTTAAACCAAAATGCAGGTACGCGTGGCGAGTAACCACCCTGCCGCGCGGCGTCCGCATGATGTACCCCTGCTGAATGAGGTACGGCTCGAGCACGTCCTCGATGGTGTGGCGTTCTTCACTGATCGCCGCCGCCAGACTGTCGATGCCCACCGGGCCGCCATCGAACTTTTCGATCATGGTCAACAGCAGACGCCGGTCCTGATGATCGAAACCGTGCTCGTCGACATCCAGCAGGTTCAGCGCCAGATCCGCGACGGACTTGGTGATGTGCCCCTTGGCCCGGACTTCGGCGAAAT
The DNA here is from genome assembly GCF_002113215.1 of Pseudomonas sp. B15(2017). Classification (NCBI taxonomy): domain Bacteria; kingdom Pseudomonadati; phylum Pseudomonadota; class Gammaproteobacteria; order Pseudomonadales; family Pseudomonadaceae; genus Pseudomonas; species Pseudomonas sp. B15(2017). Next base: position 178,924 of record NZ_NEJZ01000001.1, read on the forward strand.
CCCGCACCCGGCGCAACAATCGGTTGGCGATTCGCGGCGTGCCCCGAGCGCGGCGAGCGATCTCGAAAGACCCTTCCGGATCCAGCGGCAGACCGAGAATGCTCGCCGAACGGCTGACAATCGTCGCCAGATCAGCTGTGCTGTAGAACTCGAGGCGCTGGACGATGCCGAAACGGTCGCGCAACGGGTTGGTCAGCATACCTGCCCGCGTGGTTGCACCGACCAGGGTGAACGGCGGCAGATCGAGTTTGATCGAACGCGCCGCCGGCCCTTCACCGATCATGATATCGAGCTGGAAATCTTCCATGGCCGGGTACAGCACTTCTTCAACAATCGGCGACAGACGATGGATTTCATCGATGAACAGCACATCGTGCGGTTCAAGATTGGTCAACAGCGCCGCTAGGTCCCCCGGACGCTCAAGCACCGGACCGGAAGTGCTCTTGATCGATACGCCCATTTCCTCGGCGATGATGTTCGCCAGGGTGGTTTTACCCAGCCCCGGCGGACCGAAGATCAGGGTGTGGTCGAGGGATTCGCTACGACCACGAGCGGCCTGGATAAACAGTTCCATCTGCTCGCGAACGGTCGGCTGGCCGATGTATTCGGCCAGACTGACGGGACGTATCGCCCGATCCTGGACTTCTTCGCGCTCACGCGGACTGTGCGTGGCGGCGATCAGACGATCAGCTTCAATCACTTAAATCATTCCCTTCAGGGCGCGTCGAATCATGTCTTCGCTGCTCAGGCCTTTCTCTTTGATTGCGGAAATCGCCTTGCTCGCTTCCTGTGGCTTGTAACCCAGAGAAATCAGCGCGCTGACCGCATCATTCTCGGCGGTATTGACCGGCGCCGGGCCGTCCGGCTGGTTCGGAACCAGCGCAAACATGGCCGGCGAGGTTTCCCAGGCCTTGAAGCGATCCTTGAGCTCGACCAGCAGACGCTCGGCGGTTTTCTTGCCCACGCCCGGCACCTTGGTCAGCGCCGAGGTGTCCTGGGACTGCACGCAGCGGATCAGCTCATCGACTTCCAGACTCGACATCAAGGCCAGGGCCAGTTTCGGCCCCACACCATTGAGACGGATCAACTCGCGAAAAAAGTCTCGCTCACGCTTGCCGGCAAAACCATAGAGTAACTGCGCGTCTTCGCGTACGACCAAATGGGTGTGCAAGGTCAGCGGTTCACCGACCGACGGCAGACGATAAAGGGTGGTCATGGGCACTTCCAGCTCATACCCGAGGCCATTTACATCCAGAATCAGGTGCGGCGGCTGTTTCTCAGCCAGAGTGCCGCGCAAGCGTCCAATCACGTTTCAGATCCTTGAGCGTTGGCCAGCCGTGGGCTGGCGACCGACAGAACATGGATTTACGGCCGACGACCCAGGCGCGAAATCCAAATTCCGTGAAATTGACTGCTGATGCTATCAGAGACGCAGGCGCCCGCCACGACTGCGTGCCGTTCCCAGGCCGTGCGGCAACAGACTGGAGCGGGTGTGAGCGTGACAAATGGCGATGGCCAGGGCGTCCGATGCGTCGATTTGCGGTTTGCTGGTGAGCTTGAGCATATGCATGACCATCATCTGCACCTGCTCTTTATTGGCGGCGCCGGTGCCGACCACGGCCTGCTTGACCTGAGTAGCTGTGTACTCGGCAATCTCCAGGCTCTCTTCGGCGCCGGCAACGATAGCGGCCCCACGGGCCTGCCCGAGCTTGAGCGCCGAATCGGCGTTTTTCGCCATGAACACCTTTTCGATGCCCATGGTCACCGGGCCGTAGGTCTGAATGATTTCCCGCACGCCGCGATAGACGATCTGCAGGCGCTCGTGCAGCTCGCCGGCACCAGTGCGGATGCAACCCGAGGCGACATAGATGCAACCGCCGCGTCCGGTATCGCGAACAATGCCGTAACCGGTAATGCGCGAACCGGGGTCGATACCAAGAATTAAAGTCATAACGCCTGCAGGTTCGGTAAAAGCACTGAATTCGAGATAACGCATAACAAATGTGGGAGCTGGCTTGCCAGCGATGGCGGTGTGTCAGGCACCATCATTACCTGATGTGCCGACGCCATCGCTGGCGAGCCAGCTCCCACATTGCAGCCTAGCCGCTCTTAACCGAGCTGAGCGGCCACGTCTTCCGGAATGTCCGCGTTGGAGTAGACGTTCTGCACGTCGTCCAGGTCTTCCAGCATATCGATCAGCTTGAGCACCTTCTCGGCCCCCTCCAGATCCAGTTCGGCGCTGGTGGTCGGCTGCATGACGATTTCCGCGTCATCACCCTTGAAACCTGCGGCTTCCAGGGCAGTGCGCACCGCATAGAAACTGGTGAACGAGGTGAACACGTCGATCGAGCCGTCTTCGTGGCTGACCACGTCGTCGGCATCGGCTTCCAGCGCCGCTTCCGTCAGCGCGTCTTCGTCGACGCCTGGCGCAAAGCTGATCTGGCCCTTGCGTTCGAACAGGTAGGCTACCGAACCGTCGGTACCTAGGTTGCCGCCACACTTGCTGAACGCATGGCGCACAGCCGCTGCGGTACGGTTGCGGTTGTCGGTCATGCACTCGACCATCACCGCCACGCCACCCGGGCCGTAACCTTCGTAGGTCAGCTCTTCAACGTTGTCGGCTTCGGTCGCACCGGCGCCACGGGCAACGGCACGGTCGATGATGTCCCGGCTCATGTTGGCGCCCAGCGCCTTGTCCAGGGCCAGACGCAGACGCGGGTTGGAGCCCGGATCACCGCCGCCCTGACGGGCCGCCACGGTCAGTTCGCGGATCCACTTGGTGAAGATCTTGCCTCTCTTGGCATCCTGGCGTTCTTTGCGGTGCTTGATGTTCGCCCACTTGGAATGACCTGCCATAACTCGCTCCGAATTCTCTTGAACAATGCCCGCCATGCAGGTGCATCGGCCAGCAAAAAAACTTGTTTTCAATCACTGCAGAAAGAAAAAAGGCGCATCCGAAGATGCGCCTTCAGGCCCGTCTTACTCGGCCTTTGGCGTCTCGCGCAAACGAATGTGCAATTCGCGCAATGCCTTCGCATCCACAACACCCGGCGCCTGCGTCATCACATCGGCAGCACTCTGGGTTTTCGGGAAGGCGATCACTTCACGGATCGACTGGGCGCCGGTCATCAGCATTACCAGACGGTCCAGACCGAAGGCCAGGCCACCGTGCGGCGGCGCGCCGTATTTCAGGGCGTCGAGCAGGAAGCCGAACTTCTCTTCCTGTTCCGCTTCGTTGATGCCCAGCTGACGGAACACCGCCTGTTGCATCTCTTTACGGTGGATACGGATCGAACCGCCACCCAGTTCGGTGCCGTTCAGCACCATGTCATAGGCACGGGACAAAGCGCCTGCCGGGTTGGCTTCCAGCTCTTCAGGCGAGCACTTCGGCGCGGTGAACGGGTGGTGCAGAGCCGAGAAGCTGCCGTCGTCGTTCTCTTCGAACATCGGGAAGTCAACGACCCACATCGGAGCCCATTCGCAAGTCAGCAGCTTCAGGTCGTGACCGAGCTTGATACGCAGCGCGCCCAGGGCTTCGCTGACGATCTTGGCCTTGTCGGCACCGAAGAACACGATATCGCCATCGACTGCGCCGACGCGATCGAGGATCACGTTCAGGTTGGCTTCCGGGATGTTTTTCACGATCGGCGATTGCAAACCTTCAACACCGGCAGCGCGCTCGTTGACCTTGATGTACGCCAGGCCCTTGGCACCGTAGATGCCGACGAACTTGGTGTAGTCGTCGATCTGCTTGCGCGGCATGCTCGCCCCGCCTGGAACTCGCAGCGCGGCGATACGGCATTTCGGATCGTTGGCAGGACCGCTGAAGACCTTGAAATCAACTTCTTTCAGCTGATCGGCCACATCGACCAGTTCCAGCGGGTTACGCAGGTCCGGCTTGTCGGAACCGTAACGGCGCATGGCTTCTTCAAAAGTCATGTGAGGGAATTCGCCGAATTCCAGATCCAGCACTTCCTTGAACAGGTTGCGGATCATGCCTTCGGTCAGGCCCATGATGTCCTTTTCGTCGAGGAAGCTGGTCTCGATGTCGATCTGAGTGAACTCAGGCTGACGGTCGGCACGCAGGTCTTCGTCGCGGAAGCACTTGGCGATCTGGTAGTAGCGGTCGAAGCCGGCGACCATCAGCAGTTGCTTGAACAGCTGTGGCGATTGCGGCAGCGCGAAGAACGAACCAGCGTGGGTACGGCTCGGCACGAGATAGTCACGCGCGCCTTCCGGAGTGGCACGGGTCAGGATCGGCGTTTCGACGTCGAGGAAGCCGTTTTCGTCCAGGTAGCGACGAATGCTGGTGGTCATGCGCGAACGCAGACGCAGCTTCTCGGCCATTTCCGGACGACGCAGGTCCAGGAAGCGATAACGCAGGCGGGTTTCTTCGCCGACGTCGGAGAACTCGTTCAGCGGGAACGGCGGGGTTTCCGACTCGTTCAGCACTTCCAGCTCGTAGCCCAGCACTTCGATCATGCCCGACGCCATGTTGGCGTTGGTGGCACCGGCCGGACGCAGGCGAACCTTGCCGGTGATCTTCACGACGTATTCGCTGCGCACGCGATCGGCAGCGGCGAAGCTCTCGGCGCGATCCGGATCGAACACTACCTGGGCCAGACCGTCACGATCACGGATATCGAGGAAAATCACCCCGCCGTGGTCGCGACGACGGTGAACCCATCCGCAAAGGGTAATTTCCTGGCCTTCCAGGCTTTCGTTCAGTTGGCCGCAATAATGGCTGCGCATCATGGTAGTGGTTCGCTTCTCGTAATTCGAAATTCGGTGGAGATCCGGTTGCACTCAAGCAATGTGCAATCTGTGGAAACTCGCGCGTGTCGTTCGACCTGGGTTTGAACCCTAGTCAGATTTGTCGCCACCGGCCAGATTCTTCTTCGCGCCGGTCTTGAAATCGGTTTCGTACCAGCCGCTGCCACTGAGGCGAAAGCCCGGCATCGACAGTTGCTTCTTGAGTTCCGGCGCCTGGCAGGCAGGGCAATCGACCAATGGGGCGTCACTGATCTTTTGAATGGCTTCCAACTGATGACCACAGGAAGCACATTGGTAATCGTACATCGGCATGGGGTTGTCTCGGCAATCAGATTGCCAGCACACGCAGGGCTGTGCGGCGAAAGAGCGGGATTATATCCATTAAATGCGGCCTGTGCAGCCGGAAGACTGCACAGGCCGTCTTGTCAGTGACAACCCGCGGCGGGCGTCCCCGGAGAATCCCGCAGGCCATGCACCACGCACACCACCCGCACCAGACCGCTGAAGTTTTTCACCCCGCCATGGCGCAGGTGCACTTCACGATCGACACGGGACAACAGCGCGCCGACCGAACAGCAATTGTCTTCGGCCATCCGGCCTAGAATATTCCAGTAAACCTGCTCCAGCCGCATGCAGGTCGCGAACCCGTTCAAGCGTACCGATCGGGACAGTGGCCGGATCAACTCCATGTCGAACCCGCCGAGAAACGGCTCCCCGAACTTTTCCTGCTGCAAATCGACTGCAATATCTCGTCGCCTGCCTCCACCTTCCATATAGCTGACACTCCTTTGCCATTTTGCGCCTGTGTTCAAGGCGAAATCCTGTGACCTCATTAAAAGCGCAGGTGCAAAGGCGGATCCAGACGACTTATTGACCATCCACGTAGGATAAGCCAACACGATACGGAGGATCATGGAGCGGCGGGTCGTCTTCCTGGTTTCCTACCGTCACGGGTGAAGTTTCCGAGGGGAAAGAAGAGCGCACGAACCATGAACATCCGTGCGCCTCCCGTCATCAGGCCTCGAGCAATGCACGCAGCATCCACGCGGTTTTCTCGTGAACCTGCATGCGTTGGGTCAGCAGGTCGGCAGTCGGTTCGTCACTGACCTTGTCCAGCAGAGGGAAAATCCCCCGCGCCGTGCGCGTGACCGCCTCCTGCCCCTCGACCAGTTGTTTGATCATGTCCTCGGCACTCGGCACGCCCTCCTCCTCTTTAATGGAAGACAGGCGAGCGTAGGTCGCGTACGCGCCCGGCGCCGGAAAGCCCAGCGCCCGGATGCGCTCGGCAATCAAGTCGACTGCCAGGGCCAGTTCGTTGTATTGCTCCTCGAACATCAGATGCAGGGTCCGAAACATCGGCCCGGTGACGTTCCAGTGGAAGTTGTGGGTCTTCAGATACAACACGTAAGTGTCCGACAGCAGGCGCGAGAGCCCTTCGACGATGGATTTGCGGTCTTCTTCACTGATACCGATATCGATTGCCATGCTTACCCCCTAACGGCGATTGAAATTCATCCAGCAGGTGTCGGTTCACTGTAGCAAGGCCACCCCCGCCCCGCAGCCCCCGCATGGGCCCGATAGACGCGACAAATCGTCCGGTACCTGCCGCTGGCCGGCGTGATTTGAGTAGCCGCAGGCTTTACTGTTAAATAGGCAGTGTGTCGCTACGCCCCGTTTTCCGGGCCTGCGCATAGGCTGATGCCGTGCACGTGTCCAACGCCTCTTATTGTTCCGAAGCGAACCGTGCGCTCTCAGCTCTTCCTTGTGAGCCGTCATAACGTGAGTCAATAAAAATGTTGAAAATCGTCCACCTGCTAATGGGCGCAGCAGCCTTGCTGCTGTCCTTCATACCTAGCCTGAAGTCCGAAGCGGTACCTTACCTGCAACAACCCGATGCACTTTACCTGGCCTTTTTCGGCCTGCTGAACCTGATCCTTGCGCCAGTTATTCCCTACTGGAACAAAGGTCCGCGCCAGCATCTGCAAAATCTGGTCAGCGCCTTGCTGGTTCTGACCGTCGTCCTGCAAACCCTGACCCTGATCGCGCCGATGCCTGTCATCGCCGGCCAGCCAGCCGTGCTGTTCAGCCTGGTGATCGCTCTGGTTGCCGTGGTCCTGCACCTGGCCATCAGCTTCTACAAGTCCTCCCCGGCCGCCGCTCCCACCAGCTACGACATGAGCAATCGCGATACCGGCACCGTCAAGTGGTTCAACACCTCCAAGGGCTTCGGCTTTATCTCCCGGGATTCCGGCGATGATATTTTCGTGCACTTTCGCGCCATCCGTGGCGAAGGCCACCGCGTCCTGGTCGAAGGCCAGCGCGTGGAGTTCTCGGTGATGAACCGTGACAAGGGCCTGCAGGCCGAAGACGTGATCGCTGCCCTGCCGCGCCGCTGATCCACGTCCCCGCACTAAAAAAAACCGCGAACAGCCTGGCTGTTCGCGGTTTTTTAATGGGAGCACGGAAGCATGCCCGCACACATTTCAATAGTGTGGCGGTGGCGCATCTTCTTCAAACGATCCGATCTGCCCCACCATCTCTTCCTGGCGCTTGAGTACGGCTGCCATCTGCAATTGCAGGCGCTCGACCACTCGCTGCTGTTCCACCAGCACATCGTTCAATGCCTGAATGGTGTCGTCCTGAAACGCCAGGCGGCTTTCCAGTTCGGTAACACGTTGTTCGAAACTCATGACTCAGCCCTCCAGAAAAGTGAAGTCTTCGTCCAGCACCAGACGCAGGCGCTCGCGAATCGCAGCCACTTGCCCGGCACTGTAAGACTTGGCGGGATGTTTGCCCCAGACCGGTGCCGGCCAGGCGGCATCGTCGCGTTTACGTACGATCACATGCATATGCAGTTGGCTGACCACGTTACCCAGGGTCGCAACATTCATTTTGTCGGCGTCGAAGGAATCCTTGAGCACTTCGGCCAGGGCGGTGGTTTCCTGCCACAGGCGCTGCTGGTCGGCGACATCCAACTGAAACAACTCGCTGATATCGTCGCGGCGTGGCACCAGGATGAACCATGGGTAGTTGGCGTCGTTGGACAACAGCAGTCGGCAAAGCGGGAAATCGCCGATGGTCAGCGTGTCCTGTTGAAGTCGTGAATCTAAAGCAAACACTGCGCGCACTCCCGGCGAATGACCTGTTTTTTCAGCTTAGCGCCCCGCCACGAACGCGGCGAGCCAAGCGACTGGATGGCAGCATACCTGCGATTGGAGAGACCTTCACGGCGAACAGCATTGCCGAAAGAATTCCTCCACGCCCCGAGATGTGACATTTATGACTTGAGCGCACCAGGACGGAACCGGGAGTGCGAATGAGCAGAGCAAAATGACCCGCACACACCTCAGTGTTCACGTTCATCCAGCGTCCCAACTGTATGAATTCAGTACAGCCTTTGAATTTTTTTGCACCAAAACCGCACAGTGCGTCTACGCTCAATGCGTCGGGCATCCGCCGAATACTCACTCACGGGGTGAACCGGTAACGTTTTTGGTTGTCGCGCAGCGAAACTGAAGGAGCAACACCATGCGAAGGATGGCGTCAAGCCTGTATGAAAGGCCCTCGAGGCCCCCGGTTTTATGAGGTTTTCACGGCGTCAGACGAGCACCTTGAAAAAAACCGGAACAATTCAGCGGTTTGTGCACGCTTGTTGCATTCATACCCATATGGGCTATAAGCGCACCACACGAAGTGGATGCCTTGAGCCCCATAAAAACAGTGGCAGGGTTGCCCGATGGAGATTCAAGCGTTTTGCCAAGGGACTCTTTTTTACCGATGCTCAAGCTCTGTAAAACAGCGCTGAAGTTGTCAGTCCCATTGCATTTGGACTGTAAATTTGCGACATCTACCAAGCCGATTGCGACACGCTCGTAAAGAAGCTGAAAGGTTGGATTCGCAAGTATCGCCAACATGGTCGGCGTGATATAAGTTTGCGCCGACACAAAAAGAAAGAGCCGCCCAGATAATAAAACAGGTGGGACGGCAGTACTCTTCTAAAACCAAAGGAGCAAATCACGATGCGCGTGATGAAGTGGAGCATGATCGCACTGGCAGTTGCAGCAGCAGCCAGTACTCAAGTGGCTACGGCCGCACCGTTTGTAAGTGACCAGGCTGAAGCGAAAGGCTTTGTTGAAGACGCGAAGTTTGATGTGTTGCTGCGCAACTATTACTTCAACCGCGACAAGAAGAACACCACCTCCAATGACCAGAAAGACTGGACCCAGGGTTTCCTGAGCAACTTCAGCTCCGGCTACACCCAAGGCACCGTGGGTGTTGGTGTTGATGCATTCGGTTACCTGGGTATCAAACTGGATGGCGGCGACGGCACCACCGGTTCGGGCAACACCAGCCTCGACTCCCAAGGCCATGCCCACGACTCCCTCGGTAAAGCAGGCGCAGCGATCAAGGCCCGCATCTCCAAAACCGAGCTGAAATTCGGTGAGTTCCAGCCAAGCACAGCTCCAGTCTTCGCCGTCGGCGGCTCCCGTCTGATCCCTCAGACTGCTACCGGTTTCCAACTGCAGAGCAGCGAAATCCAGAATCTGGATCTGGAAGCAGGCCACTTCTACTCGGCCTCCAGCCAGGACGAGATGAATAGCAACGGTGAACTGCACTCGCAGTACGCCAGCACCACCGATAATCCTGTCACTGGCAGAACCATGGACTTCGCCGGTGGTAAATACGGCATCACCGACAATCTGAGCGTCTCGCTCTACGGTTCGAAGTTCAAGGACATCTGGAACCAGTACTACGCCAACGTGAACCTCACCACCCCAATCAGTGGTGACACTTCGCTGAACACCGACTTCAACATCTACCGCACCAACGACACCGGTAGTGCCAAAGCCGGCGACATCAGCAACACCACGTTCTCCCTGGCAACCGCACTGTCGTTCCTGAAAGCACACACCGTGACTCTGGCCTTCCAGAAAGTCGACGGCGACACCCCGTTCGACTACGTCGGCGTAGGTGACAACAACCGCGGTGGCGACTCGATCTTCCTCGCCAACTCCATCCAGTACTCCGACTTCAACGGTCCTAACGAGAAATCTGCACAGATTCGTTATGACCTGAAAATGGCCGAGTACGGCATTCCGGGCCTGAGCTTCATGACCCGTTACGTGAAAGGCTGGGACATCGACGGTACCAAAATGGATGCTGACAGCCCTTACCGCTCGTACGGTTACGGTGAAGATGGCAAACATCATGAAACCAACCTGGAAGCCAAATACGTAGTTCAGACCGGCCCGGCCAAAGATCTGTCCTTCCGTATTCGTCAGGCATGGCACCGTGGCAACACCGACCAGGCTGAAGGTGATATCAACGAGTTCCGTCTGATCGTCGACTACCCACTGTCGATCTTGTAATCGCCAACATTTAGTTTGCGGTAACAACAAAAAGGCCCATATTCCGATGGGCCTTTTTTATTGCCTGTCACTTGTAATAGATGCCTGACCGATAAGTCAGCCAATTAATTAGCAACCTATCATTACACCGCCGATTCCTGAACCACACGAATCACTCGTTGCGGGAAAGGAATATCAATGCCTGCAGTCTTTAAACGATCACGCGACTGTTCGTTAAACATGAACATCACATCCCAATAATCCGCCGTTTTAACCCACACGCGCAGGGAAACAGTGATCGAGCTGTCACCCAGTGTCGAAATAACGGCCTGCGGCGCCGGATCCTGCAGAACGCGCTCATCCTTGGCCAGATCCAGCAGCACCTGACGGGCCTTTTGCAGATCAGCTTCGTAATCCACACCTACGTCGAACACAACCTTGCGGGTTGGCTGACGGTTGGTGTTGGTAATGATGCCGTTCGACAGATTGCCGTTCGGGACGATGATGGTCTTGTTGTCGCCGGTGCGCAGCACGGTGTGGAAGATCTGGATGCTGTCGACGGTACCCGCCACACCCTGGGCTTCGATCCAGTCACCAATGCGGAACGGACGGAACAGCAGAATCAGCACGCCGCCGGCGAAGTTCGCCAGGCTGCCCTGCAACGCCAGACCGATGGCCAGACCCGCCGCACCGATCGCCGCGACGAACGAAGTGGTCTCGACGCCAATCATCGACGCCACGCTGACGATCAGCAGCACCTTGAGAATGATGTTGGCCAGGCTGCTGATGAAACCTTGCAGGGCCAGGTCGGCGTTGCGCAGAGCCAACAGGCCGCCGAGCTTTTGCGTGACCTTGTTGATCAGCCACCAGCCGATGGCCAGGGTGATCACCGCCAGCAGCACACGGCTGCCGTATTCCATGATCATCGGAATCCACGCCTGGGATGCCTTGACCAGGTTGTCTACCTCAGCATTCAAATCCATCTTTTATCTCCTGATTACCGGCTTCCCGGGCTGTAAAAAAACCAGCGGCAGAAAGACCGGGCCGTAAATGGCTCAATCGTTTCTGCCGTTGCTTGGGCCTCGGACGCTGTAAACGCCGAGAGGTTCCCGACCGGAAAGCTTAGTCGCGGAAGTTGTTGAACTGCAGTGGCATGCCGAATTCCTTGGCACGCAGGGCCGCGATGGCTTCCTGCAGGTCGTCACGCTTCTTGCCGGTTACACGTACCTGCTCGCCCTGAATGGCGGCCTGCACCTTGAGCTTGGCGTCCTTGATATGAGCGACGATCTTCTTCGCCAGCTCCTTGTCGATGCCTTCCCGAAGTACGGCATCCTGTTTCATCACTTTGCCCGATGCGTAAGCGTCCTTGACCTCAAGGCATTGCACATCAATCTTGCGCTTGACCAGTGCCAGCTTGAGGATTTCGATCATCGCTTCCAGCTGAAACTCGGCTTCAGCGGTCAGGTTGACGGTCAGTTCCTTTTCCTTGTACTCGTAGCTGCCCTTGCCTTTCAGGTCATAACGACGATCGAGATCCTTCGCGGCGTTCTCGACCGCGTTGGTGAGCTCGTGTTTGTCCAGTTCGGATACCACGTCGAACGACGGCATGTAATCTCTCCAATAAAAAGGCGCGCTCGTTCAGGACGTGGCGCGCTTGGCTTGCGGTTAAAATCGGGCTCATTATAACGGGTCTTTTCCCACCGACACCGCGAGCCTTGCATGCCTGTACCTTACCGAGTGAAAAACTGATGTCCACCCCTTGGCACATCCTCGGCGCCGGAAGTCTCGGCACGCTCTGGGCCACGCGTCTGGCCCGGGCCGGGTTGCCGGTCCGGTTGATCCTGCGCGACGTCGACCGTCTGCATGACTATGCAACGGCGGGCGGCCTCACCCTCGTCGAACAAGGCGTGGCCAGCCGTTACACGATCCCCGGCGAAACGCCGGACAGTCCCGGGCCGATTCGCCGCCTGCTGGTGGCCTGCAAGGCCTACGACGCCGAAGCAGCCGTGGCCGCACTTGCCCATCGTCTGGCGCCGGACGCCGAACTGATTCTTTTGCAGAACGGCCTCGGCAGCCAGGAAGCGGTCGCCGCGCGTGTCCCGCAAGCCCGCTGCATCAGCGCCTCCAGCACCGAGGGCGCGTTTCGCGATGGCGACTGGCGCGTGGTGTTTGCCGGTCATGGTTACACCTGGCTCGGCGACGCCGGTCATCCCGTGGCCCCCATCTGGCTGGACGATCTTGAGGCAGCGAAAATCCCCCATGAATGGAGCGCCGATATCCTCACCCGCCTGTGGCGAAAACTGGCGCTCAACTGTGCGATCAATCCGCTGACGGTGCTGCACAATTGCCGCAACGGTGACCTCCAGCAACATCACTGCGAAGTCGCGACGCTGTGCGGCGAACTGACCGAACTGCTCGAATGCTGCGGGCAACCGGCAGCGGCGGACAACCTGCAACAGGAAGTTGAACGGGTGATCCAGGCCACGGCGGCGAACTTCTCGTCGATGTATCAGGATGTGGCCAATAAACGCCGCACCGAAATCAGCTATCTGCTCGGGCATGCCTGCAAGGTAGCCGAGCGTCATCAGTTGAACCTGCCGCATTTGAAGCAATTGCAGCAGCGCCTGAGCGCCCATCTGAACAGTCTCGGATTGCCCGTCGACTGAGCAGCGGCTACGCTGGCCACTTGTTCCTTTTCTGCGATAAACCTGATGCCATTGCGCCAGCGTCTTGAAAACCTGCCGGTCGGCCAGAAACTGCTGGCTGCCCTGCTGGTGCTGTTGACCACCGTGCTGCTGGTCGCCAACCTGACCTTTATCAGCGCCGCCTATTACATCTCCCAGGAAAGCATGGCGCCTCAGGCGTTGCAGACCATCGGCCGGCTGGTATCCAACCCGAGCCTGGTGGCCGAAGCCTTGCAGTCGCCGCAAAGCGCCGAGCGGCTGCTCAAGGAACTCGACAGCTATTCCCCGCTGCGCGCCGCCGCTTTATACGACGGCAAAGGCGAACGTCTGGCGCAGTTGCAACACGGCGACAAACTCAAATTGCCAGAGCGCTATCGACACATCGAAGCCTGGCAACTGACCGAATTTCGCAGCAATCAACTCATCACCCTGCCCCGTCCCGGCACTGCACCAGGCCACCTGCTTTTAGTGGCCAGCAGCGAACTGCCAGTAGCGTTCTATACCGGCACACTCACGGCCAGTCTGGGGATCCTGATTTTCAGTGTGCTGCTGTGGCTGGTCATCGCGCGGCAGATCAAGCGCCTGATTACCCGGCCGATCCATCAACTCGAAGAACTGTCCCGCCAGGTGACCCGCGAAGAGAATTACGCCCTGCGCGCCTCACGGGGCAACCGTGACGAAATCGGCAGTCTGGCCGAGGCGTTCAACACCATGCTCTCGCGCATCGAGGCCCGGGAGCAGCAACTCAAACGCGCCCGTGACGATTCCCAGGCAGCCTACGATCAGGCCCAGGGTCTGGCCGAAGAAACCCGCCACACCAACCGCAAGCTGGAACTGGAAGTCCAGGTGCGCAGCAAGATCGAGAAGAAGCTCACCGGTTTCCAGAACTACCTCAACAGCATCATCGACTCCATGCCCTCGGCGCTGATCGCACTTGACGAACAGCTCTACGTCACTCAATGGAACCAGGAAGCCAGCGCCCTCTCCGGTACACGGCTGGACGAAGCGCTGAATCAGCCGATCTTCCTCGCCTTCGCGCCGCTCAAGCCGTTCCTGCCGCAACTCAAGCAGACCGTCGAGCAACACACGGTGGCGAAAATCGAGCGGGTGACATGGTTCAAGGACGACGAGCCCAAACACTACGCCCTCACCTTCTACCCGTTGATGGGCGGTGCCGGACGCGGCGTGGTGATCCGGATCGACGACATCACCCAGCGCCTGTCGCTGGAAGAAATGATGGTGCAGTCGGAGAAAATGCTGTCGGTCGGCGGCCTCGCCGCCGGCATGGCCCACGAGATCAACAACCCGCTGGGGGCGATCCTGCACAACGTGCAGAACATTCGCCGACGTCTGTCGCCAGACCTGCCGAAAAACCTCGAACAGGCCGAGCAACTGGGCATCGAGCTGGACGCAGTCAACCGCTACCTGCAAGGCCGGGAAGTCCCGCAATTGCTGGATGGCATCCAGCAGGCCGGCGCCCGGGCGGCAAAAATCGTCACCCACATGCTCAGCTTCAGTCGTCGCAGCAACCGCCAGATGGCGCCGTGCGATTTGCCGGCATTGATCGATCAAGCGGTGGAAATCGCCGGTAACGACTTCGATCTGGCCATCGGCTTCGACTTCAAGGGTCAGGCGATCAGTCGCCAGTTCGACCCGGCGCTGGGCCCGGTGCCCGGCACCGCCAACGAACTTGAGCAGGTGCTGCTCAATCTGCTGAAAAACGCCGCGCAGGCAATTCACCAGCGTGAAGATGACAGCGAGCCGGGGCGGATCACTCTGCGTACCCGGCTCAATCCACCCTGGGCCGAGATCCAGGTCGAGGACAACGGCATCGGCATGAGCGAGAACGTGCGCAAGCGCACCTTCGAGCCGTTCTTCACCACCAAGGAAATCGGCCAGGGCACGGGACTCGGTTTGTCAGTGTCGTACTTCATCATCACCAACAACCACAAAGGGCAGATGGAAGTGCAGTCAGCGCCGGGGCAAGGTACCTGCTTCACCCTGCGTCTGCCACTGGCACAACCGGCGCCCATCGCCGCCGAAACCAATCAACTACCGAGGTAAACCATGGGCTTTCGCTTGTCGAAGATCTACACCCGCACTGGCGACAGGGGCGAAACCGGACTTGGCGACGGCCGCCGCGTGCCCAAGGATCATCCGCGCATCGAGGCCATTGGCGAGGTCGATACGCTGAACAGTCAGGTCGGCGTGCTGCTGGCCGGATTGCTCGCTGAACGCGAAACCTGTCCTGGGCTGAATGAGTTGATCGACGTGTTGGCGCCCTGCCAGCACCGACTGTTCGATCTCGGTGGCGAGTTGGCGATGCCGGAATATCAGGCGCTGAACACAGCGGAAATCGAACGGCTGGAATCGGCCATCGATGTGTGGAACGAGGAATTGGGGCCGCTGGAGAACTTCATTCTGCCGGGTGGTTCAATGCTGATTGCCCAAGCGCATGTCTGCCGTAGCCTGGCGCGCAGTGCCGAACGTCGTTGTCAGCATTTGAATGCGATCGAACCGTTGGCCGGGGTTGGCCTGGCGTACATCAATCGCTTGTCGGATCTGTTGTTTGTCGCGGCGAGGTTGATTGCGCGGCGCCAGGGTATTGCCGAGATTCTGTGGCAACCGGCGGCGAATCCTTCACAGCAGTAGCGACTGTCAGGACGCCTTCGTCGGAACGCCGCCCCGAGCAAGCCCGCTCCCACAGGGAAATGTATTCCTACAGTTGGAATGCAATCAAATGTGGGAGCGGGCTTGCCCGCGAAGGGGACATCAGCCTCAGTAAAGAATCAAGCCTCAGGCCAGAACGCCCGAATCCCCGCTACACCTTGAGCCCCGGCATCCCACGCTTTTTCGCGCTCCGCCGGGCCGACACCGCCCAATAGAAATACCGGTTTGCTGAAGCCTTCGATCAGCGTCGAAGCCTGCTCCCAGCCCAACGGCTGGGCATCCGGGTGAGTCAGGGTCGGCTGCACCGGCGACAGGGTGACAAAATCCACGCCCATCTGCTCGGCCAGCGCCAGTTCTTCAGCGTTGTGGCAGGACGCCGCCAACCAGCGCTCCGCCGGCAGCGGCCGCCCCGCAGCAGCGTACTTGCGCAGTTGCGCCGAGGTGATGTGCCAGCCGGCGGCCGGGAAATCGCCCAGCCACTCGAACGGGCCTTTGATCATCAACTGCGCCTTGCCGGCACAGAGGCCGACCGCATCTACCGCCAGATCGCGGTACTTCGGGTCATAACCATTGGGCGCACGCAACTGGATCAGCTTGATCCCACCGGCGATCGCCTTCTGGATACCGCGCAGCAAGGCCGGAGTTTCCAGATCTTCCGGGGTGATCAGGTATTCGGCAGGCAGACGCGCCGCCGCGACGATCGGCTGGTTCGCCGCCGGAAATTCGTAATCCGTCAGCTCCTTGGCCGAAACCCAGGCCAATGGCTGGCCTTCGGCGCCATGGGGTTCGCCGGTGAAGCTCGAGACTTCCCAGACATCCAGCAACACCTGCTTGTCCGGATAATCGTGGCGCACCTTGATCAGCGGCCGCGCGGCGCCGACGACGATGCCCAATTCTTCGTGCAGCTCACGGGCCAGCGCGGTTTGCACCGACTCGTCGGCTTCGACCTTGCCACCGGGAAATTCCCAGAGGCCGCCCTGATGCTGGGTATCGGCACGCCGGGCGATCAGAATCTTGCCGCTGTCGTCACGAATGACGGCGGCGGCGACGTGTACACGTTTCACGACTGCAATTCCTCCAGTCCAGCCTTTTGCCAGGCCTTGAAGGCCGGCCATTGGTAGACGGTTTCAACATAGGCTTCATCTTCGGCGGGCAGCTTTACCTGATAGGTACGCAGGCGCACGGCAATCGGTGCAAAGAACGCATCGGCCAGCGACACCCGACCAAACAGGTAAGGTCCAGGCTCAGTCGCAACGGCGCGGCATTCGGCCCATAGCGCGAGCATGCGCTCGATGTCGACCTTCACCTCAGGCGGCACCGGATTGAGTGGCGCATCGTGGCTCAGGTTGAACGGCATGTGATTGCGCATCGCGAAGAAGCCGCTGTGCATCTGCGCGCAGGCGGAGCGGGCCTGGGCACGGGCGGCGATATCGGTCGGCCAGAGTTGTTCGGAAGGAAACTGTTCGGCCAGGTATTCGGCAATCGCCAGAGAATCGGCGATGGTGCCACGGGCAGTTTTCAGCAGCGGCACCTTGGCGGTCGGCGAGTGCGCCAGCAGCCGCTCACGAGTGTCGGGCTTGCCGAGTTTGACCAGTTCTTCGGTGTAGGGCGCGCCGGTCAGTTCAAGCGCCAGCGCCGCGCGCAGGGACCAGGAGGAAAGCAGTTTGTCGCCAATGATCAGGTGAAGGCTCATGTTCGGGTCCTTTCATGGGACAGAAGAAAAGGAGGTCCGCAGACCTCCCTCTTCGGCAGGGATCAGGTGCGGTATTCGGCGTTGATCTTCACGTACTCGTGGGACAGGTCGGTGGTCCAGATGGTTTCGCTGCAATCGCCGCGACCCAGCTCGATCCGGATGGTGATTTCTTCCTGCTGCATCACCGCCGAGCCCTGGGCTTCGGTGTAGGTCGCGGCGCGGGCGCCACGGCTGGCGATGCACACGTCACCGAGGAACACGTCGATCTTGCTCACGTCCAGATCCGGCACGCCGGCACGGCCAACGGCGGCGAGAATGCGGCCCCAGTTCGGGTCGGACGCAAACAGTGCCGTCTTGATCAGCGGCGAGTGGGCCACGGTGTAGCCGACATCCAGGCATTCCTGGTGATTGCCGCCGCCGTTGACTTCAACGGTCACGAACTTGGTCGCGCCTTCGCCGTCACGCACGATGGCCTGGGCCACATCCATGCACACTTCGAACACGGCCTGTTTCAGCTTGGCGAACAGCTCGCCTTCGGCACGGGTGATTTCCGGCAGCGCAGCCTTGCCGGTGGCGATCAGCATGCAGCAGTCGTTGGTCGAAGTGTCGCCGTCGATGGTGATGCGGTTGAACGACTTGTTGGCGCCGTCCAGCATCAGGTTTTGCAGCACGTCGCGGGAGACTTTGGCGTCGGTGGCGATGTAGCCGAGCATGGTCGCCATGTTCGGACGGATCATCCCCGCGCCTTTGCTGATGCCGGTGACGGTGATGGTCACGCCGTCATGCTGGAACTGGCGGCTGGCGCCTTTGGGCAGCGTGTCGGTGGTCATGATGCCAGTGGCGGCAGCTTCCCAGTTGTTTTCCGACAGATCGTCCAGCGCGGCCTGCAAGGCGCCCTCGATCTTCTCGACCGGCAGCGGCTCGCCGATCACGCCGGTGGAGTACGGCAGGATCTGGCTGGCATCCACACCGGTCAGTTCAGCCAGTTTGGCGGTGGTTCGCTCGGCGGCTGCCAGGCCCGGTTCGCCGGTGCCGGCGTTGGCATTGCCGGTGTTGGTCAACAGGTAGCGCACCGGGTTCTGCACGCGCTTCTTGGCCAGGATCACCGGCGCTGCGCAGAAAGCGTTCAACGTAAACACGCCCGCCACGGTGGAACCTTCGGCGCAACGCATCACGACGACATCCTTGCGCCCCGGGCGCTTGATGCCGGCCGAAGCGATACCGAGTTCAAAACCGGCAACCGGGTGCAACGTTGGCAAAGGACCAAGACCAACAGCCATGAATGCGCTCCTTACTCAATGATGTCAGCACCGCCAAGCGTAGTGGCGGTGGTGTAAATGGCAAAACGCCGCGACGGCTGGTGCCGGTCGCGGCGCGGGTATTTCAGCGATTGAAACGGGGTTTACTGGATCTGCCCGTGGCAATGCTTGAATTTCTTGCCCGAACCGCAGTAGCACAGTTCGTTGCGGCCCAGCTTCTGCTCGTTGCGAACCGGGGCGGCGGCGAGGGCCACATCGACCTCTTCACCGACCAGTTCCGGTTGCGCTTCCAGGCCAGGAGCCTCGGCGTGTTCGAACTGCATGCGGGCGGCCAGTGCTTCGGCTTCCTGACGCAGGCGTTGTTCTTCTTCGGCCGGATCTTCGCGGCGAACCTGAACGTGGGACAGCACGCGGATCGAGTCGCGCTTGATCGAATCCAGCAGCTCGGAGAACAGCGTGAAGGACTCGCGCTTGTATTCCTGCTTCGGGTTCTTCTGCGCATAACCACGCAAGTGGATGCCGTGACGCAGGTGATCCATGGTCGACAGGTGGTCTTTCCACAGGTCGTCCAGTACGCGCAGCACGATCTGCTTCTCGAACGAGCGCAGGGCTTCGGCACCCGCCTGGTCTTCTTTTTCGTTGTAGGCGGCGATCAGCTCGTTCATCAGCTTCTCGCGCAGGGTTTCTTCGTACAGGTGATCGTCTTCGTCGAGCCATTGCTGGATCGGCAGCTTCACGCCGAAGTCGCTGGCGATCGACGCTTCCAGACCCGCCACGTCCCACTGCTCTGGCAGCGATTGCGGCGGAATGTGCGCGCTGACGGTAGCGTTCAGGACATCCTGACGGAAATCAGCGATGGTTTCGCCGATGTTGTCCGCAGCCAGCAACGTGTTGCGCATGTGATAGATCACTTTACGCTGCTCGTTGTTGACGTCGTCGAACTCGAGCAGTTGCTTGCGGATGTCGAAGTTGCGGCCTTCAACCTTGCGCTGCGCCTTCTCGATGGCATTGGTCACCATACGGTGCTCGATCGCTTCACCGGATTGCATGCCCAGGGCCTTCATGAAGTTCTTCACCCGGTCAGAGGCGAAGATGCGCATCAGGCTGTCTTCCAGCGAAAGGTAGAAGCGGCTGGAACCGGCGTCACCCTGACGGCCGGCACGGCCACGCAGCTGGTTGTCGATACGACGGGATTCGTGACGCTCGGACGCGATCACCTGCAGACCGCCGGACTCCAGCACTTGCTGGTGACGCTTCTGCCAGTCGGCCTTGATCTGGGCAATCTGCTCAGGCGTCGGGTTTTCCAGCGACGCGACTTCAACTTCCCAGTTGCCGCCCAACAGGATGTCGGTACCACGACCGGCCATGTTGGTAGCGATGGTCAGTGCGCCCGGACGACCGGCCTGCGCGATGATTTCAGCTTCTTTTTCGTGGAACTTGGCGTTCAGGACCTTGTGTTCGATGCCTTCCTTCACGAGCAATGCGGACATGTGCTCGGAGGTTTCGATGGTCGCAGTACCCACCAGCACCGGACGGCCGGCGGCCATGCTTTCCTTGATGTCATTGACGATTGCCGCGTATTTCTCTTCGGCAGTCAGGAACACCAGGTCGTTGTAGTCCTTACGGGCCAATGGCTTGTTGGTCGGGATCACGACGACCTGCAGACCATAGATCTGATGGAATTCGAACGCTTCGGTGTCGGCGGTACCGGTCATGCCGGCCAGTTTTTCGTACAGGCGGAAGTAGTTCTGGAACGTGGTCGATGCCAGGGTCTGGCTCTCGGCCTGAATGTTCAGGTTTTCCTTGGCTTCGATGGCCTGGTGCAGGCCTTCGGACAAACGACGGCCGGGCATGGTACGGCCGGTGTGTTCGTCGACCAGTACGACCTGACCGTCCTGCACGATGTATTCGACGTTGCGGTGGAACAGCTTGTGCGCACGCAGACCGGCGTAAACGTGAGTCAGCAGGCTCAGGTTATGCGCCGAGTACAGGCTCTCGCCCTCGGCCAGCAGGCCGATGCTGGTCAGTTGGTCTTCGATGAACTGGTGACCGGCTTCGTTGAGTTCGACCTGACGGGTCTTTTCGTCGACGGTGTAATGGCCTTCCTGGGTGACTTCGCCTTCGACTTCCTCGACGTGCAGCTTGAGTTTCGGGATCAGCTTGTTGATCTCGATGTACAGCTTGGAGCTGTCCTCGGCCTGACCGGAAATGATCAGCGGGGTACGCGCTTCGTCGATGAGGATGGAGTCGACTTCGTCGATCACGGCAAAGTTGAGTTCGCGCTGGAATTTCTCTTCCATGCTGAACGCCATGTTGTCGCGCAGGTAGTCGAACCCGAATTCGTTGTTGGTGCCGTAGGTGATATCGGCAGCGTAGGCGGCGCGCTTCTCTTCCGGCGGCTGGAACGGCGTCACGATGCCGACGCTCAGACCGAGGAATTCATACAGCGGACGCATCCAGTTGGCGTCGCGGCGGGCCAGGTAATCGTTCACGGTCACAACGTGCACGCCCTTGCCGGACAGCGCGTTGAGGTAAACGCCCAGGGTACCCACCAGGGTCTTGCCTTCACCGGTGCGCATTTCGGCAATCTTGCCTTCGTGCAGGGTCATGCCGCCGATCAGCTGGACGTCGAAGTGGCGCATGCCCATGACACGCTTGCCGGCTTCGCGGGCGACCGCAAAGGCTTCCGGCAACAGCTTGTCGAGGGTCTCCCCCTTGGCAATGCGGTCCTTGAACTCTGCGGTCTTGGCGCGCAGTTGATCGTCCGAGAGGGCGACCATCTTCTCTTCGAAGGCATTGACGAGCTGCACCGTCTTGAGCATGCGCTTGACTTCACGCTCGTTCTTGCTTCCAAAAAGTTTCTTTAACAAAGGCGCAAACATATCGGCAGGATCTTCCACACTAAAGGGATGGAGGGCGGCCCCGTGAGTCGCCCGTGCAGCCCTCATGGCCGCATGCGAACGAGCATTCTACCCGGAAACGGTGGTGAGGAAAGTGGGGATATTCCACGATGCTGGCACTGCGCTTTGACGGGGCTCACTTAAAATAGGGGCGTTTTGCTCAACTTCAAGCCGTACAGCGAAGAAGTTAGTCGTTGATTTAATGGGCAAAGCAGTGACAAAAGCAATGGGCGAGTGAAATGGGTGCCATCTGCTACCATGGCGCCTCTGCAACTTCAGGTCCTAGATCATGGCATTTCGCCCTCTCACAGCCAGAGCGCCCGCCGTTCTGCTACGCGAAGCCAGGCCGTTGAAAGCCATCCTCGGTCATGCCCAACGTCTGGCCCATCTGCAACGCCTGCTCGAAAGCCAGCTGCAACCCGCCGCCCGTGAGCACTGCCACGTGGCCAAGTGGCGCGAAGGCGAGCTGTTGCTGATTGTCACCGACGGCCATTGGGCCACGCGTCTGCGCTATCAGCAGAAACGTCTGCAACGACAACTGCAGATGTTCGACGAGTTCGCCAATCTGACGCGGATCAAGTTCGCCGTGCGGCCACCGACCCTCCAGCGCGAGACGAGCGGATCCACGATCGATCTGTCGACGGATGCGGCGGCGACCATCCAGGCCACCGCCGAAGGGATCAGCGATCCAAATCTGCGAGCGGCCCTGGAACGACTGGCCGCCCACGCCAAACCCAAAACCTGAGCCTTATTGATCAGCGGCGCTTGCTGCCGCCCAGCAATGACCCCATCAGACCGCGCACCAACTGTTTACCCAGCGAATTCGCCGCCTGACGCATCGCCGATTTGAGCGCCTGCCCCGCCGCCGTGCCGAGGAACTCTCCGGCCCTGTCTGCCAGACTTGGCTCCTCAACCGCCGGTTTACCCGGCGCCACTTCAGCCTCCGGTGCCAGCCCCTTGCGGCCCATCAGAATTTCATAGGCCGACTCGCGGTCGATCGGTTTGTCGTACCGCCCCTTGAACGGCGAACCGGCGATCAGCACCGTGCGTTCCGTCTCGGTCAACGGCCCGATCCGCGATTGCGGCGGTGCTACCAGCACACGCTGAACCATTTCCGGCGTGCCCTTTTCCTGCAATGTGCCAACCAACGCTTCGCCAATCCCGAGTTCGGTGAGCACCGACAACGTGTCGAACGCCGGATTCGGCCGGAAACCGTCCGCCACCGCCCGCAGGGACTTCTGTTCCTTGGCGGTGAACGCGCGCAGGCCGTGCTGGATCCGCAGCCCCAGTTGCGCCAGCACGTCGTCCGGCAGGTCACCCGGCGACTGGGTGACGAAATACACGCCGACGCCCTTGGAGCGGATCAAACGCACCACCTGCTCCAGCCGTTCCTGCAAAGCCTTCGGCGTATCGCCGAACAACAAATGCGCCTCATCGAAAAACAGCGCCAGGAGCGGCTTGTCGGCATCGCCCCGTTCCGGCAGTTGCTCGAACAGCTCGGCCAGCAGCCACAGCAGGAAGGTCGCGTAGACCTTCGGCGCCTCATGCACCAGACGACTGGCATCCAGCAAATGAATCCGCCCGCGACCATCGGCGGCCGGGTGCAGAATGTCTTCCAGTTGCAGCGCCGGCTCGCCAAACAACGCTTCGGCGCCCTGCTGTTCCAGCGTCGCCAGACGCCGCAACAGCGCCTGGCTGGAGCCGGTGGTGAACAGCGCGGCGTCATCGCCCAGCAGCTGCGGATTGTCCTTGAGGTGGTTGAGCAGCGCTTTCAAGTCTTTGAGATCGAGCAGCAATAACCCTTCGCGATCGGCCACTTTGAACGCCGCGTACAACGCCGATTGCTGGCTGTCGGTCAGTTCCAGCAAGGCCCCGATCAATAGAGGGCCCATTTCACTCAACGTGGTGCGCAACGGATGACCGGACTGACCGTGGATGTCCCACAAGGTCACGGGATACGCCTGAGGCGTGTGCTTGAGCCACGGCATGCCGGCGATGCGCTCGGCGATCTTGCCCTGGGGATTGCCGGCGGCACCGAGACCACACAGGTCGCCCTTGACGTCGGCGGCGAACACCGCGACCCCAGCGTCGCTGAACGCCTCGGCCAGACGCTGCAAAGTAACGGTCTTGCCGGTACCGGTGGCCCCGGCTACCAGTCCATGACGGTTGGCCAGGCGCATCGCCTGAGCGATCGGTTGCCCGGCGAGATCGGCGCCGATTACGAGTTGCAAGGAGTCAGGCATTTGGTCACCCAATGATTAATCTTTGTCGAGCATGGCCGATAGAGAGAGTGAGAGACCCGATCAAAAGTCCGGTCTGAGATTTCCCTAAGGAAAGAAGGAAATATCAGTGCGCTTTCACCCCTGCCCATTCTGCGCGCGTTTATAAAAGCACGCCTTGGACATTAAGACCTTAGCGGAACCCCAAGCCATGAACAAAAATCTGCGTTTCAGCCATAAAATTTTGCTTGCCGCGGCCCTCATTGTCATTGCCGCCTTCGCTTCGTTCACGCTGTACAACGACTGGTTGCAGCGCAATGCGATCCGCGAAGACCTGGACAATTACCTCAACGAGATGGGCGAGGTTACAGCCGACAACATCCAGACCTGGCTGAGCGGCCGCATCCTGCTGATCGAGAACGCTGCCCAGAACATTGCCCTCAACCCCGAGCCGTCCGCCGTCGCCAGCCTGCTGGAACAGAAAGCCCTGACGTCGACCTTCATGGCCTCCTACCTCGGCGATGCCACCGGGCACTTCACCATCCGCCCGGATGCGAAGATGCCGGACGGTTTCGATCCACGCGTTCGCCCCTGGTATAAAGGCGCGGAAAGCAGCAGCACGTCGACCCTGACCGAACCGTACATCGACGCGGCCACCGGCCAGACCATCATTTCCATCGCCACCGCCGCGAAAAAGGCCGGCCAAAGCGTGGGCGTGGTGGGCGGCGACCTGAGCCTGCAGACCCTGATCAACACCCTCAGCGCCCGGGACTTCTCCGGCATGGGTTACGCGTTCCTGGTCAGCGCCGACGGCAAGATTCTGGTGCACCCGGACAAGGCCCTGGTGATGAAGTCACTGAAGGAAGCCTATCCGCAGGACACCCCGCGCATCAGCAGCGACTTCACTGAAATCACCGTCGACGGCAAGACCCGCATCGTCAACTTCACCCCGATCAAGGGCCTGCCATCGGTGAACTGGTACATCGGGCTGTCGGTGGACAAAGACAAAGCCTTCTCGATGCTCAGCGAATTCCGCACCTCGGCCGTGATTGCCACCGTAATTGCAGTGGCGATCATCATCGCCCTGCTCGGCATGCTGATCCGTATCCTGATCCAGCCGCTGCACGTGATGACCCGCGCGATGGAGGACATCGCCGACGGCGAAGGCGACCTGACCAAGCGCCTGACCATCCAGAACCAGGATGAATTCGGCGTACTCGGCACCGCGTTCAACCGTTTCGTCGAGCGTATCCACGGCTCCATCCGCGAAGTGTCGTCGGCCACCGGCCAGGTCAACGAAGTCGCCCTGCGCGTGGTCGCGGCCTCGAACTCGTCGATGTACAACTCCGACCAGCAGGCCTCGCGCACCAACAGCGTGGCCGCGGCAATCAACCAGCTCGGCGCCGCCGCCCAGGAAATCGCCCGCAACGCAGCCCAGGCCTCGACCCAGGCCAGCGACGCCCGCAACCTGGCCGAAGACGGTCAGCAAGTGGTGGATCGCAGCATCAAGGCGATGAATCAGCTGTCGAGCATGCTCAGCGCATCGAGCAGCAATATCGAATCGCTGAACAGCAAGACCGTGAACATCGGCCAGATTCTGGAAGTGATCACCAGCATCTCCCAGCAGACCAACCTGTTGGCGCTCAACGCCGCCATCGAGGCAGCGCGGGCCGGTGAAGCCGGGCGCGGTTTTGCGGTGGTGGCGGACGAGGTGCGCAACCTCGCCCACCGCACCCAGGAATCGGCGCAACAGGTGCAGACCATGATCGAGGAGTTGCAAGTCGGCGCCCGCGAATCCGTCAGCACCATGAGCGACAGCCAGCGCCACAGCCAGGACAGCGTGGACATCGCCAACCTTGCCGGCGAGCGCTTGAACAGCGTGACCCAGCGCATCGGTGAAATCGACGGGATGAACCAGTCGGTGGCGACCGCGACCGAGGAACAGACTGCCGTGGTTGAATCGATCAACGTGGATATCACCGAGATCAATACGCTGAACCAGGAAGGTGTCGAGAACCTGCAGGCGACGTTGCGTGCTTGCTCGGATCTGGAGCAGCAGGCTTCGCGACTGAAGCAGTTGGTGGGTAGTTTCCGTATTTAAAGCCGTTCTGTCGGTCGTCTTCATCGGTTCGTTGCCATCTGACGAAGACGACCAACAACCCTCCGCAACCGGCCTTGCGCCTCACCGCGAAACCCCGACCGAACATCTATTCTTGATAAGGGTCAACCAAGGGAGATCAACGCGGAGGGCCGTTCACCGTGCATATCGCCGACATCACCATGTTCTACGCCCCGGCCAGCGGCGGCGTGCGCACCTATCTGGATGCCAAGCACCGTCGGTTGGCGGTCAAACCCGGCATCCGCCACAGCCTGCTGATTCCCGGCGCGCATTTCGGCGAACGTGACGGCGTCTACACGGTGCCTGCCCCCGCCCTGCCTTTCGGCAAAGGCTATCGCTTCCCCGTGCGCCTGGCCCCCTGGCGCAAGGTGCTGCAGGATCTGCAGCCGGATCTGATCGAAGTCGGCGATCCGTACCTCACCGCCTGGGCCGCGCTCGATGCACGTCGACAACTCGATGTGCCGGTGATCGGTTTCTACCATTCCGACCTGCCGCTGTTGGTGGGAAACCGCATGGGCCATTGGGTCACGCCGAATGTCGACGCCTATGTGCGCAAGTTGTACGGCAATTTCGACCGGGTGCTGGCGCCCAGCCAGGTGATGGCCGACAAGCTCAGCGGGCTGGGTGTGCGCAACGTCTACGTGCAACCGCTGGGCGTTGACCTGCACACCTTCCACCCTGATGCCCGCGATACCGGGTTGCGCAGCGAACTGGGGATAGCCGAGGACACGCGCCTGTTGATCTTTGCCGGTCGCGGTTCCAAGGAAAAAAATCTGCCGGTGCTGCTCGATTGCATGAAACGCCTGGGCCCGCGCTATCACCTGTTGCTGGTCGGCTCGTCGATGCCGGCGTCCGTCCCGGACAACGTCAGCGTGATCGACCGGTTCTGCCCGGCCGCACAGGTCGCGCGACTGATGGCCAGTGCCGACGCTTTGCTGCACGCCGGCGATCAGGAAACCTTCGGCCTGGTGATTCTGGAAGCCATGGCCTGCGGCATTCCGGTGGTGGCGGTGGCGGCCGGGGCATTCGAGGAAATCGTCAGCGAATCCTGCGGCCTGCTCTGCGCGCCGAACAATGCGCAAGCCATGGCCAATGCCGTGCGCGAACTGTTCAGTCGCGGGACTGGCGTACTCGGTCAACAGGCGCGCCAACACGTCGAACGACATTACGCCTGGGACACGGTGGTCGATAGCCTGTTGGGCCATTACCACGCCGTGCTCGGCGATTCGGCTCCGTGGGTGGCCAATGGCTGAATCTCGCGAGCGCCCGGCGCTGATGCTGGTGCTGCATGACGTGGCGCCCTCCACGTGGGCTGATTATCGGGGGTTCGTCGAAGCCGTTGACCGGCTGGGCAATGTTCCGATCACGTGGCTGGTGGTCCCGGACTTCCATCGACACGATGCACTTGAAGCCGATCCGGCGTTTTGTCGGATGCTCGACGAGCGGATCGCTCGCGGCGATGAACTGGCCCTGCACGGCCACTTTCATGAAGACACCGAGCCTGGCCCGCACACGGCGCGCGACTGGTTCATGCGCCGGATCTACACCCATGAAGGCGAGTTCTATCAGTTGTCCCGTGAAGCCGCCCTCGCCCGCCTGCTCCCGGGCATCGATCTGTTTCGACGCCACGGCTGGCCACTGCACGGTTTCGTGGCCCCGGCCTGGTTGATGAGCGCCGGCACCCGTCAGGCACTGCGCGAATTGCCACTGCGCTACACCAGCGATCCGCAGCATCTTTATCACTTGCCGGATTTCTCCGCGGTCGAGGCCCCCGGACTGGTGTGGAGCGCGCGCAGTGCCTGGCGTCGCGGGGTGTCGAAGATCATCAGCGAACAGCGTGAGCAGCGCTGGCGTCAGGCGCCGGTGATTCGTCTAGGCTTGCACCCGGTGGACATGCGCCACCGGTTTTCCCGGGATTACTGGTGGCGCACCCTTGAACGACTGCTGGCGGAGGGACGCGTGCCCATGACCAAAATCGACTGGCTGACGCGCCAGCGCACTCAAGCCGAGCGTGCCGCTTGAGCCGCGGCATTCTTTTGCTGATCGGCCTGCTGGTGGCCGTGGCGGTTCCCGTCCTGCTCGGGGGCGGCGAAACCTGGGAGCGCCTGCAGGCATTTCCACTGCGTTGGCTGTTGATCATGTTCGCCATGGTTCTGTTGTGCTGGGGCATCAACACCTTGCGCCTGCGGCTGCTGCTCGGCGATCAGCGTGACCGGGTCACGCCCGTCAAAAGTCTCGGGGTGGTGATGGCTGCCGAATTCGCTTGGTGCGCCACGCCCGGCGGCAGCGGGGGGCCGTTGACAATCATGGCGCTGCTGGCGCGCAGCGGCGTTCGTCCGGCCCGGGGCAGCGCCGTGTTTGCGATGGATCAATTGAGCGATCTGCTGTTCTTTCTCTGCGCCCTGAGCGGGATTTTGATCTACGCGCTGTTCCAGCATCTCAGCGACCGCATGGAATGGCTGTTGATCGTCAGTGCCCTGTCGTTGACCGGCGGCCTGTTCAGTTGCGTGCTGGTCGCGCGCTATCACCGTCGATTGATCCGCCTGAGCGGGCGCCTGCTGGCGGGGATGAACGTCGAACCGCGTACCCGACGGCGCTGGGCGCGGCAGTTGCTGCACTTTCTGGCGGCTTTCACCGATGCGCTGAAATTGCCCTGGCAGACATTGATCAAGGTGTTCGTCCTGACCTGCGTGCATTGGTCGTTGCGATACAGCGTGCTTTATCTGGCGTTGCGCGGTCTGGGGGCGGATGTGCAATGGGCCTGGACCTTTCTGATCCAGATGCTTTCGCTGGGTGCGGGGCAATTCAGCCTGTTGCCGGGCGGTGCCGGTGCGGCGGAGTTGACCTCGGCGGCGCTGCTGGCGCCGATGGTCGGCAAATCGACCGCCGCGGCGGCGATCCTGATCTGGCGGGTGGTGACGTATTACTTCTATCTGCTGGTCGGTGGCCCGGTGTTTCTATTGATGCTGGGCCGGCCGTTGCTGAAAAAGCTGCTGAGCGTCAGACAGGCTTCTTGAGGTCATCCTCTTCGTCCTTGAGCTGTTCCCACAGTTCGGCAGCGCCGGGAAACTCCGTGCCGTCCTCCGGGCTCAGGTCATCCGGGTCATAGCGGCTCAGGCAGCCCTCACCCAAGGTGGCGGGGGCCTTGGAAGTGGCTTTGTCCAGTGGATCGCTCATCGGTCATTCCTCACGGTCCATGGATCGCTCCCGCGCTCTGCGCGGGAGCGAACCTGAATCAGAACACCACGGTCTTGTTGCCGTGCACCAGCACGCGGTCTTCCAGGTGATAACGCAGGCCACGGGCCAGCACCATCTTCTCGACGTCACGACCGAAACGCACCATGTCTTCGATGCTGTCGCTGTGGCTCACGCGCACCACGTCCTGTTCGATGATCGGGCCGGCGTCCAGCTCTTCGGTCACGTAGTGGCAGGTCGCACCAATCAGTTTCACACCGCGCATCGAAGCCTGGTGGTACGGCTTGGCACCGACGAACGACGGCAGGAAGCTGTGGTGAATGTTGATGACCTTGTGCGCGTATTCGCGGCACATGTCCGGCGGCAGGATCTGCATGTAGCGCGCCAGCACCACCACTTCGGCATCGTGCTGCTTGACCAGACGCGACACCTCGTCGAAGGCCGGTTGCTTGTCCTGCGGATTGACCGGCACGTGGTAATAAGGAATGCCGTGCCACTCGACCATGCTGCGCAGGTCGTCGTGGTTGGAGATCACGCAGGAGATCTCGCAATCCAGCTCGTCGCTGTGCCAGCGGTGCAGCAGGTCAGCCAGGCAGTGGGATTCGCGGCTGGCCATCAGCACCACGCGTTTTTTCTGCTCGGTGTCGGTGATGCGCCAGTCCATCGAGAACTCTTCGGCGATCGGTGCAAACTTCTCGCGCAACACCTCGATACCGAAAGGCAGGGAATCGGCACGTATTTCGTGACGCATGAAGAACCAGCCGACCTGGTTATCCGAGTGGTGGCTCGCTTCGGTGATCCAGCCATTGTGGGCCGCCAGAAAGTTACTGACTTTGGCAACGATGCCAACGCGGTCCGGGCAAGAAATCACCAACCGAAAAGTGCGCATGAGGGGGAAACTCCAGAACTTCGCAAAGGCGGCCATTCTAGCGACTGCGCGGGAAAACTGCAGTATTGATGACCCTCGGAGCCTCCCGACAGCCCGCCGCAATTTTTTTGACGCCTGCAAACGCCAGAATGATGGCGTAGCAATAGCCCTGCATGTGCAGACCTGTGTGAATATCTGCGAAGACTCCATCACAATATTTAACTGAACATTCAATTCCGGGCTTTTCAACGTAACTAATTCAAATAAAAACCCCGGTTAAATGTTTACTTGATGAAACAGCCTGACTATTATTGCCGCACTGTCCCCTGCCATCGCGCACTCCCACATAAGGTAGTAATCATGTCCTTGATCAACGAATATCGTGCCACCGAAGAAGCTATCAAAGAGCTGCAAGCCCGTTTGAAAAACCTGTCGCAAGACGACAAACTGCAAGCCGAGCTGGAATTCGAAGGCAAACTGCGCACACTGATGGGCGAATATTCCAAATCCCTGCGCGACATCATCGCGCTGCTGGATCCAGAGTCCAAAACCAAGGCACCACGTGGCGGCGCAGCCAAAACTACCGGCACCAAGCGTGCTCGCAAAGTTAAACAATACAAAAACCCGCACAACGGCGAAGTCATCGAAACCAAAGGTGGCAACCACAAAACTCTGAAAGAGTGGAAAGCCAAGTGGGGCGGTGACGTGGTTGAAGGCTGGGCTACCCTGCTGGGCTAAGCCGCAACCCTCGTCGCAGAGCGCTTCTGTGACACAAAAAAACGCCAGCGAATGCTGGCGTTTTTTTATGCCCGGCATTCAAGCGCCGAACATGTTCGATTTCAAAGATCCAAACGTTTGCGCAGTGCCTGGACATAGTTCTGCCATTCAACCAACACCTCGGCCTGCATCGGCGCAGCACTAAGCAACCATTGCTGCATCGCCTCGGCAAAAGATTGCAAGGTATTAGGGGCACCCCACTCCGGCTCGGACAAGCGTTGCCGGCAAAAGATTTTCCAGCGTTCTTGCTCTTCGAAATTCAACGTATCGGGAAAGTTACGTGCTCGATATCGAAACAACAATTCAGGCAAACGTTCGTCATCGAACGGCCATTGCTCTCGCGCCAATTGAGCAGGATCGGTCGCTCTCACTTGCTCACATAAACGACGATCACGGTCACCGATAAATCCGTCGTACAACTGCTGTTCGGGATCGTCACTCGAGGTGAAATCTTCGCTGGCATAAATCGCCGAGACTTTATCTTTCCAAACTTGTTGTGCGTCACTTAGTCGCAACGCACGCGCCTGATACAACGCCCTGTCCAGACCCAGACGCTGTTGATCGTTCGCACGCAACACCGACAATGGCGCCACCACCGGGCACTTGTTGATGTGGATGAGTTTGAGCGGTACCGGCAACTCGCCTGCGGCCAGGTCGTCACGCCGGGTGTACAGGCGCTGACGTAATGTTTCGGCATCCAGGTCGAGCAGACCCTGCGGATCCAGGTGCAGATCACAAACGATCAACGCGTTCTTGTTGCGCGGATGCCAGGCCAGCGGCAGCACCACGCCGACATAACTGCGCGCAGCGGAGAAACGACCGGAGATGTGCACCATCGGTTGCAACAGACGAATCTGGTCCATGACCTTCTGTTTGCTGCGCAACTGGAACAGCCAGTCATACAACTTCGGCTGCTTCTCGCGGATCAACCGGGCGAGGGCAATCGTGGCGCGCACGTCCGACAAGGCTTCGTGGGCATTGCCGTGATCGATGCCATTGGCGGCGGTGAGGCGTTCCAGCTTGAGCGTCACCTTGCC
This sequence comes from Pseudomonas sp. B15(2017), assembly GCF_002113215.1. Lineage (NCBI taxonomy): Bacteria > Pseudomonadati > Pseudomonadota > Gammaproteobacteria > Pseudomonadales > Pseudomonadaceae > Pseudomonas > Pseudomonas sp. B15(2017). The sequence goes on from NZ_NEJZ01000001.1 coordinate 210,466, forward strand.
TTCGTCGTCGGTCGGCCACACCAGCCCGTCCGGGCGCAATGCGTAGGCGGCGCGCACCACATCGATCAGATCCCAACGGCTGTTGCCGCCCTGCCATTCACGGGCATAGGGATCGAAAAAGTTGCGGTACAGGCTGTAGCGGGTCATCTCGTCGTCGAAGCGCAAGGTGTTGTATCCCGCACCGCAAGTGCCAGGAGCTGCAAGCTGGGCGTGGACCCGGGTCATGAAGTCGGCTTCGCTCAAGCCTTGCTCGGCGAGGCGGCTCGGAGTGATGCCGGTGATCGCGCATGCCGCCGGATGCGGCAGGATGTCTTCGCTGGGCTGACAGTAGAGATTGACCGGCGCGTCGATTTCGTTGAGTTCGTGATCGGTGCGGATCCCGGCCACCTGCAAGGGGCGATCGCATCGGGGATTGATGCCGGTGGTTTCGTAGTCGTACCAGAAAATGGAAGTCACGGGCGGTTCCTGAACTGAAGATCGGCAAAGTCTAGGCGTTCAAGCGTCGTCGCGGCCAGCACCGCATCATTCAGTCACCTTTGGTTGAAGAATGTGTATGACATAGTTATGTCGTTTCCCCCCGAGAGGCTGCTAGCATCGGACGCACTTGCATCCCGATCCGGCAACATCAGGTAGCCCATGCTCGAGACCACAGCACCGCGAAGGAAAGCATCGCTGGCCCCGCCACTGGACACGCGGCACAAGGTCGAAACGCCGGAAGGCATCGACCTGCCGCTGCGCCCCGCCGGCCTGATGGTGCGCGCCGTGGCGTTCACCATCGATCTGGGGTTGCGCGGGCTGATCCTGGGGCTGCTTTTCATGTTACTGGCGCTGCTCGGCAAACTCGGCATAGGCCTCGGATCACTGCTGCTGTTCGGGGTGAGCTGGTGGTACATGGTGCTGTTTGAAGTGCTGCGTCAGGGCCGCTCGCCGGGCAAGCAATGGATGGGCCTGCGGGTAGTGCACGACGATGGCACGCCGATCGGCTGGTCAGCCTCCCTGTTGCGCAACCTGCTGCGTTTTGTCGACCTGATGCCCTTCGGCTATTTCCTCGGGGCGATCAGTTGCCTGCAACACCCGACTTTCAAACGCCTGGGCGACATCGCTGCCGGCACGCTGGTGATCTACAGCGAACGCCCGCTCCAGCGCCCGCAGTTGCCCGATGCCGAACCCCGCCGCTCGCCGATCCCGCTGACCCTGACTGAACAACGCGCCCTGCTCGCTTTCGCCGAACGCCAGGGGGAACTGTCGACGGCGCGGGTCAATGAACTCGCTGCATTGCTCGCTCAACCGCTGCACATCAGCGCGCCGAAAGCCGTTGGCGAGCTTAACGGCATCGCTCGCGGCCTGTTGGGTCCGACATGAAGCAAAGCCTTTTCGAAACCCGCCACAAGGCCGAATGGGAGCGTTTCACCCTCGCCCTCGAACGTCTCGAACGAGGCAAGGACACGTCGCAGGTCGCAGAATTTCCCAAGGCCTATCGCCGAATCTGCCAGCATCTGGCGCTGGCGCAGGAACGTGGTTACAGCAGTTTTCTCGTCGACTCATTGCAACAGCAAGTGCTGCGCGGCCATCAACAGCTTTACCGTCATCGCCGGCAAACGGGTTCCAGCCTGCTGAGCTTCATCTTCGCCGGGTTCCCCCGGCTGGTTCGCGCGCAATGGCCTTTCGTGTTGGTGGCCGGGCTGCTGTTCCTCGGCAGCCTGGCCGGTTTCGGGGTACTGGTGTATCTGAATCCCGAATTGATCTACAACCGTATCCCCGCCGAGCAGGTGCGCGAGATGCAAGGCATGTACGATCCGGTCGCCGGCCACCTCGGGCGCTCGGCCGAGCGTGCCGCCAGTGAAAACTGGGTGATGTTCGGCTACTACATCATGCACAACATCGGCATCGCCTTTCAGACCTTTGCCAGCGGTTTGCTGCTGGGCCTGGGCAGCGCGTTCTTCCTGTTCTACAACGGTCTGACTATCGGCGCGGTGGCCGGGCATCTCACCGAGATCGGCTTTGGCCAGACTTTCTGGCCGTTCGTGATCGGCCACGGCGCATTTGAACTCAGCGCGATTGTCCTGGCCGGTGCAGCGGGGTTGAAACTGGGTTGGGCGCTGATAGCACCGGGACGCCTGACGCGCGGCGAGGCCTTGAGACATTCGGCGCGCCAGAGCGTACTGCTGATCTGTGGGGTCATGCTGTTTCTGTTGATCGCCGCGTTTATCGAGGCGTATTGGTCGTCACGCATCGGGCTTTCGCCGCAGACCAAATACCTGGTCGGCGCCGGGCTCTGGCTCGGCGTGGCGATCTATCTGCTGTTCGCCGGAAGGACCCGCCATGCGCCTGAGTGACGCAACTGTGGCAATCCGTCCGCGCACTACCTGGGAAGCCATGGATCTGGGCGTGCTCATGAGCCAGCAACATCGGCGTCTGCTGATGACCAGCTGGGCCATCGTCACCCTGCCGCTGTTCGCGGTGCTCAGCCTGCTGTTGTGGGATTCACCGTCGCTGGCCGTGTTCATCTTCTGGTGGCTGAAACCGGCGTACGAACGCTTGCCGTTGTACATCCTCTCCAAGGCACTGTTCGGCGAAACACCCACCTTTAAACAGGCCTTGCGCCAATGGCCGCGTCTGCTCAAACCACAATTGCTCGCCAGTCTGACCTGGCGCCGCTTCAGCCTCAGTCGCAGCTTCCTGCTGCCCGTGCTGCAACTCGAAGGCCTCGACGGTAACGCCCGCCAGCAGCGTTTGCAGGTGCTGTTGCAACGCAACGCCGGCGCCGCGCAGTGGCTGACAATCATCGGTGTGCATCTGGAAACGGCGCTGTGGATCGGCCTGATGGTGTTGTTCTACCTGCTACTGCCGCAACAGGTCGAAACCGATTGGGACTGGCAAAGCCTGATCTTCGCGCCCGACTACGAATGGCGCTGGCTGGAGCATCTGACCAATGCGTTCTATGCGCTGATCCTGGTGATCTGGGAACCGATCTACGTCGCCTGCGGTTTCAGTCTTTACCTGAACCGCCGCACCGTCCTCGAAGCCTGGGACATCGAACTGGTGTTCCGCCGCTTGCGCCAGCGTTTGAACAGCAGCGTGATCGGCTTGCTGCTGGTGGTGTGCCTGCTGCTGCCGGGAGTGCCCTCGGCATGGGCCGCCGAACCTGACACCGCGCCGGATGCGCCCCGGCTCCTGAATCAGCCACTGACCAGTCAGACATCCCGTGACAGCATCAAGGCCTTGCTCGAACAACCGCCGTTCAAGAACAAGGAAACCGTCACCCGTTATCGCTTCGGCGACGATCCCGCTGCTGCCGAAAAAAACAAGGAAGGCGAAGCACCGCAATGGTTGAAAACCCTGCTCGACTGGCTGGACGGCCGACACCTCGAGGGCCTCGCCAAGGCGATCGAAGTCGTGCTGTGGGGCGCGCTGATCGCCGGAATTGGCTGGCTGGTCTGGCGCTATCGGGATTTTCTGCAAGCGTTCGTCGGCCGCCGTCCGCGCTTGCCCAAACAAATCAAAAGGCCTATGCCGCGACAGGCCTTCGGGCTGGATCTGCAAAAGGAAAGCCTGCCCGATGACATCGCCAGCCACGCGGAACAGCTCTGGCAAACCGAGCCGCGCGCAGCACTGGGCCTGCTGTACCGGGCACTGCTCAGTCATCTGTTGCACGACTTCAACCTGACCCTGAAACCTGCGGACACCGAAAACGAAGTGCTGGCCCGGATCGAACAGTTGCAGCGTCCCGACTTGCTCGCCTACAGCCGTCACCTCACAGGCCACTGGCAGAACATGGCCTACGGGCACCGCGTACCGGCGGCGCATCTGCAACAGCAATTGTGTGATGGCTGGCGGTCCCTGTTTGGCCAGGGAGTCGCCCGTTGAACCGGCGTGCGCTCTGGCTTTCGGGTGGCACGCTTATCGTCGTCCTGCTCGGTGCGCTGGGCATTTATCTGTACCTCATGGCCACGCCTTACCAGGCCGAAGTCGATCATGGCCCGTCCCCCGCCGCGCAAGCCAATCCTTATCTGGCGGCGGAGATGTTTCTGCGCGAACGCGGAATCGAGGTCACTCACGCCGAAAGCCTCGCCGTGTTGCCCGACATCGATCCGCGCCAGCACACACTGCTGATGTTCAATGACCGCTCGAAAATGACTCCGCGTCAGGTCGATCAGGCTCTGAACTGGGCCCGGGCCGGCGGAAGGCTGGTGTTCGTCGCCGAATCGATCTGGGATGAGAAGACCGGCCAGAGCAACGACCTGCTGCTCGACCGCGTGCAACTGCATCAATCCTTCACCAAGGATCTCGAGGCAACGCCACCGGATGCCGCCGAAGATCCATACCCCAATCTGACCAAGCTCTACCTGGAAGACGAAGACGCCCCGGCCTATGCCGGATTCGACACCGCGTTCCATCTCGACGACCCGAAAAACCTCGCCCAGGCCTGGGCCAACAGCGCGAAAGCCACGCACATGATGCAACTGGCTTTCGGCCTCGGCACGATCACCGTGGTCACCGATGCCGACCTGTGGAAAACCCCGGCGATTGCGCAACACGACAATGCCTGGCTGCTCTGGTACCTCAGCGCCGACACCGCCGTGACCTTGTTGTACAACACTGAACACGACAGTCTGCCGACCCTGCTCTGGCGCTATTTCCCACAAGCCATCGTCGCCCTGCTCGCGCTGATCGGTCTGTGGCTGTGGCATGTCGGCGTGCGTCACGGCCCGGTGCAGGCGCCCGCCCCGCGCAGTCGTCGGCAGTTGATGGAACACCTGCGCGCCAGTGCCGGTTTCATCCTGCGTCACAACGGACAACAGACCTTGCTGCAAGCGTTGCAGCAGGACGTCCTGCGCCGCGCCCGTCACCGTCATCCCGGTTTCGATCAACTGAATGTCGCCGAACAATGGCTGGTGCTGTCGCGTCTGACCCGCCAGCCGACCCGTGCCATCAGCCAGGCCCTGAGCCCGGCACCGAAGCGGCGCATGTCCGACGCCGAATTCTGCCGTCAGGTCGCCCACCTGCAAGCCTTGAGGAACACGCTATGACCGAACACATAGAACCCGGCTCGCCCGGCCACGCGGCCCAGCAACGCCAGCGAGCCAGTCAGTTGGCCCAAGCAGTGCGCGGCGAATTGCAGAAAGCGCTGATCGGCCAGAACCCGGTGATCGACGACGTGCTGACCGCGCTGATCGCCGGCGGCCACGTGCTGCTCGAAGGCGTTCCCGGCCTCGGCAAAACCTTGTTGGTACGCGCCTTGGCAAAGTGCTTTGGCGGCGAGTTTGCGCGCATCCAGTTCACCCCGGACCTGATGCCCAGCGACGTCACCGGCCACGCGGTCTACGACCTGCAGACCGAGCAGTTCAAACTGCGCAAAGGCCCGTTGTTCACCCACCTGCTGCTGGCGGACGAGATCAACCGCGCCCCGGCCAAGACGCAAGCCGCCCTGCTCGAAGCGATGCAGGAACGTCAGGTCACCCTCGAAGGTCGCGCCCTGCCGATAGCCCAGCCGTTCATGGTGCTCGCCACGCAAAACCCGATCGAACAGGAAGGCACCTACCCGCTGCCCGAGGCCGAGCTCGACCGTTTCATGCTCAAGGTGCGCATGGATTACCCCGACGCCGATCAGGAGCTGGACATGGTGCGGCAGGTCAGCCGCTCGACCCGCGCCGACATGCTCGACGTGCAGCCGCTGCGCACCGTGTTGCAGGCCAAGGACGTGCAAGCCCTGCAACGCATCGCCAGTGATTTGCCGCTGGACGATCAAGTGCTCGATTACGCCGTGCGCCTGGCGCGCAGCACCCGTACCTGGCCGGGGCTGACACTCGGTGCCGGACCTCGCGCCTCCATTGCACTGGTGCGCTGCGCCCGCGCCCGGGCCTTGTTGCGCGGTGGCGAATTCGTGATCCCGGACGACATCAAGGGCTGCGCGCTGGCGGTGCTGCGTCACCGGGTGCGCCTCGCACCGGAACTGGACATCGAAGGACTGCAAGTTGATCAAGTCCTTCAGCAACTGCTTGACCAAGTACCGGCGCCGCGCCTGTGAAACCCTCGCGTCGGTTGTTGATCTGGCTGGCAATTCTGCTGGCCATCGGCATTGTCCTGGGCGCGTTACAGGCGCTGGATGTCGAAGTGCCATCGAGCCTGTTGTCCATCAACTGGGGTTTGCTGCTGGCGCTGTTCGCGCTGAGCCTGCTGGACGCGCTGCGCTTGAAGCGCCTGCCCTCGCCCCGCGTACATCGGCAAATGCCCGGCAGCCTGGCCCTCGGTCGCTGGAGCGAAGTACGGCTGGAAGTCGAACACGACTTCGACCAGTCACTGGCCATTCAGATCTTCGACCACGTACCCGATGGCCTGAGCTTCGAAAATCTGCCGCTCGACATCGAACTGCAACCGGGCCAGAGCAGCCTGATCGGCTATCGCCTGCGCCCGCTCAAACGCGGCCACTTCACCTTCGACACCTGCGAGCTCAACCTGCCGAGCCCCTTGGGTTTGTGGTCCGGCAAACGCCTGCTGAACATCACCGACCACACCCGCGTCTACCCCGACTTCGCCCGCCTCTACGGCGGTGAACTGCTGGCAGTCGACCACTGGCTCAGCCAGCTCGGCGTGCGCCAGCGCCAACGCCGTGGCCAGGGGATGGAGTTTCATCAACTGCGCGAGTTTCGCGAAGGCGACAGCCTGCGCCAGATCGACTGGAAAGCCACCGCCCGCCACCGCACCCCGATTGCCCGAGAGTACGAGGACGAACGGGATCAGCAGATTGTTTTCATGCTTGATTGCGGGCGGAACATGCGCAGTCAGGATGGGGAGCTGTCGCATTTCGATCATGCGTTGAATGCGTGTTTGCTGTTGAGTTATGTGGCGTTAAGGCATGGGGATGCGGTGGGGTTGATGACATTTGCCAGTGATCAGCCACGGTTTATTGCACCAGTCAAAGGAGCAGGACAGCTCAAGGCACTGCTAAACAGTGTTTATGATCTGGATAGCACGCAACGCACGGCCGATTACCCGGCAGCGGTGAACCGGTTACTGGCCAGACAGACGCGCCGGGCGCTGGTGGTATTGATGAGCAACCTTCGCGAAGAGGATGATGAGGGGGTACTGAGCGCCGTTAAACTCTTGAGTCAACATCATCCTGTTCTTTTAGTGAGTCTGCGCGAAATGGCTCCTGACCTTTTGCGCCGTTCATCAGTACAAACTTTGCAAGAGGCATTGTCCTACTGCGGTGCGGTTGATTACTTGAACACACGAGCCAACATCCAGGAACGACTCAGCACTCACGGATGCCCGGTGTTGGATACGCGTGCAGAAAAGTTGAATCATGAGCTTGTCACTCGGTATCTGGCCTGGAAGAAATCAGGCGTGCTGCAATGATCATGTATCTCCACTCCATTTCCTCAAATATTGGCATTCGGAACAACGAGCAAAGTCATGCCCTTGGACACGGTGAAATTAGGGCCATGAACGTGGGCCCAAATATATAAAGGTGGGCGTTCAAACATTTCTTGAGTAGCAAGCACACACGTTGACGTCCTGCCCAAGGCATTCGAGTAGCTCACATCATCCCCATAGTGACGATACTCCCAATCAACTTTTACCCCTTCCATGGGTTCCTGAGTAAGCGAAGACTGCAAGAGTGCTCGGACTTCTAAAGACTTTCCGACGGGCACTTCGTACTTATCAACTTCCAGCTTAATGACTGCAAGTAGCTGATCCTTGACTACGATACGCTGGATCTTGGGACTGGAAGAGTCTCCCGCCAGAGAGACTTCCAAATCATGCTCGCCAATGTCAGTTACCGTGAAAACAGATGATGCGATGCCATTTTTGTCTGAAGTGGAGTCAGGCAACGGCCTTCCTGCGTAGGTCCAATTCAGAGTGACTCCCGGCACAGGTCGACCGCTGGGGGAAGCCAGCACCAAGGCCTGAGCATTGACTTCATATCCAACATAAGTCACAGGTCGATCGCACCTGAGCGAGTCGATAAGCACGTCCTCTATTTTTCCCGGTACCAACGGTGAAGGCGGCATCCCCTGATACAAAGGCATCTCAAAATGCAGTTCAAACGGTGCACCGGATGTCTTGTGAGCAGAAATATGCCAAGTCAGTTCGATAAGCCCTTCCTTCATTTCCACTAGTTGCCCAAAAGGCGGATCACACTCCAACCCCAACGACTCCGCGTCCGGCTCACAACACAACTTCAAAGGGGACTCCGGATCGCCAATCAAATAGCTGTATTCAAACTCCAGCGTCAGATCGATGCACTCTCCCGCCATCAGATACAAATACAGGTCAGGCCATTTTACTTTTGTGCTATTCACGTAGGGTCTGAAATTCTGCAACCAGGTCTGAGAACTTACGGAAATATTAGACATTAGGCACCCCCTTGAACTCGATTTGTTTGACACTCCAACCGGCAATCCCGCCTGTCACAGTTGCACGAAGAACAGCTGTGTTGAAGGCAGGTAATCTGAACACAGTCTCAGCCTCCCCTTTGTCGTCAGTCGTCGTCGGCGGGATGGAAAGATCAAGGAACTTCCATTCAACTTGGACGCCTTTCAAACGCCTGCCGCTGCTGGCCGACACCAAAATGATGTGTGCTGTGACCCTCGTCCCCGGTGTTCCCTCCGTTACATCGGAGAACAAGGCTTCAATCCGGCGAGGTTCATTCATGAAGTATTGGAAATCGACATACGCCGAGTCAGTGCCGCCCGCCACCGACGCACGAACTGCACCCGGGCCGGCAAAGTCGGGGACGAAGCTGATTCGCGTCATGCCCCGATGATTAGTGGTCGTAAACATCGCCTCATGTTCTGGCCGCTCCCACTTGACCCGCATGTTTGCCATCGACTTTCCGGTCAACGCACTCGTCAACTTAACTTCGCAAACAACCGGTTTCCCCCAATTGACAGTCTGAAACACACCGGCACTCGCATTGATGTGCGCAGCAATGGCTTGACTACCCAATGACATAGGTTGAGGAGGAGACAGTTCCAGCAAACGACTGGCGGCCAATCGAACGGCCATGCTGCCGTCCTTGATATCGCCGGCATTGAACGAGCATGTCAGTTCCTCACCCGTCCAATCCCGGAACTCACCCAACACCTCGCTGAATTCAAGCCCGAGCTCGCTCGGCACAGGATGATCCAGGCCGACAGCCAGCTGTTGATTGCGCAAGGGATGGGTATCGTCGGCCTGCAGATGAAAGCTGAACGGCTCAGCACGTCTGGGGAACAAAGCACGTTGCCCCCAAAGACCATCGAATGACTCGGTGACCAGCCGCAGACTTTTCCAGGGATCGTCCGGCAAGGTCTTGAGTTCGAAATGCTGCTCGGCCGTTGTCTGATCGTACAGATTGAGAGCGGTCGCGCTTACGGTACTGATACCCGCGCTTTGCGGCTTTGCGTCATACGTTGACCAGCCATCCGAATCTGTCAGGGCATTGACCGGATCTGCACTTTCCACATGCCATGCAATCGACGAAGACTCAACCGGCCGATCAGCAAATGCCGAGTAGAACTGTGCTTGCACTCGCGCACGCTGCCCCTTGCTCAAAACCGGATCAATCGCCGGCCCGAGAGCGGCCACCGATTTGATTTTATTGTGACCCAGCTTCAATTGAGTCTGCGCCGTCAGAGGCTCATCACCGACCATGACGGTCTCGGTCAATGTCATCACTGCATTGGCCGAGCTATTGGAAAAATTCAGTTCCCTGCGTGCCCCCCCCGCCGTCATGACAAGATCGGTTGACAGCGGCGGATCGATCACCAGACCAGGTGGAATCGGTGAAATGGCGGAGTTCACCGTCAGTCCGTGCAACGCACTGACCCCGTTTGGCATAAGTGCGGATTTGTGGGTAGCCCAAAGGCAGGGGTAAAGCGTGTCTTTACCCGGCTCTGCCGAAACATGATCAAGCATCGCACGGGCCTCACTGGCAAGATCGGCGGCCAGCAGCCGCAATGCAAACTCGCGCTTTTCCGGCAAATGAGAACTGCTGAACGCCAGGGTCGAGAATCCACTCTTGTCCGAGCCTGAAACAATGTCCCACTCAAGGCCGGAAATGCTCAGCTCCCGGGCAACGCCGACCGCCGGACTCAGCTGGAATCCCGGCAAAGGGGGTGTATTTCCGTTCCAGTTCAGAGCAATCGATTGACCGACAAAGCTGCTGCCCGCAACGGGATCAATCCGCAGCTTGTGCGCTCTGCCACGCCGGCAGACCATCCCCTGAATCAGCCGATCGACCGGTTTCCCGTCCAGAGAGACGTTGACCTGCCCTTCCCATGCGCTGGTGGGTAGAGCCTTGACGGCAAATGAACGCTCCTCCACAGGAGCATCTTCATGGCGCTGAACCCGCGCGACGATTTCGTAATCTCCGGCCTCGGTCGGTGTGTGATCGACACTTCCCCAGCCATCTACACCCGTGAAAGATTTGACCGTACCGGCAGGGGTAACAAACTCGATTGCCACATTACCGACCGGTTGCCTGTCGCGTTTTTGTACTTTCACCATGCACGTGACGACATCGCGCTCGTCCACCACCGGTGATTTGTTCGGCCCCCAGATTTCGCCGATCTCGATTCTGTTGTGCGCCAGCGAAAGAGCATTGCCTGACGATACATGCTGCAAGCCTGTACAACCGAGAGCCCAATCAAACAGGCCATCTCGCTTGTCCTCGAAGTGCGTCGTCCAGAGGACTGTACCGTCAACAACAGGCGCTGGGGTACCGAAACCCGGCTGAGCGGTTGCGCCCACATCCTCTTGAGAATCACCATTGGCCCAAATCAGGAAAAACCCGGCGGCGCTCAGAGGATGTCCCGCAGGCAAGTCCAGATTGACGAGGAAGCGCTCACCGCGCTCCGGATAGCGGGTTTTCGCCCCCCAGAGGGCCGGTGCTCCGCCATCGAAGCGAGCCTGCAAGGTTTTGAACGGATCAATAGCAAACGCCCAGACCCTGAATGTATGCGTCGCCTCGCCATTGTCGGACAGAAGACTGGCAACCGAGGCAGTGACCTGGCTCTCCCCCTCTTCGGTTGGTGTGTACTGGAAGGTCGCGCAACCTTGAGCATCGGTGTGTGCCCGGTGCAGAACCTTCCCCTCTTTACCTTCAACCCGCCAGACCACTTCTCTCGCTACCGGTGCCTGGGTGTAGAAGGATATGACCTGAACCCGCAGCTCCACCGATTGGTTGTACTCGATGACCGGGCACGTTTCGGCCTGCTTGAGTGCGCGCAACGCCAAGCGATGATGCCCCCAGTTAACCGACAGCGAATAAGGGGGCGCCGAGTATTTGCTATGAATTTTCGCGTTCAGTTCATAAGGTTCTTTACCTGACGGCTCCGGACAATCCAGCAACCAGCCCAGCTCGATGAGCTGGGGCTGTCCCAATTCGGGTTCAGCGGTAATGGCCTCCAGCGGGTTATCTTCAAACCACAGGCTGGCCTCGAGGTTTTTCCAGACACTCTGCGGATCAACCACAAAAGAAACCCTGTGGCGTTGGTCACCCGTTGCGCCCAGACAGATCGGCAAAACGCTCCCCGATTCGAAGCGCTTGCCATCATTGCTGACGGCCTCCAACGCCAGCGCCGGAAGATTCAGCTTTATCTCTATTCCGGTCAGACGGATTTCCACGGAGCTGGGTTCGCCCGCCGCCCTTCTCGGGCTGCTCAGATTGATCTCCAGCTCATCACCCGCCTGCAACCCCAGCCTGTCCGGCAATTCCTCCCGCACCTCAAGCAGATCAACCGCCAGAGGATCGGAAAATCCCGCCTTCGCCGGCAATTCGATTTCAAACTTTTCGTCACTGCCCCTTTTGTTGATCACCACCAGCCCGACCGAAGACGGATAAGTGTTTTCATAGAGAAAACGCAGGCTATAAAGGGCCTCCGCCTGCTGTTCGATCGGCACGAACAACCTTTGCCGAACCGCCGCACCGTGAGTCAGCGTCATGATCGAGACGATGTCTTCGCCCCATCGGTCGTCCCGGATACCGACGCCGCCCGGATTGGCCACATCGTCCCAGTGGTCATAGGCCTCAGTCATGTCGCCGTTCATCACGAAGTTGTGATCCGTTTCGATTTCTTTTGCGCTCATGATTGCGCTCCCTTGGCTTCGACCTTGAGCTCAGCCTCGTTCACCAGTTCCTGTACTTTTCTGGAAAACGCCAGATCCCCGACCTTGGCGGTGTAGAACACCTTGATCACGATATCGGTCAGCGAAAGCAACATCGGCTGTTGCTTCTGGTGCCAGGGAAATACGATCTGCCAGCGCGAGACGGCGCCAGTGTTTTCGAATGGCATCGTCAAGCCTTCGTCACTTCTGAGGAAAGCCGAACCGGTATCGTCCAGTCCGGTGGACAGAGAAATCTGCTGCCCGCTGCTCAGATTGATCAGCACATCGGCAGGCGCAACGCCCTCACCGGAGTGCAGATACTCCAAAGACTCGTTCGACGGTTTCATGGCGATATAGCTGCCGACCTGTGACAACGTCGCCACCACATTTTCGTAGGGCCCCATGAGCACTGGCAGGGTGACCTCGACACGAATAATCTGGCGGCAGTAATGGTCGTGGTAATCACGATCGAACAGCAGTTGGCTCAGCTCGAAATCCAGAGCCCCCCTTGAGAGCAAGTGTTGCAGCGCATCAGCCCAGTTTTCATAACCCTTTTGCCGGGTCGCCGGATCGTTGAACAGTTGTTGCAGCGAAACGACCTTGAGGATCTCCTGGCGTCGCTCCCGTCGTTGCAAAAATTCCGACCGCATTCGCAACAGCCCGGCCTGTAAGGTAGCGCCAGCGGTCAAGCCGCGTCGCTGGTCTCGCCAGACATCAGTGTCCAGTTGATAGGCATCGAACTCGCAGGTTTCCGCGCGCAGGGCTGTCTGAGCACTCAGGCACAGAGCAACAGCAGCGTCGTACGCTTGAAAATGCAAGGTTTGCAGTTGCCCTATCAGCCACTGATAAAGCTCCGAATTGGTCGCCCGTGTCTGCAGGAACTCGAACATTTTGAGCGTCTGGCTATTCGCGGCAAGGGTGTATTCCAGATTGATCCTTGCTGCGTTGATGGCCCGTTCCTGACCTGCAATCTGGGCACTGATCGCATTCTTTTCAGAAGTGGCCTGATTACGCAGCAGCCGCCATTCCTCTCGGCGGCGACGATAGATTTCGGAGACGGCTATTCTGTCTGCATTGGCGCGCAACGCGTCTGCATTGATTTGAATACCATTCCCCACGGCGCTTAACAGGAAACCTGGCTGATGGCCGCCATTGGCCATTCCGAAAATGTTGGGGAACGCATGGACGATCGCCGCCCCCGCGTAAAAAGCGCTGGCAAAAGTCGAGAGGATCGAAGCAGTTTCCATCTGCTTCATGACAGTGGACTCACTCGGAGAAATGTTTTTTTCGTACAGGTCGGCGAAATGCCGTTCGCGCTCTTCGGCCATGGTCCAGCTGTGTTGCAACGCCGTGAGAAGCTCGACCTCACGCGTGATGGATTCTTCCTGAGCCCGACGAGAGAAATCGCCCAACTCGGTCAAATGACGCTGCTGCAAGATTTCCTGCTGAACCCGATCATGCTGTTCAAGCAGGCGCTGCACTTCGTTTCCCAGCTCCTGTAAATGCTGCACCATCTGCAACGCTGCATCGAACAGTACGATCCAGCGATAGGCCGCCACCCGCAACTGTCCGCCCATCGGCCGCACGGGGCCGGCGTTACCAGCCGCCAGGCGGTTCAACAGGTCCTGTGGATCCATGGCAGTAAAGAGCGGGATGGACGCCAACTTGCCATCGATAGTCCGACCATTACGAATGTTGTCGATCCGCTGATCCGGCAGGTCAAAGAACGACAGCAAACGCGGGCTGACCGGTATCTTGAAAGAAGTCGTGCCGTAGACACCCAAATGCTGAGTGCGCAAAGCCCTGACCGGTAGATCCTCTTCTCGCAACTGCAATGTCGCTTCGAATTCCGCGAGGGTCGTTCGGCTCTGCATCTCCTTCACAAGATCGCCAAGCTCTCTGGCAACCCAGCGATTGACGCTGCGCGTATGCGGTCTCGCGCCCATCAGCGATCTGGCGCGGACATACTGCAGCTTGGCGGCCGTCAGACTGTCTCGTGTCATCTGGCGATAAAGCCAGTCGCCCCAGGCGATGAGATTGTTCACGTAGTCGAGGAATATCACGACCTGGTAATGCCAGGGCGATGAATAGGCAATGGCATCCGGATCCCCCGGTGAGAAGACCTCGTAGGCAACGTCGGGCTTTTTCGTGTTCAGAGGTCGGCAATGCCAATATTGCGGTCTTGCCGGGATATCACCTTCCTCCGGCTTCGCAGGTGCTTGAGGTTCGAATATGAAGTGCAGCCAGCGCTGTGCCTGTTCAAATCGGCTTTCATCTCGCAGCCGGGCGGCAATCAGATGCGGCAAGTGAAAAAACAGCTCCCAGAAAAACAGACCATTGGCGCCATCGAACGGCCCGTTCGGCTCGCTCTGGTTTTCAGGCAGAGGCGGCTCTTTCGGAAACTGTGTCGCCCAGTCAAGTAGCGCGCTGATCGAAACACTGGAACGCAGCACCAGTTCGTGACCGATCAACGTGTTGAGCCGGACGTATTTCAACTTGAGAACATTTGCCAACTGGTTGAAGGCCAGAAACTGCCCGCCCTTTTCATTGGTGTCATGGATATAAGGCAGCGGCCCGTGCTCTGCGAGGCTCGCAGGGACGGTAAGGACAAGGGTTCGCTCACCCGCGCTGGCCGAACCTGTCAGCGTCACGGTGATCGTGTTGCCATTGAACGCCGACCGCTTGATTTCCAGCCATTTCGTTGCCCATCCCCCTGAAGACGGGTACTTGTCAGTCAATGGCTGCGGGTCGCTACCGGTGGAGGACTTGACGGCAAGCGTGAAATCCATCGTTGTGCCACTGCCACGCGAGACCTGAGCACAATGCCCCTGAACCCAGAGCGAGTGCTCGGTAGCGCTGTTACGCACGATATAAGCCTTGATCCCCAGGGACTCGGCCAGCGTGCCGGGCTGACTGATCTGGCTGTCAACGGCCGGAAACAACTGTGGCCGCATTTTTTGCTGAAGCGTACGGCGCTCGACAAACAAGTGATTGGCCAGGTAATCCATGACCGCCGTCTCGTCCTTCACTTTGCGAAACAGCGAGTCACGGGTTTCATAGATAGCCACCGACAACACCGACGCTGTCGCTGCCTGAGGCTGGACATTGGTCACGTGCACCGCCAGCCGGCCCTTGGGATACGAGGTATCGATCTCGTCGCGCAATATCACCGCGACCAGACGGCAACCCTTCGAAACGTCCTTGTCCGTCTGCAGCAGATGCAAGCGGATGGGGGGCGACCAGCTATCGTCCAGCGCGATGAACGCCACCATGACCTCCAGTTCATGAGGACTTTGCAGTTCACCCGCGTTATCGAAAACGCCCGGCCGCCATTGGACCCAGACCATGCACGGCCGGCCTTCCCAATAAACCATCCGACAGTCCAGCACAGTGTCATCGGTGGGCATGTCGGCCCGCTTCCATTCTTGCCATGCTGTCGGATTGACCGATGGCGAATCCACTGTGAGTTCGATATTCGCCGCACGCCAGAACCAGTCATAAGGTGCAACGCGTTGCCTGCCCACCAGGTAATAACGTGTGTTCAGCGGATTGGCACCGTCCAGGTAACCGGTCAAGACATTCAAATTGCAGGTTTCTTCAAAGCTGCGCAGGTAACGCTGTACGCCCATGAGTACCGAATCGTCGGTGATCGAGGTCTGGTTCAAATGACTCTCAAGCACTTTGAACAACTCGGTTTTGCGGATGCGTACATAAGGCGTGATGTAGTCCTCCGGGGTGCACAGCAGCAGCATGCTTGCTGACCACGGTCCGTAACTGCCGGCGATGCCCCACTCTTCCAGCAGGTCGGGATCGAACTCGCGTCCGTCGTATCCTGGTTCAAGCTTCTGAAACACCGCATGAATGTAGGCCTGCAGACAACTCACGGCCTCCGCCACCCAGGAGGTTTCAATCTCATCGCCGTCCAGCGGATCGGAGCGCAACCATTCCCAGAGGTCTTCTGCCGATTGGGTACTCATTGGAAACGGAAGCCCGGCTTTTTCATGCTTGGCGAGCAGGCAGAAATCAATCAACGCATTACGACGCAGGGCCGAGAGTTCACCTGTCTGTTTATTGTTGTTCATCGCCGTCTCCCCTCACTGTTTGGGTTGCTTGCGAGATGCCGACACTCGCGGGAGCGCTGGAAAGGGCCGCGACAAAGTTCACATCGCGGAAAGTAGCGCTGGTCGAATTTTCAGCTGTCGCCCTGACCTTCACGGTAAGCGGCATGTCACTGGTGAATGTCACGTCGGTACGTCCCTGGTGATCAGTGACGGTTTTGATCTCGCCCTGAGGCAACGGATCGAGTTTCCAGGTCAACGATGCGCCTGCGACAGGGTTGTCCCAGTCGTC
Organism: Pseudomonas sp. B15(2017); assembly: GCF_002113215.1. Classification (NCBI taxonomy): domain Bacteria; kingdom Pseudomonadati; phylum Pseudomonadota; class Gammaproteobacteria; order Pseudomonadales; family Pseudomonadaceae; genus Pseudomonas; species Pseudomonas sp. B15(2017). The sequence continues at coordinate 226,909 of NZ_NEJZ01000001.1, forward strand.
CTGGACGATGGCACGGTAAGTCACCTGCGTTCCGACCAGCACCGTACTGTCTGGCAGAGGGAAAGGGTTTTCGGCCTTCGCATGAAGAGTGGCCATATCCGGGCCGATCTCGATGCCGGGCGCGGCTGCATCTTCACCAAGGTCGAGGCGGAATGTCGGCGTGACGTTGCCCATCCGGCCATCCGGGAAAAACTTGACCGTCGCCGTGCCGTCGATACCGGTAGTGATCATTGACGGTTCGAACCGGCCCAGCGCAGTGGCGCAGTGAACATTGACGTTCACTCGGGCCTGACCTTCGCGGTTCTCTACGGTGACTGTGAATTCGGCGGATTCACCGGGCTTGTTGGCGATCAACCTCACAGGATCCGGCACAGTCGTCCAACGCACGACCACGTCCAGCCCCACAGCCATGACGTCGTTTGTATAGGTTGGTTCGGTCCTGATCGTCAGGCTGGCTCTGACGAGGTCCGCGACGTAGTCATAGTCAGGATATGGGCTGTCCGGTGGCAGCGTCCCCAGCTTGAGTAGCGTCCTGGCACTCTGTCCGGTTTTTTTGGCAAGCAAGCGCAGACGTGTCAGCACATCGAGGTGCTGTAACGTCACGACCAAACCTTTCGAGGGATTCACGTGAGCGGCGCAGGCGCGCACCTCATCCACACTCCAGTTGAACAGCTCTGCAAGCCACTTCGCGGCCCGTTCCTGAACAAGTTCAAGACCGTGGTGGCTCAGATCGGCGGGCAGCGCCAGCATCCGGCGCAGATAATCGACCAGCCTCGTTTCGGGCTGATCGATCATGCTCAGGGCACGTTTATAGACCGTAAGTTCATACAGTGTTGACAGATCGAACGCGTTGTCCTCAGGTGCACCCGACGCAATGAAATGAGTCAGAAACTCTCCACTGAGTTCCAGCATTGCGACCACGGCACTGCGTCTCGAAAACTCGGCCAACACCTGTAAAACGAGGTCGCTCGACGGGTTCTCCCGCTGCTGTTCAAGGCTGTCGTCGTTAACCTCTTGCGGCAATCCGAGCACTTGAGCCAGTACGTAATGCACACTCCCGCCAGACCAGCCAAGCACCTGCAGCACCCGATCAGGCTTCAGACCGCTATACGACGCCAGCCCCTCCTGCACCACGCTGACTTGACTGGCACGGCAACGCAGCACGACAGCCAGAATCAGCCCGACCAGACCGGTATCGATGCTGCCCGTCTCCGACAGCACGGCCCGCTCGATCACCTCCCGGGCATGGGCTTCAAAGGTCTGATCCGCTGACTCGACGAAATCACCAATCAGCCCTCGCTCGTCGACCAATGGCGCCAGCGCCCGTAACCACCGCCGATCGTTCGACAAGGGCAGGACACCGGCCATTCTCAGTGCGTCCTCCGTCACAAGAGCCGCCGTAACCTGATGGCGCCACTGATCGAACAGCGTGAGTTGTCCGGCATCGGGTTGTGCCGGTGGCCAGACCATTGCGTGTTGTACCACCCAATGCACGGGCAGTTGCGCGACCCGAGCCCATCGCACGCAATCCATCAAGGCATGCATCACACTCAGCACATCCGGTTCTTCGGGTGATTTGCTGTCGTTGATCTGTGTCATGCCTGCCAACGCGTTCACCCATACCTGACCACCCATCACGTTCAACAACAAGATGCTTTCGATTGGAGTGATCCCCAGTAACCTTGGCAGCCTGACCATGCGATAAAAACCGGACACGATCGGCAGGCTGCACTTGAGCTGAGTCAGGCCGTGGGCGGCAGCAATCAGGTTGGCGAGGTAAAAATAGGTTTCCAGATCAATGCCCAGGCCACCGCACAACTGCTGGACCGTGAGCTGGTCGGCAGCGGACACCGGAATAATCGGGAACGCTCGATCATCCAGCACCAGGGGACGAAAACCGGGGGCTGCGCTGTTGAAGATTCGATCGAACTGAGCGCGCTCCGTGCCCCGGCCGAAAACGGAAAGAGACCCGATGAAAGCGGCGAAATCCTCTGCGGTGCATTCAAAGACTTCCCGCAGCTCCTGAAACAGGCCGAGCGCTCGCAAGGTATTCGATGTTATCCAATAACGAGAAGGGGCCGGTGACGGGGTTTCAGCGAGCATCGCCGCAACAATGAGCCTGTCGGTCTGGTGGTGTTGCAGGTCCATCCAGGCGCTCAACCGCACGATTCGATTGATACGGTCAATCCGGTCAGGCGTCATCTGCTCGAAACGGTTCAGGCCGTCAATTTCCCGGTGTTGGATAGCAATGGGAGGATCCTTTGCCTCATGAATGAAAACAGCCCCATGGTCCTTGCCATTCACCGGACCCGCATGTTGACTCTGTGCGTTTTCAGACAGCCAGGGCAAAAATGCCTCGACGCAGAGCAAGGCCTCAAGGCTTGTGTTGTCGAGTTTCGTTCTTTCGTTGAAAAGCCCCACATTCGCCAGGTTTGGCCCCTCCACTGCCGTCAGGCCGAAGTACCGTGGGTAGAAATCTCCCGCCCCTCCTCCGCCCGAAAAATAGGCGGGTTCGATCAGCAAGGCACGCTGAGAAGGACTGGATCGCGAAGCCTGGATCAATGCCGCGTCAGACTGGCTGCTCCAGGGCGCAGAACGAAGAAAGTACGGATACTGCATATCGCACAGTCGCACCACGCTTCCCACCGATTCGTGATGCCCCTTCAGTACATGATCGAGGGTGACCCAAGGCCAGTGAAAGGGCAGCTCGCGGGGAAATGCCTTCTCGTTCAGCTCTTCGTCGAGATTCTGAGTGGCCCCCAGTGTGGCAGTGATGAAGCGCTCCATGATGTGGCTGATCACGTTCACTGACGACACTGTGCCATGGACGGCATTGAAATCGATCAACAGCTTTTCGAGATCCGTCCGCCGCTCCACCAGTGCAAAGCCCTTGCCATCGGTCACACCCAGCCGATGCATTGCCCAATGCAACAGAGCCGTGAGATACGCTGCCGGCGAATGAATGGCTTCAATGGCACCCGGCGGGCACAACGCATCGAAATTCGGATTGAACAACAAGGCGTAAGTAGGACCGTTATTGAGTCCCGCACGCGCGACAGGCGTGGCATCTTTCGTGGTCAACTGGTGTTCTATGAACTGCCGCAATACCACGCTCGAAAGCACATTGAGACGCTGCTGAAACATGCTGGCCTGGTGCCGGTCCAGGCCAAGGTCTTGCATCAACCCGTCAACGCCCTTGTTTGCCAGAACGGCGACCGATCCTCCAGCCGTGAAGAAACGTTTCAGGGCCGTGGTGGATGAACGCTTGGGTTTTCCGACCGCCTCAATGAACATCTGCTGAGCGATCTGGGCGGGAGAGCGGGTCATGTTGATGCTCCTGGCTTCGAAACGATTTCCGGTTATGGACAAGCAAATTTTGCGTGGCATATACCGTGAATCTGGCGTGTTTGAGCCGACGTCGTCTACTGTCAGAAATGACAGTAGACGTCGCCTTTGGTCGGATTAGTCCGGGCGTGACGACTCGTCTGAGGGCGCGACTTCGAATCGTTTGCTGTCCGCTGGTACGGAACGTTTTCCACCCAGGATCTGCACGGCACGGGCCCAATGCGGGCCAGCAGGCAGATTTCGCTCGGATACCCCGTCCCAACGTTCAGCGTTGGTCACGAGCGCTTTTGCATGCTTGTCGTCGGCGTCGAACCAGGTGGCCACATCAACCTGCGACCCCGTCAGAGCACCACCGGCGAATCCAGGCGTTTTTCCCTCCCATTGGCCCTCCGCCGGCTCGTCAAACGAAGGAGGGGGCGCGAGACGCAGCAGTGCTCTGGGTTTAGACCAACCCGAGTGGAACCCGCCCTTGCGCTGCTCGGTGAGAAGGGAAAGGTCGGCAGGGGTCTCAGGGAGTTCGATCCCGCAGGACCACGTCCCGTCTTCCCGGACCTCGGCCTGTCCCAGTTCAGTGCCGCCTGGCAGGGCAACGACGACGGTATCTTGCGGGTACCCGAACCCGCAGATCACCGCGCTCTGTCCGACCGCCTCACTCTCACCTGGCGTTTCAATGAGCGCCTTGTCGGGAACGATCGTGACAAGTACCTCTTGAGCATTCGGTGACGCCTGATCCCTGAAGTACTGCCTGGCTGTCACGACGCATGGCCCCAACGGCCGGGGGAAATACTGCTGGAAAAATCCATCGCCAAAACGCGGATAGACACGATGGGCAACGCCATCGATGTACACGTCGACCTCCGTGCGGTCGAATCCTTTCCCCGCCCTGGCATAGCCTTCTACCTTGAAAGTTCGAGGGACTGATGTTCCGTTTTTTGGAAAGTCGATCGTCGGCGCAAGCAACACCACAGTAAAAACGACTGAGGCACTGTGTTGCGACTGCAGATCCCCCAGTACCTGCACGGCAAAAACCGTGTGGGTCTGATATTCGAGTTCCGTGAGTTGCACCGACCACTCATTCCCCGAGGCAATCGTTTCTCCCAACAGCTCTCGGGTCACGAAGTCGTACACGCTGATCGTGCAGCCCGCTATCCCGCCGGTGCCTTGTAGCACCGGCAAATGATCCGTTTGCCCATTGGCTGGCGGAGTGATAACGGGGGCGCTCAGCACAATTTCGAAAGACAGGGTCACCGGGCTTGAGCTTTGGCCACCAAACGTCTGCGTGACCGTGACCGTGTGCCTGCCGGGGCGAAACGCCGTGGAGCGCTGGAAATCCCATTGCCCGTTCTGGTCCGTATCCGTAACCGGATGGGAGGCAGAATCGTCACTGAAGCTTATCGTCAACGCAGCTCCTGGCCAGCATTGGCCAGTCACCGTTGCAAACAAGCCGTTCGGGGTCACTTTTTCGATAACCGCCGGGGGCGCGGGAATGATCACCGTTACAGGTGGCTGCAGCCAGGTTGACGAAAGTGCCTGGAAGGATTGTCGCGCAGTCACCGAAAAAGTACCCGGCGCCCATCGTGCCGCTGCCGCGCTTGTCCAGGATCGATCCGGTCTTACGTCAACAATCGGCACGATGGGGTCATTGGTATTGTTCAAGCGGACTTCGATCCTGGACGCCGTTTGGCCGGGCCAGTTTCTGCCGGTCCCCGAAAAGGTGGGAATGCCTACCGGGCTGACGCGATGAGTCAATGTCGGTAACGGTACATTGACGGTGAACGTCCCTTCTCTGTCCGCCCAGTCCGAATAGATCGGTTGTCCATCAGATCCGGTCACGCTTTGTCGGGCTCCGATTCTGTATGGCGCAACTCCGGGTAACCAGTCAGGGTAATCCATGCTCCAGGGATTGCTGGGCACAGTGAAGGTCTTGATGGGGACATCATTGCCTACATAGTTAATGTACAGCGTGGCCCCCACTGTTCCCGTCCCTGTAATGGTGACCTTTGCATCGTCATCGACGGTCGCCGCCAGTGACGTGACCCTCTCGGGTTTCAGTTTGAACGGACGATACAGACTTCGATCGGAAGGCACCCCGTTGAGTAACTGCTCGCAAGCAAGGCGGACTTCCCCTGGCGGGATGTCGCTCGGGAGAGAGACAGATGCGTTCCAGCTATTGCCTTGTACCTGAGTAGTGCCGACCAGCCTGTCCTGAAGATCGAGCAGGACCCTGATATCGGCCCCTGCGACCCCTCCGGTTCCGCTGATATCAAATGTACGGTTCACAATGGCATTGGCTGGAGGGTTGGTGATGAGCGGGGTGCCGGGTTTGAGCCGAACGTTGAGTGGTACTTCGTTGGACCACGTTTCGATTCCATGGAACGTTTGTCCGGCGACGAGTGTAATTCGACGATTCGGCAACGGCTCCGTCAGAGGAATACTCCAACTGTCGCCATTGACGGTGTCGGAACCGTAGAGAACTACACCGCTGCCAGATTCGTAAATGCGGATGGTCGCGCCATTCTGGCCGATTCCGTAAATCGTGGGTTTGGGCGTTGAAATGATGTCATTGGCTTTCGGACTTGTGATTTCAGCGCGTCCCATAAAAGTCACAGTGACATTTGATGATTTGTCGGAAACTTCATCGTTTGGAGCTTTTTGGGTGGCGTAAAAGGTAATTGATGGCTCTGAAGGATGCATGGTGATCCTGATGGTCCAGCGCCCGTTACTTTCGACGACCCGGCTCCCCAGCAGCTCATACGAAAGGTTGAAAATGGACACGGTTGCACCGGGCATCCCCGTCCCCGTTACATCAAACGCTCGTTGAGTAACAATGCCGATGGGGTCAATTTGTGGTGGTTGCGGAACAAAAAAGACAACATTGGAGGATCTTAGATGGACATCCGAAACACCACTCCTGTCGTATATGTAATGGAACTTGACCATCGCGTAATAGGGTCTGGCAGTTACGGTGCCTCCTCCGGAAATGTGGTGCCAGTTCCCATTCTGCGTCGCACTACCCGTCAACTGAGTTTCACCCCAGTGTCCCACTTCAGAGAATTCAAGAAGCACGTTGCCAGAACTGACCCCATTGTTCCTCGCCCTGTAACGTTTTGCCTGGCAGGTAAACGTATCGCCTGATGGACTGTAGGTACACTCCAGGTCAAGGTCTGCCCAATAATCTCCCTCGTAAGCCCTCAATGTGAGCAACGTCGTCAAACCTGGCTTGTCGTCGACAGCCCCATCAGGCGATGGCTTTTCATCATTTTCGCTGTTGCTCATCACAGTCTCCTGCGAGTTGATGTTCAAGTACTGAACCCATTCAATGACATTGCATCTGCTCCATACACCTGACATTTCTGACAGTCCCGACAAACGGTAACTCTTCCCACAGCCCGGTCCGGCAGCGTCCTGCAAGTCGTAACAGCGGGCTACGATGCCTTGTGCCATTGCCTACAAATCCCTCAGAATCCGCCGGCTTGTGCGCCTTGGCGTTGCCCCGTAACTTGATCCCCGTCGCTGCCAATCAGCGGCCGGGTTTAGTCGCCCGGGGTCTTAGTACGTTGCGCATAAGCGTCATCCAGTCGGGTATTCCCTATCCCCGCACTCGATGGTGGCTGTTCGCAGGGCGCCCTCGGGCGCACCGGTACGTACTCCCGGTCGACTAACCTGCTTACAGCCGCCACCCCTTCTCGTTTAGTCGCGAGCCAGATGGTGGCCCTAACGACGAGTACGAAATACATGAAAAAGCCAGTTCCAAATCCCCCTTCGGACACCGATCCAAAGGACCCGACCGATCAACCCGATACGGTCTCCCCCTACGCTTCCATCGATTCAAAGAAACTCCACGACGCGGCCCACAAGGCCCTCGATTTCTACCTCAATCCCAAGGCCGAAAAACCGCGCAATTCCGTGGATCGCGGCATGCAGATGTTCAAGGTCGATCCCGAGATCAACCCCGAGGCAATCGCCATCCAGACCTACGAGACCTTTTCTTCAGTGAGCATTCTGCTGCTCGACCTGGCCGACAGCCTGGACGACAAGCCGCGGCATCTGGCGATGGCGATCTATCAGTTGAGCGAGATGGGATTGCTGCTGGCGCAGAGGACGCTGGATAACGAGCGGGCGATTGCGATAGGCGCGTAAAAACTACAGGGTCGCCACATCCGGCAGATGGCGACCCTTTTGCACGACGCAGATTCACGACAAAGGATGAGTCAGGGTCTTCTTCGCTTCCATGGTTACGGTCTTGTCCGGAGCATTGAAGATAAATGTGAACGTCATCTCAGCCTTGCCAAACGGTGTCGGTATAACGCCCGTCCCTTGAACCGCATGCTCCCGGCCATCCGTAATTGCAGCGTCGGTCAGTTGTTCATCAAAGTCATCACCCACCTTCAACCGAATGGTTCCGACTCCTTCCGGAAGTTGGGTCGCCCAATACCTGCTGACTTCAAAACTGAAGTTTTTACCGTCGGGCCCAAATTCCGCCGTCACATAAAGCTCTGCGCATAATTCCTGCTCACATCCCAATAGCACATGCTCGTTGGCAGCGAGATTGGCTTGTACGTTCCTTTGATTGCCTGACATGGTCCACTCCTCAACGGTGATGGGTTGAACTTGCTCGGTCATCGTGACCAAGCCTGATCCCATTCAGCGCCAGAGTTCATGGCGGGCACACCTGTAATATCTGACAGTCCCGACAGACGGCAGCCTGCCTCATCGATCAATGCGACGGCCTGGCGTTTGGTTATTGCATTCGTCGGATCGCCGCCCGGCAAGCCCACTCACACCGGGATCAGTGGCGTCGAGGTGGGAGCGGATTTGCCCGCGATGCTTTGGGGGGATTTGAATCAGGCCGAAGCCGGCAACGGCTGAAAACTGAAGTACTGCTTCAATGCCTCGACCAGTTGCCCGTATTCCGGCGGGGTGCGGAACAGGCTGAAGCCGGCATCGTAATACCGGGGCGTGGCCTCTTCGTGGCACCACAGGCAGCAGGCGCTGAGGTCGATCACCTGCTGGCAGCCATCGCCCAAGGGGATTTTCAGACGCAGTTTGAATTCGGCACCGATCATCATCGGCAACTGGCTGATCAGCATCAGCCCGTCTTCGGAGACGTTGCCCAGAAAGCCGATGGGTTTGTCGGTGACGCTGTTGAACACTCGCAGAAAATACGGCAACTGGTGCCGTTCGATTCGACGGTCGGTAAACATGAGCGTATCGCCATGCATGGCCCGGCAAACGGGCCGCACTGTGCTTCGGAACGAACCTGTCGGTCAGGTCCGCTCTCCCCGCTCCCGGTGTGGCGCTCGCCACGTATTGCTCATGCCAGTCGCAGGTGTTGCGCCGGTCTGGAGTCCAGGCTCTAAACCGGTGTCATTGGACTATAGCTCACCCTATACAGGCAGCCAGCTTTTGTATGACAACCGCCATCAGAATCGGGTTGGACGCACCACGGCGGCTGCGCTGCGAGTCGGGTAGTGACCCAGGCTCTGCAGGGTTTCCAGACGCGCACGGGCGCGGTAGGCGTATTCGCTGTTGGGGTACGAGGCGATGATGAACTGGTAGGTCTGCGCCGCATCGACGAACATTTTCTGCCGCTCAAGGCACTGGCCGCGCATCATCGAGACTTCCGGCCACACGTAAGGGCGGGCCCGGCTGGCGCGTTCGACCTTGGACAGCTCGAGCATCACCTGCTCGCAGTTGCCCCGGTCATAGGCGCTGTAAGCGTTGTTCAAATGATGGTTCATCGACCAACGGGTGCAGCCCGTGACGGCGAGGACGCTGAGGGCAAGGGCGGCAATGGGCACGAATCGCATGGGGGTTCTCCTGTCTTGTGCTCTGTATCGACCCCTGGTCGGAAATCTTCAGGCGCGTTTGTCCCAAAGTTGCCGTGTTCAATAAAGAAAGTATTAAGTAGTGCAAACGAACAATGACTACACCCCAAGAGCATAGTAGCCTTCGCTGGCGCTTGAACTTGAGGAGTCTTTGCATGTCCGTCCGTCGTACCAAAATCGTCGCTACCCTTGGCCCGGCCAGTAACTCGCCGGAAGTTCTCGAACAGCTGATTCTGGCTGGCCTGGACGTCGCCCGTCTGAACTTCTCCCACGGCACCCCCGACGAGCACAAGGCTCGCGCGAAGCTGGTGCGTGACCTCGCTGCCAAGCACGGCCGCTTCGTCGCCCTGCTGGGTGACCTGCAAGGCCCGAAAATCCGCATCGCCAAATTCGCCAACAAGCGCATCGAGCTGAAGATCGGTGACAAGTTCACCTTCTCCACCAGCCATCCGCTGACTGAAGGCAACCAGCAGGTTGTCGGCATCGACTACCCGGACCTGGTCAAGGACTGCGGCGTGGGCGACGAGCTGCTGCTCGACGACGGCCGCGTGGTCATGCGCGTTGAAACCGCCACCGCCACCGAGCTGAACTGCGTCGTGACCATCGGCGGCCCGCTGTCCGACCATAAAGGCATCAACCGTCGCGGTGGCGGCCTGACCGCACCGGCCCTGACTGAAAAAGACAAGGCCGACATCAAGCTCGCCGCTGAAATGGAAGTCGACTACCTCGCCGTGTCCTTCCCGCGTGACGCCGCCGACATGAACTACGCCCGTCAACTGCGCGACGAAGCCGGCGGCACTGCCTGGCTGGTGGCGAAGATCGAACGCGCCGAAGCCGTGGCCGACGACGAAACCCTCGACGGCCTGATCAAGGCTTCCGACGCTGTGATGGTTGCCCGTGGTGACCTGGGCGTGGAAATCGGCGACGCCGAGCTGGTGGGCATCCAGAAGAAAATCATTCTGCACGCACGCCGCCACAACAAGGCGGTGATCGTGGCGACCCAGATGATGGAGTCGATGATCCAGAACCCGATGCCGACCCGCGCCGAAGTGTCCGACGTGGCCAACGCCGTGCTCGACTATACCGACGCCGTGATGCTGTCGGCCGAATCCGCTGCCGGCGCTTACCCGCTGGAAGCCGTGCAGGCGATGGCGCGCATCTGCGTCGGCGCTGAAAAGCACCCGACCAGCAAGACGTCCAGCCACCGCATCGGCAAGGAATTCGAGCGTTGCGACGAGAGCATCGCGCTGGCGACCATGTACACCGCCAACCACTTCCCGGGCGTCAAGGCGATCATCGCGCTGACCGAAAGCGGCTACACCCCGCTGATCATGTCGCGTATCCGTTCGTCGGTGCCGATCTACTGCTTCACTCCGCACCGCGAAGCCCAGGCCCGCGCGGCAATGTTCCGTGGCGTGTACACCGTGCCGTTCGACCCGGCGTCGCTGGCCCCGAACGAAGTCAGCCAGAAAGCCATCGACGAGCTGGTCAAGCGCGGCGTTGTGGAGAAAGGCGACTGGGTGATCCTGACCAAGGGCGACAGCTACCACACCACCGGCGGCACCAACGGCATGAAGATCCTGCACGTGGGCGACCCGCAGGTCTGAGTGACCGGTTGCTGAAAACGAAAAGCCCCGCCATGTGAATGGCGGGGCTTTTTCATTTCTGGGTTGGATTTTGTTGATCGTTCCCACGCTCTGCGTGGGAATGCCTTAATGGACGCTCCGCGTCCGCTTCGGCATGGGACGCGGAGCGTCCCGGGCTGCATTCCCACGCAGAGCGTGGGAACGATCAGTGTTCGGGGTGCGAGCGCTAGGTGCGCGTCGGCAGTCGGCAGTCGGCAGTCGGCAAATATTTCAATGCCGTTTGATGAACCCGGTCAGCGCCGCCAACGCCTCTGGCGAGCGCAACCGCTGGGTGAACAACGCCCCCTCCTCTTCGATCACCTTGCGAATCAATTCCCGATCCGGCGCGCGCATCAATTGTTTGCTGATGCGTACCGCCTCCGCCGGCAGCTCGTCAAACCGCAGCGCCATTTCCCGCGCCCTGGACAATGCGGCTTCGCCACTGCCCAGCGCTTCGGTGGCAATCCCCCATTGCGCCGCTTGCTCACCGGTAAAACCTTCACCGAGCAGCAACAGTTCCGACGCCTTGGCCTGCCCGAGCAGACGCGGCAGGATCAGGCTGGAACCGAACTCCGGGCACAACCCGAGATTGACGAACGGCATGCGCAACCGCGCATCCCGCGCCACATAAACCAGATCGCAATGCAGCAACAGCGTGGTGCCGATCCCCACCGCCGCCCCGGCCACGGCAGCGATCACCGGTTTGCGGCATTCGAGCAGTTCAAGCATGAAGTGGAACACCGGGCTGTCGAGGTCGCTCGGCGGTTGCTGGATGAAGTCGGCGATGTCGTTGCCGGCGGTGAAGCACTCGGTGCTGCCGGTGATCAGCACGGCGTTGACTTCCGGGTCGCTGCCGGCCTGTTTCAGCGCCTCGGCCAACTGGCTGTACATGGCGCGGGTCAGGGCGTTTTTCTTGTCCGGGCGGTTGAGGCGCAGGGTCAGCAAACCGCGTTCGCGGTGCAGCAGGATGGCTTCGGGCATGGCAGGTCTCGCGTCTGGGAATTCAGCGCTCAATCACGGCTGAGGAAGACATCGGCCAGCAGTTGATTGCGCGGCAGTCCGGCCAGGAACAGACGCTTGGCAAACGCGTCGACGCTGGCAGTCGAGCCGCAGACTAAAGCCAGGGTTTGTCGGGAGACAAGGCGCAGTTGCGCCAAAGCGCCCGGCAACTCGGCCGCCGTCCAGCATTCGACGCTGAGGTTTTCCCGCTGCGCGGCCAGTGCCTCAAGGGGTTTGACCAGGTAATGCCCGTCGGCATCATGGGCCAGGTGAATGACACGAATGGCGCCCCGATGATCGTGACGCAAGGCTTCGCGCAACACCCCGAACAACGGGCCGAGCCCGGTACCGGCGGCCAATAGCCACAGCGGCCGGTCATGCCAGTCAGGGTCGTAATGCAGCGCACCGCCGCGCAGTTCGCCGAGGCGGATGGGGTCGCCGATCTGCAAGCGGCGCGCGGCATCGCTGAATTCGCCGGGCTCGCGGCAATCAAGGTGAAACTCAAGAAAGCGGTCTTCCTCCGGCAGGCTCGCCAGCGAATACGGCCGCGCGATGTGGCCGGCCCACAGCACCAGATGCTGGCCGGCGCTGTAGCGCAACGGCCGCTGGGGTGTCAGGCGCATTCGCAACACGCTGTCGCCGAGCCAGTCCAGCGCTTCGACCGTGGCCGGACGACCATCGGTGACGGGATCGAAGGTGTGCACCTGCAAATCCTCGATCACCTGACACTGACAGGCCAGGCGCCAGCCCTGATCGCGTTGCTCCGCGCTGAGGGCATCCGGACGACTGTCAGCAGGCAAACCCCGCACGCATTGCACCAGACACGCGTGGCAACTGCCGGCGCGGCAGCTATAAGGCACCGCTACACCGTTCTGATTGAGCGCATCGAGCAGATTGCTGCCCGCCGCCACCGACCACTGTCGCTCACCGACCTGCAGTTCAGGCATCGACGTTCTCCCACGCCGCTGCGCAACGGTTGCGCCCGTCACGCTTGGCCCGGTACAGCGCCTGATCGGCGCGCTGCAAGGCTTCGTCCAGATCATCGCCCAGTTCCAGCAAGGTCATGCCGGCCGAAAGACTCAGGTTTTTCACATTCAGGCCCACCAGTTCAACGTCGGTGAAGGCGATGCGCAGGCGTTCGCAACAGGCGGTCAGGCGCTCGGCGTTGCAATCGGGCAGCAGCACCACGAATTCTTCACCACCATAACGCGCCAGCACGTCGCCGTCGCGCAGGCAGGCACCGGCCACCCCGGCGAACGCTTGCAGCACCTGATCGCCGGCGGCATGGCCGTGCAGGTCGTTGATGCGCTTGAAGTGGTCGAGGTCGATCAGCGCCAGACCATGTACCACGTCGGCCTCCATCGCGTTCAGCTCGCGGGTGGCCAGGCGCAGAAAATGCCGGCGATTGAACAGCCCGGTCAGTTCGTCGGTGGCGACCAGATCTTCGAGCTGGCGCATCATCCCGCGCAGGGTGTCCTGATGCGCCTGCAAGGCGAACCGGCGCTGGCGCATGCGTTGCCGCGAGGTCTGGACGAAACGGGCATAGATCACCAGCCACACCAGCACGATCAGCAGGAGGCACACCTGCAACGCGGCCAGCGCCGGGTCAGGTAACTGGAAGTGATAGCCGTCCCACAAGGTGATGGCGCAGAAACTGAAGAACACCAGCATCGCGCAGCGCACGAATGCCCGGCGTGACAGATGGAACAGGCCGAACAACAGGATCAGTACATAAAAGACCAGGAACTCGCCCCGGGCTTCCTCCAGATGCGCGATCAGCCACGTCTGCCAGCCGAGGCCGAGCAGTACTTGTGCTTCAGTCAGGCTCGGATCGGAGAAGCGCAGGTTGGCGCCCGAAAAAAACACCGCGAACAGGGTCGCCTGGCTGATCACCACCAGCGCGCTGCCGAAGGCGACGCCGGCCAGCGAATCGTTGTAGTGACCAGTGAAATACGCCAGCCACAGCAGCAGCAAAGCCAATCCATAGGTGGCTGCAGCGAGGGCGAAGCGTTTGAGCAAAAGACGTTGAATGGCGTTATGGGTCAATCGTTGACTCACCGTGCGATAAGAGGCTGACCGAGTGTCCTACTCTACAGACCGGCTGCCACTTTAGTGGCCCGGTCGATAAATGACCATTGATTTTCGGGCCGGGTATTTGGCGTCAAAAACCTGCAGCCATGCGACCAACGAATGACTCCCGGCAGATGTGCCCGCCACCGAGGCGCGGTATACTGCCGCGCCTTTTTAGCGTCGCGCCAGCAGCCCCGGCGTGCCTTGAAAGGTGTCTGCGACCGACCGATGCACCCAAGCCGCAGGCACCTTATTGAATGTTCCCGTCTTTTAGAGGAGCGCGACTCATGACCGTGATCAAGCAAGACGACCTGATTCAGAGCGTTGCCGACGCCCTGCAGTTCATTTCCTACTACCACCCCGTGGACTTCATCCAGGCGATGCACGAAGCCTACCTGCGCGAAGAATCGCCAGCGGCCCGTGACTCGATGGCGCAGATCCTGATCAACTCGCGCATGTGCGCCACCGGCCACCGGCCGATCTGCCAGGACACCGGCATCGTGACCGTGTTTGTGCGTGTGGGCATGGACGTGCGCTGGGATGGCGCGACGATGAGCCTGGACGACATGATCAACGAAGGCGTGCGCCGCGCCTACAACCTGCCGGAAAACGTCCTGCGTGCCTCGATCCTCGCCGACCCGGCGGGCGCTCGTAAAAACACCAAGGACAACACCCCGGCGGTCATCCACTACTCCATCGTTCCGGGCAACACCGTGGAAGTGGACGTGGCGGCCAAGGGCGGCGGTTCCGAGAACAAGTCGAAAATGGCCATGCTCAACCCGTCCGACTCGATCGTCGACTGGGTACTCAAGACCGTTCCGACTATGGGCGCCGGCTGGTGCCCACCGGGCATGCTGGGCATCGGCATCGGCGGCACCGCCGAGAAAGCCGCTGTGATGGCCAAGGAAGTGTTGATGGAGTCCATCGACATTCACGAGCTCAAAGCCCGTGGCCCGCAGAACCGCATCGAAGAAATGCGTCTGGAGCTGTTCGAGAAGGTTAACCAGCTGGGCATCGGCGCCCAGGGCCTCGGTGGCCTGACCACCGTGCTCGACGTGAAAATCATGGATTATCCGACCCACGCAGCTTCCCTGCCGGTGTGCATGATCCCGAACTGCGCCGCGACCCGTCACGCGCACTTCGTGCTCGATGGTTCCGGCCCTGCTTCGCTGGAGGCGCCACCGCTGGACGCCTACCCGGAAATCGTCTGGGAAGCCGGCCCGTCGGCCCGTCGCGTCAACCTCGACACCCTGACCCCGGAAGAGGTGCAGAGCTGGAAGCCGGGCGAAACCGTCCTGCTCAACGGCAAGATGCTCACCGGTCGCGACGCTGCGCACAAGCGCATGGTCGAGATGCTGAACAAGGGCGAAACCCTGCCGGTTGATCTGAAAGGCCGCTTCATCTACTACGTCGGCCCGGTTGATCCGGTCGGTGACGAAGTGGTGGGCCCGGCTGGCCCGACCACCGCCACACGGATGGACAAGTTCACCCGTCAGATCCTTGAGCAGACCGGCCTTTTGGGCATGATCGGCAAGTCCGAGCGCGGCCCGACCGCTATCGACGCGATCAAGGACAACAAGGCTGTGTATCTGATGGCCGTCGGCGGTGCCGCTTACCTGGTGGCGCAAGCGATCAAGAAGTCCAAGGTTCTGGCGTTCGCCGAGCTGGGGATGGAAGCGATCTACGAGTTCGAGGTCAAGGACATGCCGGTCACCGTTGCGGTGGACAGCAAAGGTGAGTCGGTGCACATCACCGGTCCTGCGATCTGGCAACAGAAGATCAGCGAAAGCCTGGCGGTGGAAGTGCAGTAAGCACTTCATCTGCTTGTGAAAAAACCGGGCGGCCAGCGATGACCGCCCGGTTTTTTTTCGCCTGCCGTCAGTCGGCACCTGTCAGATCTGACAGGTGTCTGGCGCACTTCGCTTTGCTAGCGTGATGTCTCGACATTTTCAGGTTGCGACGCCATGACCCCGGATGCAGATGCGCTCGTCACTCCTCCCTCCATTTCCAAGACTGCGTCCATTGCAACGAATGGACGCAGTTGGAGTGAGACGGGTGCGACCGGGCAGCGCTCTTACACCCTGCCCCTCCCGATCCTGAAGGCGCGCACGCTCACTCCCGAGTTGCAGCTTGTCTACGAGGGGAACGCGGGCAACGGCAAGTACGGGCTCGGCTGGGATCTGCCGCTGCCCGCGATCTCGCGCAAGACCAGCAAGGGCGTGCCGAAGTACGCAGGCGCCGATGTCATGCAGGCCGACGGCACGGACCTGCGGCCCGAACTGACGGCCAGTGGCAGGATCAAGGCAACCCGGCGCACTCGAGGAAAAGGCAAGAACACCAGAAAATTTTCCGTAGTGCGCTACATCCCTCGCCTGGAAAACACGTTCAACCGCTACGAACTCTGGACACCTGCCGACGGCAACCCTTTCTGGGTGGTGTCCCGTGCCGACGGCTCGCAACAGTGCTATGGCAACTCGCCGGAATCATGCATTTACGACCCTGAAGATCCAACCCGCATTGCCGTGTGGCTGCTGGTGGAAATCAGGAACGCCGTCGGGGAAAACATCTGCTTCGAATACAAATCCGACGACACCGACGCCGACCCACGCTTTGACTATCGGGCCCAGCGCTACCTGCGTCAGGTCTGCTACTGCAACAAGGCTCCCAGCACCGGGCTGCTATGTCTCGAACACCCGAACCCGCAGGATCTGGAATGGTTGTTCAGATTAATCGTCTGCTACGGCGAACGTGCCACCGGGCTGGATGAGCTACCGACATTTGAACCCGTTCGTGCGTGGCCAGCACGCAGCGACCCTTTTCGCATGCATCGCTTCGGGTTCGAGGTGGGCACCCGGCGCCTGTGCAGGCAGTTTCTGTTGTTCAACCACACAGGTCCCGCTCCGGTGCTGGTCAATCGCCTGCTGCTGGAACACGAATCCACACCACTGCTGTACAACCATCTGAAAGCCGCGCACTACATGAGTTTCGACGCTACAGGTCGCGTCAAGCACATGCCGCCCCTCGAATATTTCTATGAAGCACTGATACTCGACACCACCCCCAAACCCTTCCTGCAACTCGATCACATGCCCGGCCTCAACGACGGCCAGCCCTACCATTGCGTCGATCTTTACGGCGAAGGCGTGCCCGGTTTTCTCTGCCAGTACGACGGCGCCTGGTACTACCGCGAGCCCTTGCGGGGCGCGCCTGGTACAGACGAAATCGTCTACGGTTCCTGGACACTGCTACCGCTGATTCCGAACGCCGACAGCAACAAGCAGGTGGTGCAGATTCTCACCGACCTCACCGGTGACGGGCGTCTGGACTGGGTCGTCGCGCAACCCGGAGGCAGCGGGTATTACACGCTCAATCCGGATGGCACCTGGTCGTTGTTCAAACCTTTCAGCCAGTTCCCCGTAGAGTTTTTCCACCATCTGGCCCAGATGGGCGACTGGAGCGGCGCCGGTCTGGACGACCTCGCTCTGGTCGGCCCGAACAGCGTAAGGGTGTATGCCAATGTGCGGGAGAAAGGATTCATGCCCGGCAAGGAGATACCGCATACACCGGATCGCTTGCCGCTGTTCGGCAACGCCCGCACCGAACTGGTGATGTTTGGCAACCTGCACGCCAGTGACCTCTCGGGACTGTGCAGAGTCCGCCACGACAGTATCGAAACCTGGGCGAATCTGGGGCATGGCCGATTCGGCAAAGGTATTGCGATCAGCGCGCTGCCTTTTGAGTATCAGCATTTCAACGCCGATCACATTCGCTCCGCCGACCTCGACGGCTCCGGTGCACCGGCGCTGATCCGTCTGTGCTCCGATCATTTCGAGATCTACTGGAATTACGGGGGCAATGCCTTTGAGCAAGTCCCGCTCATCGTCGACTGGCCCACCGGCATTCGCTACGACAACCTCTGCCAGGTAACCTTCGCCGACCTGCGAGGCCTGGGCTGCGCCAGCCTGCTGTTGACCAAACCGCACATGACGCCGCAGCACTGGGTTTATCACTTCGTCAGTGAACGGCCCTATCTGCTTACCGGCTGCAACAACAACATGGGCTACGGCGCAACCCTGAAACATCGCAGCAGTGCGCAATTCTGGCTGGATGAAAAACGTCTGGAACTGATGGCGCGCCGGCGTCCGGTCTGCCTTCTGCCCTTTCCCCAAATGGTGCTTCACTGGTTGCGCCAGGACGATGAAATCACCGGCAATTATCTGATGCAGTTCCACGAATATTTCGAGGGCTATTACGACGGCTACGAACGTGAATTCCGCGGTTTCGGCAAAGTCTGTCAGACCGACAGTGACCTGGAGCCGGGCAAGGCCGAAAGTGGCCACACGGCGCCGATGCGGGTGACACATTGGTTTCATACCGGTAGAAGCATCGATCTGGTCTTGAGCGGCATCTGCGAACTCGACGACGAAAACACGCCACTGGGGTCCACGGTTATTTCAACGTTCGATGCCAAGAACAGAAAGGAGCGTGTTCGGACGCAGCACACAGCCGACGACCATCGCGAAATTGCCTATGCCCTGGCCGGTAGTCCACTGCGCAGCGAGGTCTGTCAGGCAGACGACCCCGCCCCGGCGCGGCTGTTCTCACTGAGCGAATTCCGTTATCGGGTGCGGATGGTCAACGACAACCCGTCCAGTCTGCTGGTGCTCGAACTGGAAACCCGTACCCATCAATACGAACGCTTCATGGACGACCCCAATTGTCAGCACACCATCAATCAGGAGCTGAACGAGTACGGTCAGTTGACTCGAAGTGTCACGGTCGCCTGTGCTCGCCGTCGCACCGAACTGGACAAACCGCCCTTCGATCGAGAGGACCAGCTTCGAGCCTGGGTGGACAGCCACGACGAGCAGCAACAGTTTTTTTATCTGAGCGAAACACTCGCCGCGTACCTACAACTGACCACTGACGGCCACTGGCTGCTCGGCTTGCCCTGGCGCCAGCGCAGCAACGCGATGAAGCTGCCCAAAGGCGCACTCCCGGGCGGGCTGCAAGCGGCGGACATCAGTTTCGAAAACTTCGAACGGTATAAAGACAGTGCCGAATGGACGACCGCGCGGGAACTGACCTCACTCTTGCAACACACGTATCTGGAGTCAGGGGGCAAGATGCTCTACCCGCCGCTGGCCGGCCCGACCGAGCAGGCCGTGTTCGACAAAAAGGCCCTGGTGGCCTACGACGGCGTCCCGATAGTCATCCGGGACGAACTGACAAAGATCGGCTACACGCCCATGAAGCTGTTCCTCCCGGAGGACCCTGAAGAGGATCTGCTGCAAAACCTGTGGTCAGCGCAAAGCGGCTTTTTCACCTACGCCAGCGCCAGCGGTTTCTACCACGTCACCGAGGTGCAACAGACCGCCAGCCATGGTGTGACGCACATAACATGGGATGCAGACCATCTGCTGACCATTGCCATCACCCTGCCGGACGGCTGTGCGACTTCAGTGAAATACGACATGCACACCCTGTTGCCGCAGAGCATCACGGATCCCAACGAGAACATTCAGGAAGTGCTGTACGAACCGGGCGGCCAACCGATTGCCCATAGTTTTCATGGCACCGAAGAGGGGCTGCCGGCCGGTTTCCAGCCGCTGGCCGCTTACCCGCCGCAGTCTGATCTGAGTGTCGAATACGCCCTCGCCCATCCGAAAACCGTAGTGGTATCCGCCGCCAGTGCAGTGCGCACCGAGCTGTTCAGCTGGATGCCCGTTCTCTCGCGCCAGACCCTGTCGCACAAAAGAAAGGAATGGGTCTCCAACGGCCTGATTCTGCCCGATGGCCACATCCGTGCCTCGGCATTGCGCTGGCTGAACCAGCGCAAAAAACGCACGGCCAGCGAACAGGCACTGCTCGGTATTATTCACACAGCTCCCAGGCAGCCGGTGCACAGCCTGAGTCTGGTTGCCGACCGCTATCACACCGACCCGCTGCAACAGATTCAGATGACGATCAGCTATACCGACGGTTTTGGCCGCGAGCTGCAAAGCAAACAGCTCGTCCCGCCGGGCGATGCCCTTGTCGCCACGCCCGAAGACGATCTGGTGACCGGCGCCGACGGCAAGCCGGTCGAAATGCCGGCCATTCAGCGCTGGCGGGTCCAGGGGCGTGTGGAATACAACCACAAGGGCGAGACCATCCGGGTTTACCGCCCCTACTTTCTCAACACCCATCGCTGCATCAATGACAGTGCGATGCGCAAGCACGGCTACCACGACCAGATGTTCTACGATGCCCTGGGCCGGCCAATCCAGACGATCAACGCTCTTGATTATCTGGCGTTCGACATCCTGCATCCATGGTTCAAGCTCAGTTATGACTTCAATGACACTGATGACACACCGCCGTCGAAACCCGCGAAGGTCCCTTTTAAACAACCTGTCAGAAGGTTGAAAAAGGCTAAATGACAAGTGCCAATGTGCACGGGAACACACCCTCCCTGCAGGCTCATGATCCGCGCGCACTCGGGATTCGGCAGGTGGCCTATCTGCGCAATGTGGCGGGTGAGGATGTTCAGGCGCTCGTCACCCGCAGGCTCCATGACGTCGCTGGCCGGGCCGTGGGGCAACAGGATCCGCGCCTGTCCACGGTGAATACAACCAGCCTTTTTACGCTGGATGGTCAGGTCGTGAAGCTTGCCAGCGTCGATGCCGGCGTGAACGTCACGTTGCCGGGGCTGGCCGGTGAAACTCTGCAATCCTGGGACGCGAACGGCAACCACCGACGCAGGCATCACGACCTCCAACTGCGCCTTTTGACGCTCGAAGAGAACGGTGTGCCGGAAGTCGAAACCCGGCTGTATGCCACCCTGTCAGCCGACCCTGGTCACAACCTGCGCGGGCAGATGATCAAGCTGACCGACCCGTCCGGCAGTGTCGAATTTCACAGCTTCGCTCTCACAGGCCCCGCTCGACAGGAAACCCGCACTTTTCACGATGGCCTGGCGCTGACCAGCCACAAGTTGTTCAGCCCGCTGGGCATGCTTGTCGAACATACCGATGCCGCCGGGCACCGGCAGCAGTCGAAGTTCGATGTGGCAGGTCAGCTGGTACAAGTGCTGCTCGGGCTGCATGGCCAACCCGACTGGCAAACGGTACTGCAAGGTGCACAGTACGATGCCGCCGGGCGGGTCATCGAACACCAGGCCGGCAACGGCGTGATCAGCCATTCGCACTATCGCGCCGCCGACGGTTTCCTGCTGCGTCGCTACGCACAAAAGGGGTCAGGGCCGGCGCTTCAGGATTTCGAATATGAATACGATCCGATGGGCAATATCACGACCCTCATCGATAACACCTTCACGCCGCGTTTTTTCGCCAACCAGCGGCTCGACGGTCGTCGCCTGTTCGCCTATGACTCACTCTACCGACTGCACAGCGCGACCGGATACAGCGACAGGCCCCTGACAGACAACCCGGGCCGGCCCCAACCGTCCGACCCTGCTGATCGGCGCAATTACACGCAAACCTATGAGTACGACAAGGGCAACAACCTCATCAAAACCACTCATGCACGCGACGGCGCCAGTTACACCAGCGAGGTGTTCATAGATCCACTCAGCAACCGGGGTTTGCGCTGGAGGCCCGGAGATCCGCCACCAGACTTCAGCACTCGGTTCGACAGCGCCGGCAACCTGCTGGCCCTGCAGTCTGGCCAGCCGATGCAATGGAACAATCGCAATCATCTGGCGTCGGTCATCCTGGTAGACCGCAACGGCAGTGGCCCGAATGACGAAGAGCATTACCGCTACAGTCAGGGCAAGCGAGTCTACAAACGCCACGACAGCCACACAGCGGCCATCGATCACTTCCATGAGGCGCGCTATCTGCCGGGGCTGGAGATTCGCACCCAAGACAATGGCGAAGAATTACATCTGATCTCCCTCGTCAGCGGCATCGAAAACGTGGTTTGCCTGCACTGGGTCAGCGGTAAACCGCCGAACATGCCGGCCGATCAAATGCGCTACACCCTCAATGATCACCTGCAGTCCGTATCCATGGAACTCGATCAACAGGCGCAGGTGATCAGTCATGAAGGTTACTTGCCCTTCGGCACCACCGCCTGGATGGTGGCGCGATCACAGATCGAGGCGGACTACCGCTTCATCCGCTACTCGGGCAAGGAAATGGATATCGGCGGGCTGTACTACTACGGTGCGCGTTACTACGCCCCCTGGCTGGGCCGCTGGATCGCCGCCGATCCGGCGGGAGATGTGGACGGACTGAATCTTTACGCGTTTGTCGGCAACAACCCGCTGATCCATGTCGATGTCACAGGTCACGAAAGTACGTGGTTTAACGTGCTCACGGGCTTCTTTTCGTTCGTGAACATATCGAAAAAAGCGTCGGGACAGCTCAAGGGAATGGCAGCAGCTTTCAGAGATATGGTGCCTGAACCTTCACCGCAAGATGAAGGTGGTGGCGGTGGCGGTGGCCCACCTCTAAAGCCGGAGCCACGTGGTCGAGCGGATGTAGATGACGCCCCTCCCGACAGGCCGGTGCCAAAAGGTTTTAGCCGATATCTTGCTTTCAAGGCACAGATTGAAAATCTTACGCTCGGCGAGTATCTGCGTTCTTCGTCCGGTCGGGCCGCCATGAAGGCCGGTGTGAAGATTGGCTCCACAACAGGCTCGGCGCTGGGTACTTTTATCGGTGGAATTGCGGGCTTGATAATCGGTGGCCCGCTGGGCGCCGTCCTGGGTGCCGTGCTCGGAGGCGCGATTTTCGCAATCCTGGGTGGGGTGATCGGCTATGTGGCGATGCCCGTCATCATGCTCAGGTACATGAAGAAGAACGTAAACGAGGGAAAAGCCAGGGAAGACATTCTGGAGTCCATGAATAATCTGGCCGACCATATCGACATCGTCAACGTGATAAGTGAAAACCTCCCTGATCCGCAGGATCTGCCTTCCGAACTACCTGATGACTCCAGAGGTAATACGGGCAATTTCTTTTCGGACATCGAAATGGGCCGCCTGCTTGGGCAAGTCGGGCAACTCCCTACAGAACAACAGGTGGCGTTTGCAGCAGTGGTGAATCACCGGGCATTGGTGCAGGCCATTTCAAGAGGTGGCGCCCCTCGAACGATAGAGGTGAGCGATACGCACCGCGCGCAAAGGCCAACGCCAAAACCAGGAAACCTGAGAACCGTCAGGCTTCAGCGCCAGTATTCCGAAACATTCGTCTGACGCCGTTTCATCCTGTAAAGCCCATAAAACGGATCAAGTCATGAATGCCAGCGTGCACTACCTCACACCAACGATGTCGGTATCCGGCCCTCGTGGCGAGGCTGTCAGACAAGTCGACTACCTGCGCAAAGTAGCCGGCGAGGAAGTGCGAGCGCTCATCAACCGACTGCAATATGACGTTGTTGGCCATCTGGTTGCACAGCAGGATCCGCGCTTACCAAAGCCCAATACAACGACCGTGTTCAAGTTAGATGGCATAGCGGTCAAGGCCCGGAACGTCGACGGTGGCGCGGACACGCTTCTGCCCGGACTCGGCGACGAGCTTTTGCAGCATTGGGATGCCAACGGCAATCACCGGGAGATGAGCTACGACCCGCAACTTCGTCTGAGCAGCGTCACAGAAAACGGGATAACCGGATTCGAAAGCTTCAGCTACGGCAGCGTTTCGGCCGACCCGACGCACAACCTGCGCGGACAAATGACAGCGCTGAGCGATCCATCGGGTACGGTGCAATTCAACAGCTTCAACATGCGTGGCCAGTCAACGGAAGAAATCCGCACCTTCAAGGACGGCAAGATCTGCACCGGCCGCCAGCGTTTCAGCGCCATGGGTGCACTGCTGCAAACCACCGACGCCGGCGGGCATGTTCAACTTTCCACCTTCGACATCGCCGGGCAGCTTGCTCAAGTGCAACTGCAACTCAGCGGACAAAATGTTCAGCCGATCTTGAATGGCGCGGATTACAACGCCGCCGGCCAGATCACCGAACAACGGCACGGCAACGGTGTAAACAGCCACTGGCATTACCGCGAGGCCGACGGACGTCTGCTTCGACAGTCCGCGCAAAAGGCTTCGGAACCGCCGGTTCAGGATTTCGAGTATGCATATGACGCAGCAGGGATCATCACTCGCATCATCGATCACACCTACACACCGACGTTTTTCCGCAACCAACAGGTCGACGGTGAACGCACATTTGGCTATGACTCGGTGTACCGCCTGATCCGCGCCACCGGTTACAGCGACGCCCCGCCTGCGGACAACCCCGGACGGCCGCAACCCACCGATCCCGATGACCGACGCAACTATGTCGAGTCTTTCGAATACGACGACGGCAACAACCTGAAAAAACTGACCCACGTGCGCGAGGGCAACACTTACACCCGCGAGATGTTCATCGACCCGTCCAGCAATCGCGGTGTGCGCTGGAAAGCGGGAGACCCGGCACCTGACTTCAACGCCCTGTTCGACCGCGCCGGTAATCAACTGGCCCTGCAACCCGGGCAGCCGATGGACTGGAACAGCCGCCATCAGCTGAAATCGCTGATCCTCCTGGAGCACGCCAGCGGCCCGCCCGATCAGGAGTTGTATCACTACAGCCAGGGTGCAAGGGTCTATAAGCGCCACGAAACCCACACAGGCACAGTCAACCATGTTGCTGAGGTGCATTACGTGGGGAGTCTGGAAATCCGCACCCGAAGCAGCGGAGAAGAATTGCACAGGGTCACTGTCGCCACCGGCATCGGCGAGGTGACGTGCCTGCACTGGATCACTGGCAAACCACCTGGTATCGATGCTGATCGGTTGTGTTATTCCCATTCCGACCATTTGGGATCGAGCGTTACTGAGATTGATCAACGGGCGCAGGTGATCAGCCGCGAAAGCTACTACGCCTTCGGCGCTACCTCGTCGATGGCGGCCCGCTCGCAGATCGAAGCGGACTACAAGTTCACCCGCTATTCGGGCAAGGAAATGGATGTCACCGGGCTTTATTACTACGGAGCACGGTATTACGCGCCATGGCTGGGGCGCTGGATCAGCGCCGACCCCAGCGGCGATGCGGATGGAATGAATCGGTATGCGTTTGTCGGCAACAATCCGATTTTCTATGTGGACGACACCGGCAACACGAAAGACGAAGCCGGCGCCTCCGGCAACACCGGTGACGGCAAAAAAACCATTGGTTATAAGCTGAATAGATGGGTTGGCGCCGTTAAAAAAGCGCAAACAGCCGCAGGACAGATGAAAAACATCGCATCCGATTTTGAGAAACTGGTTCCTGAAGACGCCGATATCGAGCAGGTTCGCCAAGACCTCACGTTTGGAAAATACATCAGGTCCCGGTACGGCAGGGCTGCCATACGAAAAGGCTTAGGTGTCGGCGGTACTGCGGGAGGGGCTATCGCCGGCGTTGTCGGCGGCGTTGCTGCCCTCATTTTCCCCCCCGCCGCCGCCGCCGCCCCCGCCATCGTGAGTGTCGCGCCGGCTATCGGCATGGCCCTCGTACCGATATTAGGTTACCGCCACTTGAGGAAAGGCCTGAACAGGGCGGACATGTTGCGCAAAGCCGAAGCCGTGAACGACACCATCGACCTCGCTGAAGAAATCCTGGGCGCCGTTGCTGGACTACCCGATCAACTGAATCCAGTAGCGGATGAAGGCCCGGAAACGGAAATGAAGCCCGAGGCCGCTCCCGCTACCTATGAGGCAAAGATGCAGGAATTGTTCTTTGAGCAAATGAAGACACTCACTCCTCTGCAGCAGGCGGAAATTGGCAAATTGGTCCCAGGCGAAGGCGCCCCGTACTTCGAGGCATTGAGCCAAGTGCTGAAGGCTGCCAACGATCCGTCCTCTTCGCCCCGGCAGACGCCGGAGGTCAGCGACCCTCCACAAGAAAAACCAACACCTGAATCGATGGTAAACAAGCCTCAACTCGCTCGGCGCAGGCTTGTAATGTCGGGTCTTTGAATTTGATGAACACAGCAGAGGACAAAGACGATGCTCCCCTCTCTCCATGAGCGCACACCTTCGCTGTCAGCTTATGACAGCCGGGGCCTGATGGTTCGTCAGGTGGCCTATCTGCGCTCGGTTGCCGGCGCAACCGCCGAGGCACTGATCACACGCCAGCAACGCGATGCGCTCGGGCACGTGGTGAAACAGTGGGACCCGCGTCTGGCCAGCCCCACCATCACCAGCGTTTTCAATCTGATCGCAGAGCTGCTTGAAACAGACAGTGTGGACGCCGGAAAAAGCCGGCGCCTGCCTGGAGTGACAGGCGAAACCTTGCAACGCTGGGACGCACGCAACCACCATTGGCAGCACACATTCGACAATCAACTGCGCCTGGTGTCCGTCGCGCAGGACACCGGACTGGATAAAGAGGCCTACGTCTATGCCGATGCCTCGGCCGACGCGGGCTACAACCGGCGCGGGCAAATGGTCGAAATCAATGATCCATCGGGCAGCGTCAAACTGCACTCTTTTGCCCTTACAGGCGCTGCGCTGCAGGAAAGCCGAACTTTTCACGATGGATTGTCCTTTTCCAGTCAGCAGAATCTCAGCCCCCTTGGCGCACTACTGAAGCAGACCGATGCCGGCGGCCACCAGCGGCGTCTGGCTTACGACGTAGCCGGGCAGCTCACACAGGTGCAACTCAAGGTTAATGACCTACTCGCCTGGCAACCGGTCTTGCGGGATGCACAATACAACGCCACCGGGCAGACGACCCTGCAACGGACAGGCAATCATGTGAGCAGTCACTGGCACTATCGGGCCGCTGACGGTCGCCTGCTTCGACAATACGCACAAAAGGCGACAGGGGAATCGATTCAGGATTTCGGGTATGAATATGACCGGATGGGCAACATCACTCGCATCCTCGATGGCGGCTACGCACCGACGTATTTTCACAACCAGCGCGTCGATGGCCACCGTGCGTTCAGCTATGACTCAACGTACCGCCTGATTTACGCCAGCGGATACGACGAGATGCCACCTACGGATAACCCGGGTCTGCCACAGCCGACCGACCCCAATGATCGGCGCAATTACACGGAAACATACGAGTACGACAATGGCGACAACCTCGTAAAAACCACCCGCGTCCGCGATGGGGCCAACCATACTTCCCAGGTGTATATCGATCCGGACAGCAACCGGGGGGTGCGCTGGAAAACGGGTGATCCGATACCGGTTTTTCCCATCGAGTTCGATGCTGCGGGCAACCAGCTGGCGCTTCCGTTCGGCCCACTGCAGTGGAACAGTCGCAATCAACTGGACTCCGTGACCCTGGCCAGACATCCCACCGGACCACACGATACGGAGCAGTATCGCTACAGTCAGGATCTGCGCGTGCACAAAAGACTGGAGACCCACACTCCCTCAGTCAGCCATTTCCGGGACGTGCGCTACTTGCCCGATCTGGAGATCCGCACCAGAGACAACGGCGAAGAGCTGCACGTGATCAAGCTGGACACTGGCGCAGGCCACGTGACATGTCTCCACTGGGTGAAGGGAAAACCCACGGGCATCGATCAGAGTCAAATGCGCTATATCCTCAAGGATCACCTGGGGTCGTCCCTGAAAGAAGTGGATCAACTGGCGCGATTGATCAGTGAGGAGACCTACTACCCGTTTGGCAGTACCTCGACACTGGGAGCCCGGTCACGGATTGAGGTGAACTACAAGTTCATCCGCTACAGCGGCAAGGAAACCGATGAAAGCGGCCTGATCTATTACGGACAACGCTATTACGCCCCATGGCTGCAACGCTGGACCCAGCCGGACAAGGCAGGAACCGTGGACGGATTGAATCTGTACCGGATGACGGCGAACAACCCGATCAATTTCATTGACGAGCAAGGGATGATGACGAGACCGACGCCGGCCACGCCTGACCAGACCTCCGTCCACATAGGCGGATCGACGTCGTCGTCACGTCCCAACTCGATCGCCGGCAGCGAGCCATCCACCGGTACACCCGCGCTGGTGGATGACCCGGCAAACAATCCTCCCGGCAAGCTGCCGCCCAAACCCGAACAATCCTGGGGCGAATGGGGCACGCAAGCCGCGCTGGCGGCGGTCAATTCGAAAGTCGGATTGGCATTGCTGCCCGTCGGGACTTCGTCTCCGGCCAACGCAGCTGTAGTTTCCACATTACTCACCGCCACCGCCCAGTTCGTTTTGCACGCAACGCTGTTCACCCCGGGCTGGTCACCGCCCAACACCTGGAACCCCGGTGGGAACGGCGCCGTACCACCCGCCGATGTCACGCAAGATGCCAACCGGTTCTTCACCATGAGCACACTGGGTGTTACCACGGCAGCAACCGTGGCGGGCATGATATTGGGTCCGATCGTAGGGGGCTACGTCGACGAGTTGAGAGGCACCAAGGCCAAGGCGGACAAGAAGGCTCAGGCGGCAAAATGGCTGGACACGGCCGACAGGCTCATCGCCGAACAGAGCCTTAAGGAAGAGGTGTCAGTGAAAGCCCAGCAAGCGCTGCGTCAGCAAGTATTGGACGCCGAAGAGTTGGTCGGAATTTCCTGGCAAAGCATGACAATGCTCGAAAAAATCACGGGGCTGCGGCCGTCAGACCAGAGTGAAAGCAACCTATCGTCACGTCGCAGTTCAGGGTCCTCGCAAAGTTCTGCCCGGAGTGTATTTCATAGAGCCAAAATAACTCGCATCCCTGTGCGCAAATCCAACACGCACCTCTGATCGGGCGATCCGGGCAGAACTTCTGCCCCTCTTGTCAGTTCGGGCCGACACCATGCTATGGTGCCGGCCCGACTTCCTATCTCTATGCGCCCAGCATGCTGCCGACTTCCCGTACCCTGCGTCTGTCGTTGTACACCCTGCTGATCCTCGCCGGCGCTGCCCTCGCCGCAACGCTTGCGATCCGTCACGCCGAACGCCAGGCACTGGTGGAAGATGCCGCCCGAGCCAACCAGCAACTGGCGCTGTACGCCAATTCGCTGCACACCCTGATCGACCGTTACCGCGCCCTGCCCGCCGTGCTGGCGCTGGACCCGCAATTGCGTGCGGCGCTGGCAGGTCCCGTGGATGCCGAACAGCAGGCTGCGCTGAATCTGAAGCTGGAAAAGATCAACGGTGCCGCGCAGTCCTCGACGCTTGAACTGCTCGATCACACCGGCCTGGCGGTGGCGGCCAGCAACTGGCGTCTGCCCAGCAGTTACGTCGGCCACAACTATGGCTTTCGCCCCTATTTCAGTCAGACCCGCACCCAGGGCACCGGGCGTTTCTACGCAGTCGGCGTGACCAGCGGGATTCCCGGCTACTTCCTGTCCAGCGCGGTGCTCGGCGACAACGGCGAGTTCCTCGGGGCGATGGTGGTCAAACTCGAATTCCCGGAGCTTGAACGCGAATGGAGCCAGGGCAGCGATACGCTACTGGTCAGCGATGCCCGGGGCATCATCTTCATTGCCAACCAGCCCGACTGGCGCTACCGCCTGCTGCACCCGCTGAGCCCGGCCGATTACCGAGAGATCAAGCGCACTCGCCAATACGACAAGCAATCGCTGGTGCCGCTGACTCATCTGTCGCTACGCCGCTTTGATGACAACAGCGAACTGCGCCGCGTCGAAGGCCCGCAAGGCACGGCGGATTACCTGTGGGAATCGCTGCCGCTGACCGCCGAAGGCTGGACGCTACACCTGCTGCGGCGTCCGCAAGTGTCCTTCGAAGACCAGCGCAATGCCGGGCTCGCCGCCGCCGGGGTGTGGCTGGCGCTGGTGTTTCTGTTGCTGTTCCTCAACCAGCGCTGGCGTCTGGCCAAGATGCGCCAGCGCAGCCGCGAAGAGCTTGAGCAACTGGTGGAGGAACGCACCCGGGACTTGCGCACCGCCCAGGAAGGTCTGGTGCAATCAGCGAAACTGGCGGCACTGGGGCAGATGTCCGCTGCGCTGGCCCACGAAATCAATCAGCCGCTGACCGCCCAGCGCATGCAGCTTGCAACTCTGAGGCTGCTGCTCGATCACGGTCGGGTCGATGACGCCTGCAAGGCGCTCAAACCGGTGGACGAAATGCTCACGCGCATGGCTGCCCTCACCGGCCACCTGAAAACCTTTGCCCGCAAAAGCCCCAGCGGCTTGCGCGAACGGCTGGACCTGGCGACTGTGGTCGATCAGGCGCTGCAATTGCTCGATGCGCGCCTGCGTGATGAACAGGTCAGTCTGGTGCTGCACCTGACCCGTCCGGCCTGGGTGCGCGGCGACGCGATTCGCCTCGAACAAGTGCTGATCAACCTGCTGCGCAACGCCCTCGATGCGATGCAGGGCAAGCCGTGCAAGCGTCTGGAAATCCGCCTGGAAGCTGACGAACAACTGTGGCGCCTGAGCGTCATCGACAACGGTGGCGGCATTGCCGAAGAACATCTGGGTCAGGTATTCGATCCGTTCTTCACCACTAAACCTGTGGGTGACGGGCTGGGTCTGGGACTGGCGGTATCGTTCGCCATCGTCCATGAATCCGGCGGGCGCCTGTGCGCCGAAAATGGTGACAACGGTGCAGTGTTCAGCCTGACCTTGCCGATCGATCTGGAGGCGCACCTCTGATGCTCAACTCAGTGATGGTGGTCGATGACGAAAGCAGCATTCGCAACGCCGTCGAGCAATGGCTAAGCCTGTCCGGGTTCGAGGTGCAGCTGTTCAGCCGCGCCGAGGAATGCCTGGCGGCGCTGCCGAAACACTTTGCCGGGGTGATTCTCAGCGATGTGCGCATGCCCGGTCTCAGCGGTCTTGAACTGCTGGCCGAAGTCCAGCGCCGCGATGCCGACCTGCCGGTGATTCTGCTCACCGGCCACGGCGATGTGCCGATGGCGGTCGAAGCGATGCGCGATGGCGCCTACGACTTTCTGGAAAAACCCTTCAGCCCCGAGGCCCTGCTCGGCAGCCTGCGGCGGGCGCTGGACAAGCGTCGGCTGGTGCTGGAAAACCGCGCCCTGCACGAACAGGCCGACAACCGCGCCAGACTGGATGCGACGCTGCTCGGCGTGTCCCGTGGTATGCAGACCCTGCGCCGGCAGGTGCTTGACCTCGCAACATTGCCGGTCAACGTGCTGATCCGTGGCGAAACCGGCAGCGGCAAGGAACTGGTTGCCCGCTGCCTGCACGACTTCGGCCCGCGCGCCGACAAGCCGTTCGTGGCACTGAACTGCGCGGCGATCCCCGAGCAGTTGTTCGAAGCCGAATTGTTCGGGCATGAGAGCGGCGCGTTCACAGGGGCCTCCGGCAAGCGCACCGGCAAACTGGAATACGCCGATGGCGGCACCCTGTTTCTCGATGAAATCGAAAGCATGCCGCTGGCCCAGCAGGTGAAACTGTTGCGGGTGTTGCAGGAACAGAAGCTGGAGCGGCTGGGGTCGAACCAGAGCATTCGCGTGGACTTGCGCATCGTCGCGGCGACCAAACCCGATTTGCTGGATGAGGCCCGGGCCGGGCGTTTTCGCGAGGACCTGGCGTATCGCCTGAACGTTGCCGAATTGCGCCTGCCACCGCTGCGCGATCGTCGGGAGGACATTCCGTTGTTGTTCGAGTCCTTCGCACAAAGCGCCGCTCAGCGATTGGGGCGGTCTTTTCCGCCGCTCAGTGGTGCGCAATTGAGTCACCTGCTGAGCCATGACTGGCCGGGTAATGTTCGTGAGTTGGCGAACGTCGCCGAACGGCAGGTGCTGGGGCTGGATGAACCGGTGCAAGGTATCGATCCGGGGCAGTCGCTGGCGGCGCAGCAAGAGGCGTTTGAGGCGCAGTGCCTGCGGGCCGCTTTGACCCGGCACAAGGGGGATGTGAAAGCCGTGCTGGAAGAACTGCAACTGCCGCGCCGAACCTTCAATGAAAAGATGCAGCGCCATGGTCTGACCCGGGAAATGTTCGTGCCCGACTGATCCCCGCATTGAGGCATTCCCACGCAGAGCGTGGGAACGATCCGAGCCCGAGTGAGCGGATTTCCGCTCATTCATTCCGGCTCATCGGCAAAATCCCGCTCAACCCATCTCCCCAACCCCTCTAAACCGGCCCTCTCCCCGTTGGCACAGCTCCTGCTATAGCCCTCGCAGGCTGCGTTTCTGCGCGCTCCACAAAAACAATTAAACGAAGGATCCTTCAATGGATAACTCCAACGCCCTGCCTCTTGGGTCGGCTGCCGTGCCGGCCAAAGAACGAACCACCGCCAGTCGCATCAAGTCGATCTTCAGCGGTTCCGTCGGCAACATGGTCGAGTGGTACGACTGGTACGTTTATGCCGCCTTCTCGCTGTACTTCGCCAAGACCTTCTTCCCCGCCGGTTCCACCACCGCCCAGTTGATGAACACCGCTGCGATCTTCGCCGTGGGCTTTCTGATGCGTCCGATCGGTGGCTGGCTGATGGGTCTGTACGCCGACAAGGTCGGCCGTAAAAAGGCACTGATGGCCTCGGTGTACCTGATGTGCTTTGGCTCGCTGCTGATCGCCCTCAGCCCGAACTACGAAACCATCGGCATCGGCGCGCCGATCCTGCTGGTATTCGCCCGTCTGCTGCAAGGCCTGTCGGTCGGCGGCGAGTACGGCACCTCGGCGACTTATCTGTCGGAGATGGCGACCAAGGAACGTCGCGGCTTCTTCTCCAGCTTCCAGTACGTGACCCTGATCTCCGGCCAGCTCATCGCGCTGGGCGTGTTGATCGTGCTGCAGCAGATGCTCACCACTGAGCAACTGTACGCGTGGGGCTGGCGCATCCCGTTCGCCATCGGCGCGCTGTGCGCAATCGTGGCGCTGTACCTGCGTCGTGGCATGGAAGAAACCGAATCCTTCGTGAAAAAAGAGAAATCCAAGGAAAGCGCCATGCGCACCTTGCTGCGTCATCCGAAGGAATTGCTGACCGTGGTCGGCCTGACCATGGGCGGTACGCTGGCGTTCTACACCTACACCACTTACATGCAGAAATACCTGGTGAACACCGTCGGCATGAGCATTTCCGACTCCACCACCATTTCCGCCGCCACGCTGTTCCTGTTCATGTGCCTGCAACCGATCATCGGCGGCCTGTCCGATAAAATCGGTCGTCGCCCGATCCTGATCGCCTTCGGCGTGCTGGGGACGATCTTCACCGTGCCGATCCTGATGACCCTGCACACCATCCAGACCTGGTGGGGCGCGTTCTTCCTGATCATGGCGGCGCTGATCATCGTCAGCGGCTACACCTCCATCAACGCCGTGGTGAAGGCCGAGCTGTTCCCGACCGAAATCCGCGCCCTGGGCGTCGGCCTGCCGTACGCACTGACCGTGTCGATCTTCGGCGGCACCGCCGAATACATCGCGCTGTGGTTCAAGAGCATCGGCATGGAAACCGGTTACTACTGGTATGTGACCGCGTGCATCGCGGTGTCCCTGCTGGTGTACATCACCATGAAAGACACCCAGAAACACTCGCGCATCGTCACTGACTGACCGGATTCATTCAGCCACTGCAACGGTGGCTGTTCTGGCCCCATCGCGAGCAAGCTCGCTCCCACATTGGATCGGCATACAACTGACCCTGTGGGAGCGAGCTTGCTCGCGATTGAAGTCACCTCGGTATCAGGTCAACTCGGCAACCGGCTGTTTGCCATAACGCTTCTGCGCATAAGACGCGCCCACGATCATCACCAGCAAAATCCCCGCCAGCACTGCCGACGAACCGATGGTGCCAAAGTCCAGCCCGCCCTTCTCATGGGACTTGGTCATCAAGTCGCCCAACGTCGCACCGAACGGCCGGGTCAGCACGAACGCCACCCAGAACAGCGCGACGGTCGAAATCTTCGTGAAGTACTTGAGCAGCACCACCACAGCAATCGCCGAGCCGATCAGCAGCGCGCCACCGGCAAAGCCCAGGCCCGAGTCGTCCGCCAGGTAATCGCCGAGCGCGGTGCCCAGGGTGTTGGAGAACAGAATCGCCATCCAGTAGAACATCTCGCCGCGAAAGCTCTGCACCCTGGTGACGTTGAGCGAGTCGCCGCTCAGGCGCCATGCCGCGAAGATCGCCAGCAGAATCGCGATCAGGATCATCGAACCGGTGGCGTAGCCCAGCTCCAGCGTGCGGTCCATGAAGTCCGACATGGTGGTGCCGGCGGTGCTGGTCGACAGGATCACGATCCAGTACAGCAACGGCTTGTAGGTCTTGGACATCAGCTGCGTGATCAGTGTCAGGACAAACACGCTGATCAGGATCAGCGAGCTGATGGCGTAGCCGACGTTAAGGGTCATCGACAGCAAATCCCCCGCGGTTTCCCCTAGGGTCGTCGCGCAGATTTTCATGACCCAGAAGGCCAGGGTGATTTGAGGCAGTTTGTTCATCGCGGGCAACGCTCCTGTGTGTGACGGCCGTTTTTGGCTTTATGGCCGTGGGCAGACTGGCGTTGCGCGGGTGAAAAACCGGTCGGGAATCCATGAAAAATCTGTCACACAGGCAAAAAGCGGCGATTAATCACCGGTTAATGCCCCCGCCGCATTCTGCACCTACCTGATCGATTAACCGCGCGACGCTCGCTACGACGACGAAAGCGAATTGAATGCGTCGCCCTTAACATCAAGTTAATCGATAGTTTTTAGCATTATTTTGCGCTTTTTAATCAATTTAGTTGGCGTAGCATGAATCCCATGCGAAACACATCGCCAACGAATAACGAATCTGGAGAACGACCATGAAAACCAAACTGATCCTCGCCCTGACCCTGTCCGTCCTGGCCGCCAACACCTTTGCCGCCGACGGTTCGGACAAAACCAAATCCGCCGACTTCATTTCCGGCGCCAGCGCTGCCATCGAAACCAGCCACACCGGCACCTACGCCGCTGACGGCTTCGACAAGACCAACGTCGGCAAAGCCGTTGCGGCTGATGGTTTTGACAAGACTGGCACTGCGTCCGCCATCGCTGCCGACGGTTTCGACAAAACCGGCACCGCCAACGCCATCGCTGCCGACGGTTTCGATAAAACCGGTACTGCTGCAGCTATCAGCTGATCGGCAGAATGCAGACACCAAAGCCCGGCCATTGCCGGGCTTGTTCATTTTCAAAGGTCGGCATTTGATCTTCGCGGACCGGACTTGCACTATTGGCCGCTTATAAAAGCCTTCAGGAACACCCCACCATGCCCGATGACATCCATTTCTATGAACCGGCCAACGGCCACGGCCTGCCACACGATCCGTTCAACGCCATCGTCGGCCCGCGCCCCATCGGCTGGATTTCTTCGCAGGATGCCGAGGGCCGGCTGAACCTGGCGCCCTACAGCTTTTTCAACGCGTTCAACTACATTCCGCCGATCATCGGCTTCTCCAGCGTCGGGCGCAAAGACAGCCTGAACAACATCGAGCAGACCGGTGAGTTCGTCTGGAACCTCGCCACCCGCCCGCTGGCCGAGCAGATGAACCAGAGCTGCGCGATGGTCGGGCCAGAGGTCAACGAGTTCGAACTGGCGGGGCTTACGCCGGTGGCGTCGAAGGTGATTGCCGTGCCGCGCGTGGCCGAAAGCCCGGTGTCCTTTGAATGCAAGGTCACCCAGATCATTCAGTTGCAGCGCGCCGACGGCGAGACCGTACCGAGCTGGCTGGTGCTGGGCGAAGTGGTCGCCGTGCACATCGCCAAATGGCTGTTGAAGGACGGGATCTACGACACCGCCGCCGCCGAACCGATACTGCGGGGCGGCGGACCGGCGGACTATTTCCAGCTGGGGCCGGAGGCGTTGTTCAAGATGTGGCGCCCGGGGGCTACGAAGTAAGCGCTTACCAGATCAGCTCGGCGTCGTCGGTGACGCCCTTGAGCTTGTCCAGTTCATTGATCGCGGCTTCATCGGCCGCGATGGCGCCGGGGAAAACCTGATCGTTCAGCAGTTTGTGAAAGCGCGGTGCTCCGCCGTCGACCAGCGCCTTGACGGCGATTGCCGCGTGATAACCCTTGTTGCCGCCCAACTCGACGGGAACTACAGCGGAAACCGCTTCGAAGTGTTCGAACTCTTTACGTGCCATATCGCAGGTCCTGGCTCAGTCAGATAGGCCGGCCATTAAACATTCAACCGGCGAGTTTGTGTATCGGCGCAGTGCATTGGCCTACGGCCTGTGCGGCCGAGACTTCCTTGAACGTGTGGAAATCCAGGCTATTGACCACCAGGTCCTGCACCAGCTCGGCAAAGATTTCCATCGACGGGCTGCTGAAATAGGCGGTCATCGATTGCTGGTTGATCCAGAAACCGGAGACCAGCCACAACTCCGGATCACACTGCGAATGCTGCAAGGAAAAGCTCAGGCAACCGGCGGCGGCACGGGACGGCTCGATCAGCGCGCTCAGGCGCATGCCGAGTTCCGCCGAGCGCCCGGCGCGCGCTCGAACGAAGGCCATATGACTGACGGGAATCTGCTTGGACATGTTCAACCCTCCCAGGGAGTCGTGTGGCAGCCGGGGACGGGCTGCGACAGGATCAAAGGTTAAGGGCCGGGCATCGCTCGCCGTTAGTCGATTCCTGCCGTCGCGTTGCACAATCCTGCGAGACTGTCTTGCAGACCTGTAACAAGTCGTGAATTGCTGTCACTGTCCTGTCACACCGGTTTCGAGCAAGTTTCCCGGGCTTCGCCCCTTCATGTCCGGGCAGGCACGCAACGCCATGCAGGATCAGGCAAGCATTTCGCAGGATGTGTCTACCGCTCGCGCTTGCACAAACTTAAGCTCTGCTCCCATTCCATCCCTTGCCGAGGAGGCTGTGCATGACGTCGTTCGATCGTTTTCAGGCGCCGCGCGATGCCGATATGGAAGCCGACATGGAAAAGCAGCGCGCGGAACTGGCGGCCATCATTCGCCGCAACACGTCCGAAGATGGCAGTTATGCCACTGCCGTCGGTTCGCTGTTCATGTCGCGCCACACCCAATCCCATGACTTCGCCCCGGTGCTCGCGCAACCGGCGCTGTGCATCATGGCCCAGGGTCGCAAAGAGGTACGGCTGGCGGACGAGTTCTTCAATTACGACCCGTTGAATTACCTCGTGGTGTCGGTCTCGATGCCGTTGAGCGGTCGAGTCGTGAATGTCTCGCCCGAAGAGCCGATTCTCGCCGTACGCCTGGACATCGACCCGGCGGAAATCACCGCGCTGATCGCCGACGCCGGCCCGATGGGCGTGCCGACCCGTCCGACCGGGCGCGGTCTGTATGTGGAAAAGATCGACAGCGCGATGCTCGATGCGGTGCTGCGTCTGGCCCGTCTGCTCGACGCGCCGAAAGACATCGCCATGCTCGCACCGCTGATCCGCCGGGAAATTCTCTATCGCCTGTTGCGCAGTCCCCAAGGCCATCGGCTGTACGAAATCGCCATCGCCAACAGCCAGAGCCACCGCATCAGCCAGGCGATCAAATGGCTCAACGGCAACTTCGAACAGCCGCTGCGCATTGATGATCTGGCGAAGGAAGTGAACCTCAGCGTCTCGACCTTGCATCACCGCTTCAAGGCGATGACGGCGATGAGTCCGTTGCAGTATCAGAAGCAACTGCGCCTGCAAGAGGCGCGGCGCTTGATGCTGGCTGAGGGGCTGGAGGCGTCGGCGGCGGGGTATCGGGTGGGGTATGAAAGCCCTTCGCAGTTCAGCCGCGAGTACAGCCGCCTGTTCGGCGCGCCACCGTTGAGGGATCTGGCGCGCTTGCGGCTGACCGTCTGATCTGGATCAGGCGCCCAGCACCCGACACGCCTCACTCGGCAACGTCACCGACACCGGATGCCCGATCCCCAGACCGATGCCCTGACACGGCGTGCTCAGCGCCGTGAAGGTCACCCCGGAACATTCCACCGTAGTCTCGATGGTCGCGCCGATGTCGCGCACGAACGTCACCTTGCCCAGCAGGCGATTGCCCGCCGTGGCCTGGGGCGCCGACAGTTGCAGATCTTCAGGGCGGATCAGCATTTTTACTTTCTGCCCGACCACGATGCTGCTGCAGATCGGCACTTGCAGGGCATCGCCGCCCGGCAGCACAACCTTGCCATCGCCCAGGGCCGTTGCCGGGAAGATATTGCCGGAGCCGATGAAGTCCGCGACGAATTCGTTGGCCGGATGCCGGTAGATTTCAATCGGCGTGCCCACCTGCTGCACCCGATGCTCACCGAGGACTACCACGATGTCCGCCATGGTCATGGCCTCGCGCTGATCGTGGGTGACCATGATCGTGGTGATGTTCAGGCGTTGTTGCAGCTGGCGGATTTCCACCTGCATCGACTCGCGCAACTTGGCGTCAAGCGCCGACAGCGGTTCGTCCAGCAGCAGGATTTTCGGGTGCGAGGCAATCGCCCGGGCAATCGCCACTCGCTGACGCTGACCGCCGGAGAGTTTCGCTACCGGACGATCGATCATCGGTTGCAGCTGGATCAGTTCCAGCAATTGCACCACCCGCGCCTGTTGATCGGCCTTGCTCACGCCGCGCAGCTTCAGCGGATAGGCGATGTTCTCGCCCACGGTCATGTGCGGAAAAAGCGCCAGCGACTGAAACACCATGCCGAAGTTGCGCAGGTGCGCCGGCGTGTGGCCGATGTCCTCGCCGTCCAGGCGAATCTCGCCGCCGGTGAGGGTTTCCAGCCCGGCGATCATTCGCAGCAAAGTGGTCTTGCCGCAACCCGAAGGGCCGAGGAAACACACCAGTTTGCCCTCGGGCAAATGCAGGTTGACGTCTTTCACCGCGCAGGCCGAGCCGTAGTGTTTCTCGACGTTTTCCAGAATCAGACCAGACATAAAATCACCTCAAGAAATCAAAAGGACACGCCGCCTTCACCGACCAGCTTCTCCAACGCCCAGATCAGGACGAAGTCGATCAACACGATCAGCACGGCAAACGAGAACACAGTAGGGTCGAGCGATGACACGGTGCGGCTGTACATCCAGATCGGCACGGTCATGACGTCGATGGTGTAGAGGAAATAGGTCACGGTGAACTCGTTGAACGAAACGATGAACGCCAGCAGCATCCCCGCCAGAATCCCCGATTTCATCAACGGCACCACCACGTCGACGATGGCGCGCAGTGGCGAAGCGCCGAGCATCTGCGCGGCCTCTTCGACTTCGCTGCCGATGGAAAGCATGGCCGCCGTGCAGTTCTTCACCACGAACGGCAGCGCCAGAATCACGTGAGCAATTACCAGCCGCGATGTGGTCATGTGAAACGGCAGGCTGTCGAACACCAGCAACAACGCCAGCCCGAGCACCACCATCGGGAACACCAGCGGCAGCGACATCAATTGCAGCGCCACGCCCTTGCCACGGAACTCGCAACGGGTCAGCGCGTAAGCCGCCGGCACCGCGATCAGCGTGGCGAAAATCATCGTCAGGCACGACACCAGCAAACTGGTGCCCATGGCCTGGCCGAGGCTCAGCACATCGCTGGCGTCCGGCGACACAAACGTGTGCCACGCCGCCTTGTACCACTGCAGGCTGTAACTGCTCGGCGGGAAGTCGAGGTTCGACGCGCCGCTGAACGACATCACGATCATGGTCAGGATCGGTAACACGGCCAGGAACAAAATGATCCCGGAAAGGATGCCCGCAAACTTGCCGGTGTCGCCCGGCAGCAGCGACTGACGCTTCTTGATCAGGGCACTCATTGCGAAGCCTCCAGCAGACGGCGACGGCGGCCGGTGATGTATTCGGACAAGGTCATGATGGCGAGCGTGGTGACGATCAGCACCACCCCGGCGGCGGAGGCGGCAGGCCAGTTCATCAGCGGAGCGATCTGGTCATGCACCATCACCGCCAGCATCGGCACGCGACGGCCACCCAGCAGAAGTGGCACCACAAAACTGCTGGCGTTGTAGGCGAACACCAGAGTCGCGCCGGTGATGATTCCCGGCAGACTCATTGGCAACACCACCTGGCGGAACACTTGAAAGCGGCTGGCGCCGAGGGTCGCGGCGGCTTCTTCGTAGCTGCGTGCGACGCCGCGCATGGCGCTCGCAATCGGCAGCACGGCCAGCGGAAACGCCGTCTGCACCAGGCCCATCAACACGCCGTTCTGGTTGTACAGCAACATGATCGGGCGCTTGATCAGACCGAGGCCCATCAGG
Organism: Pseudomonas sp. B15(2017); assembly: GCF_002113215.1. Lineage (NCBI taxonomy): Bacteria > Pseudomonadati > Pseudomonadota > Gammaproteobacteria > Pseudomonadales > Pseudomonadaceae > Pseudomonas > Pseudomonas sp. B15(2017). The sequence continues at coordinate 266,818 of NZ_NEJZ01000001.1, forward strand.
GTCTGGTTGAGCATGCCGCCGGGGCCGAGGATCACCAGCCAGCCGTAGCTTTGCAGCAGCAGGTTGACCAGCAACGGCAGCAGCACCGCCGCGAGGAAAATCCGTCGCACGAACGGCGAGTTCAGACGCGCCATGGTGTACGCCACCGGGATCGCCAGCACCACGGCGATCACCGCGCTGATCAGCGCCAGACGCAAAGTCAGCAGCAACGATTTGAGGTAGTAGGGTTCGAGCAACTGCGCGTAACTGGCCAGGCTGAAACCGGACCACTCCGCGCCCTTGGTGCCGACGCTCATGCGCAGCACCAGCAGGCTGGCGGCAATCAGCATGCCGAGAAACAGCATCGACGGCGTGAGGAAAAACCACGCCCGCGCCGTCGGCGAAATACCGCGCGCCGGGCGCACGTCACCCGTGCCGACCGGTTGGGTCAGGGATTGATGTTCCATAGCAATGATCTCGTCAATGGAAAAACAACTGACAGACACTGCCTTCAAATTCACCGAGAAACCTGTGGGAGCGAGCTTGCTCGCGATAGCAATCTGTCAGTCGACACTGTCGGTGAATGTCAGTCCGCGATCGCGAGCAAGCTCGCTCCCACAGGTACTTCGGTGTTTGAAGAACCTGTGTCCATCACTCGATCAGGAAGAAAAGATTTCCGTGTAGCGACGAATCCACTGGTCATGCACGGTCGCCAGGAAAGCGTTGTCGTGCATGATCGCCTTCTCCGCAATCTGCTCCGGCGTGAGGATGAACGGGCTCTTGCGCGCTTCGGCGGAGATGATCGCCTTGGCGTTGACCGGGCCGTTGAAGATGTCTTCGGCCATCTTGCCCTGCACCAGCGGGTCGAGGGAGTGGTCGATGAAGGCATAGGCTAGATCGGTGTCGCCCGGACGGTTCTTCGGCATCACCGAGAGCATCAGGTCGGTATAGAAACCTTCCTTCATGCCGAACGTGGCGCCGAGGCCATAGTTCGGATCGCGGATCTGCTTGGGGAAGAACGCCGGGGCGTAGAGGCCGCCCATGTCCAGGGAGCCGGTGCGGAACAGCTCGGCGATCTGGTTGGGGTTTTCGCCCAGGGTCACCACGCGGTCTTTCAGCTCCGCGAGTTTCTTGAAGCCCGGTTCGATGTTGTGCTCGTCACCACCGGCCAGTTTGGCGGCGATGATGATCAGGTCCATGGCCTCGGTCCAGTTCGGCGGCGGCAGGAAAATGTTCGGCGCCAGATCGGCGTCCCACAGCGCGGCGTAACTGTCCGGCGCGGTGGTCTGGGTGCGAGTGCTGTAGACCAGACTGTTGCACCACAGCAGGTAACCGATGCCGTGACCATTGGCCCCGGTGCGGTATTTTTCCGGGACGTCGATCAGGTTGGGAATGCGGTTGAGATCCGGTTTTTCCAGCAGTCCGGCAGCGGCCAGACCTTCGGCGCCGACCCCGGCCAGAGTGATGATGTCGTACTGCGGACGATCACCGCCGGCCTTGAGTTTGGCGACCATTTCCGAGGTGCTGCCGGTACGGTCGGCAATCACTTTGGCGCCGGTCTTGGCTTCGAACGTTGCAGCGATGTTGCGCAGTGCGGCGAGGCCCGTGTCATCGGACCAGGTCAGCAGGCGCAGGGTCTTGCCGGCAAAGCGGGTGTCGCTGGCACTGGCCCGGATGAAGGGCATGCTCATGGCCGCCGCAGCCACCGAGGCCACGCCGACGGTTTTGATGAATTGACGCCTGTTCAGATCGTGCTCGCCCATTTAGGACTCCCATTATTCTTCTAAGTATGAGATTGATCGCAACCCTTGCATCTGCCTGACCGATGTTGCCCAAGCGCCCGGTTTCAAAGGGCTTGAGCGTGGTCTGCGGGTTCATCCTGAGGTCGTGCAAAACACCTGACTATCGATAAAAACTCATTGGAGCCATGACGCCGGCGCATGCCTCCTTGCGAGGCATGCGCTGACCTTTTTCGGGCATTCAGAGCGCGCGAATCACGTGCTTGATTTCCTGAAATGCCGCCAGACCCCACGGCCCCAACTCGCGACCGATGCTGCTCTGCTTGTAACCACCCCACGCGGTCTGCGGGAAGATCACCTGCGGCGCGTTGAGCCATACCAGCCCCGCCTGCAAGGCGTTGGCGACCCGATCCGCCGTCTCGGCATTGCGCGTGACGACACTGGCGACCAGACCGAACTGGCTATCGTTGGCCAAGGCAATCGCCTCGGCTTCCGAAGCGAAACTGCGCACGCAGATCACCGGGCCGAAGATCTCTTCACACCACAGCGCACTGTCGAGGGGCACTTCGGTGAAGATCGTCGGCTGCAAGAAATAGCCGCGCGGCAGATCGGCGGGGCGATTGCCGCCACAAATCAGCCTGGCCCCGGCACTCAGCCCACGGTCGATATGACCGAGCACCCGCTGGTACTGCGCCTGATTGACCAGCGCGCCCATCTCGACTTCAGGATCGAACGGATCGGCGACACGGATTTTTTCCGCGCGGGCCTTCAGACGAATCAGGAATTCGTCGGCCAGCTCATCGGCCACCAGCACCCGGCTGGTGGCCGAGCACATCTGCCCGGCGTTGAAGAAACCGCCGCCACAGGCCAGCTCCACCGCCAGGTCAAGGTCGGCATCTTCCAGAATCAGCAGCGAGGATTTGCCGCCCAGTTCCAGGCTCACACCCTTCACGGATTCAGCGGCGCGCTGCATCACTTGCACACCGACGGCGTTGCTGCCGGTGAAGGAAACCTTGGCGATGCGCGGATCCGCCGACAGCGGCGCACCGACCGCCAGACCGGTGCCGCACACCAGGTTGAACACGCCTTTGGGCAGACCGGATTCGGCGATGATTGCTGCCAGTTCCAGCTCCGGCAGCGGCGTGACTTCCGACGGCTTGAGCACCACGCAGCAACCGGCGGCCAGGGCTGGGGCGAGTTTCCATGCGGTGGTGACCATCGGGAAGTTCCACGGCACGATCAGCCCGACCACACCGCACGGCTCGCGGCGCAGACGTGCACTGAAATCGTCGCTCGGCAGCGGTACGTCACTGTCGAGTCTGGCGTCGAGGCCTTCGGCGAGTTCGGCGTAGTACTCGAAAGTGGCGATCACGTCGTCGACATCGATTCCCGCTTCGAACTGCGGTTTGCCGTTGTTGCTCGACTGCAACTTCATCAAATGTTCGCGGCCGTTGCGCACGCCATCGGCGATGTTGCGCAGTATCGCGCCGCGCTCGGCGCCCGAGGTTTTCGACCAGTCCTTGAAGGCTTCAGTCGCCGCTGTCACCGCTTGATTGACGGCGCTTTCGTCACCGCCATTGACCGTGGTCAGCAACGCTTCGGTGGCCGGATTGATGACGCGCAGGTGTTCGCGGCCGGCGGACCATTGGCCGTTGATGTACAGGCCGTCGAGTGTCGTCGGGAAGTTCATCATTGGGCCACCGCCTTCATCCATTGGGTCTGGTCGATTTCGATCAGGGTCGGGCCCTGCCGATCGCTGGCGGCGCGCAGTGCACCGCGCAGTTGTTCGGCCGAGCTGATCGCTTCTGCCGCGCAACCCAGGGCCTTGGCCACGCCGATGAAATCCGGGGTGTAGATGTCCACGCCCACCGGCTCGATGGCGCGGTTGACCATGTATTTCTTGATCTCTTCGTAACCCTGGTTATTCCACAGCAGGATGATCACCGGCGTGCGCGCTTCCACGGCGCTGGCCAGTTCCGGCAGGGTGAATTGCAGACCGCCGTCGCCGATCAGACACAGCACCGGCGGACGTGCGCCGTGTTCGAGGTTGCCGCCGAGCCACGCACCAATCGCTGCCGGCAAGGCGTAACCAAGGGTGCCGTAGCCGGTGGACGAGTTGAACCAGCGGCGCGGACGCTCCGGATTGAAGGTGAGATTGCCGGTGTACACCGGTTGCGTGGAGTCGCCGACGAAAACTGCATTCGGCAGTTCGTGCAGCACGGTTTCCAGGAAACGGGTCTGGGCCAGGGTCGGCGCGTCCCAGGTCGCTGCCAGGTCTTCACGCAGACGCGCGGCTCGCACCTGGCCCCAGTCGTTGCGGCGCTCGGCCAGCGGTTTGTGCGACAGCGCACTGAGCAGCGCTTGTGCGGCATTGCGCGAGTCGGCGACCAGCGCCACGTGGGGCGGGTAGTTGCGCACGGTCTGGTCGGGATCGATATCGACGCGCAGCAACTTGCCGGGAATTTCGAAGCCGCCGGCGAAGGTGACGTCGTAGTCGGTTTCCGCCAGCTCGGTGCCGATCGCCAGCACCACGTCGGCATCCGCCACCAGGGCGCGGGTCGCGACCAGGCTCTGGGTCGAACCGATCAGCAGCGGATGACTGGACGGCAACATGCCTTTGGCGTTGATGGTCAGCGCCACGGGTGCGCCGAGCAGTTCGGCCAGTTCAGTGAGTTCGGCAGCCGCATCGATGGCGCCGCCACCGGCGAGGATCAGCGGACGCTGGGCGCCGGCCAGCAGTTCGGTCATGCGGCTCACGGCGGCCGGCGCAGCTCCGGCGCGGTCGATGTTGACCGGCACACTGGCCAGCAGTTCGTCGGCCTCTTCGACCAGCACGTCCAGCGGAATTTCGATGTGTACCGGACGCGGACGCCCGGCCTGGAACAGCGCAAACGCACGGGCCAGCACGCCCGGCAATTCGGACGCCGACATCAGGGTGTGGGAGAACGCCGCCACGCCGCCGACCAGTGCACTCTGGTTCGGCAGTTCATGCAGCTTGCCGCGACCACCGCCCAGTTGACTGCGCGACTGCACGCTGGAGATCACCAGCATCGGGATCGAATCGGCATAGGCCTGGCCCATCGCCGTGGTGATGTTGGTCATGCCCGGGCCGGTGATGATGAAGCACACACCCGGTTTGCCGCTGGTGCGGGCGTAGCCGTCGGCCATGAAGCCGGCGCCTTGTTCATGCCGGGGGGTGACGTGGTTGATGCTCGAACGGGCCAGCCCGCGATACAGCTCCACGGTATGTACCCCGGGAATGCCGAACACCTGCTCGACCCCATAACCTTCGAGTAACTTGACCAGTACTTCGCCACACGTCGCCATGTCTTTGCCCTTCTTGTTCGTTGAGGCACCGGGCTTTAAAGGAACCGGTGATTGGCCTCATTGAAACGGGCGGCGTGTAGCCGCAACAATCGATAAAAGCTCATACTAGCCATGTCCTCACGTCATGGCTTGGATCCACATGAAACGACTGCCTCCCCTGCCCGCCCTGCACACGTTTCTGATCACCGCGCAGTGCTGCAACTTCACCCGGGCCGCCGAACAGTTGCACATCACCCAGGGTGCGGTGAGCCGGCAGATCGCCGGGCTGGAGGAGCATCTGGGTTATGAGCTGTTCATTCGCCTGGCCCGGGGCCTGGAGCTGACGGCCGAAGGTCGCGAATGGCTGCCACGGGTGCAGCAGATCTTCAGCCTGATCGGCGACTCGGTGGAGCAGATCGGCGCCAAGCGCGAGACCCTGCAACTCAAGGCCCCGAGCTGCGTGATGCGCTGGTTGTTGCCACGGCTGTTGCAATGGCAGCGCGAACGCCCGGACGTGCCGGTGAAACTCACGGCGTCGTTGCAACACGGGGTGGACTTTCATCGCGAGCAGTTCGACGCGGCGGTGATCTACGGCACCGCGCCCCACGACTCACCCGCGACCCTGCATCTGTTCGATGAACAACTGACGCCGGTCTGTTCGCCGACGCTGCTCAACGGTGGTCCGGCCCTGCACACACCGGCAGACCTGCAACAACACCTGCTGCTGCACCCGACCCACACCGATGACGACTGGACACTCTGGCTCGAAGCCGCCGAACTGCAATTGAGCAACATCGCCAGCGGTCAGCATTTCGAGACGCTGGATCAGGCGATGTCGATGGCGTCCCACGGGACAGGGGTGGCGATCGGCGACTGGTCGTTGATCGGCGATGACTTGAACGCCGGGCGACTGGTGATGCCGTTCGATCTGAAGGTGAAGACGGGACTGGGCTATTACATCGTCGCGCCGGCGTCGGAGCCGTCGGCGAAATTGCAGGAATTGATGGGGTGGCTGGTGGAGCAGGCTCATACGCGGTGAACACCCCAATATCCTGTGGGAGCGAGCTTGCTCGCGAATACGGTGCGTCATTCAACGTTGATGTCGACTGACACGCCCTCTTCGCGAGCAAGCTCGCTCCCACATTGGACCGGTGTCGAGATTCAGTAACCGACCGTAAACCGCTGACGCGAATGCTTCGGCGTTTCCACTTCGTCGAGCAGCGCAATCGCGTAGTCGGCAAAGGTGATCGAGCTCTGGCCTTCAGCACTCACCAGCAAGTCATCCTTGCCGACACGGAACTTGCCGGTGCGCTCGCCTTCGACAAACAGCGCCGACGGCGACAGGAACGTCCAGTCCAGCTCCTGCTCCTGACGCAGCGCATCGAGAAACGCTGCACCGGCGCTGGCCTCGGCCTTGTACTCGGCGGGGAAACCGGCGCTGTCGATCACACGAGTACCGTCCGGCAGCAACAGCGAGCCGGCACCGCCGACCACCAGCAGACGTTTCACCCCGGCCTGTTTCACCGGGCCGATCAGCGCGCTGGCCGGCACCGTGGCGAAATGCGCGGCGCTGATCACCACATCGTGACCGACGACGGCGTCCTGCAGCGCGGCGGAGTCCAGCACGTCGACATTCTTGCTGACCACACCGGCACGGGCGCCGATTTTCGAGGTATCCCGAGCGATGGCGGTGACGCTGTGGCCGCGACGCAGGGCTTCTTCCAGCAGTTGGCTGCCGGCACGGCCGGTGGCACCAATGATTGCGATCTTGCTCATGACATTCTCCAGTTGGCTTGAGAGTGCTGCGTTTTCAGAATCGGGTTACCACTTCATTTCGCCCTTGGCGACTTTGGCGCTCAGCTCCAGCGAGCTTTCTTCGCCCAGTTTCGGGTAGCGTTTTTTCATCGCGGCGATCAGTGCGGCAGAGTCCTTGGCCTTGGCAGTTTCTTCGTCGAACGCCTTGATGTAGTCGGCAGTGAATTTCACGGCCGCCAGCGAACGGGCGCTGTCACCCAGGTAGTGACCCGGCACCACGGTTTTCGGTTTCAGGGTTTCGATCGAGTGTAGGGTTTCCAGCCAGTCGGCGTGGGATTGCGCGGTCTGGGTGTCGGCCATCCACACGTGGATGTTCTCGGCGACAACCACACCACCGACCACGGCTTTCAGTGAAGGAATCCACACGAAGCTGCGATCCGGCTGCTTGCCTTCCAGGCCAACCACCTGCAGCTTTTGCCCTTCAAGCATCAGGCTGTCGCCCTTGAGCACGCCCGGCACGATGGTTTTGGCCGGCACGTCGGCGCCCATTTTCGGGCCCCAGAAGGCGAGTTTGCCGTCGACGGTTTGCTTGATGTGATCAACGGTCGGTTGCGAGGCCAAGACCTTTGCCTGCGGGAAGGCTTTGGTCAGGGTGTCGAGACCGAAGTAGTAATCCGGGTCACCGTGGCTGATGTAAATGGTGGTCAATTGCTTGCCGCTGGCGCGGATCTTTTCCACCACTTGCTCGGCCTGGGATTTGCCGAACTGGGCGTCCACCAGAATCGCGTCTTTCTCGCCGCTGACCAGCACCGAAGTCACCGGGAAGATCGCCTTGGTGCCCGGGTTGTAGACGTCGAGGGTCAGGTTCGCGGCCGCTGCGTGGGCAGCAAAACCGAGGGTGGCGGTGGCCAGTAAAACGCGCTTGAGAGTGGTGAAGCCGATCATGAGTTGCTCCGCTGTTCGAATGCCGTGCTTGGCGATGGGGGCAGAGCTTAGTTGCCAGACTCGATACAAAAAATGCGATGCTTGAACATAGTTTGTTTCTGAAAGCGGGCAAATCATGGATCGTCTCCAAGCAATGCGGGTGTTTGTCACGGTGGTGGATCTGGGCAGCCAGTCGGCGGCGGCCGACCACCTGGACCTGTCGAGGCCGGTGGTGTCGCGGTATCTGGCGGAACTGGAAGACTGGGTCGGCGCGCGCCTGATGCACCGCACCACCCGCAAGTTGAGCCTGACCGCCGCCGGCAACGAAATCCTGCCGCGCTGCCGGCAGATGCTGGAGCTGTCCGGTGACATGCAGGCCGCGGTCAGCGAACCTGCCGATGCGCCACGGGGTATGTTGCGGATCAGCGTCAGCACCTCGTTCGGCCAGGCGCAGCTGGCCGATGCCATGGCGGCGTTCGTCAAAGCGTATCCGGGGGTGAACATCGATCTGCAGATGCTCGATCGCACGGTAAACCTGGTGGACGAACGCATCGACCTGGCGATTCGCACCAGCAATGACCTCGATCCGAATCTGATCGCCCGGCGCCTGACGGTGTGCCGCTCGGTGGTCTGCGCCGCGCCCGCCTATCTGCAAGAACATCCGCAGCCACAACGCGTAGAAGATCTGAGCCGGCACAACTGCCTGACCCATTCCTATTTCGGCAAGAGCCTGTGGCATTTCGAGGAGGATGGCGAACCGGTTTCGGTACCGGTGCAGGGCAACATCAGCGCCAACGAGGCCAGCACCCTGCTGCGCGCGACCCTGGCCGGCGCCGGGGTGGCGATGCTGCCGACCTATCAGGCCGGGGTGCATGTACACAGCGGCGAACTGGTTCGCCTGCTGCCCCACGCCGAGCCGCGGCAGATGAACATCTATGCCGTGTATGCCTCGCGCAAGCACATGCCGGCAGCGCTGCGTTGCATGCTGGATTTTCTGGTGCAGCGTTTTCCCGAAAACCCGCAATGGGATGAAGGGCTGTAAAGCCGTTCGCAGCCGCTGGCAACTCCACGGCGCTGACCTATGCTGAAAGCAGTACCCAAGGGTATTCGTTCAGAGGTCACCGCCATGAACACCAGAACAAGAAGATACTTCGCGATTTTCATCACCTGCGCGGCCACGCTGGCGCTGTACGGCACCGCAGCATGGCGCGTGGAGCAGTTGCGGCAACTGCCCCGTGAATACGCGAGCTGCAACTTCGAGCGCTGCATTCCTCACAACGCCACCCTCAACGCCCTGCGCTGATACTGGACGTCTGTGGGAGTGAGCTTGCTCACGAAGGCGGCGTGTCAGGTGGCAAAACTGCCGGCTGATCCACCCTCTTCGCGAGCAAGCTCGCTCCCACCTATTGACTCTCTTGTTGTTCGGATTTGAGTCGGTCGCGAAACGCCTTTGGCGAGATCCCCACCCGGCGCCGGAACAGGCGCGTGAAGTTGGTCGGATCGGAAAACCCCAACACCTCGGACATCTCGTAAATGGTCATGCTGGTGTAAGTCAGCAGGCGCTTGGCTTCCAGTAACTGACGCTCGTGCATGATCTGCAACGCCGGCTGCCCCGCCAGTTCGCGGCAGGTGCCGTTGAGATGCGAGACGGAAATCCCCAGACGATGGGCCAGGTCCTCGACCTTGACGTGCTGTCTGTACGTCTCCTCCACCAATTGAATAAAGCCATTGAGATATTCACGCTGGCGCTGCGGGCGTTGCGTGGCGTTGTGACGGCGGATCGCCTGACGGCTGACCCAGACCATGATCACGCTGACCAGCGAATGCATGAGCATTTCCCGCGCCGGTTGATGGCCGTTGTACTCGGCCTGCAATGCGGCAAACAGACTGTTGAGGTACTCCGCGTCCTTGCCCGCCGGATAGCTTTCGGCCTGGGCCAGGGCCTGCACCGCGCTGCCCAGTTGTGCCTGCAAATGGTTGATCAACGGTGTGGCGAGGGTGACGACAAATCCTTCGACGTCCTCGGAAAAACGAAATCCATGCACCGATAACGGCGGCAGGATCTGGATCGCGGCTTCCTTCAGTTGCGTGCGTTGGCCTTCGATTTCAAGCTCTGCCTGACCTTTGAATACGAAGAGCAACTGGCACAAATCGGCATGACGGTGGGGTTTGATTTCCCATTGGTGTTCGCGGCTGCGTTTGGAAATGGTTTCACAGTGCAGCAAGTCAGGGGTCGGCCAGTCCAGGCTTTCACCGTAGAGCTTGAACACCGGAATCGAAGGCAGGTCAGGCTTGTTCATCACTTCAATCCAGGCCTCGAGGTTTGCGGGCGATAATCGCACCGATTGGCAGAATGTACAGGTATCGGCTCAGTTTTCACCTTCAATTGACAGACCCGCAAGGGAAAAATGCAAGCACTCGAATCCTGAAAATCATTCACCGGCCGTTGTCGCGTGAAGCTTGCGAGTCATAAAAACAATGAAAACGCTGAAAACCCAAGTCGCCATCATCGGCGCCGGTCCTTCCGGTTTATTGCTCGGCCAACTGCTGCATAACGCCGGCATCGACACCCTGATTCTGGAGCGCCAGACACCTGACTATGTACTCGGCCGAATCCGCGCCGGTGTGCTTGAACAAGGCATGGTAGAGCTATTGCGCGAGGCTGGCGTGGGTCAGCGGATGGACGCCGAAGGGCTGGTGCATGGCGGGTTCGAACTGGCCCTGGACGGGCGTCGGGTACACATCGATCTGCAGGCGTTGACCGGTGGAAAAACCGTGATGGTCTACGGCCAGACCGAGGTCACCCGCGACCTGATGGCCGCTCGTCGGGAGACCGGCGGACAAACCATCTACGAAGCCAGCCATGTCGTTCCCTGTGACATGAAAAGCGACGAGGCCTACGTCACCTTCGAAAAGGACGGCGAAACCTGGCGCGTCGATTGCGACTACATCGCCGGTTGCGACGGGTTCCACGGTGTGGCCCGGCAGTCGATTCCCGAGGACTGCCTGAAAGTCTTCGAGCGGGTTTATCCGTTCGGCTGGCTGGGCATTCTCGCCGATACGCCACCGATTCACGACGAACTGGTCTACGCCCGCCACGAGCGCGGCTTCGCCCTGTGCAGCATGCGTTCGGCGACCCGCACCCGCTATTACCTGCAAGTGCCGGCCGAGGAAAAGGTCGACGACTGGTCGGATCAACGCTTCTGGGATGAACTGCGCAAGCGTCTGCCGGAGGACCTGGCGCAACAACTGGTGACCGGTCCGTCGATTGAAAAAAGCATCGCGCCACTGCGCAGTTTTGTGGTCGAGCCGATGCAATACGGGCGGATGTTTCTGGTAGGGGACGCGGCGCACATCGTTCCGCCGACCGGCGCCAAGGGGCTGAATCTGGCGGCCAGCGATGTCAGCACGCTGTTCAGGATTTTGCTGAAGGTCTATCGCGAAGGTCGCACCGGACTTTTGGAGAAGTATTCAGAGATCTGCCTGCGCCGGGTGTGGAAGGCCGAGCGATTTTCCTGGTGGATGACCTCCATGCTGCACCGTTTCGACGAGCACGACGATTTCAGTCAGCGCATCAGCGCGTCTGAACTGGATTACTTTGTCAGCTCGGAAGCGGGGCAAAAAACCATTGCAGAAAATTACGTCGGGCTTCCGTATGAGGCTATCGAATAGCCTGCTATCGACTTACACTGGCGAGCACTGATCCGCTCGCCACGGCGGATATCATCTCTGCCCACAGGTTTGCCCGTGACCACTCTCAACCACCCCGAAACGCCCAAACCGGCCATTCGCAGCGTGCTGGTCGCGCTGATGCTGGCGATCTTTCTCGGCGCGCTGGACCAGACCATCGTCGCCGTTTCCATGCCGGCCATCTCCGCACAGTTCAAGGACGTCAGCCTGCTGGCCTGGGTGATTTCCGGATACATGGTGGCGATGACCGTGGCGGTGCCGATTTACGGCAAGCTCGGCGATTTGTACGGGCGGCGCAAACTGATGCTGTTCGGCATGGGCCTGTTCACCCTCGCCTCGCTGTTTTGCGGCATGGCCCAGAGCATGGAGCAACTGGTACTGGCGCGGATTTTCCAGGGCATCGGCGCCGGCGGGATGATTTCGGTGAGCCAGGCGATCATCGGCGACATCGTGCCGCCACGGGAGCGCGGCCGTTATCAGGGTTATTTCAGCAGCATGTACGCGGTGGCCAGCGTCGCCGGCCCGGTGCTCGGCGGCTACATGACCGAGTACCTGTCCTGGCGCTGGGTGTTCCTGATCAACCTGCCGCTGGGCCTTGGCGCGTATTGGGTGGCGCGACGCAATCTGATCGGCCTGCCGATTCCGCAGCGCAAGCCCATCATCGATTACCTCGGCACACTGCTGATGATCATCGGCCTGACCGCGCTGTTACTGGCGATCACTGAGGTCGGCCAGGGCCACGCGTGGCGCAGCCGTGAAGTGCTCGGTCTGTTCGCGTGCGCGGTGGCAGTGCTGGCGGTGTTCGTCTGGCATGAGCGGCGCGCCCGGGAGCCGTTGTTGCCGATGCATCTGTTCACCAACCGCAGCGCGCTGCTGTGCTGGTGCACGATTTTCTTTTGCAGCTTCCAGGCGATTTCGCTGATTGTGCTGATGCCGCTGCGCTTCCAGAGCGTGACGGGCGCGGGAGCTGACAGCGCTGCGTTGCACTTGCTGCCGCTGGCGATGGGTTTGCCGATCGGCGCGTATTTCGCCGGCCGTCGTACCTCGATCACCGGGCGCTACAAACCGCAGATTCTCACCGGCGCGCTGCTGATGCCGATCTCGATCCTCGGCATGGCCTTCAGCCCGCCTGATGCGACACTGATCAGCAGCCTGTTCATGCTGCTCAGCGGTATCGCCGGTGGCATGCAGTTCCCGACCTCGCTGGTCGGCACGCAGAACTCGGTCGAGCAAAAGGACATCGGCGTCGCCACCAGCACCACCAACCTGTTCCGCTCCCTGGGCGGCGCGGTGGGTGTGGCGTTGATGTCCGCGCTGTTGCTGGCGTTGTTGCAGGACTCCAGTTTCGCCCATCTGGCCGGCAGTTCGTTGATGAGCGAAGGGCATTCCGGCAACGTGCTGCTCGATGGCCTGAACGCGGCGCCCGGCGATGCGCAGAACGCCTTGCGCGCCGAGCTGCTGGTGACATTCCGGCATTTGCTGATGGTCAGCGCGGCGGTGTCGCTGCTCGGGCTGGCGGCGGCGATCGCGATGCCGAACCGGTTGTTGCGCGGGCGTGAACACGGCGTCCGCTGACTAACGAACACCGTCGCTCCCACAGGAATGTGCACTCAAGCGCTGTAATAACCGACCGCCACCAGCATGTTCCCGACCTTCTTCAGGTAGGCATGTTTGTTCTCGACCTTGCCGGTCACCGGGTTTTTCCAGCGGTACTCGTACTCACCCTCATCCTGTTTGCCAATCAGCGCGAGAATCGGTTCGCCCACCGGTTTGCCTTCCGGGTCATCGACCTTGGCGAAATCGGTGTTGATCAGGCGCAGGTTGGTGCCGTGGGCGACGTAGCGGTGGGTGTCGAGATTGACGACGAACACATACAGGTCGTCCTGCAAGTAACCGCCCTTGAGCGAGTTGATCGCGGACAACGTGCCCTTCTCGTCTTTGGTCAGGTCGGTGGCCGCTTTGTCGAGCAACGCTTTCGCCTGTTCAGCCGACGCGCGCGGCAAGTAATAACCCACTGCCAGTATCCGCTGACCGATGCGTTGATAGTAAACGTGCTTGCGCTCGACCTTGCCGTCGGACCAGTTCTGCCAGCGGTACTCGGCCTGCTGGATGCCGTTGCCCTCCGGCACTTTCAGGGCGTCCTTGAAGGACTTTTGCAAGTCCGGCCCGAGGACTTCGCTGACGTCACGGCCGATCAATGCCGACGACGGCCCACCGCTGGCGAGCATCACGCCCTTGGTGTCGACCACGAACACGTAACGGTCCTTGTCGACGAATTCGCCCTGACGGCTGAACGCCGCGAACGCCTTGTCGCCGTTGTCGTGGTAATAGGCCAGAGCCTTTTCCAGCAGGGCGATGGCGGCCTTGCTGTCATCTTTTTCCGTGGTAGCCGCGTTGGCCTGACCGAAACTCAACAGCAGCACCGCGCCGAGCCAGGCCAGCTTGTGCACAAACCCCATGACGCATCCCTCGTTCTTGTTGGTGTTTCAAGAGCGTAGACGGCCTGAAGGCATGTATGGATATTCAGAAAGCTTCTGAATGTTGCTGCGGCGAGGGCGTTCGCGCCCTCGCCATGCGACAAGCTTACGGACGGGCGTTGATTTGCTGTTGCAGATTCTGGATCTGCGCTTGCAGGGTGTTGATGTTGCGGGTCATCTGCCCACGGAATGCGTCGAACTCGGCGGTGTTGGTGCCGCCCTGCGCAGCGGCCGGACGATTGTCCTGCTCGCTCTTGAGAATGACGATTTCCTGCTCCAGACGCTCGATGGCGGCGTTCGAACCGCCCTGTTTTTTCAGGGCCGTGATGTCGGCACCGAGGCTCTTGAACTGCGCGTCGAAGCTTTTCACCTGTGCATCGAAGCTCTTGAGCTGGGCATCGACCTTGCTGGTGTCGGCCGGCGTGCTTTTCAGCGTCGCCAGCTCGGCCCTCAGGGCTTTGACCTGGGCCTGCAACTGGGTGTTGGCGTTCTGTTGCTCGGTGGTCTGGGCGGTCATCTGCGCCAGGCGCTTGTCCAGATCCGTCGCCTGCCCGGCCACGCCCTGCTGCTGTTTGCTCTGATCCTGAAGCGCACTTTGCAGCTGCTTGATCTGCAGCTTCAGGGCTTCGCTGTCGGTGGTGACGTTGGTCTGGCTGGCTACGACCTTGCCGGAAATGTCCTGCAAGCGCCCCGCCGCTTCCTCACTGATGCGCGCAAAACTTTCCTGGGTCGCCACCAGTTGCTGCTCCATCAGCGAAATCTGCTGGAAGCTCCACCAGGCCAGACCAATGAACGCGAAGAACAATGCGCCGACCAGTGCCCACAACGGCCCGGTGCTGGCAGCCTTGACCTTGACCACCGGCGGCGTGCGCGAATGCACGGAGGTGCGGGCGGTGGCCGGAAAATCGTCGTCATCGAGGGTATCGGCGCGCAGGCTCGGTACATCGTCGAAATCGTCGTGGGCATCGTTACGCATGGACATTGAGGCAACCTTTGTGAAACGCGGTGATGGCAGATTGGGGCGAAGTATAAACCCCGCGGCCGCTGGGGTTGACCCTCAAGCCGTGGCGCGGTTCAGTGCCGGCCGGCAGATTCGTGTCAACGAATGTCCTGGGCCTTCCACCAGCCACAGAACTCATCGAGGGCCGTCCACAGACTGACTTTCGGATCGTAGTCCAGATAATGCCGGGCGCGACTGATGTCGAGGGTGAAATTTTTGTTCATCACCTGCATGCCCAGGCGCGACAGGGTCGGCTCGGGACGCCCCGGCCAGAGCTTGCACACACCTTCGTTGAGCGCCGCCACGCTGTAGGCCAGGCCGTAGGAACGGTATTTGGTGACCTGTGGGACTTCCATCTTGCGCATCACGTAATTGACCACATCCCACAGCGGCACCGGAGCGCCGTTGCTGATGTTGTAGGCCTTGCCCAGCGCTGAGGCGTCGGCCAGCAGGCTGCTGAGCAACGCTTCGTTGAGGTTGTGCACGCTGGTGAAATCGACCTTGTTCAGACCGTTGCCGATGATCGCCAGACGGCCCTTGCGCTGCATGTTCAGCAAGCGCGGGAAGATGCTCATGTCGCCGGCGCCGGTGACGAAACGCGGGCGCAAGGCGAGGGTTTCGAGGCCGAATTCCTGGGCGCCGAAGACCTTTTGCTCGGCCAGGAATTTGGTCGCTGCGTAGTGATGCTTGAAGCGCTTGGGCACTTGCTCTTCGGTCAGGCCGAGATGGTCGCGACCGTCAAAGTAGATTGATGGCGACGACAGATGCACCAGGCGCCGAACCCGTTGTTTCAGGCAGGCCTCGACCACGTTTTCGGTGACCTGCACGTTGCCCTGATGGAAGTCCTGATACCGGCCCCACAAGCCGACCGCGCCGGCGCAATGCACCACGGCTTCGACATCACTGCATAGCGCACGCACCAGATCCGGGTCGCTCAAATCGCCTTGAACGAACTCGGCACCGCGACGCACCAGATGCTCGACACCCTCGGCCCGGCGACCGTTGACCCGCACGTCCAGGCCCTGCTCCAGGGCGAAACGCGCAAAGCGTCCGCCAATGAAGCCGCTTGCGCCGGTGACCAGAATTTTCATGTAAAGCTCCGCTGTCTTTCGTTTGCCTGATTCGTGAGTCTTGACGCTGGCCGTCAGTCCAACGGCACCAGCCATTGCGCCGACGAGCGCACCAGTTGCTCGGTCAACAGGCCGAGCAACTGACCGCCATTGCGCCAATGATGCCAGTACAAGGGCACGTCGATCGGTTTATCTGGCAACAGTTCGCGCAGCACGCCGCGCTCCAGTTGTTCGCGCACCTGTAATTCCGGCACCAGTCCCCAGCCGAGTCCGGCTTCGGTCAGGCGAATGAAGCCTTCGGACGACGGACACAGGTGATGTTCGAAACCGCCATCGACGCCGAGGGAAGCCAGATAACGATGCTGCAGAAAATCGTCCGGGCCGAACACCAGCGCCGGGGTGCGCGGCAATTGCTCGGCCCGCACGCCGTCGGGAAAGTGCCGTTCAATGAACGCCGGACTGGCCAGTGCCCGATAACGCATCGCGCCAAGTAACACGCTACGCGCGCCTGCAACCGGCCGCTCGCTGGCGCACAGGCAACCGGCCACTTCACCGGCGCGCATGCGTTTGAGGCCGACGGTCTGGTCTTCGACGATCAGGTCCAGCAATAGATGTTGTTCGGCGCAGAAATCGCCCACCGCCTCGGCCCACCAGGTGGCGAGGCTGTCGGCATTCAGGGCGATGCGCAGGCGCTCCGGCAGGCCTTCTTCGTCCAGCGCCGGCACCAGCGTCTGCAAATCCCGTTCGAGCAGGCGCACCTGCTGCACATGGTTGAGCAGGCGCCGGCCAATTTCGGTCGGCGAAGGCGGCGTGCCGCGCACCAAAACCGGCTGGCCGACCCGCGCCTCCAGCAGTTTGATCCGCTGGGAAATCGCCGATTGCGAAAGGCCCAGCACCTGCGCCGCCCGTTCGAATCCGGCCTGCTCGACCACGGCGGCCAGAGCGGAAAGCAATTTGTAGTCGAACATCAGTTTTCCTAATGAGCGATCAGCACTATTTGTTTTTCTTATACAGCGTCAACCGGGAGAATAGCCAGCAAGCACTCTTTATCAAGGACCACCTCCATGGCTGGCGAAACCTCGTTGACCACCCTGCTGCGCAGCATGAGCCCGCAACTCAACGTTGGCGAATACGTGTTCTGTACCTTGCGCGACGGGCATTTGCCGAGCGGCCTGGAAATCGTCGGCAGTTTCCGTGAACAGGAAGGCCTGACGGTGATTCTCGAACGCTCCCACGCCGAGCGCGCCGGTTTCAGCTTTGACTATGTCGCGGCGTGGATCACGTTGAACGTGCATTCGGCGCTGGAAGCCGTCGGCCTGACCGCCGCGTTCGCCACCGTACTGGGCAGGGCCGGCATCAGTTGCAACGTGATTGCCGGCTACTACCACGATCATTTGTTCGTCGGTCAGGCCGACGCCGAACGCGCCATGCAAGTGCTGCGCGATCTCGCAGCCAACGCGGAGTAACGATCATGTGGCAAAGCTATACCAACGGTTTGCTGGTGGCGTTCGGGCTGATCATGGCGATCGGCACGCAGAATGCCTTTGTCCTGGCGCAGAGCCTGCGGCGTGAGCATCACCTGCCGGTCGCCGCGCTGTGCGTCGCCTGTGATGCGTTGCTGGTGGCGGCAGGGGTTTTCGGTCTGGCCACCGTGCTGGCGCAGAATCCGACCCTATTGGCGGTCGCCCGCTGGGGCGGCGCGGTGTTTCTGATCTGGTACGGCAGCCAGGCGTTGCGCCGGGCTTGCTCGAAGCAAAGTCTGCAACAGGGAGAAAACCAGACCGTTCGTTCGCTGCGCGCGGTGATGCTCAGCGCACTGGCAGTGACGCTGCTCAACCCGCACGTCTATCTGGACACCGTTCTGCTGATCGGTTCTCTCGGCGCACAACAGTCGGTGCCTGGCGCTTATGTCGTCGGTGCGGCGAGTGCTTCGCTGTTGTGGTTCTTCACCCTGGCGTTCGGCGCGGCATGGCTTGCACCGTGGCTGGCACGGCCGAGTACGTGGCGGATTCTCGATCTGTTGGTCGCGGTAATGATGTTCACGGTGGCAGGGCAATTGATATTGGCTTCATGATTTATTCCAAACAGCTCTGGAACCTCTATCCCACACAGTTGTTGCGTGGTTAAGCCGCACCCCCGGTGCTATGATCCGAACCCTGCGCCGCAAAGAGTAAAAACTCGCCGGTGCATTTCTGGCCGCCCGAGATCGGCCTTGCGCTCACCGCAACAGACCTGATTAGGAGAATCATCATGGCTTTCGAATTGCCGCCGCTGCCTTACGCACACGATGCCCTGCAGCCGCACATTTCCAAGGAAACCCTGGAATTCCACCACGACAAGCACCACAACACCTACGTCGTGAACCTGAACAACCTGGTGCCAGGCACCGAGTTCGAAGGCAAGACCCTGGAAGAAATCGTCAAGACTTCCTCGGGCGGCATCTTCAACAACGCCGCTCAGGTCTGGAACCACACCTTCTACTGGAACTGCCTGGCGCCAAACGCCGGCGGTCAACCAACCGGCGCACTGGCTGAAGCCATCAACGCGGCTTTCGGTTCGTTCGACAAGTTCAAGGAAGAGTTCAGCAAAACCTCGATCGGCACCTTCGGTTCCGGCTGGGGCTGGCTGGTGAAAAAGGCTGACGGCTCCCTGGCCCTGGCCAGCACCATCGGCGCCGGCAACCCGCTGACCAGCGGCGACACCCCGCTGCTGACCTGCGACGTGTGGGAACACGCTTACTACATCGACTACCGTAACCTGCGTCCAAAATACGTCGAGGCGTTCTGGAACCTGGTCAACTGGAAGTTCGTGGCCGAGCAGTTCGAAGGCAAGACCTTCACCGCTTAAGCTGCACGCCAGACAAAAACCCGGCCATTGCCGGGTTTTTTCTGCCCGCAGAAATCCTCGTGGGTGCGCCGCATAACAAACAGAGCCTTTTCCCACACGCAAAGCAGCCCTTCTCGCCTTGCTCACAAGCCACCGCGAACTAACATCAAAGAGGAAAAATTGTCCGACGCCCCTCAAGTTGGAGGCCAGAACTACCGACACAGTACAAATAGGGCAAATACTCCAGACAGCAGCATTTCGGCCAAGGCCACGGACAAATTTTCCGCGGCTCGATTGTCCCTTTGACTGCCAACACGGGATTGCCAATACTCATGGCAACTTGACGCTACCCGCACGGAACAAGGAATAACCCTTTGAAGCTGGAACTCAAGAACAGCTTGTCGGTGAAGTTGCTCCGGGTCGTGCTCCTGTCGGCATTGATCGTCGGCGTGGTCTTGAGCTGCGCGCAGATCGTTTTCGATGCGTATAAAACACGCCAGGCTGTCGCCAACGATGCCGAACGCATCCTCGACATGTTCCGCGATCCCTCCACCCAGGCGGTCTACAGCCTGGACCGGGAGATGGGCATGCAGGTGATCGAAGGCCTGTTCCAGGACGACGCCGTGCGCCAGGCCTCCATCGGCCATCCCAACGAAGCGATGCTCGCGCAGAAATCCCGCGAACTGCAGCATTCCAACAGTCGCTGGCTGACCGACCTGATCCTTGGTCAGGAACGCACGTTCACCACCCAACTGGTGGGACGCGGCCCCTACAGCGAATATTACGGCGACCTGAGCATCACCCTCGACACGGCCACCTACGGTCAGGGTTTCATCGTCAGCTCGGTGATCATCTTCATTTCCGGCGTGTTGCGCGCTTTGGCCATGGGGCTGGTGCTGTATCTGGTCTATCACTGGCTGCTGACCAAACCGCTGTCGCGGATCATCGAACACCTCACCGAGATCAACCCCGACCGCCCCAGCGAACACAAGATTCCGCAGCTCAAGGGCCACGAAAAAAACGAACTGGGGATCTGGATCAATACCGCCAACCAGTTGCTCGAATCCATCGAACGCAATACCCACCTGCGCCACGAGGCGGAAAACAGCCTGCTGCGCATGGCCCAGTACGACTTTCTCACCGGTCTGCCGAACCGCCAGCAATTGCAGCAGCAACTGGACAAGATTCTGGTGGACGCCGGCAAGCTGCAACGGCGGGTCGCCGTCCTTTGCGTAGGTCTGGACGATTTCAAAAGCATCAACGAACAATTCAGCTATCAGACCGGCGACCAGTTGCTGCTGGCACTCGCCGACCGCCTGCGCGCCCACAGCGGTCGCCTCGGCGCCCTCGCCCGTCTCGGCGGCGATCAGTTCGCTCTGGTGCAGGCCGATATCGAACAGCCTTACGAAGCGGCGGAACTGGCGCAAAGCATTCTTGATGACCTGGAAGCACCGTTCGCCCTCGATCATCAAGAAATTCGCCTGCGCGCGACCATCGGCATCACCCTGTTCCCGGAGGATGGCGACAGCACCGAAAAGCTGTTGCAGAAAGCCGAGCAGACCATGACCCTGGCCAAGACCCGCTCGCGCAACCGCTATCAGTTCTATATCGCCAGCGTCGACAGCGAAATGCGCCGACGTCGCGAGCTGGAAAAAGACCTGCGTGATGCGCTGTTGCGCGACCAGTTCTACCTCGTCTACCAGCCACAGATCAGCTACCGCGATCATCGTGTGGTCGGCGTCGAAGCCCTGATCCGCTGGCAGCATCCGGAACATGGTCTGGTGCCGCCGGACCTGTTCATCCCGCTGGCGGAACAGAACGGCACCATCATCGCCATCGGCGAATGGGTGCTGGATCAGGCCTGCAAGCAACTGCGCGACTGGCACGATCAGGGCTTCGTCGACCTGCGCATGGCGGTCAACCTGTCCACCGTGCAGTTGCACCACGCCGAGCTGCCACGGGTGGTCAACAACCTGTTGCAGATGTACCGCCTGCCACCACGCAGCCTGGAGCTGGAAGTCACCGAAACCGGCCTGATGGAAGACATCAGTACCGCCGCCCAGCACCTGCTGAGCCTGCGCCGCTCCGGTGCCCTGATTGCCATCGACGACTTCGGCACCGGCTATTCGTCGCTGAGTTATCTCAAGAGTCTGCCGCTGGACAAGATCAAGATCGACAAGAGCTTCGTCCAGGATCTGCTGGATGACGACGATGACGCGACCATCGTTCGCGCCATCATTCAACTGGGCAAGAGCCTGGGCATGCAGGTGATCGCCGAGGGCGTGGAAACCGCCGAACAGGAAACCTACATCATCTCCGAAGGCTGCCACGAAGGTCAGGGCTACCACTACAGCAAGCCGCTGCCGGCGCGCGAGCTGAGCGTTTATCTCAAGCAGGCCCAGCGCAGCAACGCGGCCATCCTCTGAAATCTTCCTGCAAAGCCCGGCAAAACCCTCGATCCGCCGGGTATCGTCTCCGCTGTTGATCCAGCGCAAGCCTCGCGCAAATAGGAAATATTTCCAGCTACAACCCTTTACACATAATGCGAAAGATTTGCATTATGTCGCAGCTTTTTGCGCAGCCCCGCGCCTGTCCACTCAATTACCGAAGCAGGATGTTCGCCATGATTCGTATGCCTCTGGCTACCGCCAGTCTGCTGGCCATCGCTATTTCCCTCGCCGGTTGCGGCGAAGGTAAAGACAAAGAAAAGGCCGCCGCTCCTGCGCCGACTCCAGCTGCGAGCACTGCCGCACCGGCTGCGCCTGCTGCTGCCGGCAAAGTCGACGAGGCCGCCGGCAAAGCCGTTGTCTCGCACTATGCCGACATGGTCTTCGCCGTTTACAGCGATGCCGAATCCACCGCGAAAACCCTGCAAACCGCCATCGACGCGTTCCTTGCCAAGCCGAACGCCGACACCCTGAAAGCCGCCAAGGCTGCCTGGGTAGCCGCCCGCGTTCCTTATCTGCAGAGCGAAGTGTTCCGCTTCGGCAATACCATAATCGATGACTGGGAAGGTCAGGTGAATGCCTGGCCGCTGGACGAAGGCCTGATCGACTACGTCGACAAATCCTATGAGCACGCACTGGGCAACCCGGGTGCCACTGCCAACATCATCGCCAACACCGAAGTTCAGGTTGGCGAAGACAAGGTCGACGTCAAGGACATCACCCCGGAAAAACTCGCCAGCCTGAACGAGCTGGGCGGTTCCGAAGCCAACGTCGCCACCGGCTACCACGCCATCGAATTTCTGCTCTGGGGCCAGGACCTGAACGGCACCGGCCCTGGCGCCGGCAACCGTCCTGCGTCGGACTACCTGGAAGGCGCCGGCGCTACCGGCGGCCATAACGACCGTCGTCGTGCCTACCTGAAAGCCGTGACCCAGCTGCTGGTCAGCGACCTGGAAGAAATGGTCGGCAACTGGAAACCGAACGTGGCCGACAACTACCGCGCCACCCTGGAAGCCGAACCGGCTGAAAGCGGCCTGCGCAAAATGCTGTTCGGCATGGGCAGCCTGTCCCTGGGCGAGCTGGCCGGCGAGCGCATGAAGGTGTCCCTGGAAGCGAACTCCCCGGAAGACGAACAGGATTGCTTCAGCGACAACACCCACAACTCGCACTTCTACGATGCCAAGGGCATTCGTAACGTTTACCTGGGCGAGTACACCCGCGTCGACGGCACCAAAATGACCGGCGCCAGCCTGTCGTCGCTGGTGGCCAAGGTTGACCCGGCTGCCGACACCGCCCTGAAAAACGATCTGGCCGCTACCGAAGCCAAGATCCAGGTCATGGTCGATCACGCCAACAAGGGTGAGCACTACGACCAGTTGATCGCTGCCGGCAACACCGCCGGCAACCAGATCGTCCGTGACGCCATCGCCTCGCTGGTCAAGCAGACCGGTTCGATCGAAGCGGCTGCCGGCAAACTGGGCATCAGCGACCTGAACCCGGACAACGCCGATCACGAGTTCTGATTGACACTGTCTGACTGAACAAGGCGACCTTCGCAGATTGTGTGAAAACCTAACAATCTGCGCAGCGTTCAAAAAAAATGCTCCGTATCGAAAGATACGGAGCATTTTTCGTTATGGCCTACATCCAAGGAGAATCCCAAATCAACAGCCGAACGCAGAGCGTCCGTTGAGGCATTCCCACGCAGAGCGTGGGAACGATCAATCCTTCAGAATTGCCACAAATCAAGCAAACGATAATTCCTCTTATTCAAACCCCCTCGCCCTGTTAGACTTTGCGCCTTTATTTTTGCCCGTCCGCAGGAAGTCTGATGCCCTCGCTGCCTCTTCGCTTGTCCGCACTGTGTCTGGCCCTGGGCCTGAGTGCTTGCGATGACGCCCCGCGTTTCACCAAGGCCGAGCCGGGTGAGGCCCGTTCCGGCGGCGCGGCGACCGTGCGCAAGAGCGATCAGAACGCGTTTTCCCTGCCGTCCGCCAACCTGCCGCCCTCGCGCCGGGTGGACTTCAGCGTCGGCAACAGTTTCTTTCGCAGCCCGTGGGTGATCGCGCCGTCGACCACCACGGCCCGCGATGGCCTCGGCCCGCTGTTCAACACCAACGCCTGCCAGAACTGCCACATCAAGGACGGCCGCGGTCATCCGCCGACACCGGATGCAGCCAACGCTGTTTCGATGCTGGTGCGCCTGTCGATTCCAGATGCGCCGGCTTATGCCAAGGTGATCGAACAGGTGGGCGTGGTGCCCGAACCCGTCTACGGCGGTCAGTTTCAGGACATGTCTGTCCCAGGCGTCGCGCCGGAAGGCAAGGTGCGGGTCGATTACACGCCGGTGCCGGTTCGCTTCAAGGACGGCACCGAAGTCGAGCTGCGTAAACCGGTTTTGCAGATTACCCAGCTCGGCTACGGCCCGATGCACCCGGACACGCGTTTCTCCGCCCGCGTTGCACCGCCGATGATCGGCCTCGGTCTGCTCGAAGCGATCCCCGAAGAAGCGATCCTCGCCAACGCCACCGCCCAGGCCAAAGAGAACAACGGCGTCAACGGTCGGCCAAACCGGGTCTGGGACGACGCGCAGCAAAAGACGGTCATGGGTCGATTTGGCTGGAAAGCCGGCCAACCAAACCTCAATCAACAGAATGTTCACGCGTTTTCTGGTGATATGGGCCTCACCACCAGCCTCAGACCGTTTGATGACTGCACCGACGCACAAACCGCCTGCAAACAGGCGCCGAATGGTAACGGCCCGGATGGTGAGCCGGAAGTCAGCGACAACATCCTGCGTCTGGTGCTGTTCTACAGCCGCAACCTCGCCGTTCCCGCCCGTCGAGGGGTCAACGATGCGCAGGTGCTGGCCGGCAAGAATCTGTTTTTCCAGGCTGGCTGCCAGTCCTGTCACACACCGAAGTACACCACTGCCGCGAACGCGGCCGAACCTGAACTGGCCAATCAAGTGATTCGCCCGTACAGCGATCTGCTGCTGCATGACATGGGCGAAGGTCTGGCGGACAACCGCACTGAATTCCAGGCCTCCGGCCGCGACTGGCGCACCCCGCCGCTGTGGGGCATCGGCCTGACGCAGGCGGTCAGCGGCCACACCCAGTTTCTGCATGACGGCCGCGCCCGCAACTTACTCGAAGCCGTGCTCTGGCATGGCGGCGAAGCCAAGGCGGCGCAGCAACAGGTTTTGTCTTTCAACGCCGAGCAGCGTGCCGCGCTGCTGGCGTTCTTGAACTCACTTTAAACACCTAAAAGAATCGGGAGCCCGACATGTTCCGTCCCAAGCTGTTGTTCACCAGCCTTGCCGCACTGGCCCTCGGCGCGTGCTCGCCGCAGGACCCGCAAGCCGTCACTTCGGCAGCCATCGCCAAATCGGTGATCCTGCCGACCTACACGCGCTGGGTCGAAGCCGACAAGCAACTGGCCATCAGCGCCCTCGCCTACTGCCAGGGCAAAGAGTCCCTGGACACCGCCCGCGCCGACTTCCTGCATGCGCAGAAAGCCTGGGCCGAGCTGCAACCGCTGCTGATCGGCCCGCTGGCCGAGGGCAACCGTTCGTGGCAGGTGCAGTTCTGGCCGGACAAGAAAAACCTGGTCGGCCGTCAGGTCGAGCAACTGGTCACCGCGCAACCGCAGATCGATGCGGCCGCCCTGGCCAAGTCCAGCGTCGTGGTTCAAGGCCTGTCCGCCTACGAGTACATCCTGTTCGACGCCAAGCCGGATGTGGCCAACGATGCGCAGAAAGCCAAATACTGCCCGCTGTTGGTGGCCATCGGCGAGCGTCAGAAACAACTGGCCGAAGAGATCCTCAGCAGCTGGAACAACACCGACGGCATGCTCGCGCAGATGAGCAAATTCCCGAACCAGCGCTACGCAGACTCGCACGAAGCGATCGCCGATCTGCTGCGGGTACAGGTCACTGCCCTCGACACCCTGAAGAAAAAACTCGGCACGCCGATGGGCCGTCAGAGCAAGGGCGTGCCTCAGCCGTTCCAGGCCGATGCATGGCGCAGCCAGTCGTCCATGGAGTCGCTGGAAGCCAGCCTCGCGGCGGCGAAAACCGTCTGGGAAGGCGTCGACAACAAAGGCCTGCGCGGCCTGCTGCCGGCCGAGCAAAAACCGCTGGCGGACAAGATCGATGCAGCCTACGCGGCGTCGCTCAAACTGTTTGCCAGCACCCAGCGCTCGCTGACCGAAATGCTCAACGACGACGCCGGTCGCCAGCAGCTCAACGACATCTACGACAGCCTCAACGTCGTCCACCGCCTGCACGAAGGCGAGCTGGCCAAGGCGCTGGGCATCCAACTGGGCTTCAACGCCAACGACGGTGACTGATGAGGGCACGTGCCATGCTGCGACGCCAGGCTCTGACTTTAGGTAGTTTGCTGCTGGGAGCAGTGACTCTGGGCGGCTGGACGCTGTTCAAACGCAAGGACCAAAGCCCGCTGCTGCTGTCGGCGCGGGACGACGCCGACGGCAAGCATTACGCCGTCGGCTATCGGCTGGACGGCACTCAAGTGTTCGCCACCGCAGTCGGCCAGCGCTGCCACGACATCATCAATCACCCGACGCTGCCGATCGCGCTGTTCGTCGCCCGCCGGCCGGGCACCGAGAGCTATCTGATCGACCTGCGCAACGGTGGATTGCTGCAAACCGTGACCTCGCAGCCGAACCGGCATTTCTACGGCCACGCGGTGATCCACCACAGCGGCGACTACCTGTACGCCACCGAAAACGACACCAGCGATCCGGGCCGTGGACTGCTCGGGGTGTACAAATTCGAAGGCGAACGGCTGGTCCACAGCGGCGAGATTTCCACCCACGGTCTCGGCCCGCATCAGGTGTCGTGGATGCCCGACGGTGAAACCCTGGTGGTGGCCAACGGCGGGATCCGCACCGAGGCCGAAAGCCGGGTCGACATGAACCTCGACGCCATGGAACCGAGCCTGGTGCTGATGCAGCGCGACGGCACTTTGCTGAGCAAGGAAACCCTCGCCCAGCAGATGAACAGCGTGCGCCACCTGGGGATCGCCAGCGACGGCACCATCGTCGCCGGCCAGCAATTCATGGGGCCGTCCCACGAGCGCTCGGAGCTGCTGGCGATCAAACGTCCCGGTCAGCCATTCGTGGCGTTCCCGGTGCCGGAGCATCAGTTGCAGTCGATGGGTCATTACACCGCCAGCGTCGCCGTGCACAGCGACCTGCGTCTGGTGGCACTGACCGCACCGCGCGGCAACCGCTTCTTCATCTGGGATCTGGACAGCGGCGAAGTGCGCCTCGACGCACCGCTGCCTGACTGCGCCGGCGTCGGTGCAGTGAAGGACGGTTTTGTCGTGACCTCCGGTCAGGGACGCTGCCGCTACTACGATTGCCGTCAGGACGATCTGCTGGCCAAACCGCTGGATTTGCCCGCAGGGCTCTGGGACAACCATCTTCATCTGATGGCCTGAAATTCGCCGCCGACCGCTCGGTCGGCGGCCCCGCTGTACTCCACCTTCCTCCCTGATACCCGATAAAAACTGGCAGTTGGAATCCCTGCCGGACTCAGGGTAATGTGCCCGCCTGTCTCACCTGATTTTCTCCAAGGAACTGGAATATGCTGCG
Organism: Pseudomonas sp. B15(2017); assembly: GCF_002113215.1. Taxonomy (NCBI): domain Bacteria; kingdom Pseudomonadati; phylum Pseudomonadota; class Gammaproteobacteria; order Pseudomonadales; family Pseudomonadaceae; genus Pseudomonas; species Pseudomonas sp. B15(2017). The sequence continues at coordinate 293,650 of NZ_NEJZ01000001.1, forward strand.
TCGCCGCATGCTGATCATGTTGGGTGTTGTACTGCTGATCGTTCTGCTACTCGCCGGTTACAAGGCCTTCTCGATCTACACGATGATCCAGGGCTTTGCCAAACCGAAACCGCCGATCAGCGTCGCCGTGGCCACGGCCGTCGAGCGCCCGTGGCAAATGCGCTTGCCCACCGTCGGCACGCTGAAGGCGCTGCAAGGCGTCGACCTGAGTCTGGAGAACGCCGGCACCGTCACCGAGCTGAAATTCGAATCGGGGCAGAAGGTCAAGGCCGGCCAACCATTACTGCAACTGGACAGCGCCGTCGAAGCCGCCTTCCTCGAAACCGCCAAGGCCGATCTCGGTCTCGCGCAGCTGGATTACGGTCGCGGCAGCCAGCTCGTCGGCAGCAGCGCCATCTCCAAAGGCGAATTCGACCGGCTCTCGGCGCAGTTGCAAAAGAACAAGGCCACGGTCAATCAACTCAATGCGGCGCTGGCCAAAAAACGCATCGTCGCGCCCTTCAGCGGCACCATCGGCATCCGCCTCGTCGATATCGGCGACTACCTCGCCAGCGGCACCAAGATCGCTACCCTGCAGGATCTGAGCAGCCTCTACGCCGACTTCTATGTACCCGAACAGTCGGTACCGAAACTGGCCATCGGTCAGCCGGTGCAGATCACGGTCGCGGCCTATCCCGGCCAGAATTTCACCGGCGCCATCAGCGCCATCAACCCGATCGTCGAAAGCACCACCCGCAATATCCTGGTGCGCGCCACCCTGGCCAACCCCGACGGCAAGTTGCTGCCGGGCATGTTCACCAGCGTCGAGGTGCTGCTGCCGGATCCGCAGAAACACATCGTGGTCCCGGAAAGCGCGATCACCTACACCCTCTACGGCAATTCGACGTACGTGGTCACCCAGAAGAAAGCCGAAGACGGCACCGTCGAAAAGGACGACAAGGGCCAACCGGTACTGATCGCCGAGCGTCGGTTCGTCGAGACCGGCGAACGCCGCGATGGCCAGGTAGTGATCAACAAGGGCGTGCAGAGCGGCGAACAGGTGGTGACGGCCGGCCAGATCAAACTGGACAACGGCGCCCACATTGCCATCAGCGACGACAAGACCCTCGGCGAGCAGAACAGTCCGCCCCGCGCCGACTGATCAAGGAAACCCAATGGCTTTTACCGATCCGTTCATCCGCCGCCCGGTGCTCGCCACCGTGGTCAGCCTGCTGATTGTGCTGCTGGGCTTCCAGGCCTGGAGCAAACTGCCGCTGCGTCAGTACCCGCAAATGGAAAACGCCCTGATCACGGTGACCACCGCGTACCCCGGGGCCAACGCCGAAACCATCCAGGGCTACATCACCCAGCCGATGCAACAGAGTCTGGCCAGCGCCGAGGGCATCGACTACATGACCTCGGTCAGTCGTCAGAACTTCTCGGTGATTTCGATCTACGCGCGCATCGGCTCCAACAGCGACCGCTTGTTCACCGAACTGCTGGCCAAGGCCAACGAGGTGAAGAACAAACTGCCTCAGGACGCCGAAGACCCGGTACTGAGCAAGGAAGCCGCCGACGCCTCGGCGCTGATGTACATCAGCTTCTTCAGCAAGGAACTGAACAACCCGCAGATCACCGACTATCTGTCGCGGGTGATCCAGCCGAAGCTGGCGACCTTACCGGGCATGGCCGAGGCGGAGATTCTCGGCAACCAGGTGTTCGCCATGCGCCTGTGGATCGATCCGGTGAAACTCGCCGGTTTCGGCCTCAGCGCCAGCGACGTGACCAACGCGGTGCGCCAGTATAACTTCCTCTCCGCCGCCGGCGAAGTGAAAGGCGAGTACGTGGTCACCAGCATCAATGCCAACACTGAACTGAAGTCCGCCGAAGCCTTCGGCAAGATCCCGCTCAAGGTCAGTGGCGACAGTCGGGTGTTGCTCAGCGATGTGGCACGGGTCGAGATGGGCGCGGAAAACTACAACTCGATCAGTTCGTTCGGCGGAACACCTTCGGTGTATATCGGGATCAAGGCCACGCCCGGGGCCAACCCGCTGGATGTGATCAAGGAAGTGCGCAAGATCATGCCGGAGCTGGAGGCCCAGTTGCCGCCCAACCTCAAGAGCGAGATCGCCTACGATGCCACGCTGTTCATCCAGGCCTCCATCGACGAAGTGGTGAAAACCCTGTTCGAGGCGGTGCTGATCGTGATCGTGGTGGTATTCCTGTTCCTCGGCGCCCTGCGCTCGGTGGTCATTCCGGTAGTGACCATTCCGCTGTCGATGATCGGCGTGATGTTCTTCATGCAGATGATGGGCTATTCGATGAACCTGCTGACCCTGCTGGCAATGGTGCTGGCCATCGGGCTGGTGGTGGACGACGCGATTGTGGTGGTGGAAAACATTCACCGGCATATCGAGGAAGGCAAGACACCGCTGGACGCCGCGCTCGAGGGCGCTCGGGAAATCGCCATGCCGGTGGTGTCGATGACCATCACCCTGGCGGCGGTGTACGCACCGATCGGCTTCCTGACCGGGCTGACCGGAGCGCTGTTCAAGGAGTTTGCGCTGACACTGGTCGGGGCAGTGGTGATTTCCGGGATCGTCGCCCTGACTCTGTCACCGATGATGTGCGCCGTGCTGTTGCGCCACGATGAAAACCCCACGGGCCTGGCCCATCGACTGGACCGGATTTTCGACAGCCTCAAGCGCCGCTATCAAAGCATGCTGCACGGCACACTCAACACCCGGCCGGTGGTGCTGGTGTTCGCGGTGATCGTGCTGTGCCTGATTCCGGTGCTGCTCAAGTTCACCAAGTCGGAACTGGCACCGGACGAAGACCAGGGCATCATTTTCATGATGGCCAACGCCCCGCAGCCGACCAACCTCGATTACCTGAACACCTACACCGACGAGTTCATCAAGATCTTCAAGGAGTTTCCGGAGTACTACTCATCGTTCCAGATCAACGGCTATAACGGCGTGCAGACCGGCATCGGCGGTTTCCTGCTCAAACCGTGGAACGAGCGCAGTCGCACACAAATGGAAATCCTCCCGGAAGTACAGGGCAAACTCGAGGGCATTCCCGGCCTGCAGATCTTTGGTTTTAACCTGCCATCCCTGCCCGGCACCGGCGAAGGCCTGCCGTTCGAGTTCGTGATCAACACCGCCAACGACTACGAGCTGTTGCTGCAAGTGGCTGACCGGATCAAGAAACGCGTCATGGCGTCGGGCAAGTTCGCCTTCGTTGACCTCGATCTGGCTTTCGACAAACCCGAAGTGGTGGTCGACATCGACCGCGCCAAGGCGGCGCAGATGGGCGTGTCGATGCAGGATCTGGGCGGCACCCTCGCCACTCTGCTGGGCGAAGCCGAGATCAACCGGTTCACCATCGAAGGCCGCAGCTACAAGGTCATCGCCCAGGTCGAGCGGGCCTACCGCGACAACCCGGACTGGCTGAACAATTACTACGTGAAAAATACCCAGGGCGAGTTGCTTCCGCTGTCGACCCTGATCACCGTGACCGACCGCGCACGACCGCGACAGCTCAACCAGTTCCAGCAACTCAACGCGGCGAAACTGTCCGGTTTCCCGCTGGTGAGCATGGGCGAAGCCATCGACAGCGTGTTGCAGATCGCCCGGGAAGAAGCCCCGGCCGGTTTTGCTTTCGATTACGGCGGCGCCTCCCGGCAGTTCGTCCAGGAAGGTAGTGCGCTGTGGGTAACTTTTGCCCTGGCCCTGGCGATCATTTTCCTGGTGCTGGCGGCGCAGTTCGAAAGCTTCCGCGACCCGCTGGTGATTCTGGTGACCGTGCCGTTGTCGATCTGCGGGGCACTGATTCCGTTGTTCCTCGGCTGGTCGAGCATGAACATCTACACTCAGGTCGGGCTGGTGACGCTGATCGGGCTGATCAGCAAGCACGGGATCCTGATCGTCGAGTTCGCCAACCAGTTGCGCAAGGAGAAGGGCCTGACACCCCGCGAGGCGGTGGAGGAAGCGGCGGCGATTCGTCTGCGCCCGGTCTTGATGACGACCGCGGCGATGGTGTTCGGCATGGTGCCGCTGATCCTGGCCACCGGCGCCGGTGCGGTCAGCCGTTTCGACATCGGTACCGTGATCGCGACCGGGATGTCGATCGGGACGCTGTTCACGCTGTTTGTTCTACCGTGCGTTTACACCGTGCTGGCGAAACCCGATCCCAAGGCGTGACGCAATAAAAAAGGCCTCGCATCAGCGAGGCCTTTGGCTCTTGTAGAAAGAGATTTCAATCGATTCAACTCTGCGGCCTCATCCCTTGAGAAAGTCCGAACATGAACAGCAACAGATCATGATCCGGCTGCGTGGCCACGGAGGCTTTCGCCACCCGTGGCATCGGGCAATGGGGATCGCTCGCCGAGGCGCCGATCACCTGCATGCGTGGCTGTTCCCAGGCCGCCACCGCCAATGACGCAACTGCCAAGGCTCCTACCAGAAACAAACCTCGTGCAATTTCTAGTTTCATCGCTATAAACCTTTGATAGCGCTGCCAAACGCCGTCTCATAAAAGTAGACGAGTTTTTTCCAGTCCGTTGCGCTGAACGACGAGTGGCGGCGCAATTGCTTCATGTCATGGGCAGCCGCGCGGTAAGCGGTCAGACGCTGACGGCATTTTTCCAGATCGATCAGGGCGACTTCGACCTTGGCTGAATCACCTTCGCCGGTCACCCGCACAAATACGTGCTTGATGTAGATGCAGCTGTGCTGCCAACGGCCCTTGTGCATGCGCGCCAGGTTTTCGGCGAGGTCCTTGAGCACGCGCTCATAGACGGCTTCGCCATATTGCTCACGACCGCCGCCGGCCTCCCATTGCTCAAGCTCCTGAAAGCCGTCGAGGGATTTGGTTACCAACAGCGCACGCCATTTGAATTTGGGGTCTGGCTGGGCACCGCAGAACACGATTTCGGGTACCCGGACGCCGAGACGGGAGACCCCGGTCAGCGCATCGAGCTCGCGCAATACGGTCGGACGTCCGAACGGGTGCAGCCAACTGCGATAGATATGGCCTGTCTGACGCTTGGCATACAGCAGTTGACCATCGCGTCCCACCACACGCTGCACACCACTTTCGCCCCCACGGCGCACATTGGGTTCCTCGACCCATTCGCCACGCTGGTTCCAGTAGTAGTCGAAGCGATCCTCGGGAGCGACTTCCGTTTCTGCTGCAAATTGCACTGCCATCCTCTTACCTCTTGCGTAATACGTAGACTCGCCACATGGCATAGAGCGGAATAAAGTCCAGTTGTTCCTGGATCCGGAATCCTGCTTCTTCGAATTCCTTTTCAACTGTTGCGGCCGGTAACACAAACCGGTTCTGGTAACCCTTTTGCCCACGCTTGCGCTCGGCGCGCTTGCGTTTCCAGGCCTTGAAATTGCCGTCCACCCACAGCGAAATGATCACGCTGTCCCGGGTGACACGCTCGAACTCGCGCAGAATCGTCCGGCGGTGCTCGGCTTCGCCAATGTGATGCAACAGTCGCATGCAGAAAATGCTGTCGACGGCGTTATCAGGCAAGGCAATGTCGAACGCAGATGTGTGCAAGGGTTGTACCCGTTTCACCACATCCGCCGGCTGGGCCTGCATGGCGGTCTTGATCATCGACTCGGAGTTGTCCGCCCCGATGATCACCCGGTTGGGTTTTTCCGCCAACAATGGCCAGAAACGTCCTGCACCGCAGGGCAAGTCCAGCACCAGTCCCGGCTCACCCACGAGGGTCAACGCCTTGCGGGCCAACTGCTGATCCCGCCAATTGGACAAACGACGCCCCAGACCTTCCTGGTGTTTGCGCAGATATCTCTGCGCATGGTTGTCGTCGTACTTTTCGGAAAAATCGAGTTTGATCGGGCCGGCCATCACCAGGACTCCTGAATTACTGATGACGCCACCTTAAGCAGCGGCGTGTCAGCGTCAGGTCATCCCTTTGTGAAAAAAACGTCATGTAAATCGGCAAACTATTTCAAGGTTATACAGGAATCAGACAGGTTGGCGGGAGTCCCCCCCCATCAATTGATTGATCCTCACTGCTTGCCCAGAACGACCTCGAACCGGCAGCCATTGGGCTCCATCGTGCTTAACGTGACACTCCAGCCCTGGTTCTCGCAGATGCGTTGAACCAGTGACAGACCCAACCCCAATCCTTCGCCGCGTTTTTCGTTGCCGCGTACAAAGGGCTGGAACATCGCCTCGCGTTTTTCCTCGGGAATGCCTACGCCCGAATCCTCGACCACGAAACCGTTTTCGTTGAGCGTCAGGCGAATGAAACCCTGCTCGGTGTAGTGCAAGGCGTTGCGCAGCAGGTTGCCCATCACGGCATTGAGTAGCGTCGCGTTGTAGCAGGTGCCGGGCGGATTGCCCGGCTCGAAAATCAGCTGCAAGCCCTTGGATTCGATGGGCTCGCGCCACAGACAAAGCAAGCTGTCGGCCACTTGCGCGAGGGTGTGCCGGGGGGCGGCACCCGCGTCTTCGCGCTGGGCACGGGCGAGCATCAGGAAGGTCTGCACCAGCTCACGCATTTCCTCACTGGCACGCGCAATGCGCTGGACCTGAGCCTTGCCGCGCTGATCGATACCCGGGTTTTCCAGCAGCAGTTCACAGGAACTGGCCAATACCATCAGCGGTGTGCGCAACTCGTGGCTGACGTCGCTGGTAAACAAGCGCTCTCGCGTCAGTGCCTGACGCAGGCGCCCGAGGGTAGCATCGAATGCCACCGCCAGTTCGCCCACCTCGTCTGCCGCGTAATCCGGCGCCAGCGGAGGGGCCAGCCCGAGCAACTGGTCGCGATGGCGCACCTGGCGCGCCAGCCGTACCACCGGCGCCATCACCTTGCGCGCCAGCACCCAGCCGAGGAACACCGCCAGCGCCAGACTGAGTACGAAGCCCACCAGCACCACGGCGAACAGCACGCGCTCGCGCTCTTCGAAATCGCTTTGATCCTGCAGCAGCACATAGCGGCGACCATCGACCACCTCGACCATCGCGTGATACGACAGCTGCTCGCGAAAGACTTCATGGAAACCCGAATCCAGGTGCCGCAGGTCCTTGGGCAGCTCGAAGTCGCCCGGCCCGCCGCTGAAGTAGAACAGTTGATCCGGCTCCGGCCGGTGGCTCCAGTCCGAGACGTTGTCCATCAGCAGCAGGCGTTGCAGGTCCCCGCCCAGCCCGGCGGAAATCAGTTTTTCCTCGACCAGGTGTACGGTCGCGACGATGCCCATCGCAAACGCTCCGGCCACCAGCGCGCTCATCAATGCAAAGGCGATGATGATCCGCTGGGCAAGGCTTTGCTTAAACTCCATCGCGGCCCTCGGCCAGGCGGTAACCCACGCCGTGCACGGTGTGCAGCAATGGTTTGGCGAATGGTTTGTCGATGACCTGACGCAATTGGTGAACATGGCTGCGCAGGCTGTCGCTGTCCGGGCAGTCATCGCCCCACAGCGCTTCCTCGAGAATTTCCCGGCGCAGGACATGCGGGCTCTTCTGCATCAGCACCGCCAACAGCTTGAGGCCAACCGGATTGAGCTTGAGCAATTTGCCTTCGCGGGTCACTTCAAGGGTATCGAGGTCGTAACTCAGATCACCGACCTGCAGGGCACGCCGGCCGCCGCCCTGGGTACGGCGCATCACGGCTTCGACCCGGGCTGCCAGTTCCGACAGCGCGAACGGCTTGACCAGATAATCGTCGGCCCCGGACTTGAAGCCCTGCAAGCGATCATCGAGCTGATCGCGAGCGGTGAGCATGATCACCGGCGTATCGCGACGGGCGTCCTCGCGCAGGCGCTTGCACAGGGTGTAGCCGTCGATGCCCGGCAGCATGATGTCGAGCACGATCAGATCGTAATGCTCGGTGGCCGCCAGATGCAGGCCCGACAGACCGTCCTGGGCGCAATCGACGGTATAGCCTTTGAGCCCCAGGTAATCGGCCAGATTGGCCAGGATATCGCGGTTGTCTTCGACCAATAGAATTCGCATGGGCACCTCCTCCGTACACGGTAGCGGCCGTCTTGGCCCGCGCAGCTTACGGCCAAGTGTGGCTCACGGCTAGGCGCCGGGTAGATTGATTTGAGTTAATTGCACGCATGGCCGGACTTTACGAGTTTTTCACGAGCGACCGACAAATCGCCGACAGAACCGGGCGCAGACTCACACGGTTGTGCTTCTCTGAAGACCTTACCGATGAAGGAATTGCCATGGTTTCGATTTCTGCCCGCCCTGCTTCAAGGCCTTTGAATTTAGGGCTTTGCCTGGGCATTCCCGCCGTCGCGGCGGTCATTCTGGTGTTGCTGGAACTGACCGACCTGGACATGGATCTGGCCCGACTGTTTTACGACCCGGTCGCGGGCGACTTCATCGGCCGCCACAGTTTTTTTCTCGAAGACATCCTTCATGACCGCGCCAAACAAGTGGTGATCGCCTTTTCGGTGTTTGCCATCGTCGGGTTCATCGGCGCGTTTTTCATCGAGCGGCTCAAACCGTTCAAGCGTGAGCTGGGCTGTCTGGTGTTGTCGCTGGGTCTGGCCACCTCGTTTGTCACGCCAGTGAAGGCGGTGACAGCGGTGCAATGCCCATGGAGCCTCGAACAGTTCGGCGGCCACGAAACCTACAGCAAGCTGCTGGATCATCGCCCGCCTACCGACAAGCCTGGTCGTTGCTGGCCGGGTGGTCATGCGGCCACGGGCTTCACCCTGTTTGCGTTGTTCTTCGTGCTGCGCGACCGTCGCCCGCGACTGGCTCGTCAGGCATTCATCTTCGCCTTTGCGCTGGGTTCGGTGTTTTCGATCAGCCGGATGATGCAGGGCGCGCACTTCTTTTCTCATAACGTGTGGACGGCGATCTTCTGCTGGCTGATCTGTCTGGGCTCGTATTACTGGGTTCTGTATCGCCCGGCAGCCAGGGCTGAAACCAACACGCGGGCCCGTCCAGTCAACGCCTGAACCCTGAAACGCGGGCAAAAAAAAACCCGTCTGCTCTCGCAGACGGGGTTTTTCGTTACTGGGTAAGGCTGGCTTACATCATGCCGCCCATGCCACCCATGCCGCCCATGTCCGGCATACCGCCGCCTACCGCACCTTCTTTCTTCGGTGCGTCAGCAACAGCAGCTTCGGTGGTCAGGATCAGACCGCCAATCGACGATGCAGCTTGCAGTGCCGAACGGGTGACCTTGGTTGGGTCCAGGATGCCCATTTCGATCATGTCGCCGTATTCGCCACTCGCAGCGTTGTAACCGAAGTTACCTTTGCCGTTCTTGACTTCGTTGACCACAACGCTTGGCTCGTCGCCGCTGTTGGCAGCGATCTGACGCAGCGGTGCTTCAACAGCGCGACGCAGAACAGCGATACCTACGTCCTGGTCAGCGTTGTCGCCTTTCAGGTTGATGATCGCGTTCAGAGCGCGGATCAGCGCAACGCCACCGCCAGGCACCACGCCTTCTTCAACGGCTGCACGGGTAGCGTGCAGGGCGTCTTCAACGCGGGCTTTCTTCTCTTTCATTTCAACTTCGGAACCGGCGCCAACCTTGATCACTGCAACGCCGCCGGACAGCTTGGCCAGACGCTCTTGCAGTTTTTCACGGTCGTAGTCCGAGGAAGTCTCGGCCACTTGAGCACGGATCTGGGCGATACGGGCTTCGATGTCGCCCTGGTTGCCAGCGCCATCGACAACTGTGGTGTTTTCCTTGGACAGGGTCACGCGCTTGGCGCTACCCAGATGTTCCAGAGTGGTGCTTTCCAGGCTCAGGCCGATCTCTTCGGAGATCACGGTACCGCCGGTCAGAACGGCGATGTCCTGCAGCATGGCCTTGCGACGGTCGCCGAAGCCCGGAGCCTTGACGGCTGCGACTTTAACGATGCCACGCATGTTGTTCACGACCAGAGTCGCCAGGGCTTCGCCTTCAACGTCTTCGGCAACGATCAGCAGTGGACGGCCGGCTTTGGCAACGGCTTCCAGTACTGGCAGCATTTCGCGGATGTTCGAGATCTTTTTGTCGACCAGCAGGATCAGCGGGCCGTCGAGCTCGGCGACCATGGTGTCCGGCTTGTTGACGAAGTACGGGGACAGGTAGCCACGGTCGAACTGCATGCCTTCTACAACCGACAGTTCGTTTTCCAGGCCCGAGCCTTCTTCAACGGTGATCACGCCTTCTTTACCGACTTTTTCCATGGCTTCGGCAATGATGTCGCCGATGGAGTTGTCGGAGTTGGCGGAGATGGTGCCAACTTGAGCGATCGCTTTGGTGTCGGTGCATGGCGCGGACAGCTTCTTCAGCTCGGCAACGACAGCGATGGTCGCTTTGTCGATACCGCGCTTCAGGTCCATCGGGTTCATGCCGGCAGCAACGGCTTTCAGGCCTTCGTTGACGATCGACTGAGCCAGAACGGTAGCGGTGGTAGTACCGTCACCAGCGTCATCGTTGGCACGGGAGGCAACGTCTTTGACCAGCTGCGCGCCCATGTTTTCGAAACGGTCTTCGAGTTCGATTTCCTTGGCGACGGAAACGCCGTCCTTGGTGATGGTCGGAGCGCCGAAGCTCTTCTCAAGGATTACGTTACGGCCTTTCGGGCCCAGGGTCGCTTTTACCGCGTCAGCCAGTACGTTTACGCCAACCAGCATTTTCTTGCGGGCGGAATCGCCGAATTTAACTTCTTTAGCAGCCATGATCGATATTCCTTAAATACTTTGTAGTAGCGGGAAAATGAACGGGGTTATCAGCCTTCGATAACGGCGAGGATTTCGTTCTCGCTCATTACCAGCAGGTCTTCGCCGTCGACTTTCACAGTGTTGCTGCCGGAGTACGGACCGAACACAACCTTGTCGCCCACTTTCACGGACAGTGCACGCACTTCACCGCTTTCCAGTGCTTTACCCGGGCCTACAGCCAGAATCTCACCGTGGTTGGCTTTTTCAGCAGCCGAACCTGGCAGGACGATACCGCCAGCGGTTTTCTTTTCTTCTTCGCTGCGACGGATAACGACGCGGTCATGCAGAGGACGAAGCTTCATTGTCGATCTCTCCTAATTGTGGTTTTCATCGGCCGGTGTAGTCCCGGCGGGTTTAACGAATCCGGCCTGCGCCGGTTGCGGCTCGTCGAGCGAACCGCGGAAGTCTGTCCGACTCAAAATGTCGGAACCTTTCGGTGACCGATACATAAGGGCGCAGAAGCTTATTACAAGGGCGGGGGTCAAAAAATTTTCACGCGGCTGCATGAACTCGCCCCGCAAACGAACACGGCACCCGAAGGTGCCGTGTCGATACAGAAGTTACTTGGTGTCGCGGTGTTCGAATTCGCCTTCGATCACATCGCCTTCGCGGCCGAGAGGCTGGCGCGGTGCCGGACCGCCGCGAGGTTGCAGGTCATCGGCGAACGCCCGCTGGCGCATGGCCTGCTCTTCGGCGCGCTGGCGCATTTTGTTGGCGACCAGTCGACGACTGAACGGCAACAGCAGCACCAGACCGAACACGTCGCTGATGAAGCCCGGCAGGATCAGCAGACCACCGGCCAGGGCCAGCATCAGGCCTTCGAGCATGGTTTGCGCAGGCAGTTCGCCGCGGTTCAGGCTTTCACGGGCACGCAGTGCGGTAGCCAGCCCGGCGATGCGCAGCACGAACACGCCGAACATCGAGCCGAGAATAATCAGCAGCAGGGCCGGGAAAAATCCGATCGATCCTGCCACTTTGACGAATACGAACAGCTCCAACACCGGGAACAGCAGAAAGAGCAACAAAAAAGGGCGCATCAAAGTTTCCTCAACGCAAGAAATGCCTTGCAGTAAGCCTTAGATGACGTCGCCCTTTCGTGAATTCAAGCATCGGCCACGGCATTTTTTGGCCAGACCTCGGCGTGAGCCAGAGAAACCAAGGCCTCGCGCACTTGTATCGGCGTATGACAAGGCGCTTGAAACGGCAGCCAGTACAGCGCCTGACCAATGCGCAGGTGCATGCCTTCGGTGTCGATACCAGCCATTTGCGCCGGTTCCGTTTTCGGCAGCCCTGCCAAGTCGACGTAATGAGCGATGGCCTTGGCGTGGTCGCTGTTCATGTGCTCGACCATGCTGATTTCGGCCTTGCCGGCGAAGGGGTTGGCCAGGGTCAGGTGATCGACCCAGTGGATCGCGCCGAAACCGCCGATGTAGCGATGGCGCACGGGTTTGAGCACCCAGAAATCGAAATCGTGAGCCTTGTGGTAATTCCGCGAATCGGGGAAATAACGGTAGTAGCGCTCGGCGGCAGCCTCGATGGCGGCCGCGTCTTCGAGTTTTTCTGCTTCGGCCAGATAGGTCAGGCGACCAACGGCCTGCACATCGTCAGCCTCGCGCTCCCCCACCAGCAGCGAACATTTCGGGTCTTTCTGCAGGTTGTGGGTGTGCTGGGCGATGCGGCTGATCAGGATCAGCGGCCGGCCCTGCTCGTCCAGGCAATAAGGAACCACCGAGCCAAACGGAAAACCGGGCATTGATTTGGAGTGGGTCGACAGCACGCCACGGTATTCCTTGAGAAGCAATTCTCGGGCATTCTTAGCCGCTTCAACGCTCAATTTATGACTCCTTAAATAGAATCCGTCGAAAAAACGGACAGGCGACACGGATAAGTATCAGTCGCCTCAGGGGCAGTTCTCATGTGCAGCCGGGCCATGTCAGGCGCAGATCGAGAGGCTCTTTAAAGGACACCACTCTGACCTGCTCTCGGGGGCATGCGAATGCAACTCAACGACAAAGTAATCATTATCACTGGCGGTTGCCAAGGCTTGGGCCGCTCGATGGCCGAGTATTTAGCGGGCAAGGGTGCGAAGCTGGCGCTGGTTGACCTGAACCAGGAAAAACTCGACGACGCGGTCGCGGCCTGCAAGGCCAAGGGTGTCGAGGCGCGCAGCTACCTGTGCAACGTCGCCAACGAAGAGCAGGTGACGCACATGGTCGCCCGGGTCGCCGAAGACTTCGGCGCGATCCACGGCCTGATCAACAACGCCGGTATCCTGCGCGACGGCCTGTTGCTCAAGGTCAAGGATGGCGAAATGACCAAGATGAGCCTGGCCCAGTGGCAGGCGGTGATCGACGTCAACCTGACCGGCGTGTTCCTCTGCACCCGTGAAGTGGCGGCGAAAATGGTCGAGCTGAAAAACAGCGGCGCGATCATCAACATCTCGTCGATCTCCCGCGCGGGCAACGTCGGCCAGACCAACTACTCCGCCGCCAAGGCTGGCGTCGCTGCGGCAACCGTGACCTGGGCCAAGGAACTGGCGCGCTACGGCATTCGCGTGGCCGGCATTGCACCGGGCTTCATCGAAACCGAGATGACCCTGGGCATGAAGCCTGAAGCGCTGGAGAAAATGACCTCGGGCATTCCGCTCAAGCGCATGGGCAAGCCGGAAGAGATCGCCCACTCGGCGGCGTACATCTTCGAGAACGACTACTACACCGGCCGGATTCTGGAGATGGATGGCGGGTTGCGCATTTAAGCCCTGCCACAAACTCTGTGGGAGCGAGCTTGCTCGCGATAGCGGTACAACAGTCACCATCAATAGTGAATGTCATGGCCTTATCGCGAGCAAGCTCGCTCCCACAGTTTTTTTAGCGCCGCGGCAAAATCAATCGTCGCTGATGGTGATGTTCGGCATCGCCGGCGAAGCAGCTTCCTGCAACACGATCCGCGCGCCGACATGGCGGGCCAGCTCCTGATAGACCATGGCGATCTGGCTGTCCGGCTCGGAAATCACCGTCGGTTTGCCGCCGTCGGCCTGTTCGCGGATCAGCATCGACAGCGGCAACGAGGCCAGCAGCTCGACGCCGAACTGGGTCGCCAGCTTCTCGCCACCGCCCTCACCGAACAGATGCTCGGCATGACCGCAGTTCGAGCAGATGTGCACGGCCATGTTTTCCACCACACCCAACACCGGAATGTTGACCTTGCGGAACATCTCCACGCCTTTGCGCGCATCGAGCAACGCCAGATCCTGCGGGGTGGTGACGATCACGGCGCCGGCCACCGGGACTTTCTGCGCCAGGGTCAGCTGGATGTCGCCCGTGCCTGGCGGCATGTCGATCACCAGATAATCCAGGTCGCCCCACGCCGTTTGCGTGACCAGTTGCAGCAGCGCGCCGGAGACCATCGGCCCGCGCCAGACCATTGGCGTGTTGTCGTCGGTCAGGAACGCCATCGACATCACTTCCACACCATGGGCCTGAAGCGGCACGAACCACTTCTGATCCTTGACCTGCGGGCGGGTGCCCTCGGCAATGCCGAACATGATGCCCTGGCTCGGGCCATAGATATCGGCGTCGAGAATCCCGACCTTCGCGCCTTCGCGGGCCAGTGCCAGCGCCAGGTTGGCGGCGGTGGTGGACTTGCCCACACCGCCCTTGCCCGACGCCACGGCGACTACGTTCTTGACGTTGGCCAGCCCCGGAATCTGCGCCTGGGCCTTGTGCGCGGCGATCACGCTGTTGACCTCGACCTTAGCCGTCACCACGCCGTCGAGGTTTTCGATGGCCAGTTGCAGCAATTGCGCCCAGCCGCTCTTGAACAGACCGGCGGCATAACCGATTTCCAGCTGCACGCTGACGCGATCGCCGGTGATTTCGATGTTGCGCACGCAACCGGCGCTGACCGGATCCTGGTTCAGATAAGGGTCGGTGTATTGGCTGAGGACGGCTTCCACCGCTGCGCGAGTGACGGCGCTCATGGGCAACTCCGATAACAAGACTGGGAAAAGATGGCGGGTATCCTACCCCTTCTGTCCTCCGGACGGCATGTCCGGCAACGATTTGCAGAGGTGAAATATCTTTCCCGGCGCTTTATAGTGGCCGACCTCCGTTTCATCAAGTAGCGAAGCCCCACATGTCCGAACCACGCAAGATTCTCGTCACCAGCGCCCTGCCCTACGCCAACGGTTCGATCCACCTTGGCCATATGCTGGAATACATCCAGACCGATATGTGGGTGCGCTTCCAGAAGCATCGCGGCAATCAGTGCATTTATGTCTGCGCCGACGACGCCCACGGTTCGGCGATCATGCTGCGCGCGGAAAAGGAAGGCATCACCCCGGAACAACTGATCGCCAACGTCCAGGCTGAACACAGCGCCGACTTTGCCGACTTCCTGGTGGACTTCGACAACTTCCACTCCACTCACGCCGAAGAAAACCGTGAGCTGTCGAGCCAGATCTACCTGAAGCTGCGTGACGCCGGGCACATCGCCCAACGTTCGATCACCCAGTATTTCGACCCGGAAAAGAAAATGTTCCTGGCCGACCGCTTCATCAAGGGCACCTGCCCGAAATGCGGCACCGAAGACCAGTACGGCGACAACTGCGAAAAATGCGGCGCGACCTACGCGCCGACCGACCTGAAGGATCCGAAGTCGGCAATCTCCGGCGCCACCCCGGTGCTCAAGGATTCCCAGCACTTCTTCTTCAAGCTGCCGGACTTCCAGGAAATGCTGCAGGCCTGGACCCGCAGCGGCACCCTGCAGGACGCCGTGGCCAACAAGATCGCCGAATGGCTGGACGCCGGCCTGCAACAGTGGGACATCTCCCGCGATGCGCCGTACTTCGGCTTCGAGATCCCCGGCGAGCCGGGCAAGTATTTCTACGTGTGGCTGGACGCGCCGATCGGCTACATGGCCAGCTTCAAGAACCTCTGCAACCGTACGCCGGAGCTGGACTTCGACGCGTTCTGGGGCAAGGACTCCACCGCCGAGCTGTACCACTTCATCGGCAAGGATATCGTCAACTTCCACGCCCTGTTCTGGCCGGCGATGCTCGAAGGCGCGGGTTTCCGCAAGCCGACCGGCATCAACGTTCACGGCTACCTGACCGTCAACGGTCAGAAGATGTCCAAGTCCCGCGGCACCTTCATCAAGGCCCGTACCTACCTGGACCATCTGTCGCCGGAGTATTTGCGCTACTACTACGCGGCCAAACTGGGCCGTGGCGTGGACGACCTCGACCTGAACCTCGAAGACTTCGTGCAGAAGGTCAATTCCGACCTGGTCGGCAAAGTCGTCAACATCGCCAGCCGTTGCGCCGGTTTCATCCAGAAGGGCAACGCCGGCCTGCTGGTGGACAACAACGCCGCACCGGAACTGACTGAAGCGTTCCTGGCCGCCGCGCCGAGCATCGCCGATGCCTATGAAGCCCGCGACTTCGCCCGTGCCATGCGCGAAACCATGGCTTTGGCCGACCGCGCCAACGCCTGGATCGCCGACAAGGCACCATGGTCGCTGAACAAGCAGGAAGGCAAGCAGGATGAAGTCCAGGCGGTCTGCGCCACCGCGATCAACCTGTTCCGCCAACTGGTGATCTTCCTCAAGCCGGTGTTGCCAGTGCTGGCCGCCGATGCCGAGGCGTTCCTCAACGTCGCCCCGCTGACCTGGAACGACCACACCACCCTGCTGGCCAACCACCAGTTGAACGAATTCAAGCCGTTGATGACCCGCATCGACCCGGTAAAAGTGCAAGCCATGACCGACGCCTCGAAAGAAGACCTGACCGCCAGCCAGACCGACACCGGCGCCGCCGCGCCTGCCGGCAACGGCGAACTGGCCAAGGATCCGCTGGCGCCGGAAATCGACTTCGACACCTTCGCCGCCGTCGACCTGCGTGTGGCGCTGATCGTCAAGGCCGAACACGTTGAAGGCGCCGACAAGCTGCTGCGTCTGACCCTGGATATCGGTGACGAGCAACGCAACGTGTTCTCCGGGATCAAGAGCGCTTACCCGGATCCGTCGAAACTCGACGGTCGCCTGACCATGATGATCGCCAACCTCAAGCCACGGAAAATGAAGTTCGGCATTTCCGAAGGCATGGTGATGGCGGCCGGCCCTGGCGGTGAAGAAATCTACCTGCTGAGCCCGGACAGCGGCGCCAAGCCGGGTCAGCGCATCAAGTAAGGCTCTGCCCTGACTGATCCCACAGGCGTGCTCCGTGCGCCTGTGGGATTTTTCATATCCGGCCCGCCCTCCACGGCTGCCGGATAATGCCTAACCTTAAGTGACACACGCCCGTTGCCACCGGCAGAACCATGACCGAACTCGTGCTTACGCTCTTCAGTGCTGCGCTGATCAACAACTTCGTGTTGCACTGGCCGCTGGGCGTCGATCCGCTGCTGGCGGGTGAACGCCGTCA
The DNA here is from genome assembly GCF_002113215.1 of Pseudomonas sp. B15(2017). Classification (NCBI taxonomy): domain Bacteria; kingdom Pseudomonadati; phylum Pseudomonadota; class Gammaproteobacteria; order Pseudomonadales; family Pseudomonadaceae; genus Pseudomonas; species Pseudomonas sp. B15(2017). Next base: position 310,772 of record NZ_NEJZ01000001.1, read on the forward strand.
AGTGCATGCGCTGGGGCTGGCAACGTTGTGTCTGATGTTGATTGTCGGCGTGGCGGGTTATGCGATCTGGCATTGGCTGCTGGTGCCGTTGCAACTGGAATTCCTGCGGCTGTTTGTGTTCCTGCCGTTGAGCACCCTGCTGATCGCGCCGTTGTTGAAACTGCTGGCGCATTGGCGACCCACGCTGCCATTCGATGGCTTGTGGCCGCTGCTGCTGGGCAATGCCGGTGTACTGGGGCTGACGCTGATCAACGCGCAAACGGATAAAGGCCTGTTTCATGCGATTGCGCTGAGTCTTGGCGCCGGTCTGGGTTTCTGGCTCGTGTTGAGCCTGTTCAGCGATTTGCGTGAGCGCACGGCCGACAACGATATTCCCCTGCCCTTTCGTGGTTTGCCGGTCCTGTTGATCGGCGCCGGACTGATGGCCGTGGCTTTTCTCGGATTCAGTGGACTGATCAAAACATGAGTCTGATTCAACGCATCGATGCCCTGCTGCCGCAGACCCAATGCGGCAAGTGCGGCCATCCCGGATGCAAACCCTACGCTGAAGGCATCGCCGACGGCGAGCCGATCAACAAGTGCCCACCGGGTGGCGACGAAACCATCGCGGCGCTGGCCGAACTGTTGAAAATCCCGGTACTCGAGCTGGACATCAGCCGTGGTTCGGCGCCGCCGCAGGTGGCTTTCATCCGTGAAGCCGAATGCATCGGCTGCACCAAGTGCATCCAGGCCTGCCCGATCGACGCCATCGTCGGCGCGGCAAAACTGATGCACACCGTCATCATCGACGAATGCACCGGTTGCGATCTGTGCGTGGCGCCCTGCCCGGTCGATTGCATCGAGATGCACCCGCTGCCGCCGGGCACGCTGCCGGTGGTCGGCGGCCTGGCCGCCAGCCTTGAAGAACAGCAGGCCCGCGCGGCCAAACGCGATCACGCACGGCAACGTTTCGAACGGCGCAATGCTCGCCTGCAACGCGAAGAACAGCAGAAGCAGGCCGAACGCGAAGCCCGGGCGCAGCGTGCGGCACAGGTCGAAGTCGCCGCCAACACGCTCGATCCGGTGCAGGCGGCACTTGAACGGGTGCGCGCGCAAAAAGCCGCAACCGCCGATGCCGCGCTGAAAAAAGCCAAGATCGACGTGGCCATGAGCCGGGCGCAATTGAACAAGTCGCTCAAGGCGTTCGGTCATCCGCCGACCTTCGATCAGCAGTCGCAACTGATCGTCCTGCAGCAGCAGTTCGAAGCCGCCGAACAGGCACTGGCGAAGCTGGAAAGCAGCGCGGCACCTGCGCCTGTCTCAGCCGCCCCGGCGAAGGACGCCGATCTGAAACGGGCGAAGATCCAGTTGGCGATGCGCCGCGCCGAGCTGAAAAAAGCGCAAACCGCAGAGGCTCCCGCAGTTGAAATCGCCTCACTGGAGCAAGCGCTGCGTGACGCCGAACAGGCGCTGCACAACGCCGAAGCCGCCAGCGATCAACCGGCGCCGGAGCTTGTGCGCGTCGAGAAACGCCCGATCGACGACCGGCTTCGCCAACTGAAAACCGAACTGGCCTACGCTCGCGCCGACCTGAACAAGTTGCAACGGCGCGACGGCACGCCCGCCGACATCCTCGAAAAAGCCCGCGCCCGCCTGCAGGAAGCAGAGCGGCAGGTACAAGCCCATGTCATCCATTGAAACCAGAGACGAGCGCCTGCAACAGGCAATGAAGCTGGTTTTGCTGGCGACATTGCCAGGATGGCTGGCGTTGTTCTGGTTTTACGGTTGGGGCGTGTTGATCAACCTGGTCTTGTCGGTCGTCACGGCTTTGAGCGTTGAAGCCGTTGTGACACACCTGCGTCGACAACCGATGCAGGCCACCTTGACCGACGGCAGCGCAGTGGTCAGCGCCACGCTGCTGGCGATTGCCCTGCCGCCTTATTGCCCGTGGTGGCTGACGGTCACGGCAATCGCCTCGGGCCTGTTGCTGGGCAAACATCTGTACGGTGGCGTGGGCCGCAACCCGTTCAATCCGGCCATGCTCGGCTTCGCACTGGCCATGGTGATGTTCCCTCAGCCAATGACACACTGGCCGGCTCATGGCATGGATCTGACGGCAGCTTTTGGCCAGGTGTTCAACCTTGGCGCGCAGCCCGACGCCTGGGTTCAGGCCACCGCGCTGGACAGTCTGCGCATCAATAAAAGCCTGACCATGGACGAACTGTTTGTCGGTAATCCGGCATTCGGTCGCTTTGGCGGACACGGCGTGGAATGGGTGAACCTGGCGTTCCTCGCCGGTGGATTGTTCCTGTTGCAACGTCGGGTGTTTGGCTGGCACGCGCCGGTCGGCATGCTCGCCAGCCTGTTCGTGATCAGCCTGCTGTGCTGGAACGGTTCGGGATCCGACTCCCACGGCTCGCCGCTGTTTCACCTGCTGAGTGGCGCGACCATGCTGGGTGCGTTCTTCATCGTCACCGAACCGGTGTCGGGGGCTAAAAGCCCACTCGCCCGTTTGCTGTTCGGCGTCGGCGTGGGGTTGCTGACTTACGTGATTCGCACTTGGGGCGGTTACCCCGACGGGGTGGCGTTTGCGGTGCTGTTGATGAACCTGTGCGTGCCGGCGCTGGAGCGCTTCGCGGTGGCTCGTCAGGCGCAGGTGACACCATGAACCGGACGAGCAGTCTCATCACACTGGGGATGATTACCGCGCTGGGCATCGGCGTGACATGGCTGGTGCAACGTAGCAATGCGCCGCAGATCGCCGCCGAACAGCGGCTTCTTGAAAATCGTAAATGGCTGGACGTACTGCCGATCGACGCTTACGACAATCTGCCGCTTGAACAACCTCTGACGCTGACCGACGTCAACCTGAGCCATAGCCAGCTACTGGGCGGTTATCGGGCGACCAAAGGCAGCCAGCCCGTGGCGATCCTGCTGCGCAGCCAGACCCAGGGTTATGCCGGCCAGATCGAGTTGTTGATTGCCATCGATGCCAATGGCCGATTGCTCGGTGTGAAAACCCTCGAGCAAAACGAAACGCCGTCGCTGGGTGGGCACCTCGGCGATTGGCCAAATAGCTGGCTTCAGAACTTCACCGGAAAATCGAGCAACCAACCGACCGACGCCGGATGGGCGCTGAAAAAGGATCAGGGGCAGTTCGACCAGATCGCGGGGGCGACCATCACCTCCCGTGCGGCCATCAACGCCATCCACGATGCCCTGCGTTACTTCGATGAACACCGAACGACCCTGCTCGGGAGCGCGCCATGAACACGACAGCAACTCTGTCGAACTCAATGATGCTGGTGCTGTTGATCGGCACCACCGACTCCATGGCAGGTGCGCTGGCGACGCTGGTGATGTTTACGGTTGTCGTGGGCATTTACGGCTTGTGCATGGCACCGTTGCGCTCGCGCCTGAGCAGCGAAAGCCTGCTACCGGTCAGTGTGATGCTGGCAGCGACCCTGGCGGGCTGCGCCGATATTTTTCTGCAACGCGGCGCGATGCAGTGGCATCACCTGCTCAGTCTTTATGCAGCGCTGCTCGGCTTGCAGTGCGTCGTGCTGGAGCACAGTGGTTTTTTTTGCCAGCCGGTCCGCAGCCGTCTGAAACTGGGTGGCCTGTTTGCCGCGCTGATGATTGTGCTCGCGGTGTTGCGTGAGCTGATCGGTCAAGGCAGCATCGGCCATCACCTGTCGGAACACTGGCAAGGTTTGATTCTGTTCAGTGATGGCCTGCATTTCGCGACGCTGGCTCCCGGCGCCTTCATACTGCTTGGACTGTTACTGGCCGCCCGTCAGGCCTGGACTCGCCCTGCCGCCCTACCCGAGGAAACGCATCACCCATGAATGCCGCAAAACGTCTGGAGATCTTCCGCCGGTTTCACGAGGACAACCCCGAGCCCAAGACCGAACTGGCCTATTCCTCGCCTTTCGAACTGTTGATCGCGGTGATTCTGTCCGCGCAATCCACAGACGTCGGGGTCAACAAGGCGACGGCGAAGCTGTTCCCGGTGGCAAACACGCCGGCGGCCATTCACGCCTTGGGCGTCGATGGGTTGTCCGAGTACATCAAGACGATCGGCCTCTATAACAGCAAGGCCAAAAACGTGATCGAGACCTGTCGCATGCTGGTCGAGCTGCACAATGGCGAAGTCCCGCAGACGCGCGAAGCGCTGGAGGCCTTGCCCGGCGTTGGCCGCAAGACCGCTAACGTCGTGCTCAATACCGCATTCCGCCAACTGACCATGGCCGTGGACACCCATATCTTCCGGGTCAGTAACCGCACCGGCATTGCACCAGGGAAAAACGTGGTTGAAGTCGAAAAGAAGCTGATGAAGTTTGTGCCAAAAGAATACCTTCTCGACTCGCACCACTGGCTGATTCTTCACGGACGCTACGTGTGTCTGGCGCGCAAACCCCGCTGTGGCAGCTGTCGGATCGAAGATCTGTGTGAATACAAGCACAAAACTTCTGACGATTGAGCGGGTATTGGTTTTATTGATTTATCGATTGAAAAAATCTTTTTTACCATCTGCTGGAATATCGATATAAGGAGCGCCAAAGGCAGTCTTAGCCTGGAGTTGACCTTATGAGCACCAGCAAAGAGCAATTGGAAGCGGATGACGACTTTATCGCCACGGAGGCCGACGATGCCGAACCTGTGGTTGAAGTCGCCAAGACCAACTTGAGCAAACGCCGAACCATCGACAACCTGCTTGAGGAGCGCCGACTGCAAAAGCAATTGGCCGATTACGATTTTGATCTCTGACATTTGAAAGCCTCCCGAAACGGAGGCTTTTCTCTTTCTGTCGCACGCTGATTTCGATCCGCCCATGATCCGTCAGCCACTCAAACCTCAGACCAGGCCGTTTCGCTGGGCCAGCTCGATCAAATCGACCAGCGAACGCGCGTTGAGCTTCAAAAGCAATCGGGTCTTGTAGGTACTCACGGTCTTGTTGCTGAGAAACATCCCGTCGGCAATTTCCTTGTTGGTCTTTCCGCGCGCCAGTTGCTGCAACACCATCATTTCGCGCCCGGACAGGCGGTCTACCATATCGGCCTCGCTGGCATTACCCAGGCTTGTCCGCACGGTATGCAACGCCTGATTCGGAAAGTAGCTGTACCCGGACAGTACCGCCTTGATTGCACTCAGCAACTCCGTCAGATCCTGTTGCTTGCAAACATAACCCGCTGCCCCCGATTGCATGCAGCGCATGGAAAAGTGTCCCGGTGACTGGGACGTCAGCACCAGCACCTTCAATGGCATCGCACTTGTCGTAAGACGCGCAATGACTTCCAGGCCATCAAGTTTCGGAATACCGATATCCAGAATGACGATATCCGGCATCTGGTCACGAGCAAGTTGTAACGCATCCACGCCATTATCGGTTTCTGCAATGACTTCGTAGCCATGACGTTCCATCAGCATACGTACCGCAAGACGAATGACGGGGTGATCATCCACGATCAGCACTTTATTCATGGGCAAGTCCAGTTTCGCTGTTCGAATTTTTAGAACCGGCACAATAACGTAGTCATTTCACCCATGGCATGGATAAGTTCCTCTACACCAGCACCGAGAGACGCCTCCTACAGGCAATAAAGATTATTCCTACAGAAAAGACTCACTTATAGAAAATCATGAGTCTGCATCAGGAACTCCACACCTCTCCACGTCCTTCGCGGCGGCGCTCGTAACAGACTGAAAAACCAAAACCCGGTTCAATGAACAGATACTAAAAACAACTGAAACAACTTACACATATCGCAACTCTGGAATTTAATATAAACACCAGATACCGAAATCCTTATCCGCCCGCCAACTTAAAACTCGACCACCCAACCACATCAAAACGACGAGAAAGACCATTCATGAGTAAAGACCATGCTAAAGATCAACAAAAAAATTCCCAACCCCATCACCGTCATTGCCATCTTCGCCTTTATATCGGAGACCTCCGCCGCCGTATCCCTGCCTTTTCTTAATAACAATGAGCGGGAGATCTATGTCTGGTTCCTGATCAGCTTTCCGTTCTACTTGCTATTCCTGTTTTTCATCACACTCAACTTTAACTACCGTTCTCTCTATGCTCCATCAGACTTCGACAACGACAAGAACTTTCTTAAAGCTTTCGAAGAGGAGGATAATTTACCGACCGAGGCTGTACACACTCCACCCAATATTGAGTCGCACGCCATTAAACTTCCAAAACCGCTGACCAAGGTGTACATCATCGACATTCGAAAGTTACACACTGATTCGGAGATTGAACTGCTATTTGAAAAAATCCCACACTCAAACAAGCATTCGCCGAGATTATTACTGTTTTTAACCGAAGCGGGGGCGGATGCTTTACTTAAAGACAATATCGAAATCCTGGCCAAACACGCCAAGAGAAGCCAGGGAACAACGTTCTGCATTGTTTATGACACGCACGCGCTGACCACATCCGTATTGGGAAAATTCGAAAGGGGATAAAGCGCGCAGCAGGACAATCATGCAATGCAGCGATGTACAGCCGATGAGGACAGTAATGTTGACCGGTATCGATCAATTCAAAGGAGAGCATCCCAAAAAAAACGGCCTTGTCGCTACGACAAGGCCGTTTTTTTCACATCAGCCCCGAAGGACTCAGAACAGCTTGCGGCCCTTGTTGGCGGCAATGCGCATGCGCAGCGCGTTGAGCTTGATGAAGCCCGCCGCGTCGGCCTGGTTGTAGGCGCCGCCGTCTTCTTCGAAAGTCGCGATGTTGGCGTCGAACAGCGAATCGTCGGACTTGCGGCCGGTCACGATTACGTTGCCCTTGTACAGCTTCAGGCGCACAACGCCGTTCACGTTGACCTGCGAGGCGTCGATCATCTGTTGCAGCATCAGACGCTCAGGGCTCCACCAGTAGCCGGTGTAGATCAGGCTGGCGTACTTCGGCATCAGCTCGTCTTTCAAGTGAGCGACTTCGCGGTCCAGGGTGATCGATTCGATGGCGCGGTGAGCGCGCAGCATGATGGTGCCGCCCGGGGTTTCGTAGCAGCCACGGGACTTCATGCCGACATAACGGTTCTCGACGATGTCCAGACGGCCGATGCCATGTTCGCCACCGATTTTGTTCAGCGTCGCCAGCACGGTGGCCGGGGTCATTTCAACGCCGTCCAGCGCGACGATGTCGCCGTTACGGTAGGTCAGTTCCAGATACTGAGGGGTGTCGGGAGCCTTCTCCGGGGAGACGGTCCAGCGCCACATGTCTTCTTCGTGCTCGGTCCAGGTGTCTTCCAGCACGCCGCCTTCATAGGAGATGTGCAACAGGTTGGCATCCATCGAGTACGGGGACTTCTTCTTGCCGTGACGCTCGATCGGGATCGCGTGCTTCTCGGCGTAGTCCATCAGTTTCTCGCGGGACAGCAGGTCCCACTCGCGCCATGGAGCGATCACTTTCACGCCTGGCTTGAGCGCGTAGGCACCCAGTTCGAAACGTACCTGGTCGTTGCCCTTGCCGGTGGCGCCGTGGGAAATGGCGTCAGCGCCGGTTTCGTTGGCGATTTCGATCAGACGCTTGGCGATCAGCGGACGCGCGATGGAAGTACCCAGCAGGTACTCGCCTTCGTAAACGGTGTTGGCGCGGAACATCGGGAACACGAAGTCACGCACGAATTCTTCGCGCAGGTCGTCGATGTAGATTTCTTTGACGCCCATGGCCTGCGCCTTGGCGCGGGCCGGCTCGACTTCTTCGCCCTGACCCAGGTCAGCGGTGAAGGTCACGACTTCACAGTTATAAGTATCCTGCAGCCACTTGAGGATCACCGAAGTGTCCAGGCCGCCGGAATACGCCAGAACGACCTTGTTTACGTCCGCCATGCCATCACTCCACGGGGTTCTACGGAAAGCCGAGGAGTCTACCGCTCAAACGCGATAATTTACAGAGGCGCGACAGCTTAAGACGACAAAGCGACAGAATCTGTCGAGAGGGCGACGATGACCGACAGGTCAGGAGGTCGCCGCTGCATTGGCAGGCGTGCTGGCTTGAGGTGCTGGGGCGGTAACCGGTGCCACCCGGGCCAACTTCACGCTGACCCGGCGATTTTTCGCCCGGTTGGCGGCGTTGGTGTTCGGGACCAGCGGGTATTGTTCGCCGTGGAAACGCACGGTGATCTGCGATTCGGCGATGCCGTTGGCCTTGAAGAAATCAACCACCGCCAGCGCACGACGGCGCGACAACTCACGATTGGTCAGGCGATTGCCACTGTTGTCGGAATAGCCATCGAGCTCAATGTGATTGACCGTCGGATCGGCCTTCATGAATTCGAGCATCACTTGCAGTTTGGCTTTCGCGGCGGCGTCCAGATCGGTGCCTTCGCCCGGAAAACCGACCTGCGAGTTTTTGACCTGATCGAAATTCTGCGGGAGCAATTTCGCCACGCAGGTCTGGTAGTCGTTGAACGCCTTGCTGAACTTGACCGGCAGCAGCCGCACTTCGGAGACCCGTCCATCACCGGAGGCACGTCGCACCACCGGGCTACGACCTTCCAGCAAACCGCTGATCAGCCCGCCGGCCTGCGATTGCGAACTGTTGAACAGCACGTTGCCGGTGCCGATCCTGACACTGCCCAGGTTGATGTCATTGCGTCCCGGCTGCCAGGGCGCGGCCGCCGCCAGCAAGGTTGCCGAACCACCGCCCAACATCGCGTTGTAGGCATTCAGACGGAAGATCGCCTGCTCGCCGGCCTTGCGCACGAACTGCCCCGAGCCGAAGTCGGTGATCGGCTGCGTCAGGCGGCACTCGAACTTGTCGCCTTCGACCGTCCACTCAATGTTCTCCAGACGTGTCTGGTAGGTCAGTGCCATCGCGGGAAGGCTGGCAAACACACTGAGCAAGGCTAAATATCGCTGGCGCACGGGAGGCTCCATTGGCTTCTACAACAAAAAAGACCGAGACATACATCTTTACGGCATACCTTTGGGATATCGGACGCTCGTCGCAAAACTTGATAGCGAGTGCCTGCAAGAGTCTTTTCCGGTAGCATTCGCCTCAGTTTGACCCGCCTGGAATTCCCTCATGTCCGACCGCCTGACCCTGCTGCGTCCCGACGACTGGCACATTCATCTTCGCGATGGTGCCGTGTTGACCAATACCGTTGCGGATGTCGCGCGCACCTTTGGTCGCGCAATCATCATGCCCAACCTGGTACCTCCGGTGCGCAACGCCGCTGAAGCCGACGGCTATCGCCAGCGGATTCTCGCTGCCCGCCCGGCCGGCAGTCGTTTCGAGCCGCTGATGGTGCTGTACCTCACCGACCGCACCCAGCCCGAAGAAATCCGTGAGGCCAAGGCCGGCGGTTTCGTGCATGCCGCCAAGCTGTACCCGGCCGGCGCCACCACCAACTCCGATTCCGGGGTCACCAGCATCGACAAGATTTTCCCGGCGCTGGAAGCCATGGCCGAAGTCGGCATGCCGCTGTTGATCCACGGTGAAGTCACCCGTGGCGACGTCGACGTGTTCGACCGCGAAAAAATCTTCATCGATGAGCACATGCGCCGCGTGGTCGAGCGTTTCCCGACACTGAAAGTGGTGTTCGAACACATCACTACCGGCGATGCCGTGCAGTTCGTCAACGAGGCCTCGGCCAACGTCGGCGCGACCATCACCGCGCACCATCTGCTCTACAACCGCAACCACATGCTGGTAGGCGGGATCCGGCCGCACTTCTATTGCCTGCCGATCCTCAAGCGCAACACGCACCAGGAAGCCCTGCTCGACGCCGCCACCAGCGGCAGCGCGAAGTTCTTCCTGGGTACCGACTCGGCACCGCACGCCCAGCACGCCAAAGAAGCAGCCTGCGGCTGCGCCGGCTGCTACACCGCGTACGCCGCCATCGAGCTGTACGCCGAAGCCTTTGAACAGCGCAACGCGCTGGACAAGCTCGAAGCGTTCGCCAGCCTCAACGGCCCGCGCTTCTATGGCCTGCCGGCAAACACCGATCGCATCACCCTGGTTCGTGACGAATGGACCGCACCGACCAGCCTGCCTTTCGGCGAGCTGACCGTTATCCCGCTGCGCGCCGGTGAAAAACTGCGCTGGCGCCTGCTGGAGGAACACGCGTGAGTGAAGACCATTTCGACGACGAACTGGACGGTCAAGGTGGCGGCGGTTCGCGCCATCCAATGGCAGCACGCTTTCGCGGCTACCTGCCGGTTGTCGTCGACGTAGAAACCGGTGGCTTCAACTCGGCCACCGACGCTCTGCTGGAGATTGCCGCGACCACCATCGCCATGGATGAAAAGGGTTTTGTGTACCCGGATCACACCTACTTCTTCCGCGTCGAGCCGTTCGAAGGCGCCAACGTTGAAGCGGCGGCACTGGAGTTCACCGGGATCAAGCTCGATCATCCGTTGCGCATGGCCGTCAGCGAAGAAACAGCGCTGACCGACATCTTCCGTGGCGTGCGCAAGGCCTTGAAGGCCAACGGCTGCAAACGGGCAATTCTGGTCGGCCACAACAGCAGCTTCGACCTGGGCTTCCTCAACGCCGCCGTCGCGCGGCTTGACATGAAGCGCAACCCGTTCCACCCGTTCTCCAGTTTCGACACCGCGACCCTCGCCGGTCTGGCATACGGCCAAACCGTGCTGGCGAAAGCCTGTCAGGCAGCCGACATCGACTTCGACGGCCGTGAAGCGCACTCCGCGCGTTACGACACCGAGAAGACGGCCGAGCTGTTCTGCGGCATCGTCAACCGCTGGAAACAGATGGGCGGCTGGGAAGACTTCGACGACTGATCCTCGTCGGGTTTCTTCCGAGCATGAAAAAACCGGCCACGTGGGCCGGTTTTTTTGTACCTCGACGTTGCGCCTTACAGGGCTGCAGCGTTCTCGGTCAGGTAAGCCGCAACGCCTTCTGGCGAAGCGTTCATGCCTTTGTCACCTTTTTTCCAGTTGGCAGGGCAGACTTCGCCGTGCTCTTCGTGGAATTGCAGCGCGTCGACCAGACGGATCAGCTCTTCCATGTTACGGCCCAGCGGCAGGTCGTTGACGATCTGCGAGCGGACAACGCCCTTGTCGTCGATCAGGAACGCGCCACGGAAAGCCACGCCGCCTTCGGATTCAACGTCGTAGGCCTTGGCGATTTCGTGCTTCATGTCGGCAGCCATGGTGTATTTCACCTGACCGATGCCGCCATTGTTGACCGGGGTGTTGCGCCAGGCGTTGTGGGTGAAGTGCGAGTCGATCGACACAGCGACCACTTCTACGTTGCGCGCCTTGAAGTCAGCCATGCGGTTGTCCAGAGCGATCAGCTCGGACGGGCAGACGAAGGTGAAGTCCAGCGGGTAGAAGAACACCAGGCCGTATTTGCCTTTGATGGCCGAGGACAGGGTGAAGCTGTCAACGATCTCGCCATTGCCGAGTACGGCCGGGACGGTGAAGTCAGGGGCTTGTTTGCCTACGAGTACGCTCATTGATATCTCCTGGTGTAGAAACTTGAAGTTCAGGGTCCGCGCCAGCCTGCCACCCTCAGGCGACAGCCCTGTGACACGAACCCTCTTCGCAAGGGCCGACCATCATACACTGCGTTTTTCGACTGTCCTTAAAGGTTTTTCGCGAAATCCGGGCTGGCACTCAGCCATGCACCACCGTTCGTCAGTCACAGGCATTGGCGATCAAAACCACCGGGAAAGCACTTTGACAATCATTCTCGTTAACATTAAGATCCATCGCAATTGAGTCACAACCAGCGACGGTTCTCACTTATGTATGTTTGCCTCTGCACTGGCGTCACCGACGGACAGATCCGCGAAGCGATCTATGAAGGTTGCTGCAGCTACAAAGAAGTTCGTCAGGCCACCGGCGTAGCCAGCCAATGCGGCAAATGTGCGTGCCTGGCGAAGGAAGTGGTTCGCGAAACCCTGACCAAGCTGCAAACCGCCCAGGCCGCGATCCCCTACCCGGCAGAATTTACCGCCGCGTAATTATCCCGAATTCGAAGAACCGGACTTAGGTCCGGTTTTTTTATGCCTGAAAATCAATTGCTTAGCGCCTAGACGCGGAACACAAACATTCTTATTCAGATTAATTTTCATTTATTATTCAATAACTTAGGTTTGACACTTATAAATACCAAGCTCAAACTCCGCCTTATATACCGCTACTTAGGGCAGGACTCCCATCATGAAAGGCGACGTAACAGTCATCCAGCATCTCAACAAGATCCTTGCCAATGAGCTGGTCGCGATCAATCAGTACTTCCTGCATGCGCGCATGTATGAAGATTGGGGCCTGAACAAGCTCGGCAAACACGAGTACCACGAATCCATCGACGAGATGAAGCACGCGGACAAGCTGATCAAGCGCATCCTGTTCCTCGAAGGCCTGCCGAACGTGCAGGATCTGGGCAAGTTGCACATCGGCGAGCACACCAAGGAAATGCTGGAGTGCGACCTGCGCATCGAGAAGACTGGCCATGCCGACCTGAAGGTCGCCATCGCCCACTGCGAATCCGTCGGTGACTTCGGCAGCCGTGAACTGCTCGAGGACATCCTGGAATCCGAAGAAGAACATATCGACTGGCTGGAAACCCAACTGGGCCTGATCGACAAGGTCGGTCTTGAGAACTATCTGCAATCGCAGATGGGTGAAGACGAGTAATCAGTCAGCGCTAAACTCGAGACACTAAAAAGCCCCGCTCTCTTTCCAGAGGCGGGGCTTTTTATCGCCCGGATTTCAGACTCGCTGAAATCCGGGCAGAAACCAATCAGGCTTCGGACTTGGCCGCAGCAGCCTTGGCGGATGCTTCCTTGATCAGGGTCTGCAGCTCACCATTGGCGAACATTTCAGCCATGATGTCGCTGCCGCCGACCAGTTCACCGCCGACCCACAGTTGCGGGAAAGTCGGCCAGTTGGCGTACTTCGGCAGGTTGGCGCGGATTTCCGGGTTCTGCAGGATGTCGACGTAGGCGAACTTCTCGCCACAGCCCATTACAGCCTGCGCAGCTTTCGCGGAGAAGCCACACTGCGGGGCATTCGGCGAGCCTTTCATGTAAAGCAGAATGGTGTTGTTGGCAATCTGCTCTTTAATCGTTTCGATGATATCCATGGAGCACCTCGGCTGAACTTTCCGACTCATGGGTCGGCACGGTGGCGCATTGTAACGGAATCCCGAGCGCGCTGCTCGGTCTCCCCGACAGACATGCTCAAGCCGCTGCCACCGTCACCGGCACGCCATTGAGCGCTGCGTTGCCCGACAGCTCGTCGAGCTGACACTCATCGGTCAGGTCATTGGCGCTGGAGCCCGGCTGACCGCTGGCAATCGCCATCTGTACACCCGGCCGGGCATGGCCCCATCCATGCGGCAGGCTGACCACGCCCTTCATCATGTCGGCACTGCCCAGCACTTCGACTTCGATCTGGCCGACCCGTGAACTCACGCGCACGAGCTGACCGTCACTTAGCCCGCGACTGGCGAGATCGTCCGGGTTCATCAGCAGCTGATGACGCGGCTTGCCCTTCACCAGTCGATGATAATTGTGCATCCACGAATTGTTGCTGCGCACATGACGGCGGCCGATCATCAACAGCTCATCGGCGGCGGGTGCCTGCAACGCGGCGAAGCGCGCCAAGTCGGCGAGGATTTCCGGTGGAGCCGCCTGAATCCGTTGATTGGCAGTCTTCAACCGCGCAGTCAGGTTGGGTTTGAGCGCTCCCAGGTCGACACCGTGCGGATGATCGAACAGCGTCGCAAGCGACAATTTTTGCTCGGATGCATCGCCATACAAGCCCATGCGTAACCCCATGTCGATCATCTTCGCCGGCGGCATCGTCGGTTTCAGCTCCTTGCCGGTCTTCGCGGCAAAGGCCTTGGCCAGGCCGACGAAGATCTCCCAGTCGTGCAGCGCACCTTCGGGTTTGGCGAGGATCGCCCGGTTGAACCGGGTGACGTTGCGCACCGCGAACAGGTTGAAAGTGGTGTCGTAGTGATCGTTCTCCAGCGCCGAGGTGGACGGCAGGATCAGGTCGGCATAGCGCGTGGTTTCGTTGATGTACAGATCGACGCTGACCATGAACTCCAGACCGTCCAGCGCCCGCTCCAGTTGCCGGCCGTTGGGCGTCGACAGGACCGGATTGCCGGCCACGGTGATCAGCGCGCGGATCTGCCCCTCGCCTTCGGTGAGCATTTCTTCGGCCAGTGCCGAGACTGGCAGCTCGCCGCCATATTCAGGGCGCCCGGACACGCGGCTCTGCCATTTATTGAAGTGCCCGCCCGAGGTCGAGGCCACCAGATCCACCGCCGGCTCCGTGCACAGTGCACCGCCAACGCGGTCGAGATTGCCGGTGACCAGATTGATCAACTGCACGACCCAATGGCACAGCGTGCCGAAGGCCTGAGTGGAAACACCCATCCGGCCGTAGCAAACGGCGCTTGGCGCAGCGGCGAAGTCCCGGGCCAATTGGCGGATCTGTTCGGCGGGCACCGCGCACAACGGGCTCATGGCTTCGGCGGTGAAACCCGCCACCGCCGCGCGAAGCTCATCCAGACCGTCCACCGGCAAATGACTTTCAGACGTCAGGCCTTCACTGAACAGCGTATTGAGCACACCAAACAACAACGCCGCATCGCCCCCCGGACGCACGAACAAATGCTGATCGGCCATCGCCGCCGTCTCGCTGCGTCGTGGATCGACCACTACCACTTTGCCGCCCCTGGCCTGAATCGCCTTCAGACGCTTCTCGACATCCGGCACGGTCATGATGCTGCCGTTGGACGCCAACGGGTTGCCGCCCAGGATCAGCATGAAGTCCGTGTGATCGATATCCGGGATCGGCAACAGCAAGCCGTGGCCATACATCAGGTAGCTGGTCAGGTGATGGGGCAGTTGATCGACCGACGTCGCCGAATAGCGGTTGCGGGTTTTCAACAGGCCGAGGAAGTAATTGCTGTGGGTCATCAACCCATAGTTGTGGACGCTGGGGTTGCCCTGATACACGGCGACTGCGTTCTGCCCATGACGCTCCTGAATCGCCGAGAGTTTTTCGGCGACCAGCTCGAATGCTTCGTCCCACGCGATGGGCAGCCATTCGCTGCCGACCCGGCGCATGGGCTGACGCAGGCGATCCGGATCATTCTGGATATCTTGCAGCGCGACGGCCTTGGGGCAGATGTGCCCGCGACTGAACGTGTCCTGAGCATCGCCCTTGATCGAGGTGATCTGCACCTGGCCGTCGGTTTCGGTGGTTTCAATGGTCAAGCCGCAGATGGCTTCGCACAGGTGGCAGGCACGGTGATGGAGAGTCTTGGTCATGGCCAGTCTCTGTCTTGTTCTGGGCAGGCAATCACGCCCGCGGGAACAAAACTATGGCCCGCGACCCGGTGCAGCGCCAGCGACGTTTGTCTTGTGAATCGGCGGCCATCAGGGCCGCCGATGGACACGTCAGTTCGCCGGAAGCTGAGGCGGCGCGGCCAGCTGGATTTCCTGGATGGTCTCGATCTGCTCGTGGGCGACGTGGACGCCGGTGAGCTCGCCGATCAGTCGCCAATGCTCGTCGAGCCCGGCGCTGATGGTCGCCATGCGGTCGATCATCTGTCGGCTGGCGGCCTTGACCACGTCGTCATCGCTGCGCAGCAGTTCGAAGGACATCGAGGTCATCGACGCGGTGAGGTGGGTCAATGAGCGTGCCGTGTGGCCCAGCAGTTCCATTAACAGTTTTTCTTTCGATTCCATGCGGAGGCTTCCTGCGTCGCTCGTGATTTATTTATAACCCAGCACTTTGCTTTAGCAAATGTTTCAACCTGCGCATCCGACCAAGCGAAACCGCCGGCTCACCGGTCGCAAACCGACCAGAGCTGTGCCATCCCCGCCGCGCCTGATTGCCAAGCCCGGTGGGGCCAGTGTACAAATGCCTCGTTGCCCTCTCGAAAACTGACCGGAAATCACAGTGTTCGCACTGTTTGCACCCCGGCGCATTTCTGCAAAAACCGTAGCCTATTGGAAAAACGCGACATTTAGTGTCAATATCGCGCCTCCCCCTATTTCGTCGCCCCGTGCGGCTTACGCCGCAGGTCTCGCCCGTTGTTCCGATAAACAAGGCTTTGAGCATCTGCGGTTTGTAGCAAAAAGGTAGTCAATGATGAGCGCAAGGCACTTTCTCTCCCTGATGGATTGCACGCCCGAAGAGCTGGTCAGCGTGATCCGTCGAGGCGTTGAGCTCAAGGACCTGCGTAACCGCGGCGTACTGTTCGAGCCTCTGAAAAACCGCGTCCTGGGGATGATCTTCGAGAAATCCTCGACCCGCACCCGGATCTCTTTCGAGGCCGGCATGATCCAGCTCGGCGGCCAGGCGATCTTTCTGTCGCCGCGCGACACCCAGCTGGGCCGTGGCGAGCCGATCGGCGATTGCGCCATCGTCATGTCGAGCATGCTCGACGCGGTGATGATCCGGACCTTTGCCCACAGCACCCTGACCGAATTCGCTGCCAACTCCCGCGTGCCGGTGATCAACGGCCTGTCCGATGACCTGCACCCGTGCCAGTTGCTGGCCGACATGCAAACCTTTCTCGAGCACCGCGGCTCGATCCAGGGCAAGACCGTGGCCTGGATCGGCGACGGCAACAACATGTGCAACAGCTATATAGAAGCGGCCATCCAGTTCGACTTCCAGCTGCGCGTGGCCTGCCCGGAAGGCTACGAGCCGAATCCTGAATTCGTGGCCAAGGCCGGTGACCGCGTGACCATCGTCCGCGACCCGCAAGAGGCCGTGCGCGGCGCGCATCTGGTAAGTACCGACGTCTGGACCTCCATGGGTCAGGAAGAGGAAACCGCCCAGCGCCTCAAACTGTTCGCGCCATACCAGGTCACCCGTGCCCTGCTCGACCTGGCGGCCGAGGACGTGTTATTCCTGCACTGCCTTCCCGCTCACCGCGGTGAAGAAATCAGTCTCGACCTGCTTGATGACCCGCGCTCCGTCGCCTGGGATCAGGCAGAAAACCGTCTCCACGCACAGAAGGCCCTGCTCGAGTTCCTCGTCGAACCGGCATATCACCACGCATGAGTCATGAATTACTGCTGAACCTGCGCAACCTCGCTTGCGGCTATCAAGATCAACGTGTGGTGCAGAACCTCAATCTGCACCTCAACGCCGGCGACATCGGCTGCCTGCTCGGCTCGTCCGGTTGCGGCAAGACCACCACCCTGCGCGCGATTGCCGGTTTCGAACCGGTGCACGAAGGGGAAATCTCTCTCGGCGGTGAAGTGATCTCCAGCGCCGGTTTCACCCTCGCCCCGGAAAAACGCCGGATCGGCATGGTGTTCCAGGACTACGCGCTGTTCCCGCACCTGAGTGTCGCGGACAACATCGCCTTCGGCATCCGCAAGCACCCGAACAAGGAGCGTGTCACCGAAGAGCTGCTGGAACTGGTCAATCTGAAGAACCTCGGCAAACGCTTCCCTCACGAGTTGTCCGGCGGCCAGCAACAACGTGTCGCCCTCGCCCGCGCTTTGGCGCCGGAGCCACAACTGCTGTTGCTCGACGAGCCATTCTCCAACCTCGATGGCGAGTTGCGTCGCAAGCTGAGCCATGAAGTGCGCGACATCCTCAAGGCCCGCGGCACCAGCGCGATTCTGGTGACGCACGACCAGGAAGAAGCCTTCGCCGTCAGCGATCACGTCGGCGTGTTCAAGGAAGGCCGGCTGGAGCAGTGGGACACGCCCTACAACCTCTATCACGAACCGGCGACGCCGTTTGTGGCCAGCTTCATCGGTCAGGGCTACTTCATTCGCGGCCAGCTCGGCAGCCCGGAATCGGTGCAGACCGAACTCGGCGAACTGCGCGGCAATCGCGCCTACACCTGGCCGGTCGGTGGGGCGGTGGATGTGCTGCTGCGTCCGGATGACATCGTTTACGCGCCGGACAGTGGCTTGAAAGCGCGGATCGTCGGCAAGACGTTCCTCGGCGCTTCGACCCTGTATCGCCTGCAACTGCCGACCGGCGCACAGCTGGAGTCGATCTTCCCGAGCCATGCCGACCATCAGGTTGGTGCGGATGTCGGGATTCGGGTGGCGGCGGAACATCTGGTGCTGTTCCAGGCGTCGGGCAGCACGGCCGCTCAAATTCCGGCGACAGAGAACGGCGTCCGCCGTTACAGCGCCGCACGCTGATCTGCACGCAAACAATGAGGGAGCCTGATGGCTCCCTGGTTTTTTGGCTTCAGCCCAGCATCAATGTGCCGCTGGCCACCAGCGTCGCATTCCCGCCGATCTTCACTCGCTCGCCTTCCAGCCGACAAAACAACTCGCCGCCCCGCGCCGAACGCTGGCACGCGGTCAGGCTGGATTTGCCCAGACGTTTCGACCAGTAGGGGATCAGACTGCAATGGGTCGAACCGGTCACCGGGTCTTCATTGATGCCGATGGCCGGGGCGAAATAGCGTGAGACGAAGTCATGCTGATTGCCCGGGGCGGTGACGATGGCGCCCAACCACGGCAATTTGGCGAGGGCGACCATGTCCGGCTGGCAATCAAGCACCGCCTGCTCGGACTCCAACACCACAAACAGCTCGTTGGAACTCAGAACATCCACTGCCTGGACATTCAGCGCCCGCTCGATCTCCACGGTGACGCCTTTCTCCACCGCTTCGATGGCCGGAAAATCCAGCCATAGCGTGCCGCCTTCGCGACTGACGCTCAATGGCCCGGACTTGCAGGTGAAGTCCAGACGCTCGGCCGTTTCCTTATAAATCTCGAACAGCACATAGGCGCTGGCCAGGGTCGCATGACCACACAACGGCACCTCGGTGGTCGGTGTGAACCAGCGGATATGCCACGCCTGTGCTTCGCGCACCAGAAACGCGGTCTCCGCCAGATTGTGCTCGGCGGCGATCTTTTGCATCAGTTCGTCCGCGAGCCACGCGTCGAGCCGATAGACCATTGCCGGATTGCCGCTGAACGGCCGGTCACTGAACGCATCGACCTGATGAAACTCGAGCTGCATAACCTTCTCCCTGTGTCAGTCGAACGAGCATGCAGCGCCGGCCGGATCAGCGCCAGTGACAGTGCCGGCCAATTTTCTTCATACAGACGTCAAGGGCGACCGATGTCGGCAAATTTCGCCTGGGTGTGTGCTGCCAATACTGCCGGCGCCAGCTCTACTTCCAGCCCGCGCCGACCGGCGCTGACGTAGATGGTCGCAAAAGGCTGGGCCGAGTTATCGATGAAAGTACGCAGGCGTTTTTTCTGCCCCAGCGGACTGATGCCGCCCAACAAGTAACCGGTGGAACGTTGCGCGGCAGCCGGGTCGGCCATCTCGACTTTTTTCACTCCGGCGGCGTGGGCAAGCCCCTTGAGGTCGAGACTTCCGACGACCGGTACCACGGCCACCAGCAACTCACCCTTCTCACTGGCCGCCAGCAGCGTCTTGAACACCTGCGCCGGATCGAGCCCCAGCTTTTCCGCGGCCTCCAGGCCATACGACGCGGCCTTCGGGTCATGTTCGTAACTGTGCACGCGATGTTCGGCACGAACTTTTTTCAACAAGTCCAACGCAGGGGTCATGGCAGCTCCGGGCTCGGCAGTGGCAAAAAATCCTGCGGCGAATTTTAGGCCATCGTTGTGCAAAAGGCTCTACCACGCGCCACGTTTCCCGGAGTTTGCAGGCTGATAACAGCCGCGCAGACCGGGTGACCTGCAGGATCATTCACATGACTGATAGTTTATTTGTGACTGATGGTTCACTTTCGACCTTTGACAGGTTTGTTTCTTGTCTATATTTTTTCGAATCTGAATAATGCAAGAATTATCGTCATCGCAGCACCCAGCAGTAAACCGGGAACAGGATGGGGATCCTGCCTCGGCGAAAATCGCGCCTTGCCCTTTCGGCAACGCGCCAGACAACAACAAAAACCGAGGTTTTCAATGACAACTGCGTTACAGCAACCTTCGCTCTCGAGCCAGTGTCTGGCCGAGTTTCTAGGCACTGCACTCCTGATCTTTTTCGGTACGGGTTGTGTCGCCGCGCTCAAGGTCGCAGGCGCCAGCTTCGGTCTGTGGGAAATCAGCATCATCTGGGGCGTCGGCGTCAGCATGGCGATCTACCTCACCGCCGGCGTTTCCGGCGCGCACCTGAACCCTGCCGTCAGTATTGCCCTGAGCATTTTTGCCGACTTCGAAAAGCGCAAACTGCCGTTCTACATTCTGGCCCAGGTCGCCGGCGCCTTTTGCGGTGCGCTGCTGGTTTATACGCTGTACAGCAACCTGTTCTTCGATTTCGAACAAACTCACCATATGGTTCGCGGCACTGAAGCCAGCCTCGAACTGGCGTCGGTGTTCTCCACCTTCCCGAACCCGGCGCTGTCGACTGCACAGGCGTTTCTGGTCGAGGTGATCATCACCGCGATCCTGATGGGCGTGATCATGTCCCTGACCGACGACAACAACGGCCTGCCGAAAGGCCCGCTGGCGCCGCTGCTGATCGGTCTGCTGATTGCCGTGATCGGCAGCTCGATGGGCCCGCTGACCGGTTTCGCGATGAATCCGGCCCGGGACTTCGGTCCTAAACTGATGACTTTCTTCGCCGGCTGGGGTGAAATTTCCTTCACTGGCGCACGTGAAATCCCGTACTTCCTGATTCCGATTTTTGCACCGATTGTCGGTGCCTGCCTCGGCGCTGCCGGGTATCGCGGGCTGATTGCCCGTCACCTGACCGGCGCCACACCTGCTACAAAGGATGCAGAACCGGCCATTGACGGCAAACCAAGAACTTCTTGAAACAGTCGGCGCGGGCTCCTGCCCTTATAGAGCCCGCGCCACGGCCCACTCTCCCTTATTTCGTCCAAGGCAATCGACATGACCGACATTCAGAACAAGAACTACATCATTGCCCTCGATCAGGGTACGACCAGCTCCCGCGCGATCATTTTCGACCGCGACGCGAACGTGGTCTGCACCGCACAACGCGAATTCGCCCAGCATTACCCGCAAGCCGGCTGGGTCGAACACGACCCGATGGAAATCTTCGCCACCCAGAGCGCGGTGATGGTCGAAGCCCTGGCCCAGGCCGGTCTGCACCATGACCAGGTCGCCGCCATCGGCATCACCAACCAGCGTGAAACCACCGTGGTCTGGGACAAGACCACCGGCCGCCCGGTGTACAACGCGATCGTCTGGCAATGCCGCCGCAGCACCGAGATCTGCCAGCAGCTCAAGCGCGACGGTCATGAAGATTACATCCGCGACACCACTGGCCTGGTCACCGACCCGTACTTCTCCGGCACCAAGCTGAAGTGGATCCTCGACAACGTCGAAGGCAGCCGCGAGCGCGCGCGCAACGGCGAATTGCTGTTCGGCACTGTCGACAGCTGGCTGATCTGGAAATTTACCGGCGGCAAGGTCCACGTCACCGACTACACCAACGCCTCGCGCACCATGCTCTTCAACATCCACACGCTGGAGTGGGACGCGAAGATGCTGGAAATCCTCGACATCCCGCGCGAGATGCTGCCGGAAGTCAAAGCGTCGTCGGAAATCTACGGCCGCACCAAAAGCGGCATCGCCATCGGCGGTATCGCCGGCGACCAGCAGGCTGCGCTGTTCGGCCAGATGTGCGTCGAGCCGGGCCAGGCGAAAAACACCTACGGCACCGGTTGCTTCCTGCTGATGAATACCGGCGACAAAGCCGTGAAATCCCGGCACGGCATGCTCACCACCATCGCTTGCGGCCCGCGCGGCGAAGTGGCTTACGCCCTGGAAGGCGCGGTGTTCAACGGCGGTTCGACCGTACAGTGGCTGCGCGATGAACTGAAAATCGTCAACGACGCCCTCGACACCGAATACTTCGCCAATAAAGTGAAGGACAGCAACGGCGTCTATCTGGTGCCGGCCTTCACCGGCCTCGGCGCTCCCTACTGGGATCCGTATGCCCGTGGCGCCCTGTTCGGCCTGACCCGTGGCGTACGTGTGGATCACATCATCCGCGCCGCACTGGAGTCGATCGCCTACCAGACTCGCGACGTTCTCGACGCCATGCAACAGGACTCCGGCGAACGCCTCAAGGCCCTGCGCGTGGATGGCGGTGCAGTGGCGAACAACTTCCTCATGCAGTTCCAGGCCGACATCCTCGGCACTCAGGTCGAGCGTCCGAAAATGCGCGAAACCACGGCGCTGGGCGCAGCTTATCTGGCCGGTCTGGCGTGCGGTTTCTGGGGCAGCCTGGAAGAACTGCGCGGCAAGGCAGTGATCGAGCGCGAGTTCGAACCAAGCCTGGACGAAGCGGCAAAAGAGAAGCTCTACAAAGGCTGGAAAAAAGCCGTCAGCCGTACCCGCGACTGGGAACGTGAGGACGCTGAATAAGCCAGTCTGAGGACTGGTAACGGCATGTAACTGGTCGGGAGCGGATTCCTGCGGCATCATGGGCAAATTTTGCACGGCAGCCCAAAGGAAGCCCCATGAATCTGCCTCCCCGTCAGCAGCAAATCCTCGAACTGGTCCGCGAACGCGGCTATGTGAGCATCGAGGAAATGGCCACGCTGTTCGTTGTTACCCCGCAAACCATCCGCCGCGATATCAATCAACTGGCGGAAGCCAATCTGCTGCGCCGCTACCATGGCGGCGCCGCCTATGATTCCAGCGTCGAAAACACCGCCTATGCGATGCGCGCCGATCAGATGCGCGATGAAAAGCAACGCATCGGTGAAGCCATCGCCGCGCAAATTCCCGATCACGCCTCGCTGTTCATCAACATCGGCACCACCACCGAATCCATCGCCCGCGCCCTGCTCAACCACAGTCATCTGAAAATCATCACCAACAACCTGCACGTCGCTTCGATGCTCAGCGCCAAGGATGATTTCGATGTGCTGCTGACTGGCGGCAATGTCCGTCGCGATGGCGGCGTGGTCGGTCAGGCGAGTGTGGATTTCATCAATCAGTTCAAGGTCGACTTCGCGCTGGTGGGCATCAGCGGTATCGATGAGGACGGCAGCCTGCTCGACTTCGATTACCAGGAAGTGCGGGTGTCCCAGGCGATCATCGCCAATGCCCGACAGGTGATCCTGGCGGCGGACTCCAGCAAGTTCGGCCGTAACGCGATGATCCGCCTCGGCCCGATCAGCCTGATCGATTGCCTGGTCACCGATCAGCAACCGGTGCCGGCCCTGGCGCAACTGCTGAGTCAGCACAAGATTCGTCTGGAAGTCGTTTAACCCCCCTTTGTTTCTCGTCCCACGCTCTGCGTGGGAATGCAGCCCGGGACGCTCCGCGTCCCATTCAGAAGATGACGCAGAGCGTCAATGCATGCATTCCCACGCGGACGGTTCGACGCCTCGACATGGGAACGATCACTCCTGCTCCGGCGCCTTATGCGCATCTAATGTTCGAAAATTTTCTTTTAACCGTCCTTCGATGAGTTTTTTCAATCGAAGTCGACTGGCTGCGCGCGTCTTTATGGGCTACCATTTTCGCAAATGAACATTTATGTTCGATTTCCAAGACAGAAAATCAAAAGAGCCCGAGGCCAGCCGATGTCCACCTCTACCTTGCGTACGCCCCCCATCTCCGAGATCTACGACCTCGCCGTCATCGGCGGCGGGATCAATGGCGTGGGGATCGCAGCGGATGCCGCCGGTCGCGGTCTTTCGGTGTTCCTTTGCGAAAAGGACGATCTGGCCAGCCACACCTCGTCGGCCAGCAGCAAGCTGATCCACGGTGGACTGCGCTATCTCGAACATTATGAATTCCGTCTGGTGCGCGAAGCCCTGGCCGAACGCGAAGTGCTGCTGGCCAAGGCCCCGCACATCGTCAAGCCAATGCGTTTCGTCCTGCCGCACCGCCCGCATCTGCGTCCGGCGTGGATGATCCGTGCAGGTCTGTTCCTGTATGACCACCTCGGCAAGCGCGAAAAACTCGCAGGCTCCAAAAGCCTGAAGTTCGGTGCCGACAGCGCGCTGAAAAGCGAAATCAGCAAAGGCTTCGAATACTCCGACTGCTGGGTCGACGACGCCCGCCTCGTGGTTCTGAACGCCATGGCCGCCCGTGAAAAAGGTGCGCACATTCACACCCAGACCCGTTGCGTCAGCGCTCGTCGCGCCAAGGGCCTGTGGCACCTGAACCTGGAACGCGCCGACGGCAGCCTGTTTTCGATCACTGCCAGAGCGCTGGTGAACGCCGCCGGTCCATGGGTCGCCAAGTTCATCCGTGACGACCTGAAGATGGAATCGCCGTACGGCATTCGTCTGATCCAGGGCAGCCACATCATCGTGCCGAAGCTGTACGAAGGCGATCACGCGCACATCCTGCAAAACGAAGATCAGCGCATCGTTTTCACCATTCCGTACCTGAACAACCTGACCCTGATCGGCACCACCGACCGCGAGTACACCGGGGATCCGGCAAAAGTGGCAATCACCGACGGCGAAACCGATTACCTGCTCAAAGTGGTCAACGCCCACTTCAAGAAGCAGATCAGCCGTGACGACATCCTGCACACCTACTCGGGCGTGCGTCCGTTGTGCAACGACGAATCCGACAACCCGTCCGCCGTGACCCGCGACTACACCCTCGCGCTGTCCGGCAGCACCGAAGAAGCGCCGCTGCTGTCGGTGTTTGGCGGCAAGCTGACCACCTATCGCAAACTCGCCGAGTCGGCGATGGCGCAGTTGATGCCGTACTTCACCCAGATGCGCCCGAGCTGGACGGCCACCGCCACCCTGCCGGGTGGTGAAGACATGACCACGCCACAGGCCCTGAGCGCGCTGATCCGCGACAGGTTCGACTGGGTTCCGACCGAAATCGCCCGCCGCTGGGCCACCACTTACGGCAGCCGTACCTGGCGCATGCTCGAAGGCGTGGACAGCCTGACCGACATGGGCGAACACATCGGCGGCGGTCTCTACACCCGTGAAGTCGATTACCTGTGCGCCGAAGAGTGGGCCACCACCGCTCACGACATCCTTTGGCGCCGCAGCAAGCTGGGCCTGTTCACCACCCCGGCCGAACAGGAAAAACTGGCGGCCTACCTGAACCAGGTCGAGCAGAACCGCAACAAGATCGAAGCAGCCTGATCTTCAAGCCGCTCAAACGAAAGCCCCTGAATCGCGAGATTCAGGGGCTTTTGCGTTACTGCGCCAGATGCAGCAGGAGGAAATCGATGAACGCCCGGGATTTGTGCGGCAGATGCGCGGTGTTGGGGAAGACGACGTTGATCGACTGCGATGGCAACGCATAGGCCGGCAACAGGCGAATCAGTCGTCCGCTGGCGATATCATCCTCGACCACCCAGCCCGGCAGCACCGAGACACCGAGCGACGACAAGGTCATCGAACGAATCGCCGTCGAGGAATTGGATTCGAAATGGCTGATGCCATTGACCTCCACCGTCCGCCCCTGATCATCGCGCAAAACCCATTGCGTAGGCGCCTGCAGATTGCTGTTGGCAATCCATGGCACACCGTTCAGATCCTGCGGCAATGCCACCGGATGACGTTCGAGAAATGCCGGAGTCGCCACCAGCACGATCTGATAATCCGCCAGCTTGCGACTCTTGAATGCCGAATCCGCCAGATTGCCAAGACGCACTACCAGATCCAGTTTTTCCGCCACCAGATCATTCAACGACGAGTTGAAGTTGTAGCTCAGGCGGATTTCCGGATAACGCTCGTTGAACAATGGAATCAACGGAAGAATGAACTTCTCGCCGTACTCGCTGGTTGAACTAATTCGTAACTTTCCGGAAACCCGGTTATTACCCTTGAGCACATTATCAAAGGCATTATCGATATCCGCGACAATGCCCTTGAACTCCTCATAGAAGTCCTGACCTATTTCAGTCAGCGATATGTTTCGGGTATTGCGGATCAGCAGTGTCGCCGAAAGAACTTCTTCCAGCGCCTTGACATGCAGGCTGGCCATGGCTTTGCTGATACTCAGATAGTTCGCGGCCTTGGTGTAAGAGCCAAAGTCGACCACGGCGAGAAATGTCTGAACCCGATTCAGATGAGCATGCATGGCGGTAGCGTTCACTGTTTAATTCCTTCAAACATTGTTTCAAGGATAGTCGTATCGACACTCCAAGTCCATCGCCCCTATGCTTTGCGACAAAGAGGAAACAACAATGAACTATCGCTACAAGATCGCGCTGATCTTTCTGATCGGCTTTTTTATTGACTGCATAAACATATTCATGTCTGCCGTGGCATTGCCAAGTATCTCGGCAACATTGCAAGTAAGCAGTTCTTCGGTGGCCTGGGTGGCCAATGCCTACATTCTCGGTCTGACGCTGATCATTCCTGTCAGCACCTGGCTGGCCGGGCGCTTCGGCAGCCGCGAGATTCTCACCGCCTCGATGCTGGTGTTTACCGGGGCCGTGTGGATGTGCGGCCTGGCCGACAGCTTCCATGAGCTGGTGATCTGGCGATTCGTCCAGGGCATCGGCGGCGGTTTGCTGATTCCGGTGGGCCAGGCGTTGACCTTCAACCTGTTCCAGGGTGAGCAACGGGCGAAAATCTCCACGCTGGTGATGGCCGTGGCCCTGATCGCCCCGGCGATTTCGCCGACCGTCGGTGGCATCATCGTCGACAACAGTTCGTGGCGCTGGGTGTTTTACAGCAACATTCCGTTTTCGCTGATTGCCGCAGGACTATCGTGGTTCTGGATCCGCGAAGCCCGCCCCACCAGCCTGCCACGCCCGGACGTCCTCGGTCTGCTATTGGTCAGCGCCGCCCTGGGCAGCCTGCTGATGGGCATGTCGCTGTACGGCGGCGACTATCCTGCCATCGAAGCCATCGCCTGTGTCGCGGCAGGCCTGATGTTCGTGGCGCTGTACCTGCTGCACTACCGTCGCAAAGGCGACGCGATCATTGACCTGAGTCTGCTCAAGAGCAAAAAACTCAGCACCTCGATCTTCATCTATTACGCGATTCCCGGCGTGTTCACCGGGGTCAACCTGATGAGCATCTTCTTTCTACAGAACACCCTGCACTTCAGCGCACGCCTGACCGGCATGTTCATGATCCTCTACGCCATCGGCGCATTCATCGCGATGCTGATCTGCGGCCGGGTCTACAACAGAATCGGCGCCCGACGCCTGTTCATCCTCGGCATGCTGCTGCACAGCGCCGGCATCGCCACCCTGATGCTGGTGGATGCACCGACCGATATCGGGGTGATCGTGATCGCCTACAGCCTGATGGGCATCGGCGGCGGAATCGGCGCCAACACCGCGCAAACCACCTCGCTAATGGACTTCAAGGGCGGCGAGACCCACAAGGCCAGCGTGATCTGGAACATCAACCGACAGATGTCGTTCAGCGTCGGCGCGGCCCTGTTTCTGATGATCTACAACCTGCTGCTCAAACAATTCGACTCGACCCCGGCCTATCACGCCACGTTCGCGATTGCCGCGCTGGTCGGACTGTTCCCGCTGTTTCAAATGAGTCAACTGAACCCTCCAAAGGAATGCCATGAACAACAACCCGGTTGAACAAGCACGCCACAGCATCCACCACGTGCATGAGCTGATTCATCGTGTTTTCACCAATGCCGACGGTGCCGGCGAATCCGCCATCGCGCCGCTGATGGATGTCTTCAGCGAAGACTTCAGCATGGTCACCACCTCGGCCGCCGTCGTCGGCCGAGCGCAGGTCGAGCAACTGTTCAAAGGTGCGGTCGGTGCCCGACCCGGCCTTGAGATCGACATCAGCGACCTGCACACGATCTGGCACGAAGGCCCGACCGTCGCCCTGCGCTACAAGGAAACCCATCGCCAGAACCAGCGCGAGAGCTCGCGCATTTCCGTGGCGATCCTGCGCGTGCATCAGCACAGCACCCGCTGGCTGTACCTGCACGAAACGCCGCTGCCCCAGGAAAACCCGGCATGAATTACACCGTTACCCATTGCCGGATGCTGTCGGCATCGATCAAGGAAATCACCGTCAGCGGCGCACCCGCCGCCACGGAGTCGGCCCACGCCGGGGCGCACTTCAAATGGCTGATAGCGCCTTCGGGCGAATGGCGCCATTACTCAACCGTAGAGCTGGGCGACAGCGCCGAAGGCCAATTCACCTTCGCCATCCGTCTCAGTGACGAATCCGCCAGCAGCCACTACCTGCGCTCATTGGTGGCCGGTGATCGGGTGCAGCTCGAAGGCCCGTTCAACACCTTCAACTACCCGCTCGACACCCGGACCGGCCGCGACATCGCCATCGCAGGCGGCATCGGCATCACTCCGTTGACCGGCATCCTGCGCCATCTGACAGCGCTGAAGCGTTCGGCACACCTGCATTACTTTGCCCGCAGCGCTGACGATGCTGCCTATGCCGAAGAGCTGCGCGCACTGCTGCAGGAACGGATGAGCCTGCACCTGTCCGGTCAACGCCCGGCGATTCATCAGGTGCTTGCCGACCTTAGTCCCGCAGACCGGCTCTACGTCTGCGGCCCGACAGCGATGCTCAACGACATCCTGAGCCATGCCAAATCCGCCGGACTGGCCCGTGATCGCATCCATCTGGAGGTGTTCAACGTCGCCAGGGACGAAGGTGCCCAGGGCTTCACGGTCGAGGCGGCGGATTCCGGCGTGAGCATCGAGGTCGGCCCCGACCAGAGCTTGCTCGAAGCCCTGGAAGCCGCCGGCCTCGACCCGATCTCCGACTGTCGTCGCGGCGAGTGCGGTGTCTGCGCGCTGGACGTGCTGGAAGGCGACGTCGAGCACCGGGATTTCATCATGAGCGAACAAGAAGCGGCCTGCAGCGCACGGATCTACCCTTGCGTTTCCCGGGCGAAAAGCCAGCGCCTGAAGCTGGCGATCTGAAGAGGACTCCCCCGTTGGACAACTATTTCAATGGCAGAGAAGTGCACAAATCTCTGTTCCTTGATCAACAACTGTTCGAACAGGAGCAGCAGCGTGTCTTTGCCGCCAGCTGGTGCTATCTGGGCCACGACAGCCTGATCCCCGAGACCGGCGACTATTTCACCGCGACCCTCGCCGGCCGACCGCTGGCAATGGTGCGTCAGAAGAACGGTGACATCGTGGTGCTGCACAACCGCTGCCCGCACAAAGGTGTGAAAGTGCTGGCCGAAGCGCGTGGCAATGTGGGTCGCTTCATGCGTTGCCCCTATCACGCCTGGACGTTCAAGACCGACGGCGAGCTGCTGAGCATCCCGGTGAAAAAGGAATACGACGACTGCGACCTGAGCAGTTGCTCGGCCCACAAGGGTATGCAACCCGTCGCGGCGGTGCACAACTATCGCGGCTTCGTGTTCGTGCGCCTGAGTGAAACCGGTATGGGTTTCGACGAGTTTTTCGGCGAGTCGCTGTCGACACTGGACAACATGGTCATGCGTTCTCCGCAAGGTCAGCTGCGTGTGGTCGGTCAACCGCTGCTGCACAGGCATCGCTGCAACTGGAAGATGGTGGTCGACAACCAGACCGACACCTGCCACCCGATGATTGCCCACGAATCCTCGGCGGGCGAAGCCATCCGCCTGTGGAAGGAAACCGACGACCAGAGCCGGCCTGCACCGATGGCCGTGGAGTTGTTCTCGCCGTTCATGGGCTCGTACGAATTCTTCGCCGGCATGGGCATCCGCGTCTGGCCTAACGGCCACGGACACACCGGGGTCAGCAACTCGATCCACAAGGCCTACACGAGCATTCCCGGTTATTGGGAACTGATGGTGGAAAGCTACGGCGAAGACCAGGCCCGGGCCATTCTCGACGACACCCGTCACAACACCGTGTATTTCCCCAACCTGATGGTCAAGGGCCCGATCCAGACCCTGCGGGTGATCCGCCCGGTGAGTGCACAGGAAACCATCGTCGAATCGTGGATCTTCGAACTGCAAGGCGCTCCGGTGCAGTTGCTGGAGCGGACCGTGCAGTACAACAACCTGATCAACTCGCCGTGCTCGATGGTCGCCCATGACGACGTGGAGATGTACGAGCGGGCCACGGAAGGTCTGCACAGCGACGCCAACGAATGGGTCAACGTCGCCCGCCTGTTCGAACCGGGCGAAACCCACGACCAGACGCGCGTGGTGTCCGGCACCAGTGAACTGGCGATGCGCAACTTCTACGACACCTGGCAAAACCTGATGCGGAACGACCATGCACCACGATCAAACTGAACGGGCCATCGAGCGTTTGCTCGAGACCGAAATGCACCTGCTCGACCAACAGGATTTTGAAGCCTGGCAACAATTGCTGAGCGACGACTACACCTACTGGATTCCGATGACCCGCGAACAGCGCAGCCCGCTGCACGAATCCTCGCTGGTGTATGAAGACCGCTTCCTGACCACCCTGCGCATCAACCGTCTGGCCAATGCCCGCAACTTTTCCCAGCAGCCGAAAAGCCGCTGCCTGCACATTGCCCAGCGACCACGGATCACGATTGAAGAGCCAACGTACAGCGCCGTCGCCAGCAGCAACCTGCTGTATTGCGAAGCCCGTGGCGACCGCGAATGGCATTACCCGGCCACCGTCGAACATCGTCTGATCAACCTCGACGGCGAGTGGAAAATCCAGGGCAAGAAAATTCTCTTGCTCAATCCCGACCGCGCGCTCGAAAGCCTGCAGCTCATCATCTGACCGACCGAGAATTACCCCTGTGAACTCCATGAACAATCCTGCCAGCCAGGCTACCGCGTGCCTGTCTTTCCCCTATGTCGACCTGCTTTACGATTACGGTCAGTTCCTGCGCAACGCCGACCAGGCCATCGGCAGCCTGCCGGCGCACACTGCGCAAAAACACATCGGCATCGTCGGCGCCGGTCTGACCGGACTGGTGGCGGCCTATGAACTGTTGCGTGCCGGTGCCCGTCGCGTGACGCTGTTCGAGGCCGAAGAAAGCCATATTGGCGGTCGCTTGCTGACCCAGTGCTTTGATGCAGAACAACCGCAGTTCATCGCGGAAATGGGCGCCATGCGCTTTCCGCCGAGCGAGGTCGGACTGTTCCACTACCTCGACAAATTCGGCATCCAGACCACCGAAGCCTTTCCCGATCCGGGGGTGGTCGATACCGAACTGCATTACCGTGGCGAGACCCACCACTGGCCCGCGATGCAACCGCCGCCGGCGTTGTTCAGTACCGTGCACCAGGGCTGGAATGCCTTTCTGCGCGAAGGCGCCGAGCTGGACGACGGCACCTGCCTTGCCCCGCCGCTGCTGCTGACCGACTTGCTCAAGCAACACAACTTCAGTGAAGTTCAGCCGGAGTGGCAACGCTATCTGGATTGCTTCGGCGACAGCTCGTTCTACTCGGCCATGGTGCGCATCTTCACCAGCCATAAACCGCCGGGCGGCAAGGTCTGGCGCAAACCGGAAGACTTCCACCTGTTCGGCTCGCTGGGCATCGGTTCCGGGGGTTTCCAGTCAGTCTATCGCGCCTCGTTCACCGAAATCCTGCGGCTGGTGGTCAATGCGCTGGAGGTCAATCAGCGACTGGTGCCGAACGGTATTTCTTCGCTGGCAGAACTGATCGCCGACACCCGCTTCAACGGCATGCAACTGCGCGACATGATTTGCCGCACGCGCATCGAATCGATCAACAAGGGCGCCGACGGGCAAATCCTGCTGGCCGGCAGCAACGGCGAAACCTATGCCTGCGACCGGGTGATCACCACCACTACGACCCGCGCCTTGCAGGTCAATCTCAAGCTGACGCAGAACCAGGCATTCGTGAACCGTGACGTGGCCCGTGCGATCAACGAAACCCACATGGTCGGCTCGTCCAAGCTGTTCATCCTGACCAAAGACAAGTTCTGGCTCAAACACGGCCTGGCGCAGAACATCCAGACCGACACCCTGGTCAAGGGCGTGTACTGCCTGGATTACGCCCCGCAGGATCCAGACTCCTGGGGCGTGGTGCTGATCAGTTACACCTGGGAAGACGACTCGCACAAGATGGTCTCCATGACCGACAAAGTGCAGCGCTGCCTGCGGCTGGTGGATGAGCTGGCGATGAGCGCGCCGGAATTCGCCCGCCACCTGGTTCCGCTCGACGGCGATTATCAGCGCTACGTGCTCGAATACGACTGGCTGACCGACAAGCACGCCCTCGGCGCCTTCAAACTGAACTTCCCCGGCGATGACATCTATTCCGAGCGGCTGTTCTATCAGTTCCGCACCGCCCTCGACCCGCGCCAGGACACCGGTCTTTATCTGGCGGGCTGCGGCGCATCGTTCACCGGCGGCTGGGCCGAAGGCTCGATCCAGACGGCCCTGAACGCAGCGTGTTCGGTCATCAGCAGCCTGGGTGGCGACCTGATCGACGGCAATCCGCTCGACGGTCTGGTCCCGCAATACCGCTACTGCTGATGGCGCCCTCCTCTTTTCGCCGAGACCTTCCATGTACAGTCAGTTTTCCATCGAACAGCTCGTCAACGGATTGCGCCGTGGCGAGCTCTGCCTCGACACCTGGCAGCAAGCCCTGCGCGAGCGCCACAAAAAAGCGCAGCATCTGAACAGTTTCATCACCCTCGATCCGACGGCGCTGGGCTACGCCCCGGATGCCGATCGCCTGGCGCCGCTGTACGGGCTGCCGGTGTCCTTCAAGGACAACATCAATGTGCGCGGCATGCCGACCACCGCCGGCACGCCCGGCCTGGCCGATTACCGGCCGCAGAACGATGCCGGCATCGTGGCGCGCTTCAAGCAATTGGGCGCGCGCGTGGTGGGCAAGAACAACATGCACGAACTGTCGTTCGGCGTGACCTCGGCCAACCACAGCCACGGCAGGGTCATCAACCCGGCGAACGAACGTCACAGCGCCGGGGGCAGCAGCGGTGGCTGTGCCGCCGCCGTCGCCGCCGGGCTGGTGCCGTGCGCGGTGGGCACCGACACCGGCGGTTCGGTGCGCATTCCGGCGGCCTTCTGTGGGATCGTCGGCCTGCGCCCGACCACCGGCGAGTATCCGGCCGACGGCATTGTCCCGGTCTCGCAGACCAAGGACACCCCGGGCCTGCTGACACGCACGGTGGAAGACTGTCGGTTCGTCCACGGCCACCTCAGCGGCCAGCACATCGCGCCGCTGCCCGAGGATCATCCGCTGCGCATCGGCCTGCCCGAACGCTTTCTCTGGGCCGATCTGGACGACAACGTCAGCCGTGACTGCCGCGTCGCCATCGATGCACTCGCCAGCAACGGTGTGGAGATCGTACCGATCGACGACGCGGTGATCGGTGAGATCAACGAATACATCCAGTTCCCGCTGCCGATCTATGAATTCTTCATTGATTTCCCACGCTTCCTGATGAAAGAAGGCCGTGGCGGGGATTTTCTCGACGTCCTGGCGCAAATCGCAGACCCCGGCATCAAGAAAATCCTCACCACACAACTGGAAAGCCCGGCAATTTCCTACACCGACTATGTGCAGGCATTGATGAGCAAAGTCCGGCTGGAGCAGGAGTACCGGCAACTGTTCGAGCATCACCAACTGGACTTGATGGCCTACCCGACGGTCAGTTGCAGCGCGCCACTGCTGACTGATTGCGCGGATGAAAGCCATTTCGAGCGGTTCGTGCGCAATACCGACCCGGCCAGCAACCTGGCAGCGCCGAGCATCACCGTGCCGGTAGCGGCCACGGGTGCTCTGCCGGTGGGCCTGTCGTTCGATGCACTGCCGGGACAGGACCGTTTCCTGTTGCAGGCCGTGAGCCGGCTGTCAGCACTGTTGAACATCCGATGAGCGCCGCTCGCTCCGAGAGGGGCGAGCTGGATCGAATCCTTCATAACAATATCTATGCAGGCCCTGCCATGCGTGCCACCTCACTCGATTCACCCGCTTCATCCTCCGTCCTCGAACGGCCGCCCTCGATCCTGGGCGGCGCCATGATCATCGGCGGCACCATCGTCGGCGCGGGAATGTTTTCCCTGCCGGTCATCATGTCCGGGCTGTGGTTCTACGGTTCGGTCGCGGTGCTGGTGTTTGCCTGGTTCTGCACCCTGCATTCGGGCCTGATGATTCTCGAGGCCAACCTCAACTACCACGAAGGGGCGAGTTTCTCGACCATCACCCGTGATCTGCTGGGGCATGCCTGGAGCCGGATCAACGGTCTGAGTATCGTCTTCGTGCTCTATACCCTGACCTACGCCTACATTTCCGCCAGTGGTTCAGTGATCCATCACACCGTGCAATCCATGGGCATCTCGCTGTCGCCGCGCCTCGGCGGGCTGGGATTCACCGTACTGGTGGCGTTCATCGTCTGGCTCAGCACCTCGGCGGTGAGCCGGATGACCACTGTGGTGTTTGGCGCGAAGATTCTGGCGTTTTTCCTGACCTTCGGCGGTCTGCTCGGCCATGTACAACCGGCCACGCTGCTCGA
The DNA here is from genome assembly GCF_002113215.1 of Pseudomonas sp. B15(2017). Taxonomy (NCBI): domain Bacteria; kingdom Pseudomonadati; phylum Pseudomonadota; class Gammaproteobacteria; order Pseudomonadales; family Pseudomonadaceae; genus Pseudomonas; species Pseudomonas sp. B15(2017). The sequence goes on from NZ_NEJZ01000001.1 coordinate 345,035, forward strand.
CCTCAACGGCGGCGACAGCCGTTACTGGCCCTACCTGCTGGTGACCCTGCCCTTCTGCCTGACCTCGTTCGGTTTCCACGGCAATGTGCCGAGCCTGATGAAGCATTTCGGCAAGGACCCTCGGCGAATCCGCGCCTGCCTGCTGGGCGGGACGCTGATCGCGCTGGGCCTGTATCTGGTGTGGATGCTGTGCAGCATGGGCAATATTCCCCGCGAAGCCTTCAAGGACATCGCCCGGCGCGGCGGCAACATTGATGTGCTGATCAGCGCTCTCGGTTCGCGCCTGGACAGCGCCCATGTCGACCTGTTGCTGACCTTCTTCTCCAACTTCGCCGTGGCCTGCTCGTTTCTCGGCGTGACCCTGGGCCTGTTCGATTATCTGGCCGACGTACTCGGCTTCGACGATCAGCCCATGGGCCGCCTGCGAACGGCTGCCGCCACCTTTCTGCCACCGATGATCTGCGGGTTCCTCTGGCCGGAAGGCTTCATTCATGCCATCGGGTTTGCCGGGCTGGCCGCCACGCTCTGGGCCGTGATCACCCCGGCGTTGCTGGCGCGGGCCTCGCGCACTCGCTTTGGCAGCCCGCATTACCGGGTCTGGGGCGGCACGCCCATGATCGCACTGGTGCTGTTTTTCGGGGTGATCTGCGCGCTCTCGCACCTGCTGTTCACCCTGGACCTGCTGCCCGTCTGGCGCTGAACCATCGGCATTCGGTTTTCCGAACGCGACCTGTCGGTCGGTTCGGATTACCGGATCAGAAAGGCTGAAAAACGCCATCACAAAACTTTAATCACCAGCAAAATCAACCAGTTAACCTGTCGCAACTGGTCTGGCACGACTCATGCTCTACACTCCTTCGACGAATGCCTGTTGCGCCAACACAACAGGAGCCGTCAGGCATTCGAAGTACAAAGGGCCCGCTCAACCGGCTCCATAAAAAAAACAATGTCGAGGAAAATTTGATGCGCATCGTTCCCCATATCCTGGGCGCAGCCATTGCTGCCGCTCTGATCAGCACACCAGTTTTCGCTGCCGAGCTCACCGGCACCCTTAAGAAGATCAACGACTCGGGCACCATCACCCTCGGGCATCGTGACAGCTCCATTCCCTTTTCCTACATCGCCGATGCTTCGGGTAAACCCGTGGGCTACTCCCACGACATTCAGGTCGCTATCGTCGAAGCCCTGAAAAAAGACCTGAACAAGCCTGACCTGAACACCAAGTACAACCTGGTCACCTCGCAAACCCGTATTCCTCTGGTGCAGAACGGCACCGTGGACATCGAGTGCGGCTCCACCACCAACAACGCCGAACGCGCCCAGCAAGTCGACTTCACCGTCAACATCTTCGAAATCGGCACCCGCCTGCTGGTCAAGAAAGACAAGGAAGGCAAGCCGTCCTACGCTGACTTCGCCGACCTGAAAGGCAAGAACGTCGTGACCACCGCCGGCACCACGTCCGAGCGCATCATCAAGGCGATGAACGCCGACAAGCAGATGGGCATGAACGTCATCTCCGCCAAGGACCACGGCGAATCCTTCCAGATGCTGGAGAGCGGCCGCGCCGTCGCCTTCATGATGGACGACGCCCTGCTGGCCGGCGAAGAAGCCAAGGCCAAGAAGCCGGACGACTGGGTCATCACCGGTACTCCACAGTCCTTTGAGGCCTACGCGTGCATGGTTCGCAAAGACGATCCGGCCTTCAAGAAGGCTGTAGACGACGCCATCGTCGCGCTCTACAAGTCCGGCGAGATCAACAAGATCTACAGCAAATGGTTCGAAAGCCCGATCCCGCCGAAGGGTCTGAACCTGAACTTCCCGATGAGCGAAAAGGTTAAAGAGCTGATCGCCAACCCGAGCGACAAGCCTGCACCAGACGTAAAAATCTGACGCTGATCTAACCTTGTCACCTGAGGGAGCCCATCCTTCCTCGGGTGACAGTTAATACCTGCTGGTTTCAACTGGAACACTCGACCTGGTGGTTTTCGAGCCGATCGCGTGTGCCTGACGTTCAACGTCAGACGGGAAAGGATCTTCCCCAGGCGGGCACTTGTACATCGATCGAATCGAGGGGAGACCCTAATGAATTACAACTGGGACTGGGGCGTGTTCTTCAAGTCCACCGGCGTGGGCAGCGAGACCTATCTCGACTGGTTCATCTCCGGCCTGGGCTGGACCATCGCCATCGCCATCGTGGCCTGGATCATTGCCCTGTTGCTGGGCTCGCTGCTGGGCATCATGCGCACCGTGCCGAACCGCATCGTGGCGGGCATCGCGACCTGCTACGTCGAACTGTTCCGTAACGTGCCGCTGCTGGTTCAGCTGTTCATCTGGTACTTCCTTGTGCCCGACATGCTGCCGCAGAACCTGCAGGACTGGTACAAGCAGGACCTGAACCCGACCACCTCGGCCTACCTGAGCGTTGTCGTCTGCCTGGGCCTGTTCACCGCCGCCCGGGTCTGCGAACAGGTTCGCACCGGCATCCAGGCGCTGCCGCGTGGCCAGGAATCCGCCGCCCGCGCGATGGGTTTCAAGCTGCCGCAGATCTACTGGAACGTGCTGCTGCCCCAGGCCTACCGGATCATCATTCCGCCGCTCACCTCGGAATTCCTGAACGTGTTCAAGAACTCCTCCGTGGCCTCGCTGATCGGTCTGATGGAGCTTCTGGCGCAAACCAAACAGACCGCCGAGTTCTCGGCCAACCTGTTTGAAGCCTTCACCCTGGCGACCCTGATCTACTTCACCCTGAACATGAGCCTGATGCTGCTGATGCGCATGGTCGAGAAGAAAGTCGCCGTGCCCGGCCTGATCTCCGTGGGGGGTAAATAATGGAATTCGATTTCAGTGGCATCGTTCCGGCCATCCCCGGCCTGTGGAACGGCATGCTGATGACCCTCAAGCTGATGGCGCTGGGCGTGATCGGCGGGATCATCCTCGGCACCCTCCTCGCGCTGATGCGTCTGTCCCACAGCAAACTGCTGTCGAGCATCGCCGGCGCCTACGTCAACTATTTCCGCTCGATCCCGCTGCTGCTGGTGATCACCTGGTTCTACCTGGCAGTGCCGTTCGTGCTGCGCTGGATCACCGGCGAAGACACCCCGATCGGCGCGTTCACCTCGTGCATCGTGGCGTTCATGATGTTCGAAGCGGCGTATTTCTGCGAAATCGTCCGGGCCGGCGTGCAGTCGATTCCCAAGGGCCAGATGGGTGCCGCCCAGGCACTGGGCATGACCTACGGCCAGATGATGCGCCTGATCATCCTGCCCCAGGCGTTCCGCAAGATGACCCCGCTGCTGCTGCAGCAGAGCATCATCCTGTTCCAGGACACCTCGCTGGTCTACACCGTGGGCCTGGTGGACTTCCTCAACGCCTCGCGCGCCAGTGGCGACATCATTGGCCGCTCGAATGAGTTCCTGATCTTCGCAGGTCTCGTGTACTTCACCATCAGCTTTGCCGCCTCGCAGCTGGTCAAGCGTCTGCAAAAAAGGTTCGCCGTATGATCTCTATCAAGAACATCAACAAGTGGTATGGGGACTTCCAGGTGCTGACCGATTGCAGCACCGAGGTCAAAAAGGGTGAAGTGATCGTGGTTTGCGGCCCGTCCGGTTCGGGCAAATCGACCCTGATCAAGTGCGTCAACGCGCTGGAGCCGTTCCAGAAAGGCGACATCGTGGTCGACGGCACGTCGATTGCGGATCCGAAGACCAACCTGCCGAAACTGCGCTCGCGCGTCGGCATGGTGTTCCAGCATTTCGAACTGTTCCCACACCTGACCATCACCGAAAACCTGACCATCGCGCAGATCAAGGTGCTGGGCCGCAGCAAGGAAGAAGCGACCAAGAAAGGCCTACAACTGCTTGAGCGCGTCGGCCTGTCGGCTCACGCCCACAAGCACCCCGGCCAACTGTCCGGCGGTCAGCAACAGCGTGTGGCGATCGCCCGTGCACTGGCGATGGACCCGATCGTCATGCTGTTCGACGAGCCGACCTCGGCGCTGGACCCGGAAATGGTCAACGAAGTGCTCGACGTGATGGTGCAGCTGGCCCACGAAGGCATGACCATGATGTGCGTGACCCACGAAATGGGCTTCGCCCGCAAAGTGGCCGACCGCGTGATCTTCATGGACGCCGGCAAGATCATCGAAGACTGCCCGAAAGAGGAATTCTTCGGCGACATCAATGCCCGCTCCGAACGCGCGCAGCATTTCCTCGAGAAAATCCTGCAGCACTAAAAAACTGCCGGTTTCCCCGACAGCAACTGTCGGGGAATCCGGGTGGTTGACCCAAGGCATCTGTGATGAAATGCGACCCCACTCTCTATCGCGCCACGCCGCCATCACTTGCCGTGAAACCCCGTCTGATCCGCCACCTGTTCCTGCCGCCGCTGGTCATCGCCCTGATGATCGGACTGGGCTACATCGGCTTCTGGACCAGTGAACACTTCGGCATTCGCAGCCTCGGCGAAAACGGCCAGCGCCAGCTGGAACTGCACGCCCGCGCGGTCGAAAGCGAGATCAGCAAATACACCTACCTGCCCAGCCTGCTGGAACTCGAATCGAGCGTTTCGCAGTTGCTCGGCGACCCGACCCCGGAACACCGGCAAACGGTCAACGATTACCTTGAAGGCCTGAACCGGCGCAGCCGCAGTCGGGCCATCTACGTCATGGACACCACCGGTCGCGTCATGGCCACCAGCAACTGGCGCGACGTCGACAGCTACCTCGGTGAAGACCTGTCGTTCCGTGCCTACTTCCAGAATGCCATACGCGGCCAGCCCGGACGTTTCTACGGGATCGGCAGCACCAACGGCGAACCCGGCTATTACCTGGCCCACGGCCTCGAAGAACACGGCAAGATCATCGGCGTCGCGGTGGTCAAGGTGCGCCTGGAAGCCATGGAAGAACGCTGGCAGCGAGCGCGCCTGGAAGCATTCGTCAGCGATGAAAACGGCATCATCATTCTGTCCAGCGACCCGGCGCGGCGCTTGAAATCGGTGATTGCGCTGAGCGACGAGACCAAGGAAAAACTCGCCCGCAGCCTGCAGTACTACTGGTTCCCGCTGAACGAGCTGCAACCGCTGGCCCGGGAAACCCTGTCCGAAGGCGTGGAAAAACTCACCTTCCCGGCCAACAGCGAAGTGCCGAGCCAACAGGACCGCCATGAAGAAAACATCAGCTATCTGGCGCAAACCCGGCCGCTGAGCGACACCCCGTGGAATTTCACTCTGCTCACCCCGTTGCAGGACCTGCGGCGCGAGGCGATCAATCAAGGGATTCTGGTGGCCGTGGCATTTGCCTTGGTGGCGTTCCTGCTGATCGCCTGGAACGAACGGCGCAAGGTCATCGCCACCCGCCTCGCCGCCCGCGAAGCCTTGCAGGAAGCCAACAATCAGCTGGAGCGTCGGATTACCGAACGCACCGCCGACCTGCGCGCCAGCAACGACCGGCTCAAGAGTCAGATCCGCGAACGGCGTCAGGCCGAAGAAACCTTGCGCCGCGCCCAGGACGAACTGGTGCAGGCCGGCAAACTCGCGGCCATCGGCCAGATGTCGACCAGCATCGCCCACGAACTGAACCAGCCGCTGGCGGCGATGCGCACGCTGTCGGGCAACACCATTCGCTTCCTTGAGCGCGGCCAGCTGGATGTCGCGAGCACCAACCTTAAGACCATCAACGACCTGATCGACCGCATGGGCCGGATCACCGCCAGCCTGCGCTCCTTCGCCCGACGCGGCGACGACAAGGGCCGCGCCAGCCTCGGCAAAGCGGTGGATGCCGCGCTGCAAGTGCTCGGCGCCCGTGTCGAAAAAGCCGCCCTGCAACAGCATCGCCAGTTCGACGATGTGCAGTTGCAGATCGACCAGACACGACTTGAACAGATTCTGGTCAACCTGATCGGCAACGCCCTTGACGCCATGCAGGCGCAACCGCTGCCGGAACTGTGGCTGGAAGGCGAAGAATTCAACGGCAAATATCGCCTGCGGGTACGCGACAACGGTCACGGCATCGACGCCGAAGCGCGCAAGCATCTGTTCGAACCGTTCTTCACCACCAAACCCGGCGAACAGGGTCTGGGCCTCGGCCTGACCCTGTCGGCCAGCCTCGCCGCCGCCACCGGCGGGCATCTGGGTGTCGAACACCCGGCCAGCGGTGGCACCACCTTCGTCCTCAGTTTACCGTTGGTAAGCCCTACTCCTGCCGAGCCAATATGAACAACGACCTTAGTGTGCTGATCGTCGAAGACGATCCCCATGTGCTGCTCGGCTGCCAGCAGGCGCTGACCCTCGAAGACATTCCCTGCATCGGCGTGGGCAGTGCCGAAGAGGCGCTGGAGCAGGTCGGCGACAACTTCGCCGGCATCGTCATCAGCGACATTCGCCTGCCGGGCATCGACGGCCTGGAACTGCTGACCCGCCTCAAGCAACGTGATTGCAGCCTGCCGGTGGTGCTGATCACCGGGCATGGCGACATCTCCATGGCCGTCGGCGCGATGCAGAAAGGCGCCTACGATTTCATGGAAAAACCGTTCTCCCCCGAACGTCTGGTCGATGTGGCCCGTCGCGCGCTGGAGCAACGCAGCCTGAATCGCGAAGTCTCGTCCCTGCGCCGGCAACTGGCCGAACGCGATTCCCTTGAAGGTCGGATCATCGGCCGTTCGCCGGCCATGCAGAACCTGCGGGAGCTGATCGCCAATGTCGCCGACACCTCGGCCAACGTGCTGATCGAAGGGGAAACCGGTACCGGCAAGGAACTGGTCGCCCGTTGCCTGCACGACTTCAGCCGCCGCCACACCAAACAGTTCGTGGCGCTGAACTGCGGCGGTCTGCCGGAAAACCTGTTCGAAAGCGAAATATTCGGCCACGAAGCCAACGCCTTCACCGGCGCCGGCAAGCGGCGGATCGGCAAGATCGAACACGCCGATGGCGGCACGCTATTCCTCGATGAAGTCGAAAGCATGCCACTGCCGTTGCAGATCAAACTGCTGCGGGTGTTACAGGAGCGCACCCTTGAACGCCTCGGCTCGAACCAGAGTGTGGCGGTGGATTGCCGGGTGATTGCGGCCACCAAGTCCGACCTCGACGAATCGAGCAAGGTCGGTGAATTCCGCAGCGACTTGTACTACCGCCTCAACGTGGTGACGCTGGAACTGCCGCCTCTGCGCGAACGCCGCGAAGACATCCTGCAACTGTTCGAACACTTCACCCAGCAATCGGCCCTGCGCTTCGACCGCGCACTGCCGGAGCTGGACAACCAGACGCTGTCGAGCCTGATGAGCCACGACTGGCCGGGCAACGTGCGCGAGTTGCGCAACGTCGCCGAGCGCTTCGCCCTCGGTCTGCCGGCGTTCAAGAAAACCGGCGCGGGCAGTACAGGCCAAGGCCTGGCGTTCGCCGAAGCAGTGGAAGCGTTCGAACGCAACCTGCTCAGTGACGCCCTGCAACGCAGCGGCGGCAACCTGACCCAGGCCAGCCTGGAACTGGGGATGGCCAAGACCACGCTGTTCGACAAAGTGAAAAAGTACGGCCTGAGCCATTAAGCGAGAACGACGTGGATCTGATTTTCAAGGCAATGCTCGGCGCGGCAGTGGTGGTGATCCTCGCCATGCTGGCCAAGACCAAAAACTACTACATCGCCGGGCTGGTGCCGCTGTTCCCGACCTTCGCCCTGATCGCCCACTACATCGTCGGCAAGGGCCGTTCGATCGACGACCTGAAGACCACCATCGTCTTCGGTATGTGGTCGATCATCCCGTACTTCGTGTATCTGGCGACGCTGTACGTGATGGTCGACCGCATGCGCCTCGAAGCTTCGCTGGCGGTCGCGGCGGTGGCGTGGCTGATGGCGGCGACGGTGCTGGTGTCGGTGTGGGTACGGCTTCACGCCTGAGTCAAAGCAGGTTGTGCTCTGCCACCGGTTCGATCTGCGCCCAGTGCGACGTGTCTTCGCGATGCTCGCGCAGATACGGCAACACCGCCGCCAGCAACGGCTCCTTGAACGCTTCCTGAAAGCGGTGCGCCAGCCCCGGAATCAAGCGCAACTGACTGCCGCGAATGTGCGCCGCCAGATGCACGCCGTGCATCACCGGCAGCAGCGGATCCGCCGTGCCATGCACCACCAGCGTCGGGACCCGCAGTTGATTGAGCAACGCCACCCGGCTCGGTTCGGCGAGGATCGCCATGATCTGGCGCTTCACGCCTTCAGGGTTGAACGCCCGGTCATAGGACAGCGCCGCCTGATGCAGCAACGCCTGGCGATCATCACTGACTGAAGGGCTGCCCAGCGCCGCCAGCAGATCCGCCTGTTGCTCCAGTGCGATCTGGCGATTGGGAGCACCACGTCGAGCCAGCAATTGCACCAGTGCCGCGCTCGGCGCCGGCAGCCCTTCGGCACCGGAGCTGGTCATGATCAGCGTCAGGCTCTCGACCCGTTGCGGTGCCATCGCCGCCATGTGCTGGGCGATCATCCCGCCCATGCTCGCGCCGAGCACATGGAATTGCTCGACGTGCAACGCGTCCATCAGCCCCAGCGCATCGTCGGCCATGTCGGTCAGGCTGTAAGGCGCCGCCACCGGCAACCCGAGTTTGTAGCGCAGCACTTCAAAGGTCAGGTTGGCGTCGGCCGGCGCCTGGCGCCAGGTCGAAAGACCGACATCGCGGTTGTCATAACGGATCACCCGAAAGCCCTGCTGACACAGCGCAACCACCACTTCATCCGGCCAGTGGATCAACTGCCCGCCCAGCCCCATCACCAGCAGCAGCGCCGGATCCGACCCACGGCCGATGCTCTGGTACGCCAGGCTCACCTGCTCCAGATCGACCCGCTCGGTCGGTACATTGACGTCGCAACGCGACGCCGCAGAAGACGCCGGAACGAAAAAAACCGCGGCCAACAACGCCGCGATTGCAAAAATTCCCTTGAACATGAAAAACACCGAAACGCAGAACCCCAGTAGAGCGCGAGTCTGATGAAGTTTGTTCAAGCGCGCTGCCACAGTTCGATGACAGTTTGATGAAGAGTGCCGAGCGGTCGCCACTCTTCATTCGGTGTTGCGTTACGCCAACTGACTGCGCAACTGTCGCGCCGCCGCGACCATGTTGACCAGCGCCGCCTCGGTCTCAGGCCAGGCGCGGGTCTTCAGCCCGCAATCGGGGTTGACCCACAACCGCGCTGCCGGAATCCGTTTCACGGCCTTGCTCATCAGCTTGACCATTTCCGCTGTGTCCGGCACTCGCGGCGAGTGGATGTCATAGACGCCCGGGCCGATGTCGTTCGGGTAGTCGAACGCTTCGAAGGCCTCAAGCAATTCCATGTCCGAGCGCGAGGTTTCGATGGTGATCACATCGGCATCCATGTCGGCAATCGCCTTGATCACGTCGTTGAATTCGCTGTAGCACATGTGGGTGTGAATCTGGGTTTCGTCCTTCACGCCCGAGGCGGTCAGACGGAACGCTTCCACCGCCCAGTCGAGGTATTCCTGCCACTGTGCGCGGCGCAGCGGCAAGCCTTCGCGGAACGCGGCTTCGTCGATCTGCACGATCCTGATCCCGGCGTTTTCCAGATCCACCACCTCGTCACGCAGGGCCAGCGCCAGTTGTTGCGCCTGGACCTTGCGCGACACATCTTCGCGGGGGAACGACCACATCAGCATGGTCACAGGGCCGGTCAGCATGCCTTTCATGACCTTGTCGGTCAGGCTCTGGGCGTAGGTGATCCAGTCCACGGTCATGGGGTTCGGACGGGACAGATCGCCATAAATCACCGCTGGTTTGACGCAACGGGAGCCGTAGCTCTGGACCCAGCCGAAACGGGTGATCAGATAGCCGTCCAGTTGCTCGGCAAAGTACTCGACCATGTCATTGCGCTCGGCCTCACCGTGCACCAGCACATCGAGGCCCAGACGTTCCTGCACCTGCACCGCGTGGCGGATTTCGCTGCGCATCGCATCGTGGTAATCGTTGGCCGACAGTTTGCCCTGCTTGAACGCCTGACGGGCCAGACGAATCGACCCGGTCTGCGGGAACGAACCGATGGTGGTGGTCGGGAACGCCGGCAATTTCAGACGCGCCTGTTGCGCGGCGATGCGTTTGGCGAACGGCGAATGACGCTGGCTGTCGCTGGCGTTGATCGCTTCGATCCGCGCCTGCACGGCGGCTTTATGAATACGCGGCGAGCGGGCGCGACGCTCTTGAATCGCGCGGCTTTCGGCCAGCGCGCTTTGCACTTTCGGCGCTTGCGGATCGTTCAGCGCATCACGTAACACAGAGATTTCGCTGCACTTCTGCACGGCGAATGCCAGCCAGCTTTTCAGTTCCGGGTCGAGCTTGTCTTCGCGCTCGACATCCACCGGGCTGTGCAGCAACGAGCAGGAACTGCTGACCCACAGGTTGTCGCCAAAGCGCTCCTGCGCCGGTTGCAACTGCGCCAGTGCCTGCTCCAGTTCGCAGCGCCAGACGTTGCGGCCGTTGACCAGGCCTACCGAAAGAATCTTGTAGGTCGGCAGGCGATCCAGCACCTGACCGAGCTGATCCGGCGCCCGCACGGCGTCGATGTGCAAGCCCTGCACCGGCAAGCCGACGGCCAGGCCGAGGTTGTCTTGCAGGCCACTGAAATAGGTCGCCACCAGTTTCTTCAGCGGCGAGTACTGAAGGATGTGATAGGCGCGTTCGAAGGCACTTTTCCAGGCTTGCGGCAGGTCGATGGTGAGGATCGGTTCGTCGATCTGCACCCACTCCACGCCCTGTGTGGCGAGACGGCCGAGGATGTCGTTGTACACCGGCAACAGGCGCTCGAGCAGGTCGAGCTTGTCGAAGTCGTTGCCTTTGACCTTGCCCAGCCACAGATAAGTCAGCGGGCCGATGATCACCGGTTTGACGTTGTGACCGAGGGCCTTGGCTTCTTCGACTTCATCAAACAGCTGTTCCCAGCTCAGCTTGAACTGCTGGTCTGCGCTGAACTCCGGGACCAGGTAGTGGTAGTTGGTGTCGAACCACTTGGTCAGTTCTTGTGCGTATTGGGTCTTGCCGTGCTCAGCACCGCAACAGGACGCCGTGGCGCCACGGGCCATGGCGAACAGCGTGTCGAGTGTCGGCAGGCCACGCTCGTCGCGCACCCCGTCGAAGCGCTCGGGGATCACACCGAAGGTCAGCGAGTGGGTCAGCACCTGGTCGTACCAGGCAAAGTCGCCGACCGGCAGCAGGTCGATGCCGGCGTCTTTCTGCAATTGCCAGTGCCTGGCGCGCAGCTCACGGCCGACCTGATTCAGGGACGCCTGATCGAGATCGCCTTTCCAATAGGCTTCGAGGGCTTTTTTCAGTTCGCGGTCGGCGCCAATGCGCGGGAAACCCAGAGTGTGAGCCACGGCCATGTCGAATGTTCTCCATTGCGTAAAAGATGGCGCCATTGTCGACAGCCAGGGCAACATGAGACAAACTCAACCTTTTCGTGTTGATCACAAATTTTCCTCATGGAGCCTGCGGTGCTTGAGATCCGTCACCTGAAAACCCTGCACGCCCTGCGCGAAGCCGACAGCCTGGTGGATGCGGCCGATCGCCTGCACCTGACCCAGTCGGCGTTGTCCCACCAGTTCAAGGAACTGGAAGAGCGCATGGGCATGCCGCTGTTCGTGCGCAAGACCAAACCCTTACGCTTCACCAGCGCCGGCCTGCGCCTGCTGCAACTGGCCGACGCGACCCTGCCGCTGCTGCGCGCCGCCGAACGCGACATCGGGCGTCTGGCCGGGGGCACCGCCGGGCGTCTGCACATGGCGATCGAATGTCACAGCTGCTTCCAGTGGCTGATGCCGACCATCGATCAGTTCCGCGATGCCTGGCCGGAAGTCGAACTCGACCTCGCTTCGGGTTTCTCCTTTGCCCCGCTGCCGGCGCTGGCTCGTGGCGATCTGGATCTGGTGGTGACGTCCGATCCGCTGGAAATCGCCGGCATCACCTACGTGCCGCTGTTCACCTACGAAGCCATGCTCGCAGTCGCCAACCAGCACGCATTGGCGAGCAAACCGTACATCGTCCCCGAAGATCTGCTGAGCGAAACCCTGATCACTTATCCGGTGGAACGGGATCGTCTCGATATCTTCACTCGCTTCCTCGAACCGGCCGACATCGAACCGGCGCAGGTGCGCACCTCAGAGCTGACGGTGATGATGATGCAACTGGTGGCCAGCGGCCGTGGTGTGTGCGGCATGCCGCACTGGGCACTGCATGAATACAGCTCGCGGGGCTACGTGAAGGGTAAGCGGCTGGGCGAGAAAGGCTTGTTTGCAACGCTGTACGCGGCGATCCGCGCCGACATGCTCGACGCGCCGTACATGCGCGATTTCCTGCTGACGGCCAAGGACACCTCGTTCTCGACGCTGGATGGGGTCAGCGCGGTTCGTTGAGGCTGGCGGATGGCAGCAAAGGCGCGCACCACATGTGGATCTTGTCGAAGTAGTCCTCACCGACCCGAACCGCCGATTTATGTCCTACGTCAGCAGACGTTGCGCAAGCCTTGACCACTCGTCTGGACTGTCAAAGTTGACAGGTGCGCAACTTTCTACCGACGGCGCTCAATGGTGCATGCCTGCTGCCATTCCGGTAAGGGGCTGAGCCTGCAAAGGAGCGCTACCAATGAATACCAATGAAGTACTGAGTGAAGACTTTGGAAATGAAAGAGTCTTATTTCAACCCGATATTACATATACGATCCCCAGCGGAGAAATAACACTTTTGCCTCACAGTTTACCCCTGAATAGCGGAATTCTAAGTGCAACTTGGGCTCACTCTCCCGGAAAAAACGAAGAGAGCTCATTATGCGTAGAAAATGGAGGAGTGAAATATACATTTAACTCTACTTACTCTTACGTGAGTTTTTGGTTCGCGATAAGCAGGGGAGGCACTGGTCGCCCGTATGATTCTTATTCGATAAGATTTTATGATGCACAGGAAACGCTACTCCACACTACCATTGCGCAGGCACAGGAGTCGATTTCCTATCATCCGATATCATTTTCCGGGAAGGGAATAAAAAGCGTGCAAATTCAACTTGGAGATGAGGATGTCGGTGGATATCAAATAACTACCGCAGCTGATTTTTTTCAATTCAGAGTTTAGGAGATGCAGGACGCGGGAACGCGTTAATTAACCAGCTCCGGCAGGAAAAAGGGACCGTCAAGGTTAACCTCCCCACAGCCCGCAGCAATGCGGGTGAAATAAGTGGGGGGCATTAATTACCTGCCAGGTCATCAAAGCCAGGCAACTCATCAGGGCGGTTGAGTACCTGTCGAAAGTTCTCCATGGCTTGGTGGGGGGGGGCGAGTATTGGCAGGCCATGCAGTTCGCGTTGGGAAATTCCGATTCCTCTACAGGAAAACGTGAACATGTGGTCTTCCGTCAGACCGTGACTATGCGCAATAAAGGCCGCTTCGCAGCCCCGCAGGAGCAAGTTCCCTCGCCACGAAAGTCCGACCAGGACTTCAGCGAGATTCACACCACATATGGATCTTGTCGAAATATTCCTCACCGACCCGAACCGCCAGGGGTTCCAGACCAAACTGGATGAAGCCGCAGCGCTGGTACAGCTTGAATGCGGCTTCATTGCCGGCGGTGACAGTCAGTTGAATGACTTTCAGTGCCGGATGCTGCTGCGCTTCCTCCAGCACGGCCTCCATCAATTTCAGTCCCAGGCCTCGTTGACGAAACCCGGCCGACACATACATGCCGAACACCGTTGCCTTGTGCCGGGCCTTCTCCCGAGGCTCGAACGCCAGGCCGACAATGCCCGCCAGCCGACTGCCTTCAAACGCGCCAAACACCGCGTCGAGCTTGCTGGTCAGCCGTGATTCCCACCAGCTCAGCGGCATCACTGCGCGCTCGCGCACACTGGAAGTGAACGCTTGCGGATGGCGGTCATAGGCTTCCAGCATCAATTCGCTATAGGCCAACGCATGACTGGCGTCGAGCCGTTCGATCCACATGTTCAGGCGGCCTTGCGTTGTTCAAGCATCAGCCGCACGGCCAGTGCGCCCAGCACAAAGCCCATGAAATAACGCTGCACCGCCAGCCAGGTCGGGTTGTTGACGAACCACGACGCGATACCGGCCGCCGACAGGGCGATCAACAGGTTGACGCTGAAACTGACGCTGATCTGGGTCAGGCCGAGAATGATGCTCTGGCTGAACACCGAGCCGTGCTCCGGCGTGATGAACTGCGGAAACACCGAGAGGTAGAACACCGCGATTTTCGGGTTCAGCGCGCTGGTGAGAAACCCCATGGTGATGAGTTTGCGCGACGAGTCCGCCGGCAATGCCTGCACCTCGAATGGCGAGCGGGCGCCGGGTTTCACTGCCTGCCAGGCCAGCCACAACAGGTACAGCGCGCCGGCCCACTTCAACACCTCATATGCCATAGGGACCGCGAGAAACACCGCCGTCAAACCGGCTGCCGCCGCGAACATATGCACGAAGAACCCGGCCACCACGCCCACCAGCGACGTGACCCCGGCCTTGCGGCCCTGACAGATCGAACGGGAGATCAGGTAGATCATGTTCGGCCCCGGCGTCAGTACCATCAGCAGCGCGGCGGCGGCAAAAATCAGCAGGTCTTGAAGCGGGATCATGACGAAGTCCTTTGCACGAATGATCAGGCGATCGCGGTCAGCGAGGCTCGATAAAACGGCAGGATCAGGTCACGTGTCAATGGGGCGAGAACGACATTGCCGTCGGTGGCCGGGTCGATCCAGATCACCTCTTCGATCTCGGCGGCCGGAGACACCCTGGCGTCGATGGTCAGCTGAAAGATCTCGGCCTGCACGACGAATCCCGGCTCGTTGGCGGCGGGTGCCGAGAACTGGCCGAGAAAACTCGCCTGCGCCGGATCGATCAGCAGTCCCAGTTCTTCTTCCAGCTCACGGGCCAGCGCATGCACCGGCAGCTCATGGGCTTCGATTTTGCCGCCGGGCTGCATGAACGCCGTGGTGTCGCGCTTGCGCACCAGCAGGGTCTGGCCGTCGGGGTTGAGCAGCAGCGCGGCAGCGATGCGGATCGTGGAATTATTTGCGGTCGACATGAACGAAAAGCCTATGACTCAAAAACGGCAAGGATCACACGCTTGCCGCTCGTGAGGCAAAGGCTCGACCGCACGTCAGGCCGCTTCCTGGAAATCCATTTCCGGCGGCTGACGACGGAACCCGCCGGTCAGCACCGCCAGATACACCACACCAATCGCCAGCCAGCTCAGGCCCAGATACAGCGCCAGGTGATCGAGGCTGACCATCAGCCACAAGTCCGCCGCCAGGCCGATGAACGGGAAGACCAGAAACAGCATCAGCTCGCGCAGGCCTTTTTTCTCGCCGCCGATCCAGTAGTGAAAAATCACCGACAGATTGACCAGGCTGAACGCCAGGAACGCGCCGAAGTTGATGAACGAAGTCGAGGTGGTCACGTCGAGCTTCAGCGCCAGCAAAGCCACCACCGCACACAGCAGGATGCTGTTGACCGGCGTACCGAAGCGCTCGTGCAAGGTGCCGAAAAACGACTTGGGCAGCACACCGTCACGGCCCATCGCAAACAACAGCCGCGAACCGCTGGCCTGCGCCGACAGGCCCGAGGCGAACTGACCGACGATCAGGCCGATCAGGAAAATCGACACGAACAGGTCGCCACCGATATTGCGCGCAATTTCGTAGGCCGCCGAGTCGACGCTGTTGAACTGGAACGATGGATGGGCGATCTGCACGAAGTACGACACGCCGACGAAAATCAGCCCGCCGATCAGGGTAATCAACATGATTGCCCGAGGGATGGTGCGACGTGGATCGCGGGTTTCTTCGGTGAGGGTACTGACCGCGTCGAAACCGAGAAACGAGTAGCAGGCGATGGCGGCCCCGCTCATGATCAGCGGCATCTGCATGTCGCCATTGAAGAACGGTTTGATCGACCACAGCGGCGTGCTGGCATCGCCACCGACGTAGTGCACGCACAGCGCGACAAAGGCGATCAGCACCAGGAACTGCACCAGCATCAGCAAGGCGTTGATGCCGTTGGCCAGTTTCAGGCCGATGATGTTGATCGCGCTGGTGATGCCGATGAACGCCAGCACCCAGATCCACTGCGGGATCGACGGGAAGGCCGACGCGAGGTATGCGGCGCCGATCAGCCAGATCGCCATCGGCAGAAACAGATAATCGAGCAGCACCGCCCACCCGGCGATGAAGCCGAGTTTCGGGCTGATGGCCTTGCGCACGTAGCTGTAGGCCGAGCCCGCCACCGGGAACGCGGCGGCCATGCGGCCATAACTCATGGCGGTGAAAAACATCGCCACCAGCGCCGCCAGATACGCGGCGGGCACCATGCCGGCGGTGGACTGGGCGAGGATGCCGAACGTACCGAGGACAATGATCGGCGTCATGTAGGCGATGCCGAACAGCACCACCGACCCCAGCGAAAGGGTGCGTTGCAAACGAGCCATGGGCGACTTACTCCGGATTTTATTGGATTTATGGCAGAGGCCGAGTTCGGCGAATGTTTCAGGTGTTGCTGATCGTTCCCACGCTCCGCGTGGGAATGCAGCCCGGGACGCTCTGCGTCCCAAGAGCGGACGCAGAGCGTCCATGGAGGCATTCCCACGCAGAGCGTGGGAACGATCGGGTACAACGGGTCAAGGGATCAGCAGCTCTCGTACTCCCGAGGCGTGCTCGACCACCTCCCCCGGCAACTTCAACCGCTGATCATCCAGATAGCGATAATCCTTGCGCGCCAGCGCCAACTGGTCGAAATCCAGCTCAACGCTGAACCGCCCCTCCTCACGCCCGGCCTCGAACAGCACCGTTCCCAGCGGATCCACCAGCGCACTGCCGCCGGCAAACATCAACCCGTCATCCCCGGCTTCCACGCGGTTGACCATCAACGCAAACGCCTGGTTTTCCTGAGCCCGGGCCATGATCGCAGTGCGGTGGGTCGGGCCGTACGGGTCCATGTTGCCGTTGGTCACGATCAACATCTGCGCCCCCAGTTGCGCCAGGGCGCGGGCCGATTCCGGGAACTCGATGTCGTAACAGATCAGCAGACCGACCCGCACACCGTTCCACAAACACGTTGCATATCGATCACCCGCTTCGAACACACCACGATCCGACGCCCAGAGGTGGGTCTTGCGGTATTTCAGGGCGATACCTTCGGGGGTGATCAGCAGCGTGGTGTTGTAGAAGCGGCCGTCATCGTTCTCGGCCATGCCGATCACCACCGCCAGGTTGCGTTCACGGGCGGCGGCCTGCACGGCGCTGACGGTCGGGCCGTCGACCGGTTCGGCGACCTGCGCCACGGTGTCAGCGGTCGGGAAGCCCATCAGGTGGGTCTCGGGGAACACGATCAATTGCGTGTCGGTGGCGCAGGCCGCAATCGCGGCGAGGGCGCGTTCGAGGTTGTACGCCGTGTCTTTGTCACGGCCCGCCAGTTGGGCGAGTTCGACTTTCATGGGGAGTCCTTGTGATGAGCGCCGGGGGCGGAAAGATTGCCCGGCGGCTGTCTGTGGGCCAGTATGCTTCGCATTCGACCGGCCAGGGAATTACGCGGCCGGGGTAACCCGATAGGGGTAGAGGCATGACTGTTTCGTTTGACGACATCACCTGGCACCGCGCCGTCGGGCAGTTGATCGACGCCCTCGACAAGCCGAATTTCTGGGCGCAGCTGGTACGCCTGCTCGACCAGTACGTCACGTTCGATAGCTGGGTGGCGCTGCTGTTCAGCGCCGACCGTCACCCGCAGGTGTTCGCCGAATGCCCCGGTGCCGACGGCAGTCCCGACCAGCTGTTTCAGGATTATCTGCGCGGGTTGTACCTGCTCGATCCGTTCTACATCGCCTGCCGCGAGCAATCGCGTACCGGGCTGTATCGCCTGTCGGAGGTCGCGCCGGAGCACTTCGAACTGACCGAGTATTACCAGCGATACTTTCGTCTGAATGTGGTGGCCGACGAAATCCAGTTCAATTGCCAACTCGAAGGCGACCGCACGCTGTGTCTGTCACTGGGCAGCCAGCAGCGCTTCACCGGCGAGCAGATTGCCCTGCTGTCGCTGATCCAGCCGTGGGTGCTCGGCCTGTTGCGCCAGCGCCTGCCCTATGAAATCAACGAAACCGTGGCCCTCGCCCCGGCGCCTGCGCAACCGGACTGGCGGGTGCAGCTCGAGGCATCGGTGCAGCAACTCAAGGGCGCGCAGCTGACCGCCCGGGAGCTGGACGTCGGGCGCCTGATGCTCAGCGGTTGCTCCAGTAAAGAAATCGCCCGTAAGCTGGAAATCTCTGTTGAAACCGTGAAAGTCCATAAGAAACACATGTACAGCAAGCTGGGGATCAAATCCCAGTCGGAGCTGTTTTCGATCTTTCTGCAGGCGCAGAACGCCTGATACAGCGCTGTGAGCTTTTCTGTGGGAGCGAGCTTGCTCGCGAAAGGGCCGCCATAACCGACTTATGCGTTGACTGGCCCACCGCTATCGCGAGCAAGCTCGCTCCCACAGGGATCTGCGGCGCTGAACAATCCAAGTCCGAACCAAGGAAACCGTATGAGCCTGTCACTCCTGAGCCGCTACGCCTTCTTTGCCGTCTGCGTGATTTTCACCCTCGCCAGCCTGCCCTTTCTCGAACACGACTGGCTGTGGCCGATCACCGCCGTCACCGGCGTATTGAGCCTGATCGGTCTGTTCGACCTGATGCAGAGCCCGCACGCGGTGCGCCGCAATTACCCGATCCTGGGCAACATCCGTTATCTCGTCGAGGGGATTCGCCCGGAAATCCGCCAGTACCTGCTGGAATCCGACAGCGACGCCCTGCCCTTCTCTCGCGCCCAGCGTTCGCTGGTGTATTCGCGAGCGAAGAATGAAACCGCCGACAAGCCGTTCGGCACCCTGATCGACGTCTACCAATCCGGCTTCGAATTCATCGGTCATTCGATGCGCCCGGCACCGTTGAGCGACCCGAGCAGCTTTCGCGTCACCGTCGGTGGCCCGCAGTGCACCCAGCCTTACTCTGCATCGGTGTTCAACATCTCGGCCATGAGTTTTGGCTCCCTCAGCGCCAACGCGATCCGCGCGCTGAACCAGGGCGCCAAACTCGGCAACTTCGCTCACGACACCGGCGAAGGCAGCATCAGCCCCTATCACCGCGAACACGGCGGCGACCTGACCTGGGAACTGGGCAGCGGCTATTTCGGCTGCCGCACCAGCGACGGCCGTTTCGACCCGGAACGTTTCGCCGCCCAGGCGCAGACCCCGCAGGTGCGGATGATCGAAATCAAGATGAGCCAGGGCGCCAAACCGGGCCACGGCGGAATTCTGCCCAAGCACAAAGTGACCCAGGAAATCGCCGACACCCGCGGCATCCTGATGGGCGAAGACTGCATCTCGCCGTCGCGCCACAGCGCGTTCTCCACACCGATCGAGATGATGCATTTCATCCAGCAGCTGCGTGAACTGTCCGGCGGCAAACCGGTGGGCTTCAAGTTCTGCCTCGGCCATCCGTGGGAGTTCATGGGCATCGCCAAGGCCATGCTGGAGACCGGCATCCTGCCGGACTTCATCGTGGTCGACGGCAAGGAAGGCGGCACCGGCGCCGCCCCGGTGGAGTTCACCGACCACATCGGCGTGCCGATGCGCGAAGGCCTGCTGTTTGTTCACAACACCCTGGTGGGGCTGAATCTGCGCGACAAGATCAAGCTCGGCGCCAGCGGCAAGATCGTCAGCGCCTTCGACATTGCCAGCGTGCTCGCCATCGGCGCCGACTGGGCCAACTCGGCGCGCGGCTTCATGTTCGCCATCGGCTGCATCCAGTCGCAAAGCTGCCACACCAACAAATGTCCGACCGGCGTCGCCACCCAGGACACCCTGCGCCAGCGTGCGCTGGTGGTGCCGGACAAGGCCCAGCGGGTCTACAACTTCCACCGCAATACGTTGAAGGCGCTGGCGGAAATGCTCGCCGCCGCCGGCCTCGATCATCCGTCGCAACTCTCGGCCAAGCATTTGGTGCGGCGCATGTCGGCGACTGAAATCAAACTGTTCTCGCAGCTGCATGTGTTCCTGAAACCGGGGGAACTGCTCACCGGAGAGGTGAACGGCGAGTTCTATTCGCGGATGTGGCAGATGGCGCGGGCGGACAGTTTTGAACCGCAGGAAGTCGTAGCTGCTTGAATGATTCAGGGCCTGTCAACGCCGGCAGGCCCTCACTTGTGAACAAACAAGCGGGCTTCGATATCACCTCCGTCAAGGCTCCGAATCTTGATCCATTGGTTCGAGAACAAAGAGAGATCTTTGGCATTCGATTTGTGCGCGACCCACCACACTCGTTTTGCATCCAGCGCCCTTATCGAATCATCATCAATCAGCATTGATTGTTGCGGTGCCGGGATCAGCGCCCATCCCGAACGATCCGGATATCCGGAAAGCCGTACACTTGTCATCCCTACAAAAATCTTTGGTGATATGCCCGTTTTGTTGTAGTTCGCGAACGGCAAATACCAATACAGATTGTCAAACACGATCTCGTCGCCTGAACGGCTCTGGGCATTCAAGGCAATCGCCAGTGCCTCCATCCCTGCACTGTTGTTTCGACGCCTGGAGAGGTCTGCCATTCCCTGAAGTTCGCCCAGTAGAAACGCTGCCATGAGCAGCAAGGCAAGTGTCCGTCGACGATGCCACCACTTATCAATAGCCACCGCAACGATCAATGGAAGCGCGATAGCTGCAAAGTAAAAGTAGCGGAGGATAAACGCTGGTTTCACCAGGGAAATCGCTAGCAAAAACAGTAATGGGATAAAGAAATATCCCACCAAAAGCCAGGCATACCGTCGTGAGTCACGATGTTGCATCAGTACGGTAAACGCGCAGGCGATGATAAAAACAGACGGCCAGACTCGCCACCATGTCGCCCAGCTTACTGACTCGCTCGTACCGGTTATTTGCCATATGAGGGTAAATACCGATTGCCAGGTGAGCGGCGCTATCCAGCCGAAATCCGGTCGGCTGAGCAGTTGATCAGTCAGTACAGGCAGCCAGGGCACATACAGTAGAACGATCATGCCGTTAGCCAGAATCCAGGCACGCCCCCCAATTGCCTTGTCTTGAAGTTCGGAGCACGTTTTCCACCAGAAAAGCCAATGAATGGCTACGCACAGGAACGCAAAGTAATGCGTATAGAACGCAGCAACCATCAATAAAACATAGGAAATCGCAAACCGTTTTTTTTCGGGTGCCCGTGTCCAACACACCAGAGCCATCGTTGCGCCAATCAGCCAAAACCCCAGCAGGGTATACATTCGGGCCTCCTGACTGTAGCCGGCGGATAACGGCAGCAACGCCAGCAGCAACGCAGCAATCCAGGTGGCCCGGCGCGTGGAAATCAGGCTCATCAACCTGACACACAACAACAGCGTTCCCACATCCGCCAGCGCACTCATCGCCCGGGCCGGCAGTGCTCCCTCCCCCCACAACATCACCCAGTAATGCAGCAGCACGTAATACAGTGGAGGATGAACATCCAGCGCAGTCAGTGCCAAAATGCGCGCCGGCGTTTCGCGTGCGAGCAACAGACTGTAGGCCTCGTCATACCAGATACTCGGCACATCAATGGCGTAAAACCGCACGATCAGGGCGAGGAATACAACCGCCAGAAGGGCCAGTCTGTCGAGCCTCAAGGAGGTGAACCCCGCGGACGCCGCCACGCTCGCGAGGCTTTTCATGTCTGACGCCCCCGAAACAGCACAAACCGGAAAAAGCAGTACCCCAGCAACAGATTCAACAGCGAAAACACGGACACCGTCGCCAGTCCCGGCAAATTCCGCGCATCACCGAACTCACCTGTGCCATAACTCAAAACGCCCATCACGCTCATGAAGCCCAGATAGGCCAGCACTGACGTTCCAGTCTCGAATGTGTAGAGCGCGTTCATGTAAAACGAGAAGGCGGCGGCGATACAAAACGCGGCGAAGTTACTTGCCGACTGAGTCGCCTGAACGGCGCTGGTCAACACGAAAAAAATCTGCCAGTGAATCAACATGCCGCCGAGGCCGATGGCCGTTTGTGCGGAAAACCCTTTCCACAAGATTCTCATCGCCAATCCTTGCTGTCGCGGCAACCGTCGAGTGCTTCAAGCTAGGGCAGAGCGTGAGCAGGGTCTACTGTCAGAAATTACAGGAGGGGGGTGGTTTCAGACCGACGGTCACCATTGCAGCAAGCGGCCATGGGGCGGCTCCTTCATGACGATGAAACCGTAATCACCGATCAGATAGATGCGGTAATAGAGTCGATCAACCAAGGCTGGAAACCCCTGATAGCCGACGCGGGTGGCGTTGCGCCGCTCGCGCTCGGCAACCACGTTGGTGATGCCGGTCGACGGCAGGTTTTCCGCGAGCATGAAGTAGTCGATATTCAGCAGATAGCGCAGTACCGGTAACTGTTTGAACGTGCCCGTCGCACTTGCCAGCCAGCGATCGGAGTAAGTGACCGACATATAAATCCGTTTGGCGTCGCGCAGTTCGCGATGGGAAGAAATGTCGTGACTGAGGCTGTAGAGAGCACTGTTGGCGAAGGTCTTTTCCATCGTCAGTACTCGCCCGTAAGCGAAGGACAGCGACAACGTGGCCAAAAGCGGAATCGCCAACAACAGGGGCAGCCGCGAGTGCAGCGACGTCAATCCGGTACAGGCCAGATAGAACAGCAACATCAGCAGCACGCCGAACCCCATCAGGGTACGCGCACCTTCATTGAAGTCGCGAAACAGCAGCGTCATCCCCGGTATCAGCAGCACAACCAGCGGCAAAGTCAGCAGACAGCCACAGCTCAGGAGCAGGCCCTTTGCGGGTGGTTCCTGGCGCAGGCAAATTTGCCGTCCCATCCGTACACCACCGAACAATGCGCACAGAAGTAATACGACGAACACTGCTGTGTAGCCACTGTGAAACAGCAGCGCCACCTTCTCCATGACCCGGCCAACATTGATGCTGATCTGCAGCAGTGGATCAGCACTGAGGTTGAGCAATTCGGTGCGTGTGGAATCCGTGAACGGATAGGCCGTGACCGCGTAGATCGACACGCCCAGCAACAGCTGCGCCAGCCGCCAGCCTGACCGGCACCAGAGTTCACCCCACGGCACTCGCCGATGAACATTGCGCAGCAATTCCACGCAGCACAACCCGAGAAACACATTCAGGCTGATCTGATACAACCCGATCGCCAGCGCCAGCAACACCGACGGCACCAGCCAGCGCTGAATGCGTGAAGCGCCGCCAAACGTGATCGCGTAGATCACCGCGACCAGACTCAGCGCCATGCCGGCCCCGTCGTATTGATAGGACAGGTTCTGCAACAGGAACGGGTTGTACCAGAGCGGCAACGGCACCAGACAACAGGCCAGCGTCGGTTCGGGGAAATAGTGGAAGGTCAGCCGGGTCAGCGCGAACGACATGGCCACCGTGGCGAGCAACAGCGGCAACGGGAAAATGTTCGGCGCAGCGCCAGTGAAAGTCAGCGCTTGATAAAACCAGTCCATGAACAACCGCCCCTGCCGCGCCCAGGCGTTGCCAGCAGCGAGGGTGCGCCAGTTGTCGTCGATGTAGGGAAAGTCGACGAGGATCAGCGGCAGGATGTACAGCATCGTGGCGAGCAGAAAGAACAACACGACCTGACGGCGGCCGAGTTCTCGTACGAGAAAATCGCTGATCCTCATACCTGCGCCTCTGTTCACGGCTGCGCTGGAAACGACGTAGATAAACCTTCGAACATGACTCTGAATCAGAAGTCGTTTTTTGCGGCGCTTTCAGACCAGCGGCATCACTTCGCCCCATGAAAAAGCCCCGGACTTTCGGCCGGGGCTTTCAGGTTTCAGCGACAACGAATTACGAAGCCGAACGCATCGCGCCCTGTACCGAATCCTTTGGTTGCAACTTGAACACGTAGAACAGAACGGTCAGCAGGACCAGGAACGCCGGGCCTACATACAGCGCCACGCGAGTGTCCGGGAAATACGCCATCAGGCCGACCACCAGCACCAGGAACGCCAGCGCCAGATACGAGCTGACCGGGAACAGCCACATCTTGTACTTGAGACCTGCACGTTCGCTGGCGCTCAGGCCTTTGCGGAATTTCAACTGGGCCAGCAGGATCATCACCCAGGTCCAGATCGCGCCGAAGGTAGCAATCGAAGTCACCCAGACGAAGACCTTTTCCGGCACCAGATAATTCAGCAGCACGCCCAGCAGCAGGGCGAAGATCGACAGCAGCAATGCCCGACGCGGTACGCCGTTGCCCGAGGTGCGAGCGAAGCCGGCCGGCGCCTGGCCGTTCTGCGCCAGGCTGTAGAGCATGCGCCCGGTACTGAAGATGCCGCCGTTGCAAGACGACAGCGCGGCGGTGATCACCACGAAGTTGATGATGCCGGCGGCAGTCTTGATGCCCAGACGTTCAAAGGTCATCACGAACGGACTGCCCTGGGTGCCGATTTCGTTCCACGGATAGATCGACAGAATCACGAACAGTGCGCCGACGTAGAACAGCAGGATGCGCCAGAACACCGAGCCGATCGCATTCGGGATGGTCTTCTGCGGGTTCTTCGCTTCGCCGGCGGTCAGGCCGATCATTTCCACACCGAGGTAGGCGAACATCACCATTTGCAGGGACATCAACACGCCCGTCACGCCGTTGGGCATGAAGCCGCCGTGGGCCCACAGATTGGAAATCCCCAGCGCCACACCGTCGTTGCCGAAGCCGAAAGCGATGATGCCGATGCCGCCGAGCACCATGGCGATGATGGTGACGATCTTGATCAGGGCGAACCAGAACTCGAATTCACCGAAGGCCTTCACCGCGATCAGGTTGATCGAACCCATGCTGACCAGTGCCGCCAGCGCCCAGATCCAGCGCGGCACATCGGGGAACCAGATGCCCATGTACACCGCCACCGCCGTGATTTCGGCGACGCAGGTCACCAGCCACAGGAACCAGTAGTTCCAGCCGGTCAGAAAGCCCGCCAGCGGACCGAGATAATCCTGTGCATAACGGCTGAAAGAACCGGCGACCGGGTTGTGCACGGCCATTTCGCCGAGGGCGCGCATGATCACCAGGATCGCCAGACCGCCGATGATGTAAGACAGCATGATCGCCGGGCCGGCCATTTCGATGGCCTTGGCCGAACCGAGAAACAGGCCGACACCGATGCAGGCGCCGAGCGCCATCAGGCGAATATGCCGTTCACCGAGTTCGCGTTTGAGCGGGCCGCCTTGAGCGGTTTCGCCATGGGGCGGGTGATTGCCGACTGGCATGGGGGACTTCCTCGTCTTGTTATTGGATGTGACCACCGAGTGTTCAAGCGTCGGCCGATAAGCCTGCGCCTGGGTCAAAACCGGCCCTGCTTCGTGGGCAGGACCGTCCCGCAGAAGCAACCTGCGGGATCAGCGGGGCGTGCAGTATAAAAAGCTTGCGACAGGTTTTTTCACTCTATAAGGCATCTGATTCAGACGTAAACCTCGTCAAATACGCGGCTTACGAGACAAATCGTCCTGCATTTTGAGGATTATTCACCGCGCAAATGGGCGCCGAGTATTGCACAGCAATGGTGCAGCGTCATGCCGCGACCAAAGTCGCATCGACCTCAAGACCTCTCTGTTCCGGCCCTTTCAGGCTTGCAATCACTTGCCGGAGGGTGGCAGCCGGATTTGCAGATTTGTTCAGGGTGCCCTCTTCACAATTTTTTCACCCACGCCAACCACCGACTAAGCTTCAGACAAGTCCGATCAATCTGCGTGAATGGATCAATCGACTATGGGCGCTTTGTGGCAAACCGATTCGAGTGAAAAAGTGGTTCCGACTGAACGTGTGGATGAAGCGCCTGTCCCTGAAAAACCCCGTCGTAACCGGCATGGGTGGAAGGCTTTCTGGCTCCTGTTGGTGATCATCGCGATTGTCGTGGGTCTGGCTGCGATGAAGGAAATGCGCACCTCGCGATTTCAGTCCCGCGAGCTCAGCCAGTACGCCGCCAAACTCAAGTACGAATTGCAACCGGGCCCCAGCGACGCCATCCGCTATCCGGGCAACGGGCCGTTCGACCTGCGTCTGGGCTACAGCTCGCTGGACGAGTTCCTGCCACGGCTGATCAAGCGCAACTACGTGATCACCGAACAGACGCGTTTCTCCCCGGCCCTGCTCAACTACACCGACAAGGGCCTGTTCGTGCCCTATTCCGAAAAGATCCAGGCCGGGTTGTCGATCACCGATTGCCGCGCCGCACCGCTGTATCAGTACAACTACCCCCAGCAGCTGTATTCGAGTTTCGACACAATCCCGCCGGTGGTAGTCAACAGCCTGTTGTTCATCGAAAACCGCTTTCTGCTCGACCCAAAGCAACCCTTGGCCAACCCGGCGGTGGACTGGCCGCGCTTCGGCATGGCCGCGTGGTCGCAAGTCGCCAAGTTGCTGCACTTGCCGGGGCAGTCGGCCGGTGGCAGTACCCTGGCGACGCAACTTGAG
Source organism: Pseudomonas sp. B15(2017) (assembly GCF_002113215.1). Taxonomy (NCBI): domain Bacteria; kingdom Pseudomonadati; phylum Pseudomonadota; class Gammaproteobacteria; order Pseudomonadales; family Pseudomonadaceae; genus Pseudomonas; species Pseudomonas sp. B15(2017). The sequence goes on from NZ_NEJZ01000001.1 coordinate 371,527, forward strand.
AAATATCGTCATTCGCCCGATGGCCTGACGGTGTCCGGCGCGGAGAAGATCCGCCAGATGATTTCCGCCAGCGTGCGCGCCTACCAGGGCGGCCCGGACACCTTGCAGGCGCGGCAGAACATCATTCGTGATTACCTCAACAGCGTGCCGCTGTCGGCGGTGCCGGGGCATGGCGAAGTACACGGCATGGCCGAGGGCCTGCGGGTCTGGTATGGCGCCGATTTCAACGAGGCCAACCGCAAACTCTCGAGCACTGAAACCGATCCGAAGAGCATGGCGGACAAGGGCCTGGCCCTGCGCGAAATGCTCTCGCTGATGATCGCCCAGCGCCGTCCTTCGCATTACCTGACCAAGGGCCGCGAAGAGCTGGTCGAACTGACCAACAGCCACTTGCGCGTGCTCAAGCAGAACGGTGTGATCGACGCCACTCTCGCCGATGCGGCGCTGGCCAGCACCATCAGCTACCGTGACTGGCAGACCCAGCCGACCATTCAGCCGATCGAAACCAATAAAGGCATCAGCGTCGCCCGCAGCCGGTTGGCGTCGATGCTCAACCGTCCGCTGTACGACCTCGACCGTCTAGACCTGTCCGCTACCAGCACCTTGCAAGGCGAGCTGCAGACCCAGGCCACCGCCTACCTGAAACGACTGGCCGACCCGGCCTACGCCACCGAAGTCGGTCTGATGGGTGAACGCCTGCTGACGCCCACCAGCACCACACAGGTGCGTTACAGCTTCACCCTGTTCGAGCTGACCCCGGACGGCTCGCGCGTGCGGGTGCAGACCGACAGCACCGATCAGCCGTTCGACATCAACGAGGGCAGCAAGCTGGAACTGGGCTCCACCGCCAAGATGCGCGTGCTGACAACCTACCTGCAAATCATCGCGGAGCTGCATGACAAATACGGCGCCATGACCGGGCCGGAACTGAAAAAAATCGACGTGCCGGATCAGGATCGCCTGAGCCGGTGGGTGATCGACTACCTGATCCAGAACAAGGATCACGATCTGTCGAAGCTGCTCGGCGCCGCCCTCGACCGCAAATACTCGGCCAGCCCCGGTGAAGCGTTTTTCACCGGTGGCGGGCTGCATGTGTTCCATAACTTTCGCAAGGAAGACAACGGCCGCATGCCGACCTTGCGCGATGCCCTGCGCGAGTCGATCAACCTGCCGTTCATTCGCCTGATGCGCGATCTGGTGCGCTACACCACCTACTCCGGCCCCAACAACAGCGCCGAACTGCTCAAGGACGACCGCGACCCGCGCCGTCAGGAATACCTCGCCTCGTTCGCCGACCGCGAAGGCACCTCGTTCCTGCTCAAGTTCTGGAAGAAGTACAAGAACAAGGACACCCAGGCCCGCCTCGACACCTTCCTCGACAGCATGCGCCCGACGCCGATCCGCATGGCCGCCGTGCACCGTTACCTGCTGCCCGAAGCCAGCCAGGAAGACTTCAATACTTTTGTGCGCTCGCACCTCAAGGGCGTCAAAATCACCGAAAAACTCACCGACGAACGCCTCGAACGGCTTTATCTGGCCTACGGTCCCGGTACCTATGACCTGCCGGACCAGGGCTTCATCGCCAAGGTCCACCCGCTGGACCTGTGGCTGATCGGCTACCTGCTCAACCACCCGGACGCGACCTGGAGCCAGATCGTCAAGGCCAGTCAGTTCGAGCGTCAGGAAGTCTACAGCTGGCTGTTCAAGAGCAAGCACAAAGGCGCCCGCGACAGTCGGATCCGCACCATGCTGGAAATCGAGGCGTTCCTCGAGATCCATCAGCGCTGGCAGAAAGTCGGCTATCCGTTCGATCACCTGGTGCCGTCACTGGCCACCGCCATCGGCAGCTCCGGCGACCGCCCCGCTGCGCTGGCCGAGCTGATCGGCACCATCCTCAATGACGGCGTGCGCATGCCGACCCTGCGCATCGACAGCCTGCACTTTGCCGCCGGCACGCCTTACGAAACGAAACTGGTCAACGACCCTCATGTCGGTAAACGGGTGATGCCGTCCGAAGTCGCCACGGCAATGCGTGAAGCGTTGTCGCAAGTGGTGGACTCGGGAACGGCCAAACGTGTTTCCGGCAGTTTCAAACTGAACGATGGAACACCGCTGACCATGGGCGGAAAAACCGGTACAGGCGACAACCGAATCGAGGCCATCGGTTCCGGCGGGCGCATTCTGAGTTCCAAGTCGATCAACCGCACCGCGACCTTCGTGTTCTACATCGGCGATCACCATTTCGGCACGCTCACGGCGTTCGTTCCAGGGCGGTCGGCGGAGAGCTTCAAATTCACCTCGGCCCTGCCGGTGCAGGTGCTCAAGGGCATGGCGCCGATCCTGATGCCGTATCTGCAACCCGGCAGCGACTCGCAATGTCGGTCGTCGCCCGTTTCTCAGGTAGCACTGGCGAACCTGCCATCGCTTAACACCGAATGAAGTTGCGGGGGCAATAACTATTTGTTTTATGCATTCCAATATTCAATCGTTCCCCTGTCTGGCTCGCACTCGAGAAACAAACTTTTGAACTAACCCTCCGCATACTTGAACGTTAGGCTCAACATTCCTGACTTATTCAAGGCTGCACCCATGACTGCAAAAACCGAATACAAAGGGCAACATTACGAATTAATCAAATCGCGGATCGATCCGGTTTTTACCGATATGAAACCGCATCACGGCGAAGTATTGAAAAATATAAAACCGCGTCGTGAATACTGGATGCAGCCGCGACTGGCCAGCGTCCATCGCAGTGCCTGGGCAGCCCGCAACGCTGCCGACAAGGCACTGGCCCGACTGAAAGATATTCACGCGTTTGCCGAACCGTTATTGAGGACACGCTTGCGGGAGAAAACCGGCATCGACGTCGATATCAGGAATACATTTCTGATTCTGTATCGCGAAAGCAGATCGCCTTGGTACGTCAGAAATATTTTGAGTGGTTCAACCTCAAGAAAAATTTCATTGCTCGAAGCTGCCCTGAACAACTTCGCCTATAACGAAACTTACGCATCGAATTCCGCGTTCGTCCTCAAAATGCAACTTGTAAACGATCAGTACGACATTTCCCCACTGGATCGACTGATGACCGTGGCCCAATTCCAGACGCTGTGTCGCGAACTGGATATCGGCAGGCTTTATCAGGCACATCTTCAGGAAATGCTGTTGAACGACGACCCGGTAGCGCGCAGTTACGTAAAGACGCAGGTCGTGCAAAGCCAGAAGGCCGCGCTGCGGGTGGCCGCACGCGTGGCGCTGGCAAAGAAAGACATCGACCGTGAAGGTGTGCAGCTGATCCGTGCCCTGCTCGACGGTCGGGTGGCACTCAGGCTCGGCCAGCAGCGGATGCAGGCTTGCGAGCTGACCATCATGGATCTGAAGATGACCGGCATCCTGATTCTGCGCCCCGACCCCGGGTATCCGCTGTCCTCGTCGCGGATCATCGCCTACGTTCCGCACGACCCGGAACATCCGTTGAAAGAATACGCCACCCACCTCGACTTTCTGACCGAGCTGACTCGCCAGTTGCAGAAGAACGACACACTGCCCTCCACCGGAGGCAGCTACTGGCAGTTCTTCAGCCAATTCGTCGATCACAAGGACCGCGGGTATTTCTTTGCCGATCTCAAGCAGCGTCTGCTGCATGTGAAATGGTATCCACACAAACGTGGAGACTCACGTCCTTCCTGGCGCGAAACACCGGTCAGCCATCCCAACCTGCAATACGGTGCGATACCGTTCAGCGGTGCCTTGTGGGAATCGCTCTATCAGCGCCAGCTCGACAAAATCCTCAACGATGCGCGCAACATCGCCGTGCCTACCGCCGATGCGGACAAGAATGCTCGCGCAGACTGGTGGGCGAACGCTTTCGCAATTGTCCAGGACATCCTGAACGTGGCGGTGATGGTGGCTGCACCCTTTGTGCCTGTCGTCGGTCTGGCAATGCTCGGCTACACCGCCTGGCAATTGACCAATGAAGTCATCGAGGGGGCGGTGGATCTGGCACTGGGTCATTGGGAAGAGGCTGCGGAACATGTGGTGGGAGTGGTCAACGACGTCCTGCAACTGGCGGCGTTCGCCAGTGGTGCGGTGGTCGCCAGGCCGTTTCTGCTGAAGTTTTCGCCGCTGATTGAAAACATGAAAGCCGTACGCTCGTTCGATGGCAGCACACGGTTGTGGCACCCGGACCTCCAACCGTACGAGCTGTCGCAACCGGCCTTGCCGGAGGGCGCCAGACCGGATGCCCTGGGTCTGCACCAACATGCCGGCAAGACCATTCTGCCGCTGGAGGGCAGGCACTATTCAGTCAGGTTCGACCGCGAAAGCGGCCAATACCGTGTCGAGCACCCTTCCCGACCGCAGGCTTACTCCCCGCGGCTGAAGCACAACGGTGCGGGGGCCTGGACTCACGAAGCAGAGACCCCGCATGACTGGGATGGCCCACAACTGATGCGACGTCTGGGGCACTCGGTCGACGTTTACAGTGATGTCGAACTGGAAAGGATACGTCGCATCAGTGGCACGCCGATCGACGCGTTGCGCCGGATGCATGTGGAAAACAGCCCGCCACCGCCGCTGCTCGAGGACACGCTGAACCGCACCCGTATCCGCGAGGAAACAAAAGGGCTCGGCGAGCGCATTCGCAGCGCAGAGCCCCTTCCCCCGGATTCGCACTGGTTTGACCGAATGATCACCGACATGCCTGGCTGGCCAGCCGACAAGGCCGTCAAAGTCTGGCAAAACAATGATCTGACCGGCGCTTACCGGCAATACGGCAACCCCCTTGCGTTTGATCATCAGACGCTGTCCATCGGACTTGACGACGTATTGGACAACCGCTTGCCCGAGCGAGTGGTGGAGTTCCTCGATGACGCCGACATGCAGTCACTGCTGGGCGGGGACTATCCCAAAGCCCGGCGGGCACAGGTCTTGCGCAATCGATTGGCCGACGCCGTGCAAACCCGCGAAAGCGAAATTTTCGACTACCAGTACCGCTTGAGAAACCAGGCCACCGATGCCGGGGCCCAGTTGATCCAGCGCCATTTCCCTCCCTTGTCGGCACGAATCGCCGAATCGCTGACAAACGAGGCGACAGCCGCCGAGCACAACATCATGAGCGAGCAGCAACACATCCCTTTGCGCCTGAAAAGTCAGGCCCGGGAAACCGCGTTCGAGGTACTCGCCACCCGGGCCAGCGAGGGCTTGCATGATCCGGCATGGCTGGTGCCGGATACCGAACGTCTCACGCTCGGCGCGCTGAGGATCTACACCGACACGTTCTCAGATTTGCGCATAGAGGTTCGCGAAGGCACGCATGACGGCCGGTTGCGAAGCAGCGCCGGCCCGGACGATGCCACAACAGTGCGCAGATTGATCCGGGATGAACACGGTCGTTATGAGGTACGCGACGGTGAGAACAACAAACTGCACGACGCTGCTGACTTCTATGATTCCATACTGGCCGCCCTGCCCGAAGGCAAACGCCGTGCACTGGGCTATCGCACGGGCCAGGGGCAATCGTTCAGACAATGGGTGATGCTCTGCACCGAAACGCCAGCCGAACGCAGGACAATCCTGGCACGCTCCCCGATCCGTCCTGTTATCCCGCTGGAAACCGAGCTGCTGTTGCGCGGACCGAGGCTGTCCAAGGCGCCGCTGACCGTGGAAGAAAAAGTCGGAAATCTCTATCCGCACTTCAGCGAAACAGAAGTGGCGACGTTCGCCCGGTCATTGCAGGCCACCGGCGATGCCCACTGGAAAATCGCGCGGCTTGAAAGTGAACTCACGACGCTGAAGCAAACACTCGACTCTTGGGCATTCAGGTTCCGGAGCCAGGGTGCCCCCGTGGACTTCGAGAACATGGGCGTCCCGCAAACCTGGTGGGAGTATCAACACAAAGGCGGACGCTTCCTTGCAGAGCGTCTGGTGGAGTGCTTCGAACGCAGGTCCGAGGTGTTCCAGGAACGCAGCATCAGCCTTGAGAGCGGCTACGCGCTGGACTTGTCGAAAGAGATGCTGCCCCATGACCTCCAGCAATGGTGGGGGCAATTACCGGACGGCCTCAAACCCTGGCTCGATCAGATCACGACACTGAATCTGGACGGCCAGAGTTTTTCTTTAACGGCCGGCGGCCTGCTGAAGGATTTCCCTCAACTGCGTCAATTGAGTGCCAGACACTGCAACCTCAGGACCCTGCCCGCCGGCATCGACCGGATGCAGCGTCTGGAAACCCTGCGTCTGAACAACAACCTGTTGCAGCTGACGCCTGCCAATACACAGCTGTTGAACACGCTGACGCGCCTGGAAATCCTGAGACTGGACAACAACCCAATCAGCATGCCCCTGTCGGTCGGGCGCATGCCGAGGTTGCGAATCCTGAGTCTGATCAATACACAGATCGACGGCTGGCCGCTGGGCCTGTTCGATGTTCCCCGCCCCCGAGGGTTCTTTCTTGATCTGGGCAACAACCCGCTCAGGTACATTCCCGAAGTGCAGCCAGGCTCCGATGAGGCTTACCTGATCGCCCGCACGCGTGTTCGTCTGGAACAAATGGCCAGCCAGGCACGCTCCACTTATGAAAGCTATCGCAGGTCCGTGGGTCTGCGTCCGTCACACACTTACGCCACCGTTGCTGAAGACTTGCTGGAGCAATGGCCGATTTCCATGGACACCGAAGTGGCTGATGAAACGCCCGGCATCGGGGCGCTTCGTCCGGAAGCGTGGCATGACCTGGCGAGTGAACCCGGCTCCGACGGCTTCTTCCAGGTGCTGCAGGGTTTGACTCGTTCTGCCGATTACGAACTGGGTGGAGAGGCACTGAATCAGTTGACCGAGCGTGTCTGGCGAATGATCGACGCCATGAACATCGATACCCGGCTGCGCGAAGAACTGTTCCTGATGTCGACTGCCCCCGAAGGTTGCGAAGACGCCGGCGCCCAGTTGTTCAACAGCATGGGAATACGCGTGCTGGAATCGGAAGCACGCACTTATTCCAGTTCTCCCGATGAGCTTGAACGCCGACTGGTGACACTGGCCAAAGGTGCTGCGCGCCTCAGGCAAGTCAACGAGATTGCCCGGGCCGATATCGCGGCCCGCCAGGGCGCAGCTGACGATGTGGAAGTCCACCTGGCCTATGAAACCGGTCTGGCCAGACGCCTTGAACTGCCCTGGCAATCCGAGGCCATGAAATTCCGCGCGATCGCCGGGGTCACCGACGAAACCATCGATGCGGCCGGCGACAGGATTCTCGATGCCGAGGCCGATGGCGGTCTGGTCGACCAGATGCTCGACCAATTTTTCTGGGATCGTTATTTGCGTGAAACCTGGTCGGGAGAAATCGAAGCCAACGCGCGCGTGTACCAGGAACAGGTCGACCTGCTGATCGATTTGCAGGAAGCCCAGGAACGCTGGAGCGAAGGAAAGGATCGCTCCCCCGAGCTCAGACGCACCCTCAGTGAATTGGCTCAGCGCCTGTCGATCCCGGAGGATCTGCTCTTCACAGAGGAAAAAACCAGTCAGATGACCTTTGACGATTGGCTTGAAAGCATCGGTCGGCAGGAAAAGGCACTGAAACAACGGCTGACCCGCGAGGCCATGGCTCGCGCGGGGATCTGAGCCGCTGCGCACCCCTTAAGGCAACCGGTCAGGTTGCCTTAAGGGGTGGGCTCAGACTTCCGAATCCCAGATCACTGTGACATTGCCGGCGTAACGCCGGGCCTGGCCGGGTTGCAGCATCTGCTCGACATAGTCCTTGGGTATTTCGAAATGCAGCGTGCCCGGCGCCCGGTCCAGAAACCGGCCCGGCTGAAATCCCGGGACACTCGGACTTGCCGACAACGGCCGATGCCGCACCGGCTGGCCCGCACTGTCAGTGATGCTGTCGGGCAGGCTGACGCTGACGAACACCTGCGCCTGCGTGCTGCCTCCCGCCGAGTCCTGCAACCCGCAAGACTGCGCGCCGCCGTGCTGGCACTCAAGGAACATCTTGAAGCGCGAGGAGGACGAAATGTTGAACGTCTGGTCGCGAAACAACCGTGCCGGTTTTCGCCCCTGTTGCAACCAGGCCTGCCAGCCCCCTTCGGGCACCAGCACGACCTTGTTGCCGCCCGGAGGAATATCGACTTTCAGAACATGCTGGACATCCAGCACGAACCGGAAAGTCACGGCCGACGCATCCGGCAGCAGATTGTCACCGGTGTCGATGTCCATGCCTGGCCCGACACCGTAGGCCAACTGACCGGTGTACAGGCCGGCAGACATCGTCAACGGATCCGGCATGTGCAATTCGTAGCCCACGTCCAGATAGCCATAGGACATCCAGGGAATCATGAACGCGGCCCGTTTGGCGCAGATACCTTCGGTCGGCGTCTTCCAGAAGAACTGGAAAAAATCCGGGCCGTGAGACGGCATCGCCCCGGGCCGGCAGGGCAGCGGCGCGACACCCCAACTGGTGCCCCACAACTTGTAGTGCGCCTGCTGATCGTCGGTCTCGCCCGTCAGATTGGCCGCCGTGTCGCTGAGCACATACTGTGAACCGAACCCGCCGATGCGCATGTCCACTGTCGCGGTCTCGCCGGTAAAGACATTGGTGACCATCAGGCTGCGCCACTGCGCCGGCATGTTGAACATCGCGCCGTTGCGCTCGGACGAGCCCGGCTCCAGCGCCTGCACTGAAGCGAATCGCAACGGCAGCCGGACGCCCGATAACGGTTTGCAATCGTTGGGATAAGTGGCGCAGTAACCGCTCTGCGGCGTCTGGTTGATGAAGCTGTTGGTCTGCGGATTGGCGGGATCCGGTACATAGACCGCCCTGATTTCCTGAGTCACCGCGTGCGCTGATGAGCAGATCAACCAGCCGTAGAGACCCGCCTGCCACTTTGCCTTGCCAAATCTGTTGAATGTTCGCAACCCTGAAACCATTACCAGCTCCTTGCTCAGCAAACGGTCTTTTGTTGGTTCAACGATCAACCCGTCGGGGCTGCCACATTGAAGATGATGTTGACGGTGCCGTAGTAATCACCCGGCGTATAACCGTTGGCAGGCCTGCGCGGCTCGATCTCCAGCTGCACCCTCTTGCCCGCGACAGCTTCCTCGCGCGACACGACCTGAACCGGAACCAGCTGATGACTCAACTCCGTACCGTTGAAGTTGATGCGCAGACTGATGTCATCCCGTGAATCCAGGCCGCTGGAGAGAAAGGGGAAGCTTTCGAGGCGGGCTTCGATGGCACTGCTGTCAGTGCGCACATCGAAGTTCTTGCGCAAGCCGCCGAGGGTCGAAGTGGCAATGTCCCAGGGCAGCGTCTGTTGATGGTGTATCCAGTCCGTTTCGCTCGGTATCACATAAAATTCCAGGGTTGGAATATCCACCGAGACTTCAAAAACGTGCTTTTCCTGTGCTGCGAAGGCTTCACCGGCCATCGGCGTCGAAACGCCCACGCACACGGCGATCACCAATTGCTTGATCATGTCGCTTTCCTTTGCATCGATAGAAAATCCGCCTCCCTGGCGGCTGCCCAGCCCGGCAATGATCGCGATCTTTCCTTTATCCATCCGCAAACGGATACCGATCAGCGACTGCCGCTTGTTACTCTCCCGGGGCCCTCGCGTTGAACACGACCAGTACGTTGCCGAAATAATCTCCCGCCTTGTAACCACCGGCCGGCATGATCGGATCGATCTCCAGCGGCACTCGCTTGCCTATCGCGGCCTCCTCCTTTGACAGCACCTGACGGTACGCCGGAGCGGCACTCAGTTCCACGTTGTTGAAGCGCACCCGCAGATCGATATTCTCGCCGGGCCTGCCCGTCGACAGGTACGGCGCGCTTTCCAGCCGAGCCTCGATGGCGCTGGTGTCATGCCGCAGATCGATATTCTCGCCGGGCCTGCCCGTCGACAGGTACGGCGCGCTTTCCAGCCGAGCCTCGATGGCGCTGGTGTCATGCCGCACATCGAAGTTCCTGCTGAACCCACCGAGGGTCGAATCCGGGTAGTTCCAGGCCAGAATCTGCGGTCGGTGGATCCAGTCCGGTTCCGACGGCAGGATGTAAAACGGTCGGCTGGGGATGGTCAGCGTCACTTCGAAATGCAGCGTTTCCCGAGCCGCCGAGACAGCGGTTGCGGTCAACGTGCTGATTGCCGCCAGTACGGCGGCCACACAATACTTGTTCATGTCATTTCCTGCGGGTCAGCGGCTGACGACCTTGAGATCCTGCTTGCGCTCGCCTTCAACGAGCTTGAAGCGATACTCGCGGCCCTTTTCCTTGTCGAAAGCGAACGTGCGGCCGGCCATGACGTGGTGTTTGACGGTCGCGCCGCAGTCGGTTTCCTTTACCAGTGAACAGCTCTTGAACTCGTCGACCACAACCACCGTGTTGCCGTTGTTGCGCACTTCATACCGACTGCCGGTGTCGTTGAGGACCGTGTCGTAGCGAGTGTCTTTCGGCCGTACGAAAAACACCGTGCCGAAACCGGTCATCACGTTGACGCCCGCCGAAAGGGTCTTCTTGTAGTCTTCGCGCTCTTCGCTGGACACCACAAAATCGTCCTCCTTCTCCGGCACCACCGGCACGAAGCGCACACGGAAATAGCGCTCGCGGTCCCGCTCCCCCATATACAGCAGACGCGTGCCCTGCATGCCCTGGGCTGGAATGATCAGGCGTGCCGGGCTGGCCATCAGGCCGTTGCGCGACGCGCCATCAGCGGCGCTCGCAACCGGAACCTCCTGGGGCTGGCCCTGGCCGTCATAGACGATCTCCAGCACGTTGACCTTGACGAATGCCGTGCTGTCGCCGCTGTTGAACACCCGTTTCAGGTAGGTGCTTTTGTCGCCGTCCAGGTAGTCGTACACCGTGCCCACATTGATTTGCGGTCCGGCCTGGGCCGTGGTCCAGAACACCGCGCACAGCAACAGCAAAAACAGATGTCTCATCCTTTCAACCTCATGAAAATCACAATGCCCCGTTGGCAGATGCTCATACTTCCGAATCGAAAATGATCGTGGCGTTGCCCCACAGCGTGCCGTTCATGCCGGGCTTCAAAAAATCCAGAAACCTGGGAGAGATGAAGAAGCGCAACATGCCTTGTTTGCGATCGACATAACGGCTGGGCTCGAACGGTCCAAGCCAGGTGTTGTAAGTCAGCGTGCCGGACCAGCCATCGGTATTCCCGGGGCCGACAATGCCGGGTGGCATCGTCAGCCTGACCTGGAACTTGGAGAAGCCCACCTGGTTATTGCCTATGTTGCAGTCGGCCCCTCCCAGAGAACTGCACTGCAACATCACCTTGAAACGCGATGAAGCGGACAGGAAAAACGGCTGATTACGGAAGATGTCGGTCGGCCTGCGGCCGCTGTCGATCCACTGTTGCCAGCCGCCTGCCGGCTCCAGCGCAATTTTGTTTCCGCCAGGAGGCAGCTCGACTTTCAGCGTGTGCTGTACGTCCAACACGAAATCCAGAGTCAGATCGCTATCGTCCGGCACCATCGTCGTGCCCATCTGAAAATCACCATCGGGGCCCATGGTGTAGGACAACGACCCGGTGTAGAGCCCTGATGACATACCCAACGGATTGGGCGTTCTCAATTCATAGGCAAAATCGAGGTTGACGAATGACATCGACGGAATCGTGTACGCGGCGACCTTGGTACAGGCAGCCTCTTCCGGTGCCTTCCAGAAAAACCTGTAGGTTGCCGATGTATATAACCCTACACCGCTGTATTGACACGGAGCCGGAACATAGACCCAACTTCTACTGGTCCAGAGTTGCTGATGTCCCTCCAGGGGGGTCGCCGCGCCTGTCAGTTCGGCCGCCGGATGGCTCAGGACATAGGTGGACCCGATGCCGATGATTCGCACTTCAACGGTTTCGGTTTCCTGCGTATCCCGATTGGTGACGGTCAACCGCCGCCAATTGGCCGGAACCCTCACTCCCAGACTGTCGCCAGGGGCGAAGGGCCGCGTGGACGTGAACCGCACCGGCGTTTGAATACTGAACATATTGTGCGCCGAGCACTGACCCGGATAACTCGCGCAATAGCCACTGTTGGGCGTCTTGTTGACAAAAATGTTCTTGTTTGGCTGCGAGGGGTCTGGCTGGAACAACGCCTTTATTTCATGAGTGGCTGCCTCGGCCGAAAGGCTCAACGCCGTTAGTAAACCCAGCCAGTACTTTGTCGCTTTCATGGCATCAACCCGCCTTCTGTTCGATGGATGCGAGATCGGCGAGAGTGTCGGGCGTGCAGCGCAGGTCACCGATCATCAACACATTGTTTTCGCTGCGGTGATCCTTCTCGTTGAGACGGAACTGGCACAGCAGGTTGTTATCCCGGCGCACTTCCAGCGTCGGGGAGCCAGCATTCATTTCCATCGAGAAGAACCCGTCGACTTCGGTCACTCCGCGACTGGCGTGGTTGATCACGTGATGGCCCCTGAGCGGACGCCCCTGCGCATCCACCAGACGACCGAGGACAGTGAGGGTTTTCATCACCCGGATCTGCCGGTAATCCACGCCGCCCTTGTTCAGGTGATAGCGGGTCCGGGCCGGAGCGATGGTCGCGGCGGGCACATGGTTGCCCTCGAAGTCGAAGCTCACGGAGCTGTTCTGGTACGCCGTCAGCGGAATGAAATTGCGCCCCGGCTTCAATGAAGCACCGCCGCCACTCAGGTCGTCGGCCCGCAGGACAATCCCGTCAATGTCCGATTCCACATCGACGATCATGCCGGCGCCGCGCATCTCGTATTCGCTGGTCATCAGCATTTTCTGCCCGCCCACCACCAGCGTGCTGTCGAGGTTCAGGCCGCCGGTGAACTTGTTGTTATAGGACGAACGCTGAACGAAACCGTCGCCATTGACCGTGTCGGTGCGGAAGTTGGCCAGGCTCGACAGGCCCATGCCGTAGGTATCGCTCAGCGCGGTGACCGATACGTTCTGCAGCACGTGATCCTTGAAGTCCTTGCGCCAGCCCAGAGAGGCATTGTTGTCGCGACCGCCATCACGGTCGGTGCGTGAACCGATGCTGCCGGTCAACTGCTGGCCCGGCGCGCCGATGGCGAGGTTCAGGCTGAGATCGACACCCCGGCTGCGATCATTGCCGCTGCTGAAACTGCCGGGACGATCAAACAGCGACAGGCGCCAATTGGCATCGTTGCCGAACAGCACGGCACGGCGGTTCCAGCCCAGATCCACGCCGAAGCCTTCGACGTTGCCTTCACTGTGCGAAACCCGGGCGTTGAGGGAGTTGCGCTGATCGACGCGATGATTGATCGCCAGCGAAGAATTGCTGGTCTGGCCGACGAACACGTTGCGTTGGCGCACACGGGTGCCATCGGGCAGGGTTTCGTAAAGATCGGTGGTGTCCAGCCAACTGCGGGTGTGGCTGAAGATCAGGCTGCCGGAGCCATAGTTGTACAGGCTCTGCAGGTCCAGTCCGGTGCCGTAGTCCCGGGTCTGGTAGACGTTGGCATACAGGCTGAGATGGTTGGCCAGCGTCCAGTCGATGGACGTGCCGTACTGCAGTGTTTCCCGGATCTGGCGTGCCGACAGCCCGAGAATCACCCGCGGGTGCGCCAGGTAATTGATCGAAGCGCCGGCCGTGGGACTGCCGCTGGCCTGTTGATCCCAGTTGCTGAGCAGCTTGCTCTCTTCGCCGGCGAACAGGTTGTAGCGCCAGCGCTCGTCAAGGTTGCGCCAGTTGTTCGGCTTGTAGACCAGCTCCTGGGTGGTGGAGGTGATCTGACCGTCTTCGATCAGCCGCACTTCCACTTCATAGATGCCGCCGGGAAGCGGTCGGGTATCGAGGGTCTGCAATCCGGCCGGCACCGACTGCGTGTTGATCAGCAGGCCGTCGCGGTAAATCTCCACCGAGCCCTGACGGTTGGCGGTGACATAAATCGGATAAACGCTGGGCATCGCGTTGTTGATGGCCAGACTGTCGGAGCTGCCGTACATCACACCGACCGCCGTGTCGGGGCTGGTGCCGAATGTACGCGGCTGACGGGTCAGGCCTTCGGAATTGGGGGTGAAATAACCCAGACGAAAGAAGCTGCCTTGCAGCTCGCGTTGGGTGTAAAGCTCGTGCACGGCGTGGTACAGCTTGTCGTCGGGACCGCCCATGCGCGCCATTTGCATGTTGAACGTCTGGCTCCAGTTACCCAGGCTGCCACTGGCCTCCAGACCATAGCGCCCACCCAGGTCCTGATCCTGGCCACCATTGAGGTTGAGCTGATTGCGCACCATCAGGCCGCTGCTGCCTTCGAGGGGTTGATCGTGAAAACGCTTGGCCTCGAGATCGCGCTCGGCATTGCGGGTGAGGATCGAGACCAGGGAACTTTCGAGGTTGTAATGCACGGCCAGCACATCATTCGGGCACGCACCGGAGCAATCGCCCAATGGCACGCCGGGCTTGAGATAGGCCGCCCACTTTTCCCGTTCAGCCGGGCCGTAGCGGTTTTCGCTGGTATCGGTGAATTCGAGCAAGGTGATGCGGTCATCGCGTGACAGCACGACCAGAGCTTCTCCCAAAGGCTGCTGGTCAAGCTCGACCCGCACGGCCAAGGGCACGTCAAAGAAATGCTCCTCGAAATCCGCTGGCAAACCTTTGGCTTGCGCCAGCAGACTGCGGGGTGTCGAACCCGCGGAAACAGGTGCCGCCGTCGCACCGGCACAAAACAACAGTGCAAGCGCGACCGCGATGGGTGTCATCGGGAACATGAACTCTTACTCTGATTTCGAACAAGTTGAAGTCCGGCGGGACATTGGGGAATGGGTGTCCCGCCGGGAAACGCTACCGAGCGGTCAGCGCAGCTGCCCGATCAGAGCGCAGCGATCGGCGGTACAGCGTCGAAGGTCAGCGCGACAGTACCGGTGTAATCACCCGAGGGGAAAGAGCTGCCTGTGGCGCGGATTTTGATCGGTGCGCGATAGTTCACGTCGGACTCGGACTCACCCACGACCATTTGTGGAGTCAGGGTCAGTACTTTGTTGTTGAACGAAACTTCCAGCGGGATGGTTTCGCTTCCATAGATCAATTGCGGAACACTTTCCAGGCTGGCGTGAACCGAACCGTTGTTGTTGCGCACATCGAAGAAACCATTGATCTCACGCATTTTGCCGGTGCTTGGCTGATAGCTCATGTCCTGGTCTTTGTTGACCAGATCCGCATCAGTTGGCACCACGTAGAAACCATTGGTCGGCACATGGGCGATGAGGCTGATGGAGTGGCGCGCTTCACCGGCAGCAAAGGTCACGGAAGAGCTGAGGGCGAGGGCAGCGAGAGAAGCGGTGATTGCGATTTTCTTGAACATCGATCAGTACCTGTTTTCTTTTTAAGGAATCGAAACATTGAAGTTCAGCTCACAACGGCCGATAAGGCCCGAGACACTGAAGTTCAACTCCGCGGCATGATCAACGCTTGTAGATTAAATGTAAGCAGGCAACTTCCCACGCACTTGTAGTTCAACACCCTTACAACTCGAAAGAAAAAACATCCAAAATCACAAATTCAATAAAGTGACTGTAAGCAATTCCCTACCTACAGTTTCAAGTAAAAAGCATTACAGCACTTTCAACACGACCCAGTCGTACTTTCCTCAAGTTTTAGAATATAAGATCAACGATTAATAGAGTCATAGCTTTAACTTCATGGTTATTTCTGCGTGACCGGTCTTTTTGGCAAAAAAATCATTTGAAACCCTGCTCACGCGCTTCGACCGCTCGTCAGCGGCCATTCCCTTTCGAAGAAAAAGGCCTTGCCCGGCCTGAAAGATATATCTTAAGTTGTATCTAAATACGACGAGAGACGACTGAAATGAGAGACCATCATTCCCCCCACCGCGACCACGGCGACAGCCGTGACGGCTTCGAAAAACGCCACGGCCGCGAGCGCGGCGGTCGCGGCCCGCGGGTTTTCGCTCCCGGTGATCTGAAATTGCTGCTACTGGCACTGATCGCCGAACAGCCGTGCCACGGCTACGACCTGATCCGCCAGATCGAAACCATGTTCGACGGCGCCTACAGCCCCAGCCCCGGCGTGATCTACCCGACCCTGACATTCCTTGAAGAGAGCGAAATGATCACCGGCGACGCCGAGGGCGGCAAAAAGCGCTACGCCGTGACCGATGCCGGCCGGCAATCCCTCAGCGAACAAGCGGTGGCGCTGGACGGCGTGCGCATGCGCATCGACGTCAGCAAGCGCTCGCTACGCGGTCACGACCGGCCGCCGGAAATCCATGAAGCGGTACACAACCTGCGTCATGCCTTGCAGATGCACCACGGGCGCTGGAGCCCGGAAGAAATCCTGCGGGTGCGCGACCTGCTCAACGACACCGCCAAAGCCATCGTCGACGGCCCTGCCGTTCAATCTGCCCCGGAGAAAGCCGAATGACTGAAGTCCAGACCCAAGGCATCCACCGTGTGATGCATGAAATCAAACGCCGCCGGCTCGAGGTTCTGCGGGCGGTCGACCTGACCCCGCGCATGCGCCGCATCACCCTCGGCGGGCCGGAACTGGCCGGGTTCATCAGCCTGGGCACCGACGATCACGTCAAACTGTTGTTCCCGCAGAACGCCGAACAGGCCGCCGCGCTGGAAACCCTGGTGCTCGGCGCCGGCAAGAACGACGTGCCGATGCCACCGATGCGCGACTACACCCCGCGCCGCTACGACCTCGACAAGCTTGAGCTGGACATCGATTTCGTCCTGCACGGCGACGGCCCTGCCTCGACCTGGGCCGAACAGGCCAAACCGGGGCAGTTCCTGCACATTGGCGGCCCGCGTGGCTCGATGATCGTGCCGGACATCTTCGACAGCTACCTGCTGATCGGCGACGAAACCGCCCTGCCCGCCATCGCCCGCCGCCTCGAAGGCCTGGCGGCCAATCGCAAGGCGCTGGTGGTGATCGAAGTGGAGAACGGCAAGGAGCAGCAAACCCTGGAAAGCGCGGCGCAGGTCAATGTGATCTGGGTGTTGCGTGAGGGCGGCAAAGACAATCTGCTGGCCACCATCAAACAATTGCAGGTGCCCAAGGGCAATCTGTATGCGTGGGTGGCGACGGAAACAAAAGTCTCGCGGCAGATCCGCCGGGTACTGCTCGATGAGCACGGGCTGGATGAGCAGTTCGTCAAAGCCGTCGGCTACTGGCGTGCCGAAGGCTCGGAAGAAGAGTGAATACGCGCGGCGGCGCGGTTAAAGGCGCCGCCCTTGCCAGCGATCAAGCCCGATCACCAGCAACGCCATCAGCACAAAGCCCAGCAGAATCCCCCCGGCATTGACGAACACCTGTGGATAACCCAGCAGCGCCACGTCAATGAACGGATAGGCGTAAGCCCCCAGCAAATGCCCGCGCAACAGCGCATAGGCGAAGTACACCAGCGGATAGATCAGCCACAGCGGCAGGTGCTTCAGACGCAGGGTGCCCTTCGGCACACACAACCACCAATAAGCCAGAAACAGCAGCGGCATCACGTCGTGCAGCAATTCGTCAGCGATAAACTGCCAGCCCTGCGGATGCCACAGATGTCTCAGCAGAATGCTGTAGGCCAGGCCCACCACCGCAATGCTGACGGCAATCCCGCTGCTGACCCGGGGTTGCAGAAACCACTGGCGCGCAGCGGATTCGCGATGGGTCACCGCGCAGGTCAGCACCACCGCCACCAGGGTGTTGGTGATCACGGTGAAGTAGCTGAAGAAACTCACCAGCCCGCCCAGCAGGCTGGCGCCGACACTCAGCCGTGCGAAGAAAATCAGGTACAGCTGAATCCCCAGCCCGGCCCAGCCCAGCACCGCGACCGAAGTGATCAGGCGTCGCCGCCATGGGGCGTTCATCTCAGAGCGGTCGCTTGGTGCGCATCAGCTTCACGTACAGACGCTCAACCTTTTCCCGCGCCCATGGCGTCTTGCGCAAAAAGGTCAGGCTCGACTTGATGGTCGGATCGCTCTTGAAGCAGCGGATGTCGATGCGCTCGGCCAGGCCCGACCATTCGTAGTGGGTTACCAGTGCATTGAGGATTTGTTCGAGGGTCACGCCGTGCAGCGGATCGGGATTGTGGTCGTTCATGCCGGGCCTTTGGGCGAAGTGAAAATGCAGAAGCCGCGCACCTTAGCCGAGGGGCAGAGCCGGTGGAAGGCCTTCCTTCAAATGTAGGTGAACCGCACAAGATCGCAGGCTCCATCATCCCGGGCAATGTGATCGATTGCCGCACTGTTACCGAATCCGAAAGGGTTCATGTCTGCAAAAGCACTTTGTGTTTTTGTAACAGGACATTATCCTGCCGCCCTTCTGCTGAATCGCTTCACTGCCTGCGTCAAATCGTAGCGGCCAGCTTATCCCCCAAAAAGATCAAGAAAGACCTATTCAATGCCCGATTTTCCGCTCTCCAGAGACAGCGCTATCTCAACCCTGCGCCTGATCGGCGGCTGCACCGCCCTTGGCCTCGCCACCTGCACCCAGGCCGCCTCGGCCTTCGACAGTGAATCACCGTGGATGCTCGGTGACTGGAACGGCACCCGCAGCGAACTCTCGGCAAAAGGCATCGACTTCAAGCTCGACTACACCGGTGAAATGGGCAGCAACCTGCACGGCGGCTACGACCACGACCGCACCGCGCGCTACAGCGACCAATGGGGCCTCGGCACTCATCTGGACCTGCAAAAACTGCTGGGCTGGGATGACGCAGAATTCCAGCTGACCGTGACCAAACGCAGCGGCAACAACATCAGCAACGACCGCATCAACGACCCGCGCGTCGGTGGCTTCACCTCGGCCCAGGAAGTCTGGGGCCGTGGCCAGACCACCCGCCTGACGCAGATGTGGTACCAGCAGAAATTCTTCGACCAGAAACTCGACATCAAGGTCGGCCGCTTCGGCGAAGGCGAAGACTTCAACAGCTTCCCGTGCGACTTCCAAAACCTGGCGTTCTGCGGCTCGCAGGTCGGCAACTGGGTCGGCGGCATCTGGTACAACTGGCCGGTCAGCCAATGGGCGTTGCGCGTCAAATATCACCTGACGCCGGAGTTGTACGCACAAGTCGGCGCCTATGAACAGAACCCGTCGAACCTCGATCGCGGCAACGGCTTCAAGCTCAGCGGCAGCGGCACCCAGGGCGCGATCCTGCCGATCGAACTGGTGTGGAAGCCGAAACTGAACGGCCTGCCGGGCGAATACCGCGCCGGTTACTACTACAGCAACGCCAAGGCCACCGACGCCTATAAAGACAGCAACGGCCAGCCGGCGGCCCTGAGCGGCGAAGCCTATCGCAGCGCTTCAAGCAAACACGGTGTGTGGCTCGGCGTGCAGCAGCAGATCACCAGCGTCGCCAGCGACAACTCTCGCGGCTTGAGCGTGTTCGCCAACGGCACGATGCACGACAAGAAGACCAACGCCATCGACAACTACGTCCAGGCCGGCGTGGTCTACAAAGGCCTGTTCGACGCCCGCGCCAGGGACGACATCGGTTTCGCTCTGGCTCGGGTTCACGTCAATCCGGCCTATCGCAAGAACGCCGAAGCGACCAACCAGGCCCGCGCCGTCTACGACTACGACGATCCGTCCTACCTGCCGCCGCAGGACACCGAATACAGCGCCGAACTCTATTACGGCGTGCACGTGACGAACTGGCTGACCGTGCGCCCGAACCTGCAATACATCCGCCATCCGGGCGGCGTGGACAAGGTCGATGACGCGCTGATCGGCGGGATCAAGATCCAGTCGTCGTTCTGATCGACACCGCCCCACACGAAATTTAGCTAGCTACACAAGTTTTACTTGAACCATGCCCACGCCAAATCGTCATCTACAGTGACTACAGCGCGGGACTACATAAACGTCACGGAGAATCACACTATGAGCACTGAAGGTGCTTCGAGTCGAAGCCGTCTTCTGCCGAACCTGCTCGGCATTCTGCTTCTACTGATGGGCCTGGCCATGCTGGCCGGGGGAATCAAGCTGAGCACGCTCGGCGGCTCGCTGTACTACCTGCTGGCCGGCATCGGCATCACGCTGACCGGCATTCTGATGTTGATGCGCCGTCGCGCAGCACTGGGCCTGTACGCCATCGTGCTGTTCGCCAGCACCGTCTGGGCGCTGTGGGAAGTCGGCCTGGACTGGTGGCAACTGGTGCCGCGTCTGGCGCTGTGGTTTGTCCTCGGTTTCGTGATGCTGCTGCCGTGGTTCCGTCGTCCGCTGTTGCTCGCAGGCCCTGCGCCGATGGGCACCGGTGGTTTGACCGTGGCCGTGATTCTGGCCGGTGTCACCGCTCTGGCCAGCCTGTTCACCCACCCGGGCGAAACCTTCGGCGAACTGGGTCGCGACACCGCCGGTACCACCAGCACCGCGCCAGCCATGCCCGACGGCGACTGGCAGGCCTATGGCCGCACCGAGTTCGGTGATCGCTACTCGCCTCTGAAGCAGATCACCCCGGCCAACGTCGGCAAGCTGCAAGAAGCCTGGCGCATCCAGACCGGCGACCTGCCGAGCGCTGATGACCCGGTCGAGCTGACCAACGAAAACACCCCGCTGAAAGCCAACGGCATGCTCTACGCCTGCACCGCCCACAGCAAAGTGCTGGCGCTGGACCCGGACACCGGCAAGGAACTGTGGCGCTTCGACCCGCAGATCAAGAGCCCGGTCGGCTTCAAGGGCTTCGCCCACATGACCTGCCGTGGCGTGTCGTACTACGACGAAGCCGCGTACGCCAAGTCGCAAAACGCTGCGTCCGCCGTCATCTCCGAAGCCGGCAAAGCCGTCGCCCAGGCCTGCCCGCGTCGCCTGTACCTGCCGACCGCCGATGCCCGCCTGATCGCACTGAACGCCGACACCGGCAAGATCTGCGAAGGCTTCGGCACCAACGGTGTGGTTGACCTGACCCAAGGCATCGGCCCGTTCACCGCCGGTGGTTACTACTCCACCTCGCCAGCCGCCATCACCCGTGATCTGGTGATCATGGGCGGCCATGTCACCGACAACGAATCGACCAACGAGCCATCGGGCGTGATCCGCGCCTTCGACGTGCGCGACGGTCACCTGGTGTGGAACTGGGACAGCGACAAGCCTGACGCCACCGAGCCTTTGGCCCCGGGCGAGACCTACAGCCGCAACTCGGCCAACATGTGGTCGCTGGCCAGCGTCGATGAAAAACTCGGCATGGTTTACCTGCCACTGGGCAACCAGACGCCAGACCAGTGGGGCGCCGACCGCACCGCGGGCGCCGAGAAATTCAGCGCCGGCGTCGTCGCCCTGGACCTGGCCACCGGCAAAGTGCGCTGGAACTACCAGTTCACCCACCACGACCTGTGGGACATGGACGTCGGCAGCCAGCCAACCCTGCTGGACATGAAAACCGCCGACGGCATCAAGCCTGCACTGATCGCCCCGACCAAACAGGGCAGCCTGTACGTCCTCGACCGTCGTGACGGCACGCCGATCATCCCGATCCGCGAGATCCCGGTTCCGCAAGGCGCCGTGAAAGGCGACCACACCGCCCCGACCCAGGCCCGTTCGGACCTGAACCTGCTGGCCCCGGAACTGACCGAAAAAGCCATGTGGGGCGCCAGCCCGTTCGACCAGATGCTGTGCCGCATCCAGTTCAAGGAACTGCGCTACGAAGGCCAATACACGCCTCCGTCGGAACAGGGCAGCCTGATTTATCCGGGTAACGTCGGCGTGTTCAACTGGGGCGGCGTATCGGTCGACCCGGTTCGCCAGATGCTGTTCACCAGCCCGAACTACATGGCCTTCGTCTCGAAAATGGTGCCGCGCGAAAAAGTCGCCGCCGGCAGCAAGCGCGAGAGCGAAACCGCTGGCGTGCAACCGAACACCGGCGCGCCATATGCGGTGATCATGCACCCGTTCATGTCGCCACTCGGCGTACCGTGCCAGGCCCCGGCCTGGGGCTACGTCGCCGGTATCGACCTGACCACCGGCAAAGTCGTCTGGAAACGCAAAAACGGTACCAGCCGCGACAGCTCGCCAATCCCGATCGGCTTCACCCTGGGCGTGCCAAGCATGGGCGGCTCGATCGTCACTGCCGGCGGCGTCGGCTTCCTCAGCGGCACCCTCGACCAGTACCTGCGCGCCTATGACGTGAACACCGGTAAGGAACTGTGGAAATCGCGTCTGCCGGCCGGCGGCCAGGCGACCCCGATGACCTACACCGGCAAGGACGGCAAGCAATACGTTCTGCTCGTTGTCGGCGGTCACGGTTCGCTGGGCACCAAGATGGGTGACTATGTGATTGCGTACAAACTGCCGGAATAAGTTTTAGAGGCGGTAAAAGCAAAGGCGACGCCCTGCCAAGGGTGTCGCCTTTTTTGTGGGCGCCAATCGCCAATCGATATAAAAGACTGTCAACTCTGACAGGCGCGGTTCTGCTCATTTGCTCCGATCATCAACCCTGAGAAGCGGTTGAATCATGGAGCCAGCGATGTCCGCCCCCCACCACTTTGGCAACCACTGGATCGAGTCTCTGGTCAACGGACAGACCCGGCTCCATCAGTTGCCCGCACACCTTGCGCCCGATGAAGCCAACCTGATACGACGCGAGGCCCTGCAACGAATCAACGGGTCGTCCCTGCAGGCGATCGGCGAATATCAGCACGACACGCGACCGGTTCATTGCGAGAACCGCATCGGCTCCATACAGATTCCGCTGGGTGTCGCCGGACCGCTGCTTGTCAAAGGCCAGGCCATTACGGCTCAGGAACCGGTCTATGTGCCCATGGCCACCACCGAAGGCGCGCTGATCGCCAGCACCTCGCGCGGTTGCCGCGCCTTGCATGCCGCCGGCGGCGCCGTAGTGCGGGTCGAGGACGTGGGCATTACCCGCGCGCCTGTGTTTCGCACCAGCGGCATTGAACAGGCCCAAACCTTTCTCGCCTGGATTCGCGACCACTACCCGCAGATCAAGCAATGTTGCGAACAGGACAGCCACTATCTGCAATTGCAGGAAATCGTGCCGGCAGTGGTCGGCAGAACGATTTACCTGCGTTTTCGCTTCCACAGCGCCGATGCCATGGGCATGAACATGGCAACCCTTGCCTGCGACCGAGCGATTATCCAGTTGATCAGCCCGGAAACAGGCGTGCGCTGCATCAGCATCTCGGGCAACTATTGCACCGATAAAAAAGCGGCAATGGTCAATTTCCTCAACGGGCGCGGCCAGCGCATTCATGCCGAAGCCCACCTGAGCGCCGATATCCTGCGCGATATTCTCAAAACCAACTCCACCGACCTGTGCGAACTGCAATACCGCAAGAACCTGCTCGGTTCCGCCATGGCCGGCGCCATCGGCCACAACGCCCATCACGCCAATATCCTCGCCGCGTTTTTCATCGCCACCGGTCAGGATGTCGCTCAGGTGGCCGAAAGTGCGGTAGGCATCACTTGTATCGAAGCCTGTGAACACGGAGCCATTTACGCCTCGGTCCTGTTGCCGGACACGCCGTTGGGAACAGTCGGCGGCGGTACCGGGTTGTCCACCCAGCGCGAAGCCCTGGCCTTGATGGGGATCGTCCCGGGCAGTAAAAAACCAGGCGTCGACACCCGGCGGCTGGCGGAAATTCTCGGTGCGCTGGTACTCGCGGGGGAACTGTCGATCATGGCCGCCCAAGCCTCGCATCAGCTGGTTTCAGTCCATCAGCGATTGGGGCGCTGAGCATGCCCGTGATCCATGCCAGAGCGCCCGGCAAAATCATCCTGATGGGGGAACATGCCGCGCTGCATGGATGTCCGGCCATTGCCTGTGCCGTGGGGCTTTACTGCAACGTGTGGATATCCCCGCACGAGAGTCGGCAGATCGACGTGCAACTGCCCGACCTTGCGTTCCAGCACCGCTATGACCCCGAGCAATTGGCCGACTACATCCGCCATGTTCGTCTGGCCTGGGCGCATTATCGGCGCGTCCCGAGTACCTCCAGTTTTGCGCGACTCAACGTCAGCGCCCCCGACCACCTGATCAAATGCGCCATGGGTGAAATCCTGCTGCGACTCGCGCCCGCCAACTGGCAGGGCTTTGTCCTGCGGGTGCAATCACAGATTCCGACCGGCGCCGGCTTCGGCAGCTCCGGCGCACTGGCCGTCACGCTCATGGCTGCACTGTCGCAGCTGTTCCGGCTGACAGAAGCCGATTGTCCGCTCGAGCAATTGGCCCTGGCGGTAGAACGCTATCAGCACGGCGAACCCTCGGGCATCGACCACAACACCAGCCTGCTGGGCTCGGTTGTCATAGGCCGGCGTGACGCGCAGGGCCCGTTCAATCTGCTCACGCTACCCGACAGCCCTGTGCTCCTGCCGCCCGGCACGTTGCGAGTGTTCAACACCGGAACCGCCCGCGAGAGCACCGGCCAAGTCATCGCCGCCACCCGATACCGGCTCGAAGGCGCCAACAATCCATTACTGGCCAGCATGCAACGCAATACCGAGCGCTTCTGTTCGCTGCTGCAACAATCGCGACCGATGCCGGAAACGCTTCGTGCGGTGATACGCGATTACCAGGCGGATCTGGAAAAGCTGGGCGTCGTCCCCGCCGCCGTCGCCCGCTTGATTCGCTCGATAGAAAACGCAGGAGGAGCAGCCAAAATCTGCGGCGCGGGAGCCCTGACCGGTCACCAGGCCGGGGCACTGCTGGTGATGGGCGCAGAAGAGGTGCCGCAGCTTTCGCGGTATCAGCGAATCGACGCACCGCTCGCGGTGGCGGGACTCGAGATCATCCGTTCATGAATCGCACCAGCGTCTCGTCCCCGGCCAACATTGCACTGATCAAGTATTGGGGCATGCGCGACGCTCACAACACCTTGCCCAATAACGCCTCGCTTTCGATGACCCTGAGCCGCTGCGTCAGTATCTGCACGCTGGCGCCATTGCCCGGTGGCTCGGCCGATGAATTTCTATGGAAAAACAGGCAAGGCGCACTGGTACCGGCCGATCCCACCCTGCGCGCCGGGATCGAACATCACCTGCACGCCTTGCGCGAACATTTCGATCACTGGCAACCGCTTCGCATCGCAACCACCAACAGTTTCCCGACCGGCGCCGGCATCGCCTCGTCGGCAGCGGGTTTCAGCGCACTTGCGGCGGCATTTGCCGTGTATCGCGGACACTCGCTGACGCATCCCACCCTCAGCGATCTGGCGCGCCTGTCCGGCTCCGGCTCGGCGGCGCGCTCGGTCTGCGGTGGTTTTGTGCAGTGGCCCGGCAATGCGCAGCTGCTTTCGGGGCCGGCCCTGCAAATCGCTCCCGCACGGCACTGGCCACTGCATGACCTGATCGCTGTGGTCGATGCCCGACACAAAACCGTCAGTTCCCGCCAGGGTCATCTGCTGGCCACCAGCAGCGAGTTTTATCCGACCCGTTTGAAGCTGCTGCCGGAGCGTCTGGAACAAGTGCACCGCGCCATTCTCGAATGCGACTTCACCCGACTGGCCGATGCCGTGGAGCGCGAAGCCATCGAACTGCACCTGATCGCCATGACTTCGCAGCCACCGGTTTTCTATTGGCGCCCGGCGACACTGGCCGTGCTGGAACAGGTCCGCCAACTGCGTCGCGAAGGCCTGGACGTCTGCGCCACCCTCGATGCCGGCCCCAACGTACATGTGCTGTGCACGCCGCAACATTCCCCCCGCGTGTTTGCTGCACTGCGCAAACTGCCTGACATCCAGCGCTGGATACTCGATAGAGCGGGCGACGGGCCCCGGCGGCTGGAGCAGCATCTGTTTTGAAACTTGCGTCCTACAGACGGGGTGTTTTTTGGGGATGATTCCGACAAGTCGCGTCGGTTGTCCCTAGGAAACGGGGTGGATAGGCTTTCAGGGTCGCTGAAACATTCAGCGATGGGGCGTCGCGGCCCGATAACTGATGCATAATCGCCAACCTCACGGCACCCCGGTGCCTGTTGTTTGTGTCATGGCGGCTGTGCGCGGGATACCTTCTCTGGAGGTATGCCGATTCCTCAGTTATCGGTCCGCGAACCCGCGTACAGCTGCCACCTCAGATTGCGTCGCGGCAATCGAAGGCAGCTCCAACTTCACCAACTGAGTATTCACCATGAAAAAACCAACACCCAATCCCCCCGAATCAAACGACGCATCGCCCTACGAATCGCCAGATTCCAAAAAACTCCACGAAGCCGCCGAGCGCGCCCTCGACCACTACCTGAAACCCAACGCCACCACCCTGCGCTTCCATAAACCCAGCACCATGTTCCAGGTCGCCCCCGATCAGGACAGCGAAAGCCTGCTGGTGCACGCCTGCGAATCACTGGCACAGGCCAGCCTCATGACCAGCGACATCGCCGCACACATCGACCTCCCGCAGCGGCGGACGATTCTGGCCATTCAGCAAATCATCATGCTGGCTGAACTGGCGGTGAATCGGGTGCTGGATAATGTTGAGGTCGATCGGTATCCAACCTGATTATTGAAAATACCGCTGCGCGAAGAAGGGCTTGTGGTGCGTTCTGCCTGAGGCACCACGAGCCCTTCCGACCGTCAAATCCGTTGTTTTTTGACAATGCCCGGAGCCAGCCGGTTTTTATCTCACCCTGATCATTTGCAGATCGTGTTCAAGCATATTGATCAAGTTCTGCAGGTATTTGAATCGCTTATCTTTTTTCTCCCAACGATCAATGAACAGCAAGCCGTGATCGTTGACCTGGATCGGTGTCTCGACGATTTCACCGGTCCTGGATTTATGCACCAGACGGAGCGCACCCGTGTCTGAACTGTCGATCATGAACATCCCGGCACCGGTCAGTTTGCTGCGGCTGACAGACTGCACCGGGACTGGTTTTTCCCCTCCGGCGACGGCCACCTCCATCAAGAAATCGCTGCGCAGGGCGCGGCTAGCGGTTCCCATCCTGCCGGCCACAACTTCCCACCCCCCGCGATGGATACCTTTGGCCAGTTCCGGAGCGGTGTCGCGCACATGGAGACTGACTGCCGAGAGGGTATCCGCCAGCCCCGGTACACCCAGGTTGTAATTGGTGTGGGCACTGCCGATCAGGGCCACCCATTTATGCGGTCCGTGTGCCAGTTGGTCGGCTTTGATCACCTGAGTGGCGAAATAGCTGAACATCTCGTTGCGAGAAATATCGGTGTCACGCAAGCCCTTGACGTGGTACGACGCCGTGCAATCGAGTGCCCTGATACGGATGTTGTACTTGGCCGCCGCCTGACAGACCTCTGTGTACGTATCGTTACCGGCATGGGTGGGCATCTGGCCACGGTCCTGAACGCGCAGATAAGCCTTCAGTCGGTCCGGCATGCGCTGTGTCCGGTAAAAAACATCCAGGTCAGCCTGATGCAGATCGGTGAACAGATGCTCCATGTACAGCGTGTCATACCCGGCTTGCTTGAGCGCCTTCATGTGTTTTTTCAGCAGCACTTTGCTCGATACGTCGCTATGGGCCTCGCCGATCAGCAGGTTCAAGCGTCCGTCAGCCAACTGCCGCAAAAAACCTTCGAATGAGGTGTCTGAGGTGATTGTCGGGAGCCTGGCAGCTGCGGGGGGAGTGTACTGAGCAAAAGTGTCCCGGGCTTTTTTCCCGAGACGCTCGCGGTTGGTGATGAATGCATCATGCGCCGGTCTTTCTTTAGGTGCGGACGGGGAATAACGTGAATCCAAGGCATGGCGTTGGTGCAACATGTTCGCGATATCGTCACGCAGGGAGGCCGGGATATCGTAGTCGCTGAAATGCTCGACAACAGAAGTAATCGGAGCGGGCCTGGAGACGGGCTGGGGAGCCTTGTATGCCGTCGGCCATTGCACACGATAATCGCCCTTGGCAGCCGCATCCCCCGCGTTTGTCCCGGCCGAATCGAGGCTGATACGTGCTGACTGATCCAGGGCAACGTCTTCTACACGCACGGCGACAGCAGCATGCAGGTCAGCCAGGCCTGGGGTTTCGTCGGAGGTGCACATGCGTGATTGTTCAGTGAGAACCACCCAGCGCTCCTCGGGCGCATCGGCGATATCGGCGGCCAGCGTCTTGTGTGAATAGAAATTTCTGATGAGGTTGCTTCGAGGGGTCAATGGCGAGACATCGGCCAGGACCAGAGCCCCGTCCAGGTTGTAGCTGGTCGAAGCATCCAGCGCATGGATTTTCAGACCTTTTTCGCGAGCCGCACGCACCAGTGCCAGATACGAGTGTGGTGCGTCTTTCTCATGTCCCAGTGCACGGTCGACGGCTTCAAGATGAGTTTTGATGTGCTTCCAGGTTCCACCCTTGTTCATTTTTGCCAGCTTGATATTGAAGACATCACCCGCCAGGTATTCCACGTAAAGCCGCTTGTAGCCGTGACTGACGAGTGCGTCCAGATTATCGATCAGCAGTTGTTTGCTGGCGATCGAATCGGGCCGGGCGCCGATCACCAGATTTTTCCCTTTGACAGTATCGCTGCCGATCAACCGGGCAAATGACAGGTCGCCGGCGACTGCCGGGACTTCGGCGCGGGCTGCCAGCGGGGCAAGTCCGGCGAAATGAGCAGTGGCGTCTGCGCTGAGCTTTTCGACCTGCTTGAGGTATGCGGTGCGTGTCGAGGCAAGCTCATGGGCGGCGCCTTCCATGACGACGGCGGGCGTGATGGCTATATCGTCCTGACTGCGCAGGAGGATGTTCTGCCGGGTTTGCGGATTCATCACCGTTTCGATGCGTTCCCGGTACTTGGGCTCTACGCCATAGTCCTTATACGGTCCGGGGGTCTCTGGTACAGGCTCATACTTGGGCGCTCCACCGACCATGCCACTACGTACCAGAACGCCATCGGAATTGCGCACGGTCAGAATGCCGGTAGAAACGAGTTCGCTGGAATCCGGCTTGAACCGATAGAGCAAATAACGACCGAGTTCGTCAGGACTGTTCCTGGTATAGAACAGTTGGTTTCTGAAAGACACCACATGCATGTCTTTCAAATGAGGTTGGGGTGCCACGTCATCAATCACGGCCATGACATGTTCCAGTTGATTTCTGGCGCTGGCACTGGAGAGGCGTGGCAGCAAAAGACTGCGTGTGGGTTTGAGCGGTTTCAACATCGGACGCAGGTCGGTCAGTACCGCCCCGGCACTGTTGAACAGATAGCCGAGCCAATGCTCAAAAGCTTCACCGTGGTCACCCTGGCGATAGGCGTGCAGGGCGAGCATGCCGTCCTTGAAAGCCAACAGCAGACCGCTACTCAGGCTCAGCAGCGGAAACGGCGCAGTGGCAATGGCGGTGAACAGTTCGACAGTGATCCATACCAGACCGGCGATCATTCCGGCACGGCTGGTGGTGGTCGCGTTAACGTCGTCGATCCGACGTTGCAGCTTCATGTTGTAAAGGGCAAAGCGCAGATCACTGACTGCCGCGACCGCGTGGGTCGAGTCGTAACGCGCAGGGCTGGGTGTCGTTTTATTGAGGCCTGCGGGCAGCTCCTTCCTGATATTTTCAAGGTACTTGCTTACACGGGGCCGGGCGCTGACGCTGACTCGCGAGACCAGGTATTCGAGCATGCCGGACAGCTGTTTAAGCAGGTAGTTGAACAGCCGCGCCTCGCGAAAAACCACGCCGTCGGGCGCATCGGGTGTGTAGAGCAGGACCGGGTTGTCGCCGTGGCTGAACAGCCACGTATCGATCACCCACTCGCCGTCGATCATCAGACGGTGAAGCGCATAATTGGTGCGCGTGGCACCTGAAGTCTCACCCATACTGTCAATACTGCGCTCCAGCCATTGCAGGTCATGACTGGCAATATGGCCTTGCAGCTGGCACTCCAGCGCGGCGTTTTTCATCTGGAGCCGGGTAATCGCCAGGGTCGCATTACGCCTGAAGTCATAGCCTTCGCTTGTCGAACTTTGCAGCTCGGCCTTGACTTTGTCGATGTAGCGTTGGCCGATCCATACACCGGTGACCGAACGCGCGACATTCTCTGCGGTCAGGTTGCTGATATCGATCCCCTGCGGACCTCTGAAGCGCGCCGAGCGGGAAAATTTTTCATCGAGAAAACCGACGCCGTCGGCGTAACCGTCGCGATAAAGCTCCGTGTACGTCAAAGGTGCCGGTGTCCACGAGGGCATGATGGAGGTCGGCGAGAATGCCCAGACGGTATCCGGGTCGACATCGTTGGCCGTGCGTTTGAGCAAGCGATTCAAGCTTATTTTTGCTTGCTCGTGCACATAGTCATCAAAGGTCGGAAAGCGACTGCCCGACAAGGCGTGGCTAATGAACGCACGCAAGACTCCGTCGGCGCCTTCGCCATGGGTCGTCAGTTTCCGGCGGTTGACGGAGGTGGTCGAGCGATACCACAACGGTGTACTGAAATCGTAGTCGTCGGTCCGTGTAGCGAGCATGTGCCTGGCCATCGCACCAAGGCAATCAAGATGACTGCCGTGAGCGAACGTGACCTTGTGATGCTCGTGCGCCTCTGGCTTGAAACTCAGTCCGGACAACACCTGGCGCACCTTCTGGCGAAAACGCATGGGCGCGCGACGGATCAGATAGCCGGCCATGCTGTCGGCGACACTTTGCCGGGCCCAGCCAAGCAAGTGAGTCTGGCATTCGAGCTCACTGTCGAAAGCCTGGAATTGCTGCTCTCGCGGCGCTTCTGGCGTACACAGCAACAACCGTTTGATCGCGCCGCCGTCATCGTTCTGGCACAGCACCCACAAGTCCTGTAACTGTGCGCCGTGCAGCGACACGGTGGCGGCGCGCAGGCGGGAATCGCGGCCGTCACGCAGGCGCTGGATCAGTTGCAGGTCACTGTCGAGCAGATGCCCTTGCAGCACTGCCGTGTGAGCGAGGGCGACGATACGGTGATCGAGCATCTGCTCGATGGCGGACTTGATCGCAGGCCTGGCCTGTAGCGCTTTTTGCAAGTCATAGAAATCAGTTCGAGGCTGCAGTTCCAGGGCTTGCTTGATCAGCCACGCTGGTGTCACGTCAGCGTAGGCTGGTGGCAAAGGCTCGTCATTGTAAGTGAGGGTGGTGTGCTTCAAAAACGCCGAGTCCGGTAATTCATCGCCGGTGTGCGGGCCGCGCAAGGTCAGCTCAAGCAAACTGCTTTGTTGCACATAATTACCGTATCCCGGTACTTGACGAACGGTGGATAGGCTTAATTTTTCGGGCTCGATATCGTCGATTTCCAGATCTTCGCTCAGGCGCTCCAGCCATTGCTGGCGGGCCAGGGCCGTCAGGCTGCCTGCCGGTCCCATCAGGTCGAGCAGGTGTTGCCGCCTCTGCTGGTAGTTGCGCAGGTGCTGCGTCAGTGCGTTTTTTTGCGCAGTGCTGGCGCTCCGATACCAGTGCGGTGCGCTATCGCGCAGATGGCGTTCGAACAAGGATTGCGCGCGCAATTCCATACGCGACGTGAGATCCGGCAATGCGGCGGCAATTGCGCGCTCCAGGGCCGCGAGCAATAGCGTGGGGTCTTGCAGCGGGTTATCGGAGAAGCTCAAGGCGCGCTCGATATCCTGCGTACGTTTTTCGATCAGCGCATCGTAGATGTGTTCGAACAAGGGCTTGCTGTCGATCGGTACGAGCGACAGCGGCCAGATACCTGCTGCGCCCACAGCGTGATAGCGCGTCGGCAGCATGTGCATGAATTCTTGGCTTGCACTGGCCTGGTTCAGTGACGCGCGCAACTGGTTGTCGAGATCAGCCAGGGAATTGAAGAATTCGATGCCCCTTGCGGGGGTGAACAGCAACGCGTAACCCATGCCTTGGTCTGTCTGCAGATCCTTGACCTGACGGTTGTTTTTTTCCGTGACGAGGAAGGCGCCGGCCAGCTCGACGATGGTGTCCTGGTAGCTGAACTGCAGCGCGTAAGTGGCTGGACGCAGCATAGGTACCCTATTGAGTTTTTGGAGAAGCTCGCCGGCTTGCGGGTGCAGCAGGCGGTCGCTGACGGCTTGCCTTGCTTCGTTGCCGATGGCGGTGAAGCCCGCGTCATATACGAGGAAGCTTTTCGCCGGTTTGCCGTCGATGCGGTCGCGCATGTCCATGCCGGCCAGTTGGCTAGCCAGTCCGTTTTTCAGCGTTGCGATCAACTTTTTGCCGTCGGCGCTTTTCAGATCGCTGTTTTCCACCACCTGATACAGCGCGCGACTGCGTTGCAGGTAGCTTGTACGGTAGGTTTTCAGTTGCTCATCGAGGCGTTTCAGGAAGGCCTGTTCGCTGGTCGGTTTCTGTTCGGGAAGCAATGGGGTTTGGGTATTGAACAAATAATGGGCGATCACGTTGAGATCGTTTTTGATCTCTTCGGGTGTGGGAGGGGTGGTGATACTCATTGGCACACGTCCATGTTGAGAATGAGGGCGCAGCATGGCGAAGGGCAGTCCTGACAAGGTGGTACACATACACTTCCAGACGAGGTCCTAAACCTGTCAAAGCCCTGAACACACAACCAGAAACACCCACCCCATTGAAACCACCAAAACCCTGCCCCATCTAACAGCCATACCCCATTGCGCAGGTGCCCCATGAGCGACCAGCAAGAATTCCCCGAGAACCCCGACGACATCACCGAAACCGACGCCGAACACATCGAACACCACGTCCCTGGCAAAGGTCTGGCCCTGCCCGGCCAGAACCTGCCGGACAAGGTGTATATCATGCCGATCCACAACCGCCCGTTCTTCCCGGCTCAGGTCCTGCCGGTCATCGTCAACGAAGAACCCTGGGCTGAAACCCTCGAACTGGTCAGCAAATCCGAACACCACTCCCTGGCCCTGTTCTTCATGGACACGCCCCAGGAAGACCCGCGCCACTTCGACACCAAGGCACTGCCGCAATACGGCACCCTGGTCAAGGTGCACCACGCCAGCCGCGAAAACGGCAAACTGCAATTCGTCGCCCAGGGCCTGAGCCGCGTCCGCATCAAGACCTGGCTCAAACACCACCGCCCGCCGTATCTGGTGGAAGTCGAATACCCGCACCAGCCCACCGAGCCGACCGACGAGGTCAAGGCCTACGGCATGGCGCTGATCAACGCGATCAAGGAACTGCTGCCGCTCAACCCGCTGTACAGCGAAGAGCTGAAGAACTACCTCAACCGCTTCAGCCCCAACGATCCGTCGCCGCTGACCGACTTCGCCGCCGCCCTTACCTCGGCGACCGGCAATGAGCTGCAGCAAGTGCTCGACTGCGTGCCGATGCTCAAGCGCATGGAAAAAGTCCTGCCGATGCTGCGCAAGGAAGTCGAAGTTGCGCGCCTGCAGAAAGAAATCTCCGCCGAAGTGAACCGCAAGATCGGCGAGCATCAGCGCGAGTTCTTCCTCAAGGAACAGCTCAAGGTCATCCAGCAGGAACTCGGCCTGACCAAGGACGACCGCAGCGCCGACCTCGAACAGTTCGAGCAGCGCCTGGAAGGCAAAGTCCTGCCGACCCAGGTGCAGAAGCGCCTCGAAGAAGAGATGAACAAACTGTCGATCCTCGAAACCGGATCGCCGGAATACGCGGTCACCCGCAACTACCTCGACTGGGCGACCTCAGTGCCGTGGGGCGTGTACGGCGAGGACAAGATCGACCTCAAGCACGCGCGCAAGGTGCTGGACAAACACCACGCCGGCCTCGACGACATCAAGGACCGGATCCTCGAATTCCTCGCGGTCGGTGCCTACAAAGGTGAAATCAGCGGCTCCATCGTGCTGCTGGTCGGCCCGCCGGGCGTGGGTAAAACCAGTGTCGGCAAATCGATCGCCGAATCGCTCGGCCGGCCGTTCTACCGTTTCAGCGTCGGCGGCATGCGTGACGAGGCCGAAATCAAGGGCCACCGCCGCACTTACATTGGTGCGCAGCCGGGCAAACTGGTGCAGGCGTTGAAAGACGTCGAAGTGATGAACCCGGTGATCATGCTCGACGAGATCGACAAGATGGGCCAGAGCTACCAGGGCGATCCAGCCTCGGCGCTGCTGGAAACCCTCGATCCGGAACAGAACGTCGAATTCCTCGACCACTATCTGGACCTGCGGATGGACCTGTCGAAAGTCCTGTTCGTCTGCACCGCCAACACTCTGGATTCGATTCCCGGCCCGTTGCTGGACCGGATGGAAGTGATTCGCCTGTCGGGTTATATCACCGAAGAAAAAGTCGCCATCGCCAAGCGTCACCTGTGGCCGAAACTGCTGGAAAAGGCCGGCGTGTCCAAGGGCAGCCTGAGCATCAGCGACACGGCGCTCAAGGCCTTGATCGACGGTTACGCCCGTGAAGCCGGCGTGCGCCAGCTGGAAAAACAGATGGGCAAACTGGTGCGCAAAGCGGTGATGAAGCTGATCGACGACCCGAAAGCGGTGATCAAGATCGGCCCGAAAGATCTCGAAGCGTCCCTCGGCCATCCGGTGTTCCGCAACGAACAGGTGCTGTCCGGCACCGGCGTGATCACTGGCCTGGCATGGACCAGCATGGGCGGCGCGACTCTGCCGATCGAAGCCACGCGGATTCACACGTTAAATCGTGGTTTCAAACTCACCGGGCAACTGGGCGATGTGATGAAGGAATCGGCCGAGATCGCCTACAGCTACGTCAGCTCGCACCTCAAATCCTTCGGTGGCGATACGAAATTCTTCGATGAAGCTTTCGTCCACCTGCACGTGCCGGAAGGTGCAACACCGAAAGACGGCCCGAGCGCCGGCGTGACCATGGCCAGTGCCTTGCTCTCCCTCGCTCGTAACCAGCCGCCGAAAAAAGGCGTGGCGATGACCGGTGAATTGACACTGACCGGGCATGTACTGCCGATTGGCGGGGTGCGCGAGAAGGTGATTGCGGCGCGGCGCCAGAAGATTTTCGAGTTGATTCTGCCGGAGGCGAATCGCGGCAACTTCGAAGAACTGCCGGATTACCTGAAAGAAGGCATCACCGTGCATTTCGCCAAGAAGTTTGCGGATGTGGCGAAGGTGCTTTTCTAACCCTCCCCTGCTGATCGTTCCCACGCTCCGCGTGGGAATGCATCCTTTGACGCTCTGCGTCACGCTTGCAAAGGACGCAGAGCGTCCCGGGCGGCATTCCCACGCGGACGCGTTCGACGCCTCGACGTGGGAACGATCACGCCAAGCCTGGCGTTGTCACACTTTGTCTCATCTTCAGTTATGCTCGCCGTTCGTCGCCAACGCCGGAGCCACTGAATCCATGTCCCCCCTTCGCCTGTTTGTCCCCCTGTCTCTCGCCCTGCTGGCCGCCTGCGCCACGCAACCGAAAACCAACGTGACCGTGGAAAAACAGAGCGAATGCCCGGTGCAACTCACCAATGGGCAAAACCTGATCGTCATGCTCCCGAGCAACCCCACCACCGGCTACCGCTGGGCTATCCAGGATTCCGCCGGCGGCGTATTGCGCGCCCTCAGCCCCGAGGTCTACAGCAATCCGGAAGATGCCGGCGTGGTCGGCGCGGCCGGTCTCTCGACCTGGCGCTTCCAGGCTTTCGCCACCGGCACCGGTCGTCTGCGTCTGACTTCACAGCAACCATGGGCACCGGAAGTGTTGCCGGTGGAAACCTTTGACTGCGCCATTTCGGTGAACTGATCGTGGGCTGGCTGATCCTCGCGCTGATGGGCGCCGTGACTTTTCTCTACGGCGTCAGTACCCACGCGGCGTTGCTTTGCCTGCTGGTCAAACCGCTGCCGGTGCTGGCATTGCTCGGCTGGTTGCACGATGCGCCGCCGAGCGAATATCGCCGCTGGATCAGCCTCGGACTGATTTTCTCGTTGATCGGCGATGTGCTGCTGGCGTGGCCGGGGGATTTGTTCGTCTTCGGCCTGGGTGCGTTTCTGGTCGCGCATCTTGCGTATCTCAAGGCTTATCTCAGTGATTGCCGGCGCCTGGCATTGCTGCCGCTGATCCTGGCGCTCAGCGTCGGCGCCGTGCTGTTGGGCATTCTGATCTCCAGTGGACTGGGTCCGTTGACCGTGCCGGTGATCGTTTACGGCACCGCCATCAGCGCCATGCTCTGGCGCGCCCTGGCCCGGCTCGGCAGCGGCGTGCCGCAGCGCTCGGCATTGCTGGCGGCGGGTGGCGCAGTGGCGTTCGTGTTTTCTGACAGCGTGATCGGCATCGATCGTTTTGTCGCACCGTTCCACGCTGCTCCGTACGTCATCATCCTCAGTTACTGGCTGGGGCAGTGGGGCATCGCCGCCTCGGCATTTTCCCAGAGCAAACGTCCGGCCCTTTGACCCGGCGGTTTATCAGACAACCCGCGCATCTGCGCGCCAGTTTGGCTAAAATGCCGGCCTTTTCATCGACACCGCCGGAACCGCCGTGAGCAAAGAACCCGATCGCATTTTCGCCCAGCCGATGGCCCAGGTGCCTGACTTCGCCTTCAACGAAGACGTGGTGCGGGTGTTCCCGGACATGATCAAGCGTTCGGTGCCGGGTTACCCGACCATCGTCGAAAACCTCGGCGTGCTCGCCGCGCAGTTCGCCCGGCCGAACAGCGTGCTCTACGACCTCGGCGCCTCTCTCGGTGCGGTAACCCAGGCCCTGCGCCGGCACGTGCGCACCGACGGTTGCCGGGTGATCGCGGTGGATAACTCGGCGGCGATGGTCGAGCGCTGCCGCGAATACCTCAACGGTCAGGATTCGATGTTCCAGGAGTTGCTGCCAGTGGAGGTGATCGAAGGCGACATCCTCGCCCTCGATTTCAAACCGGCCTCGGTGGTGGCGCTGAACTTCACTCTGCAATTCATCGCCCCGGATCAGCGCACCGCGTTGCTGTCGCGCATTCGCCAATCGTTGCTGCCGGGTGGCGCGCTGATTCTGTCGGAGAAGCTGCGCTTCAACGATGCCGAAGAACACGCGCTGCTCACCGATCTGCACGTCGCATTCAAACGCGCCAACGGCTACAGCGAACTGGAAATCGCCCAGAAGCGCAGCGCCATCGAAAACGTCATGAAGCCCGACAGCCTCGAAGAACACCGCGAGCGCCTGCTGGCGGCCGGGTTCTCGAAAGTCGTGCCGTGGTTCCAGTGTCTTAACTTTGCCTCGTTGATTGCCTTGCCATGATTGATCTGTCTCCCCTCGCCCGCCGTCTGGCCGGTACGCCGCTGGCCGAATGGGCCAACACCCTGCAAGTGCAGCTCGACAAGAAAATGGAGAAAGGCCACGGCGATCTGGAACGCTGGCAAAGTGCGCTGGACGCTTTGCCGAAGCTCCAGCCGACCGAAGTCGACCTGCTCGACGGCCTGAAGCTGGACACCGATTGCGACGACGCAACCCGCGCACAGATGCGCACCGCGCTGATGGGCCTGTCGCCGTGGCGCAAGGGGCCGTTCGATCTGTTCGGCGTGCACGTCGACACCGAATGGCGCTCGGACTGGAAGTGGTCGCGGGTTTCTCCGCATCTGGACCTGAAGGGCAAGCGCATCCTCGATGTCGGTTGCGGCAACGGCTACTACATGTGGCGCATGCTCGGCGCCGGTGCCGACAGCGTGATCGGCGTCGATCCGAACTGGCTGTTCTTCTGCCAGTTCCAGGCGGTGCAACGTTATCTGTCAGAGCCGAATGCCTGGCACCTGCCGTTCCCGTTCGAAGACCTGCCGCCGAACCTGGAAGGCTTCGACACGGTGTTTTCCATGGGCGTGTTCTACCACCGTCGTTCGCCGATCGAGCATTTGCTGGCGCTGAAGGATTGCCTGGTGAAGGGTGGCGAACTGGTGCTGGAGACATTGGTGGTCGAAGGCGACAAGCATCAAGTGCTGGTGCCGGAAGACCGTTATGCGCAGATGCGCAATGTGTGGTTTTTGCC
Source organism: Pseudomonas sp. B15(2017) (assembly GCF_002113215.1). Classification (NCBI taxonomy): domain Bacteria; kingdom Pseudomonadati; phylum Pseudomonadota; class Gammaproteobacteria; order Pseudomonadales; family Pseudomonadaceae; genus Pseudomonas; species Pseudomonas sp. B15(2017). The sequence continues at coordinate 409,218 of NZ_NEJZ01000001.1, forward strand.
ATCGGTGCCGGCGCTGGAACTGTGGCTGCGGCGCGCGGGTTTCACCGATGTGAAATGTGTGGATGTGAGCACCACCACCGTCGAAGAGCAGCGCGGGACCGAGTGGATGAAGTATCAGTCGTTGAGCGACTTCCTCGATCCGCAAGATCACAGCAAGACGATCGAAGGGCTGCCGGCGCCGATGCGCGCCGTCATCGTCGCGAAGAAGTAACGATCCCTTCCAGACACTGCAAAAAATTGTGGGAGCTGGCTGGCCAGCTCCCACAGGGTTTGATGTTGTGCTTCAGTCTGCGGGTTTCGCCCGCCGCGCCCTGAAGAACTCGGTCAACACCGCCCCGCACTCCTGCGCCAACACCCCGCCTTCATACAGCACTCGATGGTTGAGAAAGCCCTGAGTGAAGAACTGCCCCTGACTCTGCACAATCCCGGCCTTGGGCTCCAGCGCGCCGTACACCACCCGCGCAATCCGCGAATGCACGATCAGCCCGGCGCACATGCTGCACGGTTCCAGCGTCACGTAGAGCGTACTGCCCGGCAGGCGATAGTTGCTCACAGCCTGAGCAGCGGCGCGGATCGCGACCATTTCCGCATGAGCACTCGGGTCACTGGCGCTGATCGGGCAATTGAAGCCGCGACCGATAATCTCGCCATCCTGTACCAGCACCGCGCCCACCGGCACTTCGCCGAGGGCTGCGCCTTGGGCCGCCAACGCCAGGGCTTCGCGCATGAAGTCGCGGTCACGGCTGCGGTCGATGATCGCCGCGGGGCGAATCTGGCGCATCACTTCACCTCGATGGCGGCCATCAGGCCGGTTTCCATGTGGTCGATCACGTGGCAGTGGAACATCCACACGCCAGGGTTATCCGCCACCAACGCCACTTGCGCGCGCTCGTTTTTGCCCAGCAGATAAGTGTCGGTGAAGTACGGCACGATCTTGTGCCGGTTCGACGCAATCACCTTGAAGCTCATGCCGTGCAGGTGGATCGGGTGCTGGTACTGGGTCATGTTCTTCAGTTCGAAAATATAGCTCTGACCCAGTTTCAGGCTGGCGATCGGCCGGTCGGCGCAGGTCTTGTCCGTGATGTCCCAGGCCTTGCCGTTGATCTGCCACAGGCTCGGCGGCTTGCCGTTATCAACATTCACCGACACCGAACCGACCCATTCGAAATTGAAGTTGAGTTTCTCGGCATTGGCCAGGTCCGGCTCGGCCACCGGGTTGGCCGGCAGTGCTTTCGGCCAGTCGGTCGGCGCGTCATTGTTGGCTACCGAACGCAGAGTGCCCAGGCGAACCGGGCCATTGCGCAGCGACAGTTCTTCACCGGCAGCCGGCGCCTTGATCGCCAGACAGATGCGCATGCCCGGGCCGAGCCAGTATTCCTTGCCCAGCGGGCGCGGCTCGACCGGGTTGCCGTCCAGCGCATAAATCTGCGCTTCGACGCCGGGAATATTGATGCGATAGGTCAGGGTATTGTCGAGGTTGAGCAGGCGCACGCGGGTGATCTGCCCCGCCGGCAACTCGATCACCGGCGAAGGCACGCCGTTGATGGTCGACAGCCTTCCTGCCGTACCGCCCCGGGCCGCTTCACGCGGGATGCTGAATTCGACGAAATTGCCCTCGTCGTCGATATGCCAGTTCTTCAGGCTCAGGGTCTTTTCGTACTTGAACCCGGTCGGCTCGCGCTCCTCGACAATCAACGGCCCGACCAGCCCGCGACCGAGTTCTTCGCTGCTGCTGACGTGCGGGTGATACCAATAGCTGCCGGCGTCCGGCACACGGAATTTGTAATCGAAGTATTCGCCCGGCAGCACCGGCAATTGCGACACATACGGCACACCGTCCATTTCCAGCGGCAGGCGGATGCCGTGCCAGTGAATGGTGGTCGCGACCGGCAGATGATTGATGAAGCGAACCCGCAACCACTCGCCCTGACGCACGCGCAATTCGGTGCCCGGCGCCGACGGGCCGAACGCCCACGCCTCGGTCTTGTGCCCCGGCACCAACTCGACATCCAGTGGCGCGGCGATCAGCTCGTAGTCATGCCCCGCATCGGCATCGGCCATCTTGCCCAGCCAGTAACGCGACGCGCCCCCCGCTCCCACGCCAACGACAACAAGACCGGCCAGGCCACCGAGGATTTGGCGACGGGTAAAGGACATGAACTCAACTACCTCACGTATCTGCGGCGGGCCCGCAGGCCCGTAAAGGGCGAATACGATACACCTGCAAATGAGAAAGAAACAGCAACGCGGCCGTGACCACAGGCCGCAGGGGCATGAATCCAGTGGACGACACAAATGCAAAAAGCCGTGTGAACTCACGTTCACACGGCTTTTTCATCCAGCATTCAAACCATTACGGCTTGCGCGGGATCACTCCCACTCAATGGTCGCCGGCGGCTTGCTCGACACGTCGTAAGTCACGCGCGAAATACCTTCGATTTCATTGATGATGCGGCCGCTGACAGTTTCCAGCAGTTCGTAAGGCAGGTGTGCCCAACGCGCGGTCATGAAGTCGATGGTTTCCACGGCACGCAGCGCCACGACCCAGGCGTAACGACGGCCATCGCCGACCACGCCAACCGATTTCACCGGCTGGAACACGACGAAGGCCTGGCTGACCTTGTGGTACCAGTCGGCCTTGCGCAGTTCTTCGATGAAGATGTGGTCGGCGCGACGCAGCAGGTCGGCGTATTCCTTCTTCACTTCACCGAGGATCCGCACGCCCAGGCCCGGGCCCGGGAACGGGTGGCGGTAGACCATGTCGTACGGCAGGCCCAGTTCCAGGCCCAGACGACGGACTTCGTCCTTGAACAGTTCGCGCAGTGGCTCGACCAGTTTCAGGTTCATTTCTTCCGGCAGGCCGCCCACGTTGTGGTGCGACTTGATCACGTGGGCCTTGCCGCTTTTCGCGCCAGCCGACTCGATCACGTCCGGGTAGATGGTGCCCTGGGCCAGGTACTTGATGTTTTCCAGCTTGCAGGATTCGGCATCGAACACGTCGATGAAGGTGCGGCCGATGATCTTGCGCTTCTTCTCCGGATCGGCTTCGCCGGCCAGGTTGTTCAGGAACTGCTCTTCAGCGTTGGCACGGATCACCTTGACGCCCATGTTCTCGGCGAACATGGCCATCACTTGCTCGCCTTCGTGCAGACGCAGCAGGCCGTTGTCGACGAAGACGCAGGTCAGTTGATCGCCGATGGCCTTGTGCAGCAGCGCCGCAACTACCGAGGAATCCACACCGCCGGACAGACCCAGCAGCACGTTGTCGGTACCGACCTGTGCGCGGATGTTGGCGATGGCGTCTTCGGCGATCTTCGACGGAGTCCACAGGGCTTCACAGCCGCAGATGTCGAGAACGAAACGCGACAGGATGCGACCGCCCTGCTTGGTGTGGGTCACTTCCGGGTGGAATTGCACGCCATAGTAAGCACGCTCGTCGTTGAACATGCCGGCGATCGGGCAGCTCGGGGTGCTGGCCAGAATGTGGAAATCGCCTGGCATTTTGGTGACCTTGTCACCGTGGCTCATCCACACGTCGAGGCCGAACAGGCCGTCGGCGTCGATGTGGTCTTCGATGCCGTCGAGCAGGCGGCTCTTGCCGACCACGTCAACGCGGGCATAACCGAACTCACGCAGTTCGGAGCCTTCAACCTTGCCGCCCAGCTGCTCGGCCATGGTCTGCATGCCGTAGCAGATACCGAAAACCGGTACGCCCAGATCGAACACCGCTTGCGGGCAGCGCGGGCTGTTGGCTTCGTGCACGGACTCGGGACCGCCCGCGAGGATCACGCCTTTTGGCGCGAATTCGCGGATCGCATCCTCGTCCATGTCGAACGGGTGCAGTTCGCAGTACACACCGATCTCGCGCACGCGGCGGGCGATCAGTTGGGTGTATTGCGAACCGAAGTCGAGGATCAGGATGCGGTGAGCGTGAATGTCGAGGGCCATGATTCAGTCTCGTCTAAGTAATTCAGAAACAGTCTTGATTCAGAAACAACTCGGGGCTGAATAAAACAGCCCCGGTCATTTGACGTTTTGCTTGAAGCCTCAACCTACGCGGTAGTTTGGCGCTTCCTTGGTGATCTGCACGTCGTGGACGTGGGATTCGGCCATACCTGCACCGGTGATCCGCACGAACTCAGGCTTGGTGCGCATCTCTTCGATGTTGGCGCTGCCGGTGTAACCCATCGAGGAACGCAGACCGCCCATCAACTGGTGAATGATCGCGCTCAGGGTGCCCTTGTAGGGAACACGGCCTTCGATGCCTTCCGGAACGAGTTTCTCGGCGCCTGCCGAGGAATCCTGGAAGTAACGGTCGGAGGAGCCTTGAGCCTGGGACATGGCGCCCAGCGAACCCATGCCGCGATAAGCCTTGTAGGAACGGCCCTGGAACAGTTCGATCTCGCCCGGCGCTTCTTCGGTACCGGCGAACATCGAGCCCATCATCACGCAGGACGCACCGGCCACGATGGCCTTGGACAGGTCACCGGAGAAACGGATGCCGCCGTCGGCGATCAACGGAACGCCAGTGCCTTCAAGGGCTGCGGCGACGTTGGCGATGGCACTGATTTGCGGAACGCCGACACCGGCGACGATACGGGTGGTGCAGATCGAGCCAGGGCCGATACCGACCTTGACCGCGTCGGCGCCAGCTTCGGCCAGAGCCTTGGCGGCTGCGCCGGTGGCGATGTTGCCGCCGATCACCTGCACTTCAGGGAAGTTCTCCTTGACCCAGCGAACGCGGTCGATCACGCCTTTGGAGTGACCGTGAGCGGTGTCGACCACCACCACGTCCACACCGGCATTGACCAGGGCAGCAACGCGGTCACCGGTGTCTTTACCGGTACCGACCGCAGCACCGACGCGCAGACGACCCTGGTCGTCCTTGCTGGCCAGTGGGTAAGCCTTGGCTTTTTCGATGTCTTTGACGGTCATCATGCCTTTGAGGGCAAACTTGTCGTCGACGATCAGGACTTTTTCCAGACGGTGCTTGTGCAGCAGCTCGCGGACTTCGTTCTTGTCGGCGCCTTCGCGAACAGTGACCAGACGCTCTTTGGGCGTCATCACTTCGCGAACGGTGGCGTCCAGACGGGTTTCGAAACGCACGTCACGGGAAGTGACGATGCCGACCAGGTCGCCATCGTGCAGAACCGGAACGCCGGAAATGTTGTGCATGCGGGTCAGTTCGAACAGATCACGAACCGTGGCGTCAGCCTCGATGGTGATTGGGTCCTTGACCACACCGGCTTCGAACTTCTTGACCTTGCGAACTTCGGCAGCTTGCTGCTCGATGGTCATGTTCTTGTGGATAATGCCGATGCCACCTTCCTGAGCCATGGCGATTGCCAGACGGGCTTCGGTAACGGTGTCCATGGCGGCAGAAACCAGAGGAATGTTCAGCTCGATGCCACGGGTAAGGCGGGTCTTCAGACTGACTTCGTTAGGAAGCACCTCGGAATAACCGGGCACTAGGAGAATGTCGTCGAAGGTCAGAGCTTCTTGGCTGATACGCAGCATCGCGGGGGCTCCCGAGCGGGAAAATGGAAGCGCGCCATTATAGTCAGACACCCCCTCGGGTTCAATGTAAAACTTGTCTTATATCAATGTTGCTGATGTACGGAAAAAGCGGCCTCTAAAGCTCGACCTTGACCCAGCTCACCGGCTGATCCAGCCAGTCGGCGAATTCGTCTATGAAGCTCTGCTTGAACCCCGCCTCCAGCCAGTTGTTGAAGATGAACCCGAGGTTGGAAAAACCGCACTCCTGCAAATACAGAAAGCCGTTGATGTCGTCTTCATGCCCGCACTCAGGGCAGGTGAAGTTGTCAGTGCGGCCCGGCATCCAGTCTTCCAGGCTTTCGAACAATGCTTCGCCGATTTCCTGACGGCACTCGGCACAACCAGCCTCCTCGAGAAAACCCTTGGCTGGCGTGTAGATACAGCGCTTGGTGATGACTTCCAGCCCATTGATCGGCTCACCGAACGGCAACGCCTCGGGGTATAGCACCACCGCGCGGGCGCCATCGGCGATGGCGTAGGCCATGCGATTGCCGGTGCGTCCACAAGTGCTCAGCTCTTCCTTGACGATGTTCTTGCGCACCAGCCAGCGCAGGATCGCCCGGGCCCGGGGCTCGTGCACCGGCAGGTTGGAGATTTTCGGGACGATGATGCTTTGGGAATTCATGGTGCAAGCCTGCTGCGTCAAAGGATGTTCTGCGACGAACGCGGCCGGCAGCTTAATCCCTGACAAAATCCGGTCAAGTGCTTAAATAGCGGCCGATCAGCGCAATCCCGCTTGCCAGCACCAGCCAGGTCACCAGCCGCACGAAGGCCTCGCGGGACAGGCGCATGGTCAAGCGCCGCCCGCCCCACAAGCCCAGCGCCATGGCTGGCAACAGGCACAGCGCAAGCATCAACAAGGGTAGCTCGGCATACACACCGGCGATGGCGAACAGGCTCAAACGCACTACCGTGCTGCAACTGATCAGCGCACTTTGCGTGGCCCGGGCTGCGTCCTTGGGCAGTCGGCTGTTGAGGTAGATCGCATAAAGAAAGCCACCACTGCCGAACAAAGCCCCGAACAGCCCGCCCACCGTGCCCATCGGCAATGCCCACCCGGCGGACAACTGCGTCGGCCGTGCCTTGATCCACAAGCTGTAGATCGCATAGGCACTGATGAACAGCCCCATCAACAGCAGCAAAAGATCGGATTTGAGGTTCAGCAGAAAAATCACCCCCAGCGTGCAACCCACCGCCATGCACGGCAGCAGCCGCAGCAATTCCGGTTTCGCCACATCCCGCCGCGAAGGCAGCAAATTGCCGAACGCCGCGACGAAATCCAGCAACACCAGCAACGGCACGATTTTCGACAGCGGCATGAACAGAATCAGAATTGGCCCCGCCACCAGCGCCGTACCGAAACCGGCAATCCCGAAGACGATGTAGGCCAGCGCGATGGCCAGTCCGATCACCACCCAGCCCTGCGCGCCCCACGACCATTCGCTCAACAAACCCGCCACGCTCATCCATTCGCTTCCTTTATAGACCTGCGATGACTTTAGCCAGCGCCGAGGGTTGCGACTAATATCATCGAATTCGCCAAGCCATCTCGAAAAGGCATGCCTCGTGCTTTCAACCCGTCAATTGCGCTACTTCGTGGAAATCGCCGAAAGCGGCAGCTTCAGCGCCGCAGCCGAACGGCTGTTCATCGCTCAATCGGCGTTGAGCCGGCAGATCAAGGACATGGAAAACCGCCTGCAAACACCGCTGTTCGAACGCACCGCGCGCCAGCCTCGGCTCACCGCTGCTGGCGAAGCGTTCCTGCCCCGGGCGAGAAACCTGCTCAATGAACTGAACAAGGCCAGCACCCTGGCCACGGAGATCGGCCAGGGCCAACGCGGCACTTTGCGCGTGTGTCACTCCAGCACCGTCCCGATCAGTGGCCGGCTGCTGAGCGACATGAGCGCATATCTTGAGCAACGACCCGGCGTTTCGCTGGACATCGGCACGCTATCCTCGGAAACACAACTTGAAGAACTGGCCGAGGGCCGGCTCGACATCGGCCTTCTGCGTCTGCCAGTACTGCGCCAGCGTGAAGGCGTTCAGGTTGTGCCGCTCTATACCGAGCGCCTGCTGCTTGCCGTGCCGATGAATCATCGACTGGCGTTGGTGGAGGCAGTCGACTTGGCGCAATTGAGAGACGAAGCGTTTATCTCCATCCCGCATCCGCAGCGCGGCGGGCTGAGTTATTTGTGCGCCGACCTGTGCATGCGTCACGGTTTCTTCCCTCAGGCTGCGCGGGTGATGTCGCGCAAGACCACGCAACTGCAGTTGATCCAGGCCGGATTCGGCATCGCGCTACTGCCGGAATCGATGCAGGATATCGCGCCCGCCGGTGTGAGATTTGTCCCGCTGACCGGCGATTGCCAGAGCACCGTCGCCCTCGCCTCTCGGCAAAATCCCACAGCTCTGGTGCAACACTTCCTCCAGACATTCACCGGCGAATGCCTTTAAACTGCGCCCCATGATTAAAGATCCCTTTGCAAGACTCGGTCTGGACCGCGAAGTCCTGACCGTCAGCCAGCTCAACGGCCGCGCGCGGGTGTTGCTTGAAGACGTGTTCAGCAACATCTGGGTCGAAGGCGAAATCTCCAACCTCGCCCGCCCGGCGTCCGGCCACGTGTATTTCACGCTCAAGGACAGCGGCGCGCAGGTGCGTTGCGCACTGTTCCGCCAGAATGCCGCGCGGGTGCGTCAGGCGCTGAAGGATGGCCTGGCGGTCAAGGTGCGCGGCAAGGTCTCGCTGTTCGAAGGGCGTGGCGACTATCAGCTGATCCTCGACACCGTGGAGCCTGCCGGTGACGGCGCCCTGCGCCTGGCCTTCGATGCGCTGAAGGAAAAGCTCAGCGCCGAGGGCCTGTTCAGTGCCGAGCGCAAGGTGCCGCTTCCGGCGCATCCGCAACGCATCGGCATCATCAGTTCACCGACCGGCGCGGTGATTCGCGACATCATCAGTGTGTTTCGCCGTCGCGCGCCGCAAGTGCAACTGACGCTGATTCCGACTGCCGTTCAGGGCCGTGAAGCCACTGCGCAGATCGTCCGCGCTTTGAAAATGGCGGATGCCCGTGGCTTCGACGCGCTGATCCTGGCCCGTGGCGGCGGCTCGCTGGAAGACCTCTGGTGCTTTAACGAAGAGGCCGTGGCCAGGGCGGTGGATGCCTGCGTCACGCCGATCGTCAGCGCAGTCGGCCATGAAACCGATGTGTCGATCAGCGACTTCGTGGCCGACGTGCGCGCCCCCACGCCGTCCGCTGCTGCTGAACTGCTTGCACCGGACTCCAGTCACCTGATCCGTCAGGTCGAAAGCCTGCATCGCCGACTGGTGATGCGCATGCGTGATCGCCTGATGCGCGATCGCCTGCGGCTCGAGGGCGTGACCCGCCGCTTGCGCCATCCCGGCGAACGTCTGCGCCAGCAGGCACAGCGTCTGGATGACCTCGACATGCGCATGCGCCGTGCCTTCGAGCGTCAGCTCAATACCCGCCGCGAACGCCTGATCCGCCTGGAAACCCGCCTCGCCGGGCAACACCCGGGACGCCAACTGGCCCTGTTGCGCCAACGCCTCGACAGCCTCGCCGAACGCCTGCCACGCGCCATGAACGAAGGCCTGAAACGTCGCCGCCTGCAGCTGCAAAGCCAGATGCAGACGTTGCACGTGGTCAGCCCGTTGGCGACGCTCGGCCGTGGCTACAGCATTCTGCTGGATGAACGCGGCAACGCGATCCGCAACGCCGCGCAGACCCACACCGGCCAGCGCCTAAAAGCCAGACTGGGCGAAGGCGAGCTGCAAGTGCGCGTCGAGGACAACCACCTGACGCCCGTCACTCTCTCTTTACTGGACTGATCCATGCCGCGTTTTCTCGCTCCGCTGCTGTTGCTGTGCCTGACCTTCAACGCCCACGCCGACAGTTACATCACCCGCCTACTGAACAAACCGGTGCCGGGCGGCGTGGCAGTCGTCAATCTGGGCAGCGCCGCGCAAGCGCCGAAAGCCACGTACCAGGGCAAACCGGTGCTGGTCGTCAAGGAACAGAACAACTGGCTGGCGATTGTCGGCGTTCCGCTGACCGTCAAACCCGGTATTCAGCAGATCAGCAGTGGCGGCCGTAACCTCAACTTCAATGTCGGCAACAAGAAATACCCGGAACAGCACATCACCCTGAAGAACACTCAGCAGGTCAATCCGAACCCGGCCAACCTCAAGCGCATCGAGAGCGAACTGGCCGAGCAGATCAAGGCCTATCGCAGTTTCAGCCCGAACACCCCAAGCAACCTGCTGCTGGACAAACCGGTCAACGGGCCGCTGTCGAGCAAGTTCGGCGTGCGCCGTTTCTTCAACGGTGAAGAGCGCAATCCACACGCAGGTCTGGACTTCGCGGTGCCGGCGGGCACGCCGATCAAGACCCCGGCGGCGGGCAAGGTGATCCTGATCGGCAACTACTTCTTCAATGGCAACACGGTGTTCGTCGACCACGGCCAGGGCTTCATCAGCATGTTCTGTCATATGTCGAAGATTGATGTGCAGAACGGCCAGCAACTGGCGCGTGGCGCGGTGGTTGGCAAGGTGGGCGCCACAGGTCGGGCGACCGGACCGCATATGCACTGGAACGTCAGCCTGAACGATGCGCGAGTCGATCCGGCGATTTTCATCGGGGCTTTCCAGCCTTGATTTGCGGGTGAGGCGACGGCCCTCATCGCGAGCAAGCTCGCTCCCACAGCGATTGCGCACGACGAACGGACTGCGCAATCTCTGCAAACAATCAATCTGTTTCAGAGAATAAAATCTCGGAAAAAACCGCTTTCCGAGTATTCCTCTCAATTTTTTTCGACTGCTTGCCATCCTCATCCCCCGCGGTTAGGGTTGAGGGCATGAAAACCTCTCACACCCTCATTCAGCTTCGCCAGCACCGCAGCCTGTGCCTCGTCAGCGCACGACTGCCGGGCTGAATCGCTGCGCCTCGTCCCACGCTTTTCCAAGAACGTTCGTTCCACCGGCAGGCCGCCTCTTTTCGGCCCAGACAATAAGGAATTTCCCGATGAGCATGCTCAAAGACCCGTCTTCGAAATACCGCGCGTTTCCTGTGATCAACCTGCCGGACCGTACCTGGCCATCGAAAACCATCGATGCCGCGCCGATCTGGTGCAGCTCCGACCTGCGTGACGGCAACCAGTCGTTGATCGAGCCAATGGACGCGGTGAAAAAGCTGCGCTTCTGGAAAACCCTGGTGCAGGTAGGCGTGAAGGAAATCGAAGCCTCGTTCCCTGCCGCTTCGCAAACCGACTTCGACTTCGTGCGCACCCTGATCGAAGACGGCCACATCCCGGACGACACCACCATCCAGGTGCTGACCCAGGGCCGTGAAGACCTGATCGAGCGCACTTTCGAATCCCTGCGCGGGGCGAAGAAAGCCATCGTTCACCTGTACAACGCCACCTCCCCTTCTTTCCGTCGCATCGTGTTCAACCAGGACAAGGACGGGATCAAGGCCATCGCCGTCAACGCCGCCAAGCTGTTCGTCAAATACGCAGCCATGCAGCCGGACACCGAGTGGACATTCGAATACTCGCCGGAAACCTTTAGCGCCACCGAGCTGGAATTCGCCAAGGAAGTCTGTGATGCGGTGATCGAGGTCTGGAACCCGACGCCTGAGCACAAGATCATCCTCAACCTGCCGGCCACCGTTGAGTGCGCGACCCCGAACGTCTACGCCGACCAGATCGAGTGGTTCCACCGCAACATCAACCGTCGTGACAGCGTGATCATCAGCCTGCACACCCACAACGACCGTGGCACTGGCGTGGCCGCCACCGAACTGGGCCTGATGGCCGGTGCCGACCGCGTCGAAGGCTGCCTGTTCGGCAACGGCGAGCGTACCGGCAACGTCGACCTCGTGACCGTGGCACTGAACATGTACACCCAGGGCCTTGACCCGCAACTGGACTTCTCCGACATCGACGGCGTGCGCAAAGTCGTTGAAGAGTGCAACCAGATTCAGGTTCACCCGCGTCACCCATACGTCGGCGACCTGGTGCACACCGCATTCTCCGGCTCCCACCAGGACGCAATCCGCAAGGGCTTCGCCCAGCAGAAATCCGACGCACTGTGGGAAGTACCGTACTTGCCGATCGACCCGGCCGACATCGGTCGCAGCTACGAGGCGGTGATCCGCGTCAACAGCCAGTCGGGCAAGGGCGGCATCGCTTACCTGCTGGAACAGGAATACGGCATCAGCCTGCCGCGTCGCATGCAGATCGAATTCAGCCAGGTCGTGCAGCGTGAAACCGATCGCCTGGGCCTGGAGATGACTGCGCAGCAGATCCACGCGCTGCTGCACAGCGAATACCTGCAAGCCAATACCCCGTACGCGCTGGTCAGCCATCGCTTGCAGGAAGAAAACGGCAATAGCGCCGTCGAAGTGGAAGTGGCGAGCAAAGGTCAGGGCGAAACCAACCTGCACTGGCGCGGCAAGGGCAACGGCGCGCTGGAAGCGCTGGTGGCCGGTCTGCCGATTCCGGTGGAAATCATGGACTACAACGAACACGCCATCGGCGCAGGCACCAACGCCAAGGCGGCGGCCTACATCGAACTGCGTGTGAACGGCGAGCGTGCGGTGCACGGTGTGGGTATCGATGAAAACATCACCACCGCCAGCTTCAAGGCCCTGTTCAGCGCGCTGAACCGCTCGCTGAGCCAGCCGGAAGCGAAAGCGGCGTAACTGATCGCTGCAATGCACAAGGCCCCGGAGTTCGCACTCCGGGGCCTTTTTATTTTCTATCTGATCGTTCCCACGCTCTGCGTGGGAATGCAGCTCGTGACGCTCTGCGTCCCTTGTGGCGTTCCCACGCGGAGCGTGGGAACGATCTAGGTGATCTGGGCTATCAGGTGAACTCGAAGGTGTCCGCATCCAGATTCGCCGGAAACCGCTCGCGGTAAGCCGCCAGCGAAGCCGCTTCCAGAACCACCTTGAACACCCCGTCAGCCTCTCCGGCCGCGAGCAACGTCTCGCCCTGGAAGTCCAGCACCTGACTGTCGCCTGTATACGCAAAGCCTTTGCCATCGGTGCCAACCCGGTTGACCGCCGCTACATAACAAAGGTTTTCAATGGCCCGGGCCGGTAGCAGCCGGTTCCAGTGCTGACGCCGCGCGCCCGGCCAGTTGGCGGTGTACAACAACAGATCGGTGTCCTGCGCGTCGCGGCTCCACACCGGGAAGCGCAAGTCGTAGCAGATCAGCGGACGCACCCGCCAGCCCTTGAGTTCGAACTGCACCTGGCGCTCGCCGGGGGTGTAGTGGTTGTGCTCGCCGGCCATGCGAAACAGGTGACGCTTGTCGTAATACAGCACTTCGCCGTCCGGGCGAGCCCACAGCAAGCGGTTGCGGTGGCTGCCGTCGGCGGCCTGGATGATCACGCTGCCGGTGACGACCGCGTTCAGCTTCGCAGCCTGGGCCCGCAGCCATTTGCTGGTCGGGCCGTTTTCGGCTTCGGCCAAGGTTTCGGATTCCATGGAGAATCCGGTGGTGAACATTTCCGGCAGGATAATCAGATCCGCACCGCGCGCCTGCTCCAGCAAAACGTCGAAATGCTCGAGATTGGCCTGACGGTCATGCCAGGCCAGGCTGGTCTGGATCAGCGCCAGATTGAGATCGGGCAACGCACTCAGATCACGCATAGTTTGGCCGCTGCTTCCCGCAGCGTCTCCTCACGTTTGGCAAAGCACAGGCGCACCAGGCGCTGGCCTTCAGGTGGACTCTGGTAGAACACCGACACCGGAATACTCGCCACGCCGTGCTCGCGGGTCATCCACATTGCCATTTCGACATCGTTCAGGTCGGGGCGAATCTGCGAGTAATCGACCAACTGGAAATAGGTGCCCGTGACCCGGGTGAAACTGAATCGCGACGGCGCGAGCAAATCACAGAACAGATCGCGCTTGGCCTGATAGAAGCCCGGCAGTTCTTCGACGTGCTCCGGATGCTCGGCCATGTAATCGGCCAAAGCGAACTGCAATGGCGTCACGCCACAGAAACTGACGTACTGGTGCACTTTGCGCAGCTCGGCGGTCAGCGCTGGCGGCGCCACGACGTAACCGGTTTTCCAGCCGGTGACGTGATAGGTCTTGCCGAACGAGCTGACCACGAAGGCGCGCTGATACAACTCTTCGTGGGCCAGCACGCTGACATGCGGAACGCCGTCATACACCAGGTGTTCGTAGACTTCGTCGCTGATCACATAAATGTCGCGATCGCGGATCAGCGCCGCCAGTTGGTCCAGCTCTGCGCGACTGATCAGGGCGCCGCTGGGGTTGTGCGGGGTGTTGAGGATGATCATCCGCGTGCGCGGACTCAGCGCTGCACTGAGCTTGTCGAAGTCGATGGAGAAATCATCCAGACCGAGTTGCACATGCACACAGCGCCCACCGGCCAGTTCCACCGATGGCTCGTAGCTGTCATAGGCGGGGTCGAACACGATGACTTCGTCGCCGCTGTGGATAACCGCCTGGATGGCGCAGAAGATCGCCTGGGTCGCGCCCGGGGTCACGGTCACCTCGGTGTCGGCATCGACGTTGACGTCATAACTGCGGGCGATTTTCGCCGCGATCTGCTGGCGCAGCGCCGGCAGGCCGGTCATGGGCGAATACTGGTTATGGCCGCTGGCGATGTGTCGACCGACCGCGTCGCGCAGTGCCTGCGGGCCGTCGAAATCGGGAAAACCCTGGGAAAGGTTGATCGCTCCGGTCTGCGCCGCGAGCTGAGACATCTGCGTGAAAATCGTGATGCCGACATTCGGCAGCTTGCTGGTGATCATCGGGGTTCCCTGCTCTGCCCCGGCTCTGACGACGGCGCGGGAGAGCCCGAGGATAGCCCATCCGGCGCCCATAAAAAAAGGGCGCCAGACGGCGCCCTTCTCTCTTGATGACCGGGATCAGCGCTTGTCGCGGCGCTTCTTGCTGGCTTTCTTGTTGTGCGACATCAAGCGACGCTTCTTGTTGACCTGGCGGTCGGTCAGCGTGTTCTTGTTGCCTTCGTACGGGTTCTCGCCGCCCTTGAACTCGATACGGATCGGCGTACCGACCAGTTTGAGCACACGGCGATAAGTGTTTTCCAGATAGCGCACGTACGAGTTCGGCACTTTTTCGATCTGGTTGCCGTGGATCACAATCAGCGGCGGGTTGGCGCCACCAAGGTGGGCATAGCGCAGCTTGATCCGGCGGCCATTGACCATCGGTGGCTGATGCTCGCTGACCGCGTCTTCGAGGATCTGGGTCAGACGGCTGGTCGGCCAGCGAGTGACCGCCGACTTGAAGGAGTTCTGCACCGAAGCGTAGAGGTTCCCCACGCCAGTACCGTGCAGGGCCGAGATGAAGTGGATGTCGGCGAAGTCGACGAAGAACAACCGGCGTTCCAGCTCGGTCTTCACGTAGTCACGCTCGCCCGGCGTCATGCCATCCCACTTGTTCAGCGCGATGACCAATGCACGGCCAGACTCCAGTGCAAAACCGAGCAGGTTGAGGTCGTGATCGACCACACCTTCGCGGGCGTCCATCACGAAGATCACCACGTTGGCGTCTTTGATGGCCTGCAGGGTTTTGACCACGGAGAACTTTTCGACTTCTTCGTGGATCTTGCCGCGCTTGCGCACACCGGCAGTGTCGATCAGCGTGTACTTCTCGTCGTTACGCTCGAACGGGATGTAGATACTGTCGCGAGTGGTGCCCGGCTGGTCGTAGACGATCACCCGCTCTTCACCGAGCATGCGGTTGACCAGCGTCGACTTGCCGACGTTCGGCCGGCCGATGATGGCGATCTTGATGCCGTCCTTTTCGCTCGGGCCAGGAATACGCTTGGCTTCCTCGCCTTCGGCGACTTCCTCCTGCTCTTCGCCTTCCTGCGGCTCGTCCTCATCTTTCGGGAATTCGCTCAGGGCGATTTCCAGCAATTGAGTGATGCCGCGACCATGCGCGCCGGCGATCGGGATCGCATCGCCCATGCCCATCGGCGCGAATTCTGCGCGAGCCATTTCCGGATCGATGTTGTCGACCTTGTTGGCGACCACGTAGGAACGCTTGTTACGCTTGCGCAGGTGTTCGCCGATCATCTGGTCGGCGGCGGTGAAACCGGCCTTGGCATCTACCAGGAACAGAACGACATCTGCTTCTTCGATGGCCAGCAGCGACTGCTCGGCCATTTTTTCGTCCATACCATGCTCGTCACCGGAGATACCGCCGGTGTCGATCAGAATGTAGGAACGCCCTTGCCACTTGGCCTCACCGTACTGGCGATCACGGGTCAGACCGGACAAGTCGCCGACGATGGCGTCGCGAGTCCTGGTCAGGCGGTTGAACAAGGTGGACTTGCCGACGTTCGGTCGGCCCACCAGGGCGATTACGGGAACCATGCGGCTCTCCACTTCGTTATTTCAGAAAATACAAAAGCCGCTGCGAGGCAGCGGCTGGTGCTCGGGGCAACGCCCATGGGTGTTGCAAACCCTGCCGGAGCAGGGCCGCTTGGGGATCAACCCCAAGCATAGTCAAACCATTACTTGATGGTCAGGGCTTCCAGTTTGCCGCTGTTGCCATACACATAAATCGTGTCACCCACCACCAGCGGACGGGCGCGCAGGCCGTCGCTGTCGATGCGCTCGCGGCCGACGAAACGACCGTCCACCTGACTCAGCAGGTGCAGGTAACCTTCCAGGTCACCAACTGCAACGTAGCTGGAGAACACTTCCGGCGCCGACAGTTGACGACGGGCCAGCGAGTCGTTGCTCCACAGTGCTGTGGTGGAACGCTCGTCGACGCCTTCAACGGTGCCCGACGACAGGCTTACGTAAACGTTGCCGAAACCCTGTGCAACACCGGCGTAGCTCGACGCGTCGCGCTGCCAGAGTTGACGGCCGCTTTCCAGATCCAGCGCCGCAACGCGACCCTGATAGCTGGCTACGTACAAGGTGCCGCCGGACAGCAGCAGACCGCCGTCGATGTCGACCACGCGCTCCAGCTCCGAACGACCTTGTGGAATCGCGATCCGCTGTTCCCAGACCGGCACGCCGTTGGAAATGTCGAGAGCGACCACTTTACCGGTCGACAGGCCAGCCACCGCGAGGCGGTTGGTGACGATCGGTGCGCTGGTGCCGCGCAGGGTCAGTACGGCCGGCGTGCTGTCATACACCCAGCGCTGGTTGCCGGTGGACGCGTCCAGACCAATCAGACGATCGTCCTGGGTCTGTACCACCACCACGTCACCGTTGTTGGCCGGTGGCGCGAGGACTTCGCTGTTGACGCGCGAACGCCACTTCTCTTCGCCGTTGATGGCATCGAGGGCAACGACTTCACCGCGCAGGGTGCCGACCATGACCAGACCGTAACCCACGCCAACGGCGCCGGACACGGGCAGTTCAAGGTCTTTCTTCCATTTCACGTCGCCATTGCTGCGATCCAGGCCCATCACGATACCGGTCACGTCGGCCGCGTAGATGGTGTCACCGTCGATCGCCGGCACCAGCATGTTGTACGTTTCGCCCTGACCGTCACCGATCGAACGGCTCCACTGCTTGTGCAGGACCACTTCTTCTTTGAAGTCGGTCAGCTCGGCCGGTGGCAGTTCTTTTTTGCTGTTGCTGCTGCAACCCGCGGCCAGAATGGCCAGAGCCAGCACTGCTGCATGCTTCCAACCGATCACGTCACGCATCCCCTTTGGCCAGGTCGTCCAGCTTGATTTGAAGGCCACCGACCGCCGCTTCATCCGACAGTGCCGCCTTGGCTTTTTGATACGCCGCGTTCGCTTCGTCGGTACGGCCCAGCTGTACCAGCAGGTCGCCCTTGAGTTCTTCGCGAGTGGCCAGGAACGACTTGTCGGCATCGCCTTCGAGCAGTTTCAGGGCTTCATCGGCCTTGTTCTGTGCACCCAGTACCTGCGCCAGACGCTGACGGGCGATTTCGCCCAGCGCCGGGTTGGCCGGTTTGGCCACGATGGCCTTGAGTTCGGTCGCCGCGTCGTCCAGCTTGCCGCTGTCGACCGCTACCTTGGCCACGAACAGGCTGCCGTACTGCGCGTAGGCAGAACCGCCGAATTCGCTGTTGAGCTTGCCGGCCAGATCCGCAACGCGCGCGGCGTCAGGCTTGCCGTCCGGGGTCAGCGTGGTTTCCAGCAATTGCTGATAGAGCACCGAGGCGCCTTGCGACTGGTTGCTCTGATACTTGTGATAAGCCTGCCAGCCGAACACGATGACCAGCGCCAACAGGCCGCCGGTGACCAGAGGTTTGCCGTTGCGTGTCCACCAGTCCTTCAAATCCGCCAACTGTTCGTCTTCGGTACTCGACACCCCAATACTCCTTAATCGCTAAATCGGCTGTTTGGACAGCTTCAACCCTGCACGACGCAGGTGGCCAGGTGTGCAGCGAGCGCATCCCAGGCAATGCTTTGTTGTTCGCCCTGGCCACGCAGGGGTTTGAAACCTACCACTTGCTGGGCCATTTCGTCGTCACCGAGGATCAGTGCGTACAACGCACCGCTCTTGTCGGCTTTCTTGAACTGGCTCTTGAAGCTTCCGGCGCCGGCATTGACTTGCAGACGCAGGTTGGGCAGTTGGTCGCGTACACGCTCGGCCAGGGCCAGACCGGCCAGCTCTGCTTCTTCGCCGAAGGCGCAGAGATAGACGTCGACCTGACGGGAGATTTCTTCCGGAATCTGCTCCAGGGTTTCCAGCAGCAGCACCAGACGTTCGATGCCCATGGCGAAACCGACGCCCGGAGTCGGCTTGCCGCCCATCTGCTCGACCAGGCCGTCATAGCGCCCACCCGCGCAGACGGTGCCCTGGGCGCCGAGCTTGTCGGTGACCCATTCGAATACGGTCTTGCTGTAGTAATCCAGACCACGCACCAGCTTCGGGTTCAGCACGTAAGGAATGCCGACGGCATCCAGACGGGCCTTCAGGCCTTCGAAGTGGGCACGGGATTCGTCATCCAGGTAGTCGGCCATTTTCGGCGCATTGACCAGCACGGCCTGGGTGTCGGCATTTTTGGTGTCGAGCACGCGCAGCGGGTTGGTTTTCAGGCGACGCTGGCTGTCTTCGTCCAGTTTGTCGTGGTGCGCCGAGAGATACTCGACCAGCGCTTCACGATAACGACCGCGGGACTCGCTGGTGCCGAGGCTGTTGAGCTCGAGCTTGACCGCATCACGGATGCCCAGCTCGCCCCACAGGCGCCAGGTCAGCACGATCAGTTCGGCGTCGATGTCCGGACCGTCGAGGTTGAACACCTCCAGACCGATCTGGTGAAACTGGCGATAACGGCCTTTTTGCGGGCGCTCGTGACGGAACATCGGGCCGATGTACCAGAGTTTCTGTACCTGGCCACCGCCGGTGATGCCGTGCTCGAGCACCGCACGCACGCAAGCGGCCGTGCCTTCCGGACGCAGGGTCAGGGAGTCGCCGTTGCGATCGTCAAAGGTGTACATCTCTTTTTCGACGATGTCGGTCACTTCACCGATCGAGCGCTTGAACAGCTCGGTGAACTCGACGATCGGCATGCGGATCTGCTTGTAACCGTAGTTATCCAGCAAACGCGAAACAGTGCCTTCGAAGTAGCGCCATACCGGAGTCTGTTCCGGCAGGATGTCGTTCATGCCACGAATGGCTTGCAGGGACTTGCTCACAGAAATTCCTTAATTCGTTCGATCAGCCGCGCGCGATAACCGCTGCGTCAGCTTCGACCTTCTCGGCCGCTTTCTCGCGGATCAGCTTTTCCAGCTCGTCCACCAGATTGTCATTCGTCAGCTTCTGCGACGGCTTGCCGTCGATGTAAATCAGGTTTGGCGTGCCGCCGGTCAGGCCGATATGGGCTTCCTTGGCTTCGCCGGGGCCGTTGACCACACAACCGATCACCGCGACATCCAGCGGCACCAGCAGGTCTTCAAGGCGCCCTTCCAGCTCGTTCATGGTCTTGACCACATCGAAGTTCTGCCGCGAGCAGCTCGGGCAGGCGATGAAGTTGATGCCACGGGAACGCAGATGCAAAGACTTGAGAATGTCGTAACCGACCTTCACTTCCTCGACCGGGTCGGCCGCCAGGGAGATGCGGATGGTATCGCCAATCCCCTCGGCGAGCAGCATACCTAGGCCCACGGCGGATTTCACTGTACCGGAACGCAATCCACCGGCTTCGGTGATGCCCAGGTGCAGCGGCTGGACGATTTCCTTGGCCAGCAGACGGTAGGCTTCAACGGCCATGAACACGTCGGAAGCCTTCACGCTGACCTTGAAGTCCTGGAAATTCAGGCGTTCAAGGTGTTCGACGTGACGCAGGGCGGATTCGACCAACGCGGCCGGCGTCGGCTCGCCGTATTTCTTTTGCAGGTCTTTTTCCAGGGAACCGGCGTTGACGCCGATACGGATCGGGATACCGCGGTCACGGGCGGCATCGACCACCGCACGCACTCGGTCTTCGCGACCGATGTTGCCCGGGTTGATGCGCAGGCAATCCACACCCAGTTCGGCCACGCGCAAAGCGATCTTGTAGTCGAAATGGATGTCGGCAACCAACGGCACCTTGACCAGTTGCTTGATCTTGCCGAACGCCTCGGCGGCGTCCATGTCCGGCACCGAAACGCGGACGATGTCGACGCCGGCGGCTTCCAGACGGTTGATCTGCGCGACGGTGGCAGCGACGTCATTGGTGTCGCTGTTGGTCATGCTCTGCACAGCGATAGGGGCATCGCCGCCCACGGGCACGTTACCGACCCAGATCTTGCGCGATTCGCGACGTTTGATTGGAGATTCGCCGTGCATGACTTATTGACCCAACTTCAGGCGAGCGGTCTCGCCACTGGTGAACGGAGCAACATCGACCGGCTGGCCGTTGTAGCTGACCTGGGCGCCACGGGCTACGCCCAGACGCACGGCAAACGGAGGCTTGCCGACGACAGACAGGCTGTCGCCCTTACGCTTGAGGCCGCTGTACAGCACTTTGCCGCTGCCATCGGTCACTTGAGTCCAGCAATCGGCGATGAACTGCACCTGAACCTGGCCTTGACCTGCAGCCGGAGCAACTGGCGCTGTCGGCGCGGGTGCAGCGACGACCGGAGCTGCCGGGGCGGTGACGGTCGGCGCCGGCGTGGTCGGAGCGGCAGGTGCCGGATTCGCTGGAGCAGTAACCACAGGCGCTGGCGTATGGGCCGGGGCAGCCGGAGTGGCGGCTGGCGCAGCGGGTGCCGGAGCAACCGGTGCGGTCGCTGGGGCTGCAGTCTCGGCACCGGTCGATTCAGCCGTGGTTTCCGACTGTGGCAGCGCCAGAGAGGTGGAGCCCTCGGCCTCGCCTTCCGCGACGGCCTGGTCTTCCGGCTCGTCCAGCGGATGAATCTGGGTGGTGCCGTCGGCGCCTTCGACTTCGACGTGTTCCGGGGTCAGGCCGATCAGGTCCTTGGTACGCAGCGAAGTCTGATCCTGCCACCAGACGAAACCGCCGCCGATGACCGCAATCAGCAGCAACAGGCTGACGATACGCAAAATGGTGTGGGAAACCCGCACCGGCTCTTCGATACGGCCCAGGGCGTGGACGTTGCTGCCCTGGGAATCGGTGCCGGTGGACTGGTCGAATTGCTGGACCAGAACGGTCTGGTCCATGCCAAGCAATTTGGCGTACGCGCGAATGTAGCCGCGAGCAAAGGTATGCCCGGGCAACTTGTCGAATGCGCCGGCTTCAAGATTGCTCAGGGAAGTCACGGTGAGGTTGAGCTTGAGGGCCACTTCGGCCAGCGACCAGCCATTGCTTTCGCGGGCCTGGCGCAGGGTCTCACCGGGATTAACGCGATTCGCTGCTACAACTTCGGGATGCGCCGCTTTCATCATTGCTCCGACAGGTATTGCTGATATTCCGGCGTACCGGGATAGAGTCGTTTTAATTGCAGGCCCGCACTGGCGGCCTTGTCGCGATCTTCAAATACTTTTGCCAACCGAACGGCGAGCAACAGACTACGTGCATTTTGCTCGGAGAGCTGGCTGAAACGGTCGTAATAGTCACGCGCGGGCACATAATGCCTGTCTTCGAATGACAACTCAGCCATTTCCAGCAATGCCCTTGGCTGCTGGCGGTTCAAACGCAGCGCTTTTTCCAGCTGCTGCTGCGCCAGATCACGCTTCCCGAGCTTCGCCGCCGTCATGCCGAGGTTTTCGAATACCCGCGAACGCTCAGGATACAGGGTATCGGCGGCTGCCTGTTCAAATCGCTCGTAGGCTTCCTTGTAACGCTGTTCTTCGTAGAGAAAACTGCCGTAGTTGTTGAGGATGCGTGCATCGGCGGGACGGGAGGACAAGGCTTTGCGGAAGTGTTCGTCAGCCAGTTTCGGTTCCATTTCAGCCTGGAATACCAGCCCCAGCGCGGCATTGGCGTCGGGATCCGAACCGTCCAGCTCCAGGGCCTTCTTCAGTGGAACCTTGGCCCGCTCGGTCATGCCCTGCTGCAAGTATCCCAGCCCCAGTTGCACGTAGGCAGCACGCGCTTCGTCACGGCCCTTGCTGGTCTTCATCGGGTTGTAATCGCCCGACAGGACACAACCAGCACACAGGCTGGTCAACAGCAACAGCAGCGCAAAGCGCAGGGACATAGAGATCCTCTCTTAGTTAGTGTTCGCGGCGTTCTGTGCCAGATCGCTGTCGGCGCTCAATTCACGCACGGCGATGTAACGTTCGCTGCGACGGGTGCGATCCAGCACCTGCCCTACCAATTGACCACAAGCCGCGTCGATGTCTTCACCACGAGTGGTGCGCACAGTGACGTTGAAACCGGCCTGGTGAAGCTGATCCTGGAACCGGCGGATGGCGTTGTTGCTCGGCCGCTCGTACCCGGAATGCGGGAACGGGTTGAACGGAATCAGGTTGATCTTGCACGGAATGTCTTTCAGCAACTCGATCATTTCCACGGCGTGCTCAAGCTTGTCGTTGACGTCCTTGAGCAAGGTGTACTCGATGGTCAGCACGCGCTTCTCGCCCAGTTCGGACATGTAGCGCTGGCACGACTCGAGCAGCATCTTAAGCGGATATTTCTTGTTGATCGGCACCAATTGGTTACGCAATGCGTCATTCGGTGCGTGCAGGGACAACGCCAGGGATACGTCGATATGCTTGGCCAGCTCATCGATCATCGGCACCACACCCGACGTGGACAGGGTCACGCGGCGCTTGGAGATCCCGTAGCCCAGGTCATCCATCATCAGATGCATGGCGGCCACGACGTTATCGAAGTTCAGCAGCGGTTCGCCCATGCCCATCATCACCACGTTGGTGATGGCGCGGTCGATGGTAGCCGGAACACTGCCGAAGGATTTGTTGGCAATCCACACCTGGCCGATGACTTCGGCGGCGGTGAGGTTGCTGTTGAAGCCTTGCTTGCCGGTGGAGCAGAAACTGCAGTCCAGGGCACAGCCTGCCTGGGACGAAACGCACAGAGTGCCGCGTTTGCCCTGGGGGATGTAAACGGTCTCGACACAGCTGCCGGACGCCACGCGCACCACCCACTTGCGGGTGCCGTCGCTGGAAATGTCCTCGCTGACCACTTCGGGACCACGGACCTCGGCAACAGCCTTGAGCTTTTCGCGCAAGGCCTTGCTGACGTTCGTCATGGCGTCGAAATCATCGACGCCAAAGTGGTGAATCCATTTCATTACCTGACCGGCACGGAAACGCTTCTCCCCGATTGAGTCGAAGAATTTTTCCATTTCCGGCTGGGTCAGCCCCAGCAGGTTGGTTTTAACAGTCGATGTAGTCATGGATTCACCTTCACTCTCAAGCCAATGCTTAGCGAGTGGTTACTTCGGTAGCTGCGAAGAAGTACGAGATTTCGCGAGCGGCAGCGGCTTCGGAGTCCGAACCGTGAACGGCGTTGGCGTCGATCGATTCAGCGAAGTCGGCACGGATGGTGCCTGGAGCAGCTTCTTTAGGGTTGGTAGCGCCCATCAGCTCACGGTTGCGAGCGATGGCGTTTTCGCCTTCCAGAACCTGAACAACCACTGGACCGGAGATCATGAAAGCAACCAGGTCACCGAAGAAACCGCGCTCTTTGTGCTCAGCGTAGAAGCCTTCAGCTTCGGCTTTGGACAGTTGCTTCATTTTCGAAGCAACCACTTTCAGACCAGCCTTTTCGAAACGGGTAACGATTTCGCCGGCAGCGCCTTTTGCAACGGCGTCAGGCTTGATGATGGAGAAAGTACGTTGAACAGCCATGGTGTAACTCCAGAAACGGTAATTTGCGAAAAATTAAACCCGCGAATTATACGCGGGTTCTTGGGTATTGCCTAACCTGCGAGACGATCAGTCCAATTCATTGGCCCAGAGCTCCTGAACCGCTTCCAGAACCTTCTCGCCAACGCGGCCAGAAGTCTTATCGAAGTCAGGCAGTTCCTCGATCATATGCTGCAGACGGACAAAACCTACAGAATACGGATCGAGCCCCTCATGGGCCTCGGCCAGCTCTTCTGCAATACGTTGAACATCATTCCAACCGTAGCTCATGACAGTCTTACCAGTCAGTGCGGCGCTTCGGCCGCATGGTTAAGCGAATATTTCGGGATTTCGACGGTGATGTCTTCTTCACCGACGATCGCCTGACAGGCCAGGCGCGATTGCGCTTCCAGACCCCAGGCGCGATCAAGGAAGTCTTCTTCCAGCTCGTCAGCCTCTTCCAGCGAGTCGAAACCCTCGCGGATGATGCAGTGGCAAGTGGTGCAGGCACAGACACCGCCGCAGGCGCTTTCCATCTCGATATGGTGTTCGTGGGCCAGCTCGAGAATCGAAGTGCCGGGCTCAGCCTCGACCACCATGCCTTCAGGGCAGAACTTCTCGTGGGGCAGAAAAATGACCTGCGGCATCAGATATCCTCGATTTCATTCAGATTGCGCCCCGACAGAGCGGCTTTCACCGTCTGATCCATACGACGGGCTGCAAAAGCATCGGTCACTTGCGACAGACGCTTGGTCTGCTGCTCGATGGCATAGCCATCAGTGCCTTTCATCAGTTCGGTCAGTTCCTGCACCTGCAGATCGATGACCATGCGCTCTTCGGCGTCGAGCAAACGCTCGCCATCCGCCTCCAGAGCCCCCTGCACCGCTTCGATCAGGCGCTGGGCATCGACTTGCTGCTCGCGAAGCACGCGAGCGACCTTGTCGTCATTGGCGTGCTGGAACGAATCTTTCAGCATCTTGGCGATTTCGCCGTCGGTCAGCCCGTAGGACGGCTTGACCTGGATGCTCGCCTCAACGCCCGAGCCCAGTTCACGGGCCGAGACGCTGAGCAGACCGTCGGCATCAACCTGGAAGGTCACACGAATTTTCGCCGCGCCGGCCACCATCGCCGGAATACCGCGCAATTCGAAGCGAGCCAGTGAGCGGCAATCGCTGATCAACTCACGCTCGCCCTGCAACACATGGATCGCCATGGCCGACTGGCCATCTTTATAGGTGGTGAAGTCCTGTGCGCGTGCGACGGGGATGGTGGTGTTGCGCGGAATCACCTTCTCCATCAGGCCGCCCATGGTTTCCAGACCCAGGGACAACGGAATCACGTCGAGCAGCAGCAATTCGCCGCCATCACGCTTGTTGCCGGCCAGCGTATCGGCCTGGATCGCAGCACCAATGGCCACCACTTGATCCGGGTCGATTTCGGTCAGCGGCTGACGACCGAACGCTTCGGCGACAGCTTCGCGAACACGCGGAACGCGGGTCGAACCACCGACCATGACCACGGCGTGCACGTCTTCCAGCTCGACGCCGGAATCACGCACGGCACGGCGGCAGGCTTTAAGACTGCGGGCGACCATCGGTTCGATCAACGCATCGAAGGCTTCGCGGGTCAGCTGTGCTTTCCAGTCGCCGTAGGCAACTTCAACAGTGTCAGAGTCCGTCAGGGCTTCTTTGGCAGCGCAAGCGGCTTGCAGCAAGCTGCGCTGTGCACCCGGATCGAGGTCGGCGGACAAACCGGCACTTTGGATGATCCAGCCGGCAATCGCATGATCGAAATCGTCACCGCCCAGGGCACTGTCGCCACCGGTGGCCAGGACTTCGAACACGCCGCCGGTCAGACGCAGAATCGAAATATCGAATGTGCCGCCACCCAGGTCGTAAATGGCGACCAGGCCTTCGGCATGCTGATCCAGACCGTATGCCACCGCTGCTGCGGTCGGTTCATTGAGCAGACGCAGCACGTTCAGACCGGCGAGTTTCGCCGCATCCTTCGTAGCCTGGCGCTGGGCATCGTCGAAATACGCCGGAACGGTGATCACCGCGCCCACCAGCTCGCCGCCGAGGGTGGCTTCAGCGCGCTGACGCAATACTTTCAGGATATCGGCGGAAACCTCGACCGGGCTTTTCGGGCCCTGCACGGTGTCGATGAACGGCATGTGCGATTCGCCGCCGACAAAGCGGTACGGCAGCTGATCGCCCAATTGCTTGACGTCGGACAGACCACGCCCCATCAGGCGCTTGACCGACAGCACGGTATTCAGGGGGTCGGAGGACGCAGCCAGCTTGGCCGACTCGCCGACTTCGACGCGATCGGCGTGATAACGCACGGCGGAAGGCAGGATGACCCGTCCTTCGGCATCGGCCAGCGGCTCGGAAAGACCACTGCGCAATGCAGCGACCAGCGAATTGGTAGTACCCAAGTCGATCCCCACAGCCAGACGACGCTGGTGCGGTTGAGGACTTTGGCCGGGTTCGGCGATCTGCAGTAGGGCCATCGTGATCAGGACTTATCTGTATATCAGGCGTGCGACCGGAGCGGCACTGGGTTAATCGTCGAGGCGCTCTTCTAACTGGCGCACTTCGTAGGTGAGCTTGTCGAGGAACTGCATGCGCCGCATCAGGCGTTCGGCCTGTTCGCGTTGCGCTGCATCATCCCAACAGGCTGCGAAGCTTTCGTTGAGCTCTTCCTGCGCGGTTTTCAGGCGACGCTTGAAAGCCGCGACACCGTCCAGGTCGGCACTGTCCTGCAGATCTTCGAGCTCTTCGCGCCATTGCATCTGCTGCAAAAGAAACTCGGGATCGTGGACGGTGACTTCCATCGGCACTTCATGCCCGCTGATGGTCAGCAGGTAGCGTGCACGCCGGGCCGGACTCTTGAGTGTCTGGTAGGCATCGTTGAGCCGCGCAGACTGCTCGAGCGCCGACCGCTGCTCGCGCTCGGAAGCATCGGCAAAGCGGTCAGGATGAACGCCGCGCGCCAACTCGCGATAGCGCGTGGCCAACTGCTCGAGATCCAGGCGAAAGCCCGGTTGCAGCTCGAATAAAGCGAAATGACAAGGAGTACCCACGACAAGCCTCAGATGTTGAAGCTTTCGCCGCAGCCACATTCACCGCGTACGTTGGGGTTGTTGAACTTGAAGCCTTCGTTCAACCCTTCCTTGACGAAGTCAAGCTCGGTGCCGTCGAGGTAGGCCAGGCTTTTCGGGTCGATGATCACTTTCTCGCCGTGACTCTCGAACACCTGATCTTCTGCAACCACCTCGTCGACAAACTCCAGCACGTAGGCAAGGCCGGAACAGCCCGTGGTGCGAACACCCAGACGAATCCCCTCACCCTTGCCGCGCCCGTCAAGGGAGCGCCGCACGTGTCGAGCAGCCGCTTCTGTCATGCTGATAGCCATCGTTGACTCCTTACTCGTCGCCAAATCTTGAAAGTCAGATCAAGCCTTTCTTCTGCTTGTAATCGCGAACGGCGGCCTTGATGGCGTCTTCAGCGAGAACCGAGCAGTGGATTTTCACTGGCGGCAGGGCCAGTTCTTCAGCCAGCTGAGTGTTCTTGATGGTTTCAGCTTCGTCCAGGGTCTTGCCTTTCATCCACTCGGTAGCGAGGGAGCTGGAGGCGATAGCCGAACCGCAGCCGTAGGTCTTGAACTTGGCGTCTTCGATAACGCCCTGATCGTTGACCTTGATTTGCAGACGCATCACGTCGCCGCACGCCGGAGCGCCGACCATGCCGGTGCCAACGTCCGGATCTTCGGCGTTCATCTTGCCGACGTTACGCGGGTTTTCGTAGTGGTCGATGACCTTTTCGCTGTAAGCCATGATTCTCAATCCTCACTCATCAGGGCCGCTCTTGAGACCCTGCAACTGCGCTGCGTAAACCGCCGCGTCGCTACAGGATCCGTATCCGGCGGCTTCTATATTTAGTGTGCCGCCCACTCGATCTTCGAGATATCGACGCCGTCTTTGTACATGTCCCACAGCGGCGACAGAGCGCGCAGCTTGGTAACGGCCTCGCAGACTTTCTGCGCGGCGTAGTCGATTTCTTCCTCGGTGGTGAAACGGCCGAAGGTAAAACGGATCGAGCTGTGTGCCAGTTCGTCGTTGCGGCCCAGGGCGCGCAGTACGTACGAAGGCTCCAGCGACGCCGAGGTGCAGGCCGAACCGGACGAAACCGCCAGATCCTTGAGCGCCATGATCAGCGACTCGCCTTCAACGTAGTTGAAGCTCAGGTTCAGGTTGTGCGGAACGCGCGCGGTGAGGCTGCCGTTGACGTACAGCTCCTCCAGATGCTCGACCTGCTTGTAGAAGCGATCGCTCAATGCCTTGATGCGAACGTTTTCGGCAGCCATGTCTTCCTTGGCCACACGGAACGCTTCGCCCATGCCGACGATCTGGTGAGTCGCCAGGGTGCCGGAACGCATGCCGCGCTCATGACCGCCGCCGTGCATGGTCGCTTCGATGCGCACACGCGGCTTGCGGCTGACGTACAACGCGCCGATGCCTTTAGGGCCGTAAGTCTTGTGAGCGGAGAACGACATCATGTCGACTTTCAGTTTCTGCAGGTCGATTTCGACCTTGCCGGTGGACTGAGCGGCGTCGACGTGGAACAGGATGCCTTTGGAACGGGTCAGCTCGCCGATGGCGGCAATGTCGTTGACGGTGCCGATTTCGTTGTTCACGTGCATCACCGACACCAGGATGGTGTCTTCGCGCAGCGCGGCTTCGATCATGGCCGGGGTGATCAGGCCGTCTTCGGTCGGATCGAGGTAGGTGACTTCGAAACCTTCACGCTCCAGCTGGCGCATGGTGTCGAGGACAGCCTTGTGTTCGATCTTGGAGGTGATCAGGTGCTTGCCCTTGGAGGCGTAGAAATGTGCCGCACCCTTGATTGCCAGGTTGTCGGACTCGGTGGCACCGGAGGTCCAGACGATTTCACGCGGGTCGGCGTTGACCAGGTCGGCCACCTGACGACGGGCGTTTTCGACGGACTCTTCGGCCTTCCAGCCGAACACGTGGGAACGGGACGCCGGGTTGCCGAAGTTTCCGTCGACCAGCAGGCATTCACTCATTTTTTGCGCAACGCGCGGATCGACCGGGGTGGTCGCAGAGTAATCAAGGTAAATCGGCAATTTCATGGACTATCTCCTAAATCAGGCTGGCTGGCGTGCCGCTAGCTCTCTGGCTGTCATTCGACGGCGGACGCTTCAATCTTGTCCAGGCGCGGCGCCTTGCCATTGCAACGACGCTGATCCTGACGCTGGGCCACTTCCTGCACCTCACGGCGAGTTACGAGGTCG
Source organism: Pseudomonas sp. B15(2017) (assembly GCF_002113215.1). Lineage (NCBI taxonomy): Bacteria > Pseudomonadati > Pseudomonadota > Gammaproteobacteria > Pseudomonadales > Pseudomonadaceae > Pseudomonas > Pseudomonas sp. B15(2017). Next base: position 438,302 of record NZ_NEJZ01000001.1, read on the forward strand.
GCCAAGCTGATACCGCTGAGAAATTCGTGAATCTGCAGGCTCAGATCGCACCACAGGTGGTGGGTCAGGCAAGTGTCACCGGAGTGGCAGTCGCCCTGGCCCTGGCATTTTGTTGCATCGACCGATTCGTTCACCGCATCGATCACCTGCGCCACCTGGATGCCCTGCATGTCGCGGGACAACTGGTAGCCACCGCCCGGACCGCGAACACTGGAAACCAGGTTGCTGCGGCGCAGCTTGGCGAAAAGCTGTTCGAGATAGGACAGGGAGATGCCTTGGCGCTCGGAGATATCGGCCAGGGACACGGGCCCGTGTTGCGCGTGCAACGCCAGGTCAAGCATGGCGGTCACGGCGTATCGGCCTTTTGTAGTCAGTCGCATGGACAATTACCACGGAGTTCGGAATGGGCGGGAGTATGCAATTCCCGAGCATTTAAGTCAACTATAAGACCTAGTGCTTTAGTCGGGTTTACCCGCAAAAGAGCGCGCGAATGATAGCAGGGTCTGCGGCCTAATGGCACACCGGTCGGCAGCAGCCCTGCAAGCGCGTCAATGGAGCTTGGATTCGTCCTTGCCCTTGACGCAGGCGAAGTCTTCTTCACGCAGCTCGGGCAGATCTTTCGCACAGTAGTTGCTGCCCAGATCCTTCAGCGCGCCGCACATTCCCTCCAGACGCCCGTCCACCGCTTGCAGGTGATCGAGCAACTGGCCAATGGCGCGCGCCACCGGATCGGGCATGTCTTCGCTGACGCCGTAGGCATCGAAACCGATCTTTTCGGCCATCGCCTTGCGCTTGGCGTCGACCTCATCATCAGACTTGACGATGATCCGCCCCGGAATCCCCACAACAGTGGCGCCCGGAGGCACTTCCTTGGTGACCACGGCGTTGGAACCGACCTTGGCGCCAGCGCCTACGGTGAACGGACCAAGCACCTTTGCACCCGCGCCCACCACAACGCCGTCGCCGAGCGTCGGGTGACGCTTGCCCTTGTTCCAGCTGGTGCCACCCAGAGTCACACCCTGATAGATCGTCACGTCATCGCCGATTTCAGCGGTTTCGCCGATCACGATGCCCATGCCATGGTCAATGAAGAAGCGTCGACCGACCTTGGCGCCCGGATGGATCTCGATCCCGGTCAGCCAGCGAGCGAAGTTCGACACCAGCCGCGCCAGCCATTTCAAATCGTTGCGCCAGAGCATGCCGGCCAGTCGATGAATCCAGATTGCATGCATGCCGGGGTAGCAGGTCAGGACTTCAAAAGCGTTACGCGCCGCCGGGTCTCGGTGGAATACGCTCTGGATATCTTCACGCAAACGCTCGAACATCATTAATCCTTCCGCTTAAGGAGCTCGCCACGGGCCGCTTTCTGGGTTTCCGTGAGGATGCCACGCAAAATATTCATTTCCGCCCGGCTGACCGAGCTGCGTCCGTACAACCGGCGCAGGCGCGCCATCAAGTGCCGCGGTTTTTCCGGATCGAGGAATTCGATGGCCACCAGGGTTTGCTCAAGGTGTTCATAGAACCGCTCCAGCTCATCCATGGTCGCAAGCTCTGCGCTTTTCACGGAGGCCACTTCTTCCTTCTCAATCTTGGTCGGCTGGCCTTGTGCAGCCAGCCACGCCATGCGCACTTCATAGCTCAACACCTGCACCGCCGCCCCGAGGTTCAGCGAGCTGAACCCAGGATCGGAGGGGATGTGCACGTGATAGTGACATCGCTGCAGCTCGTCATTGGTCAGGCCAGAATCTTCACGACCGAACACCAGCGCGATTTCCGCGCCCTGCCCTGCCTCCTCGACCACTTTGGTCCCGCACTCGCGCGGATCCAGCAATGGCCAGGGAATACGCCGGTCACGGGCACTGGTGCCGAGAACCAGATTGCAACCGACCAGGGCGTCTTCCAAGGTGGCGACGACTTGCGCGTTTTCAAGGATGTCGCCGGCACCCGAAGCGCGGGCATCGGCTTCGTGATGCGGAAAGACACGCGGATCAACCAGCACCAGACGCGACAGGCCCATGTTTTTCATGGCGCGCGCGGTCCCGCCGATGTTTCCCGGATGGCTGGTATTGACCAGGACGACACGAATATTTTGCAGCACGGCGGGCGCTCTCGGACTCGGCAAAGGGGTGCAAATCTTACAGAACAGCCTACCGTTAAGCTATGAAAGCGAACAGCGACCTTCACCTGAAGAAAAGTTCTGATAGAATGCGCGGCTTTCTTTAACAACCTTAGGTGACACATCCATGCAGCCCATGCTGAATATCGCGCTGCGCGCCGCCCGCAGCGCCAGTGAACTGATCTTCCGCTCCATCGAGCGCCTGGATACCATCAAGGTCGACGAAAAAGACGCCAAGGATTACGTATCCGAGGTGGATCGCGCTGCCGAACAGAAAATCATCGACGCCCTGCGCAAGGCTTACCCGAATCACTCGATCATGGGTGAAGAGACTGGCCTGCACGCCGGCACCGGCATCGAAGGCGAAGAATACCTGTGGATTATCGATCCACTGGACGGCACCACCAACTTCCTGCGCGGCATTCCTCACTTCGCTGTCAGCATTGCCTGCAAATACCGCGGCCGCCTGGAACACGCCGTTGTTCTGGATCCGGTTCGTCAGGAAGAATTCACCGCCAGCCGTGGTCGCGGCGCTCAACTGAATGGTCGTCGCCTGCGTGTCAGCGGTCGCACCAGCCTTGAAGGCGCCCTGCTCGGCACCGGTTTCCCGTTCCGTGACGACCAGATGGACAACCTCGACAACTACCTTGGCATGTTCCGCGCCCTGGTTGGCCAGACTGCCGGTATCCGCCGCGCCGGTGCGGCGAGCCTGGACCTGGCTTACGTAGCCGCCGGTCGTTTCGATGCGTTTTGGGAGTCGGGTCTGTCCGAATGGGACATGGCTGCCGGCGCCCTGCTGATTCAGGAAGCAGGCGGTCTGGTGAGCGACTTCACCGGCGGTCACGACTTCCTTGAAAAAGGCCACGTCGTTGCCGGCAACACCAAATGCTTCAAGGCAGTTCTGACGGCGATCCAGCCGCACCTGCCGGCCTCGCTGAAGCGCTAAGCGTTTCGCGAAACCAAAAACACCCTTCGGGGTGTTTTTTTATGGGCATGAAAAAAGCACCTCGAAAGGTGCTTTTTCTATAAGCCATCAGCCAATCACTGACCTGGCTGGTTCTGCGACAGGATCAGCTTGCCTTCCTTGTCGACCGGAATCTGGTTGCCCGGATCACGATCCATCCGCACCTTGCCTTCCTTGCCGTCCAGCGAATACCGGACGTCATAGCCCACGACCTTGTCGCTGATGTCATTCACCGTGTTGCAGCGAGTCTGAGTCGTCGTGTAGGTATCACGCTCCTGCATACCCTCCTGAACCTTGTTACCGGCGTAACCGCCACCGACCGCACCGGCCACCGTGGCAATCTTCTTGCCGGTACCGCCACCGATCTGGTTACCCAGCAGGCCACCTGCCAGCGCACCGACCACGGTGCCGGCGATCTGGTGTTGGTCTTTCACCGGCGCCTGCCGGGTCACCGTCACATCCTTGCACACTTCACGTGGAGTCTTGATCTGTGTCTTGACCGGCTCTACCGCCAGCACTTGCGCATACTCAGGGCCGCTTTTCACCAGGCTGTAGGTGGCAACAGCACCCCCGGCAGTCACACCGACAGCACCCAATACCGCACCAACCAGCAACGACTTGTTCACATGAACCTCCTGACCATCACATGCGGGAACGCGCCCGCGCTTCTCCCAGCCTTGGAGCAAAAAAAAAGACGCGAGTTCAACTCGCGTCTTTTTTGACTGACCGCCGGGAAAACGATGGCCGTTATGGACGGTCGTCGACTTCCTTCTCGGTGTTGGCCGGAGGAATGAGATCTTCAGAACTCAGGTTCAGCCAGATCAACACCACGTTCGCGATGTAGATCGACGAGTAGGTACCCGCCAGAACACCGATAAACAGGGCGATGGAGAAGCCGAACAGGTTATCGCCACCGAAGAACAGCAGCGCCGCGATCGCCAGCAGGGTGGAGATCGACGTCGCCATGGTCCGCAGCAGAGTCTGAGTTGTCGAGATGTTGATGTTCTCGATCAGCGAAGCCTTGCGCAGGACACGGAAGTTCTCACGCACCCGGTCGAATACGACGATGGTGTCGTTGAGCGAGTAGCCGATGATCGCCAGCACCGCCGCCAACACCGTCAGGTCGAAGGTGATCTGGAAAAACGACAGGATACCGATGGTCACGATCACGTCATGGACCAGCGATACGATGGCGCCGACCGCGAACTTCCACTGAAAGCGGAAAGCCAGGTAGATCAGGATGCCGCCGAGTGCCAGCAGCATGCCGAGGCCGCCCTGGTCACGCAGCTCTTCACCGACCTGCGGGCCGACGAACTCCACGCGCTTGACGGTAGCAGGATTATCGCCGCCGACCTTTTGCAGCGCTTCTGCAACCTGATGACCCAGTTGCGGGTCTTCACCCGGCATGCGCACCAGCAGATCGGTGGTTGCACCGAAGTTCTGCACGACGGCCTCGTGGTAACCCGAAGTCACCAGCTGCTCGCGCACCTTGGTGACGTCAGCCGGACGCTCGTAGGTCAGCTCGATGAGCGTACCACCGGTGAAGTCCAGTCCCCAGTTCATGCCCTTGTGGAACACACTGAAGATGGCCAGCAAGGTCAGAAATACTGTGACGCCGAACGCAAAGTTGCGGACGCCCATGAAGTTGATTGTACGTAACATGGCAGCCCCTTAAATCCACAACTTCTTGAAGTCACGTCCGCCAAAGATCAGGTTGACCATTGCGCGGGTCACCATGATGGCCGTGAACATCGAGGTAAAGATCCCGAGGGACATGGTCACTGCAAAGCCCTTCACCGGGCCGGTGCCCATGGCGAAGAGGATGCCGCCGACCAGCAAGGTGGTCAGGTTGGCGTCAAGAATCGCAGTGAATGCCCGGCCGAAGCCTTCGTTGATTGCACGCTGCACGGTCATGCCGGCGGCGATCTCTTCACGAATCCGCGAGAAGATCAGCACGTTGGCGTCGACCGCCATACCCATGGTCAACACGATACCGGCGATACCCGGCAGGGTCAGCGTAGCCCCCAGCAGCGACATCAGCGCCAGCAGCAACACCATGTTCACTGCCAGAGCAACGGTGGCGATGACGCCGAAGAAACGGTAGATGGCGATGATGAACAGCGAGACGAACAGCATGCCCCACAGCGATGCATCGATACCCTTGGTGATGTTGTCCGCACCCAGGCTCGGGCCGATGGTGCGCTCTTCAGCGAAGTACATTGGAGCAGCCAGGCCACCGGCACGCAGCAGCAGCGCCAGTTCGGACGACTCGCCCTGACCGTTCAGGCCGGTGATACGGAACTGCGCACCCAGCGGCGACTGAATGGTCGCCAGGCTGATGATTTTCTTCTCTTCCTTGAAGGTCTGCACCGGAACGTCTTTCTCGACGCCATCAACCATTTGCTTGACGTAAGTAGTGACCGGACGCTGCTCGATGAAGATCACCGCCATGCTGCGACCGACGTTGCTGCGGGTCGCGCGGTTCATCAGATCGCCACCGTGACCATCCAGGCGGATGTTCACTTCAGGCGTACCGTGCTGCGAATCAAAACCGGCCTTGGCATCAGTCACCTGGTCACCGGTGATGATCAGGCCACGCTCGATCTGGGCAGGAGGACGCTTGCCTTCACGGAACTCGAAGGTTTCGGAAGTGGCTTTCGAAGCGCCAGGTTCTGCAGCCAGACGGAACTCGAGGTTGGCGGTCTTGCCGAGGATACGCTTGGCTTCGGCAGTGTCCTGCACGCCCGGCAGCTCAACCACGATACGGTTGGCGCCCTGACGCTGGACGATCGGTTCGGCAACACCCAGCTCGTTGACGCGGTTACGTACCGTGGTCAGGTTCTGCTTGATGGAGTATTCACGGATTTCCGCCAGCTTGGCCGGGGTCATCGCCAGACGCAGCACCGGTTGACCGTTGAGGTCGGCCGGAACAATGTCGAAATCGTTGAAATTCTTGCGGATCAGCGCGCGGGCCTGTTCGCGGGAGTCAGCATCGCTGAAGCCCAACTGAATGGCGCCATTGAGTTGCGGCAGGCTGCGATAGCGCAGTTTCTCTTTGCGCAGCAGGCTCTTGACGTCGCCTTCATAGACTTTCAGGCGGGCGTCGAGGGCTTTGTCCATATCCACTTCCAGCAGGAAGTGCACACCACCGGACAAGTCCAGACCCAGCTTCATCGGGTGCGCGGCCAGGTTGCGCAACCATTGCGGGGTGGTTTGCGCCAGGTTAAGCGCGACGACGTAGTCATCACCCAATGCCTTGCGGACAACGTCCTTGGCCGGCAGCTGGTCTTCAGCCTTGGTCAGACGGATCAGACCGCCCTTGCCGTTCGCAGCCAGGCTCGAAGCCTTGACGTTGATCCCGGATTCCTTGAGCGCGGTGCTCGCGCGATCCAGATCGGCCTGATTGACCTGCAGGGCCGTGCTGGCGCCGCTGATCTGAATGGCCGGGTCATCGGGGTATAGATTCGGAGCGGAATAAATCAGACCGATCGCCAGCACCGCCAGGATCAGAATGTATTTCCACAGAGGGTATTTGTTCAGCATCACGCCGCCCGTTATGAACGCGGGGCGCCTTGCGCGCCCCGTCGATTGAGTAGAAGTTGGAACCTTAGATCGCTTTCAGCGTGCCTTTTGGCAGCGTGGCGGCGATGGCGCCCTTCTGGAACTTCATTTCCACGGTGTCGGAAACTTCCAGAACCACGAAGTCATCGGCCACTTTGGTGATCTTGCCGGCGATGCCGCCGGTGGTGACCACTTCGTCGCCCTTCTGCAGGCTGTTCAGCAGGTTCTTCTGCTCTTTGGCGCGCTTGGCCTGTGGACGCCAGATCATCAGGTAGAAGATGACCAGGAAGCCGACCAGGAAAATCCACTCGAAGCCGCCGCCCATAGGCGCTGCAGCCGGTGCAGCCGCGTCAGCCATGGCATTAGAGATAAAAAAGCTCATTTAGCACTCCAGTTGCAAATGTTGAATCTTGGGGTCAGAAAACTCAGTCCAAAGGCGGAACGGGAAGCCCGCGTTTGGCGTAGAAGGCATCGACAAAGGCGGCCAATGTACCCTGTTGAATAGCCTCGCGCAAACCAGCCATCAGCACCTGATAATGGCGCAAATTGTGGATGGTATTGAGCATGCTGCCGAGCATTTCGCCGCACTTGTCCAGATGATGCAGATAAGCGCGGGAGAAGTTCTGGCAGGTATAGCAATCGCAGGTGGGATCCAGAGGCGAATCATCATGGCGATGGAACGCGTTACGGATCTTCAGCACGCCTGTATCAATGAACAGATGCCCGTTGCGGGCATTACGGGTTGGCATCACGCAATCGAACATGTCCACACCGCGGCGCACACCCTCAACCAGATCTTCCGGTTTGCCAACGCCCATAAGGTAACGAGGTTTGTCAGCCGGCATCATGCCTGGCAGGTAATCCAGCACCTTGATCATTTCGTGCTTGGGCTCGCCCACCGACAGGCCGCCGATGGCCAGGCCGTCGAAACCGATCTTGTCCAGGCCTTCCAGCGAGCGCATGCGCAGGTCCTGGTGCATGCCGCCCTGGACGATGCCGAACAGCGCCGCCGTGTTGTCGCCGTGGGCGTTCTTCGAACGCTGGGCCCAACGCAGCGACAGCTCCATGGAGACACGGGCAACGTCTTCGTCAGCCGGATACGGGGTGCATTCGTCGAAGATCATCACGATGTCCGAGCCCAGATCGCGCTGAACCTGCATCGACTCTTCCGGGCCCATGAACACTTTCGAGCCGTCGACCGGGGAGGCGAAGGTCACGCCCTCCTCCTTGATCTTGCGCATGGCGCCGAGGCTGAACACCTGGAAACCGCCGGAGTCGGTCAGGATCGGGCCTTTCCACTGCATGAAATCGTGCAGGTCGCCGTGTTCCTTGATCACTTCGGTACCCGGGCGCAGCCACAGGTGGAAGGTGTTGCCCAGAATGATCTCCGCGCCGGTGGCGACGATGTCACGCGGCAACATGCCCTTGACCGTGCCGTAGGTGCCCACCGGCATGAAGGCCGGGGTCTCGACGGTGCCACGCGGGAAGGTCAGACGACCGCGACGAGCCTTGCCATCGGTGGCAAGCAGCTCAAACGACATACGGCATTGGCGACTCATAGTGTTTCCTCAGGGCCACGTGGTGCGGGATTACGGGTAATGAACATCGCATCACCGTAGCTGAAAAAGCGGTATTGGTTGTCGACGGCAGCTTTGTAGGCGGCCATGGTCTCGGGATAACCGGCAAACGCCGAAACCAGCATCAACAGCGTGGATTCGGGCAAATGGAAATTGGTGACCAGCGCATCGACCACATGGAACGGCCGGCCCGGGAAGATAAAGATGTCGGTGTCGCCGCTGAACGGCTTGAGCACGCCGTCGCGGGCGGCGCTTTCCAGCGAACGCACGCTGGTGGTGCCGACAGCAATCACTCGACCGCCACGGGCGCGACAGGCCGCGACCGCATCGACCACTTCCTGACCGACTTCCAGCCATTCAGTGTGCATGTGGTGATCTTCGATCTTCTCGACGCGCACTGGCTGGAACGTACCCGCGCCAACGTGCAGCGTGACGAACGCAGTCTCGACGCCCTTGGCGGCGATCGCGTCCATCAGCGTCTGATCAAAATGCAGCCCGGCGGTCGGTGCCGCCACCGCGCCGAGCTTCTCGGCATACACGGTCTGATAGCGCTCGCGATCCGAACCTTCGTCCGGGCGATCTATATAAGGAGGCAACGGCATGTGCCCGACGCGATCGAGCAGCGGCAACACTTCTTCGGCAAACCCCAGCTCGAACAGCGCATCGTGACGCGCCAGCATCTCGGCTTCGCCGCCGCCGTCGATGAGGATCTTCGAACCCGGTTTCGGCGACTTGCTGGAGCGCACATGGGCCAGCACGCGGTGGGAATCGAGCACGCGCTCGATGAGGATTTCCAGCTTGCCGCCGGACTCCTTCTGCCCGAACAGGCGCGCCGGAATCACCCGGGTATTGTTGAACACCATCAGATCGCCGGGGCGCAAATGCTCCAGCAGATCAGTGAATTGACGGTGTGCCAGGGCGCCGCTGACCCCATCCAGGGTCAACAGGCGACTACCGCGACGCTCGGCCAAAGGATGGCGGGCAATCAGCGAATCAGGAAGCTCGAAGGTAAAGTCAGCAACGCGCATGATGGGGTTCGTCTAGCAGGGCCGGAAAGTCTAGCGGAAATATCGAAAATTGACCATGAAACGTGATTGACCAACGGTAGGCACCTCTCTATACTTCGCCGCCATTGAGCCCTGATGGCGGAATTGGTAGACGCGGCGGATTCAAAATCCGTTTTCGAAAGGAGTGGGAGTTCGAGTCTCCCTCGGGGCACCAAAATCAAGAAAGGTCTTGCTTAGCAAGGCCTTTTTTTTCGTCTGTCGGAAAGTGCCGCTGGCCCTCCGGCGTGATCTCGCACAGGTTCACCCCATGGAAACGTCACTGGAAACCGTCGCCCTTTTCTCCCTGAAACTCGCTTACGAGGAAGAAGGCCTGAGCCCGATTCTGCGCGATGACATGGTCATGGGCGACTATCAGAAAGACGTATTCGAACTGCTGGTGCGCCGGGGTGATGTCGAGACGATCCAGTTCAAGATGAACGAGTGCCTGGCGCTGGCGATGGATGCGTTGGGTGGCGTCGAGAAACCGCTGGGGCGGGAACTGCACAAGTTGTCGACCGACCTCAGTCAGGCGCAATCGCTGGAGCAGCTGGATCAGCCGCTCCTCGCGCTCAAGGGTTATCTCAAGGACATTCTGTAATTCAGACGCGCGATCCGGAGAAACGGTGCGACTGCTTTGCAGTCAGCGCCGAGCCTTCAACACCCGAACATCCGTCGCAAAACCGTCCGCACCGACCATTTTCTTCCAGCCCACATACTGGAATTCGCCCCGCCCATCGATGTAATCCCCCTTCTCCACCGACCTGCCGCCGACGATCGCCACGCGTTTTTCCTCACCACAGCCGCCATCCGACGGCCGAACGGTGTAGATCACATACGGCTTCACATATTGCGTGGCGCGAAAGTATTGGCCGCAGACTTCATCGACGGTAATCAGCATGGTTTTCAGGCGTGCTTCGCCGTCCGTGTCTTCGTGAAGTTTGAGGAAGGAAATTTCGCCGACATCGCTGAAGCCGAGCGAACGGGCGCGTTGGTATTCGGGGGAGTTCTGGTGGGCGATGCGGCCTTGCTCGGCGGCCTGGTTCATTCTGTCGGCGAACTCGGCTTTGCCACGGGCAATCATCGCATCGGCCTCGGCCGCCACGTTTTCGCATTGAGCGAATTCCCGCGAGGCGAGGTATTGGGGAGGCAGGTTCGTGCGGCGTTCATTCATGCTCCCCAGGCTGTTCTCCAGATTGCCCATCACCTCAAAGGCGCCGGATACACGACCGCTCTGGACGTCGGCCATTTTTTCCTGCATGCGCTGACAGTTGGCAAGGTAATACTTCCAGCTGTTTTCCGGGTGCTCTTTCCAGGCGGCGAATACCGGGGTCATGGCGCTGGCGAAAGTGATTGCACACAGCAGACGCAGAGCAGGGGCGACTTTTGACATGAGTAGTCCATTACAGGAATCAGGAGTGGCGCGAAGCTACTATTTTGCTATCGTGCCGTCCACTGTCGCCAGGCTTATCAAACGCATGCAACGCGACTGATTCAAAAGGATGAATTCGATGGATGGTGTGATTGCCTTAATGGCTTGGGCCGGCATGTGGGTGTGGGTTGTCCGGCAACGCGGCGCGTGGAATCTGCTTCTCGCCAATGTGCTGGGCGCAGCCAGCGGCATGGTGGTGGCTGTGACGGTCAGCGAGCTCTGTATCGGCCTGTTCGGATCAACCCGACCGCCGATTTACGGCGTCATGGGCATATTGCTGGAAATAATGGCAACGGTTGCCACGCTGGTGGGTGTCTGGATGCTGGTTGCCCGTCGCTCGCAGGCTGAACACCCCGCCATGCGTCAGCTTCAAGGCGCCGCATGCGGCATGGGGGCGTGCTTGGCGGCGATCATATTGTTTGCAATCATCAATTCACCCAAAAACGGCATGTAAATGTCTTCGTGGCGTCAGACTTCCATTTTGGTATCTTGCCGCCCCATCGTCGGGACTCATTCTGCGCGACGCACTGTTTTCAGGTTTTTGCAGGTTTAAGGAAAGGATCGAATGGAGTTTCTGCGTTTTCTGGCATTTGTCGCGGCCTGGGGTTTGATGTGGCGCTGGGTGGTGAAAAACCGCGGCAGCTGGCATTTGTTTTACGCCAACCTGGTCGGTGTAGCGGGCGGTTTCATTGTTTCGATGGTGGTGCTGGCGATCACTTTTTCGCTGTTCCCGTCGGCGCATCGCTACGAAACTGCGCAGACTGAAAACGTCGTGGCACAGCAGGAAGCCGAGCCGACCTCGTTGCTGCCGGAAGCCGAGGCGGTCGCAAGCCCTGCTGTGCTGAAAGACGCGCCGGTGTTTGCCGCTATCGAGCCGGACAACAAGCCTTCTCCAGCGGATTCCGCATTGCTGCCGAACTACGCCAGTCGCGCCCCGAAGACGATGTCGGTGCAAACCGTGATCGACCAGAGTGACGATCAGGGGCGCAAGGCCCTGACGGCGCTGAGCAAAAAATCGCGCGCCGACGCCCAGGGCGACAAATCAATGCTCGCGTATGTGATGTGCAGCCCGTTTGTGACCAGCACCTTGCGCTTCCCCGCCTCTGCCCGGTTTGCCGACAGCAAAAGCCTCACGCCACAGCGCTTCAAGGATCAGGTTTACTCGTTCAGCAACACCGTCACCGCACGGAACATGAATGGCGACGACGTGACCTACCGCTTCGACTGCTCCGTACAGGAACGGCCAAGCGTCGACGCGACACCTGCCGAATGGCGCCTGCTGGCGCTGAAGCTGGAAAAAGCCGGCTCTTAAGCCTGGTTTAAGGGTTCAAGGCGCCGGCTGCGCTATCATCGCCGGCCTGTGCGCCTTGAGCTTTTTCCCCAATGCCTGCGACACCTGATGACCTGAGCCCGTTGCCTGCTGTTCTGGCCGGGCCACTGCTGCGCCGACTGGAACCGACGCGCCTGGTGCTTTGGCTGGTCGGCAGCCGCGAGCTGTCGCTGACCTTGCGCCTGCAAGGCGTAGGAGACATTCCACTGGATGCCGGGAAATGCACGGTCATTCCTGTGGGCACCGGGGCGTTTGTTCACCTGATCGACGTTGCGCTGGAAACGGCCCTGCCCTGCGACACCCGCATCGACTACGACCTGTTGATCGATGGCCAGCAGCCCATCGCCGACTGGGCGCCACACCTGCTCTACGACAACGCCAGCGGCCCGAACTTCGTCCTGCGCTCGCGCATCGACCAGTTGCTCCACGGTTCCTGCCGCAAGCCGCATCACCCGGCCGCCGACGGTCTGCTCTGCGTTGACCGGTTGCTGGCCGCCGAAACTGATCCGCAGCAGCGCCCCGCGCTGTTGATGATGAGTGGTGATCAGGTTTACGCCGATGACGTGGCCGGTCCGATGCTGCGGGCAATTCATGCCCTGATCGAGCGCCTCGGCCTGTTTGGTGAGCACCTCGAAGGCGCGGTGGTCAGCGACAGCGCGATGCTCTACGAACACCCGGCCAGTTACTACCACCGTGCGGATTTGCTGCCGGCACTGGAAAGTAACGAGACACTGCGCGAGCGTTTCTTCGGGGGTGCGCGCAAGCCGATCTTCACCAGCAGCAGCGCCGACAATCACCTCGTGACGTTTGCCGAAGTGATGGCGATGTATTTGCTGGTGTGGTCGCCAACCCCTTGGGCACTGGTCAACCCGCAACCGCCAGCGCTGACGACTGAACGCCTCAAGCGCTATGCCCTCGAGCAGACCCGCATTGACGGGTTCAAGGCCGGACTCGGCCAGGTTGCCCGGGCGTTGGCGCACTTGCCGAGCCTGATGATTTTCGATGACCACGACATCACCGACGACTGGAACCTGTCCGCGCAATGGGAGGAAACGGCCTACGGCCACCCGTTCTCCAAACGCATCATCGGCAACGCGCTGATCGCCTACATGCTGTGTCAGGGCTGGGGCAACCATCCGGATGCATTCAGCGCAGTGCTGGAGAAAACCCGAGGCCTGAGCGCGAGCGGTGACGATCGCTACCTCGACGCGCCCGTGCAGGACGCATTGATCGAGGAACTGCTGCGTTTTCAGCAATGGCATTTCGTATTGCCGACCAGCCCGGCGCTGGTGGTACTCGATACCCGCACCCGACGCTGGCGCAGCGAAATGGCGCTCAAGCAACCGTCGGGTCTGCTGGACTGGGAAGCTCTGAGCGAACTGCAGCAGGAACTGCTCGACCACCCTTCGGCGATCATCGTTTCGCCGGCACCGATCTTCGGTGTGAAGCTGATCGAAACCGTGCAACGAGTCTTCAGCTGGTGCGGTTATCCCCTGCTGGTGGACGCGGAAAACTGGATGGCCCATCGCGGCGCGGCCCAGGTGATCCTGAACATTTTCCGACACTCACGTACACCGGGCAGTTACGTGGTGCTGTCAGGCGACGTGCATTATTCCTTCGTCTACGAAGTCCTGATCCGACATCGCAAGGCCGGCCCGCGCATCTGGCAGATCACCAGCAGCGGCATCAAGAACGAATTCCCGCCGACCCTGCTGGAATGGTTCGACCGCCTCAACCGCTGGCTCTACTCGCCGCGCTCACCGCTCAACTGGCTGACCAAACGCCGCCGCATGCGCATCGTGCCTTATGTGCCCGAGCACGCCGAAGCGGGTGAACGCCTGTGGAATTCGGCGGGGATCGGCCAGGTGTTTTTCAATCAACAGGGACAGCCGAACGACATCATTCAGCACAACGCGAACGGCGCACCGAAGACCCGAATGCTGGCGCCGGATTTGTCGGACTACCCTGATTAAAAAAAATGGCTGCCGAAAAAACGGCAGCCATTTCAGACGCGACCGGGACAATCAGCTTTCGCCCAGCACCCGAGCCACCCCTCTGACAATCATCCCCACCTCCCGCTCATCAATCGTCAGCGGCGGCAGCAGCCGGATCGTCTTGCCGCGAGTGACGTTGATCAGCAGTCCATGATCCCGCGCGGCAATCAGTGTCAGGTCGCGGACCGGCTGTTTGAGTTCGATGCCGATCATCAACCCTTGCCCCCGAATCGCCAGCACATTCGGATTGTCCGCCAACTCTGCGCGCAAACGGGTCAGCAGTCGCTCGCCTTGAACCCTGGCATTTTCCAGCAGGCCTTGTTCTTCGATGATCTCAAGCACGGTGCAACCCACCCGACACGCCAATGGATTGCCGCCGAAGGTGCTGCCATGGCTGCCGGGGGTGAACAGATCCGCCGCCCGGCTCCGTGCCAGGCAGGCGCCGATCGGCACGCCGTTACCCAGGCCTTTGGCGAGGGTCATGACGTCGGGAACGATGCCTTCGTGCTGGAACGCGAACCAGCGGCCGGTACGACCGATACCGGTCTGGATTTCGTCGAGCATCAGCAGCCACGCGTGGCGGTTGCACAACTCGCGCAGGGCCTTGAGGTAGCCAGGCGGTGCCAGTTGCACGCCGCTTTCGCCCTGGATCGGCTCGACCAGAATCGCCACGATCCGCTGGCCATGCTTGCGCTGCACTTGCTCCAGCGCTTGAAGATCGCCGAACGGCACTTTGACGAAATCCCCGGGCAAGTGATTGAAACCCAGGCGCACCGCCGGGCCATCGCTGGCGGACAGGGTGCCGAGGGTACGGCCATGAAACGCGTTGGCCATCACCACCACCAGCGGCTGTTCGATACCTTTGCGCCAGCCGTACAGACGCGCCAGTTTCAGCGCGGTTTCGTTGGCCTCGGCACCGGAGTTGTTGAAGAACGCCCGCTCCATCCCCGCCAGCCGCGTCAGCTTCTGCGCCAGCGATTGTTGCCAGTCGATGCTGTAGAGATTGGAAGTGTGCAGCAGCAATCCCGCCTGCTCGCTGATCGCCGAGACGATGCGCGGGTGCGAATGGCCGACATTGGTCACCGCCACGCCCGCCACCGCATCCAGGTATTCGCGGCCCGCCTGATCCCAGAGTCGGGTGCCCAGGCCTCTGATGAAGCTCAAGTCCAGCGGTTGATAAGTGTTCATCAGGGCGGCGGTCATGTCGGCAAACTCCAGCGAGGTGAGAGGTGCTGGCAGTATGGTTATCCACCTGAACTGGATAAACTCGGTAAAACTTCAATCATTTAAAAGCCGGGCTTGATAATGGATTTGTTCCAGTCGATGAGCGTGTACGTCAAGGTTGTGGAATCCGGCAGCATGACGGCGGCCGCGCTGCAGTGCGAAATGTCCACGACCATGGTGGGCAACCACCTGCGGGCGCTGGAGCAACGGCTCGGCGTACAACTGTTGCAACGCACCACCCGCCGCCAGCGACTGACCGAGTTCGGCAGCGTTTACTACCAGCGCTGCCTGGAAGTGCTCGGTCTGGTCGCCGACTCCGAGCGGCTCGCCGAGCAGACGCTCGATGAACCGCGCGGCATCCTGCGAGTTACTGCGCCGCTGACCTTTGGCGTCGAACGCCTGGCCCCGGCGCTCAGTGAGTTTTCCCTGCAATGCCCGCAGGTCAAACTCGATGTGATCCTGACCAACCGCCGTCCGGATCTCCTGGAAAGTGGTCTCGATGTGGCCTTCCGACTGGGGCACTTCGACCAGTCCAACCTGATCGCCCGCCCGCTGATCGACTACACCCTGACCGTCTGCGCCTCCCCGAAATACGTGGCCCGACGCGGCATGCCGCTCACGCCTGAGGAACTGCGCCAGCACGACTGCCTGTCCTTCGCCTATCCCGCCGGTGACGACTGGCAATCGGTGGAAAAGCAGTGGCGCCTCAGCGGCCCGGACGGCGAAATCATGGTCGATGTCAAAGGCCCGATGCTGATCAACAGTTCCGCCGGCCTGCATCAGGCCGCGCGCACCGGCATGGGGATCGTGATGTTGCCGGACGCGCTGGTGGAACAGGATCTGCGCGACGGCCGACTGGTTGTCGTGATGCCGCAATACCAGCCGCCAAACCGCCCGATGCATCTGCTCTACGCGCCTGATCGCTATCGGCTGCCGAAACTGCGTCGCTTCGTCGAGTTCGCCATGCAGACGTGGGGCAGACCGTAAACAACGCGACTACCGTTGGAAATACACCAGGGAAGGGATCAACGAATGAACGAAGACATTTCAGTACGCGATCTCATGTCCACGGAAGTGGAGGCAGCAAGGCAGTTTCTCGAGCGGCACGGCTGGGGCCATCGCACCGGCACCGCCGAACATTTCGCACAGCTTGTTCAGAACTCTCAGCGCACCGCCGTGGCATTGAGCGGCCAGCAGATTGTCGGTTTCGCCCGAGGCCTCACCGATGGTTTGTCCAACGGTTACCTGTCGATGGTAGTGGTCGACGGGCAACATCGGCGCTCGGGCATCGGGCGGGCGCTGGTTGAACATGTGATGGGCGACAACACCGACATCACCTGGGTCCTGCGTGCCGGGCGCGAAGGCGCGGAAGCGTTTTTCGCCAGTCTGGGATTTGAAACATCGGTGATTGCGATGGAGCGTTTGCGGCTGAAATAGCCGACGTTTACTGTGACCCCGGCTATGCTCCACCCTCCTCCTTCTCCAGCATGGATGCTGCGCAATGCTCACGATTCTGCAAAACACCCCGTTGCGGGTTTACCTGATTCTTCTGCTGGTGGTCTGTCTCGGTATCAAGGCATTTTCTCCTCGCCGTGAAAGCCGCGCCTCAATGCTCATAACACCCCCGGCGTTTCTCGCGTGGTCGCTGTACTGCGTGAGTCTGACGATCAACCCGGTCTTGTTTTTGAGCATCTGGTTCGGTTCGCTTATGTTGGGTGGAATCTCGGCCTGGCTGGTGTTCTCCCGGCGGGGCATAGAGCTCGACGACTCCGCGACCGGGCTGATCATGCCCGGCACGGTAAAAACCCTGATCATGTATTTGATGTTCTTTTTCGCAAACTACTACTTCAATTATCAGCATGACGTGCATCCGGAGCGTTCTGCGTCGCCGGACATGCTGCTGTTCAAGGCCGGCATTGCGGGTTTCATGTGCGGCCTGATCGGTACCCGCTCGTTGAAGCTCTACTGGACGCTGCGTAACCTGGCGTCCCGGCGGTTACCGATAAATGCCGTCGCCAATGAATAACGCAGGGCGCTCGCGGTGCCTGGTTACCCATCAGAAAACATCAGGATAAATAATCGGCACCGCCGGCCCCTTGCTCCGTGACAACGCCGCCGCGCTCCCCTAAATTAGTCGGCCTGAAAAAGCCTTCAGCGCTTTCTCGTCTCATCTCAAGTTAAAAAAGTAGTGAAATTTCAATGTCCGATTTCAACACCGCTGAATCCGTAGTCACTCTGTCGTCCAAAGCGGAATACGAAAACTCCATCAATCTTTCACAACACATCCCACAGGCGAAGATCATCAGCGAGATGGTGCTGGACGCGTTCCAGTCGAGCCGCGAGAGCGATCAGATCCGCGAGTTGCGCGCCGCGATCCGTCAGGCCCATGATCGCTTCGATGACGATCAGGCTTACGAACTGATGGGTCAGCTCAAAGCGCTGAAGGACGCCGAGGCCGCTGACACCGCCGCGCTCGAAGACCTGAGCAGCAAATTCCCGATCAGCCGCATCCTGTCCAGCTTCAAGGACGATCCGGCGTTCCAGGAAATCGTCTACGGCCTGGCCCTCAAAGTGCTGAACCAGACCCATCAAGCGATCAGCAACCCGAGCGGCGGCAAGGGCAAAGCCGCACGCGCCAAGAAAGACGTCGAAGTATTCAGCATCAGCAAGGACGGCATCAGCGTGACCTTGCCGATGCGCACACCACGTTCGCGCCTGAGCGTGGATCGCGAGGCGCTGGAATTCCTCGGTTTCACCTTCGTCGGTGAAGGCGATGAGGCGGAAATCGAAGGCGAAACGTTCGTCGACAACGCTGGCACCGAGCACGCGATCAACCGCAAGAACATCATCACCGCCCTGCAACAGCAGACCGCGTTCGACGGTTACAGCATCGCCGCCCAGTAATACCGGCGCTGACGAAAAAGCCCCGCTCTGAAATTCAGGCGGGGCTTTTTGTTGGGCTCTGATTGGCGATTATGCCGATGGGTGCACGGCGGCAATCATGTCGACTTCGATGGCTGCATTCTTCGGCAACTGATAAACGCCGACGGTGGTGCGAGTGTGACGCCCGACATCGCCCAACACATAACTGAATACATCCGAAGCGCCGTTGGCGACTTCGCTGAGGTCAACGAAATCCGGCGTGGACTTCACGTACACCGTGACCCGCAACAACGCCCTGACCTTGTCCAGCGAACCGACTGCATCGACGATGAACGCCAGGCAACGCATGGCGCTGATGCTCGCGGCGGCTTGCGCATCCTTGAGCGTCAGCTCCAGCCCGACCCGGCCGGGATACTGAATCTTGCCCTCGGTGCGCGGCACCATGCCACTGATGTACAGCTCATCGCGATGACGCACCAGCGGCGCGTAATTGCCGCCCACCGTGTTCTCGCCATTGATGTCGTAATTCAGCTCTTTTGCCAGGGCAATGAAGCGCTCGTCGCAGGTCATCCTCTCAGTCATTTCGCCCAGCCTCTTGATCGATGCATGTCGTTGGATCCGAATCTAGGGCTTTTGCCTACCGACCGCAACCTGTCGATTTCGAGCGAGTCGCTTCGGGAGAATGGCTGGTTACCGCGCCCTTTTGGGAGAAGGTCTGTCGGCGACAATTGACGTCGTTTCTCCAGCATCCGAGCAACAAAAAACCCCGCTCATCTCTCGATGAACGGGGTTTCTCGTACAACGTTCGAACCTTACGGCGCGTACGTCAGCAGCAGCTCGGTCGGCACCTTGA
Organism: Pseudomonas sp. B15(2017); assembly: GCF_002113215.1. NCBI lineage: Bacteria > Pseudomonadati > Pseudomonadota > Gammaproteobacteria > Pseudomonadales > Pseudomonadaceae > Pseudomonas > Pseudomonas sp. B15(2017). Next base: position 457,279 of record NZ_NEJZ01000001.1, read on the forward strand.
AGTCCAGGGACATCATGACGCTCAACGCGGTGATGGTGAAGATCGAGAACACGAACAGCTTGCGTGCCCAGACCGTGTCATCCACCGCCTTGTAGCCGGTCCAGGCCATGTACAGCCAGTACATGCCCATGGCCGCGGCGACGGCGAGGTAGCTCATGCCGGCGTAGCCGCTGAAGGTCAGCATCAGGGTCGCCACGAGGAAAGCCAGGATGTAGAACAGGATGTGCTTCTTGGCCACCTGGATCCCGCGCTTCACTGGCAGCACCGGAATCGATGCGGCCAGGTAATCGTTGAAGCGGAAGATCGCGATGGCGTAGGAATGCGGCATCTGCCACAGGCTGAACATCACCAGCAGAGTCAACGCGGCCATGTCGAAGCTGTTGGTCACGGCCACGTAACCGATCACCGGCGGCATGGCGCCCGACAGACTGCCCACCAGCGTGCCGTGAACCGACTTGCGCTTGAGGTACAGGCTGTAGAAGCCGACGTAGATGATGAAGCCGATCACGGCGAACAGGGCAGCCAACGGGTTGGCCACCTTGTACAGCAACGCAACGCCGGCGACACCCAGGACGGTCGCATAGACCAGGGCCAGTTTCAGGGAGATCAAGCCCTGAACCAGCACCCGGTTTTTGGTGCGCTCCATCTTCAGGTCGATGTCGCGGTCGATGCAGTTGTTGAACACGCAACCGGAGGCCACGACCAGGGAAGTGCCGATCATGGCGGCCAGGAACACCGCCAGATCCACATGCCCTTTCGAGGCCAGGAAGAACCCGCCTGCCACAGAAAGCACGTTACCGAAAATGATCCCCGGTTTGGTGATTTGGATAAAGTGCTTGAGCGACATCGGGTCTACCTCACTTCGCCATCATGAACGTGTGGATGCTGAACATGATCCACAGCGACAGGCCGACCAGCAGCAGGATCACGATGGCCGTAAAGACGAACGCGATCACGTTGTTACGCTGAGCCACGGAGCGGTCCAGGTGCAGGAAGTAATACAGGTGAACGATCACCTGGATCACGGCGAACAGCAGGACGATTGCCAGCGTCGTCGACTTCGGCAGGGTCGGGAACATCACCAGGCCGAACGGGATGACGGTCAGGATTACCGACAGGATGAAGCCGATGGCGTACGACTTTACGCTGCCGTGGCCAGCATCATGGCTGTCATGGGAGTGTGCATTAGCCATTACAGGGTCCCCATCAGGTAAACAACGGTGAATACGCAGATCCACACCACGTCCAGGAAGTGCCAGAACAGGCTCAGGCAGCTCAGACGGGTCTTGTTGGTCGCCGTCAGGCCGTGCTTGTTGACCTGGTACATCATGATGCCCATCCAGATCAGACCCGCGGATACGTGCAGACCGTGGGTACCGACCAAGGTGAAGAACGCCGACAGGAAGCCCGAACGGCTAGGACCGAAGCCCTCGGAGATCAGCAGGTGGAACTCGTTGATCTCCATGGCGATAAAGCCTGCGCCGAGCAGGAAGGTCAGGAACAACCAGCCCAGAACCTGCTGCTTCTTGCCTTTGTACAACGCCAGCATGGCGAAGCCGTAGGTGATCGAACTGAACAACAGCAGAGCGGTTTCGCCCAGCACGTATGGCAGTTCGAAGATGTCGTGGCCCGACGGGCCACCGGCGACGTTGTTTACCAGTACCGCGTATACCGCGAAGATCGACGCAAACAGAATGCAGTCGGTCATCAGGTAGAGCCAGAAACCGTATACGGTCATCTCGCCCGAGTCGTGGTGATGGTCATCGTGCCCATGGTCGTGGCCATGGGCGTGTCCAGCATTGGTCACTAAGTTCGACATTGTTTAAGCCTGTTCCAACTTGGTTTCAACACGGGTCGCGGAAGCAGGGATCTTCCCGGCCGCTACCAGACGCTTGTGCTGCTCGGCTTCGATGCGCTCGATCGTTTCAACCGGAACCATGTAGCCCTGGTCGTCACGTGCAGCGTGGATCACGAAGTAGATGACAGTGCCGGCCAGGCTGGCGATCGCCAACCACCAGATGTGCCAGATCATCGCGAAACCGAATACGGTCAGCAGTGCGCCCATCACCACGCCAGTGGCGGTGTTGTTCGGCATGTGGATCGGCTCGTACTTGGCCGGAGTCTGGTACGCAGTACCGTTTTCCTTGGCTTCGGTGAACGGGTCGATGCAGTCAGCCTTAGGCAGCACAGCGAAGTTGTAGAACGGAGGTGGCGACGAGGTCGACCATTCCAGGGTATGGGCATTCCACGGGTCACCGTGTTCGCACATGTTTTCCGGCTTGTTGCGGTCACGTACCGAGACGTACAGCTGGATCAGCTGGCAAGCGATACCAACGGCGATCAGGATCGCACCGAACATGGCAACGTACAGGTACGGTACCCACTCAGGGTTGGTGGTGGCGTTCAGACGACGGGTCATGCCCATGAAGCCCAGTGCATAGAGCGGCATGAACGCGACGAAGAAGCCCGAGATCCAGAACCAGAACGCTGCTTTACCCCAGCCTTCGTGCAGCTTGAAGCCGAACGCTTTCGGGAAGTAGAAGCCGAAACCTGCGATGTAGCCGAATACCGCACCGCCGATGATCACGTTGTGGAAGTGCGCGATCACGAACAGGCTGTTGTGCAGAACGAAGTCAGCACCCGGGATGGCCAGCAGTACGCCGGTCATGCCGCCGATGGCGAAGGTCACCATGAAGCCCAGAGTCCACAGAACCTGGCTGGTGAAGCGCAGACGGCCCTGGTAGATGGTGAACAGCCAGTTGAACAGTTTCACACCCGTCGGGATGGAAATCAGCATCGTCGCCAGACCGAAGAAGGCGTTGACGCTCGCACCCGAACCCATGGTGAAGAAGTGGTGCAGCCAAACCATGAAGCCCAGTACCGAGATCGCGCCCGAAGCGTAGATCATCGAGTGGTGGCCGAACAGTTTCTTGCCGGTGAAGGCCGAGATCACTTCCGAGAAGATGCCGAAGGCCGGCAGGATCAGGATGTAAACCTCAGGGTGGCCCCACGCCCAGAACAGGTTGACGTACATCATTGGATTGCCACCAAGTTCATTGGTGAAAATGTGGAAATCCATGTAACGGTCAAGGGTCAGCAGTGCCAGGGTAGCGGTCAGGATCGGGAACGAAGCCACGATCAGAACGTTTGCCCAGGTGCAGGTCCAGGTGAAGATCGGCATGTCCATCAGCTTCATGCCCGGGGTACGCATTTTCAGCACGGTCGCCAGGAAGTTAACCCCGGTTAACGTTGTACCCAGACCCGATAGCTGTAGCGCCCAGATGTAGTAGTCCATCCCCACGCCAGGGCTGTACTGCAGACCCGACAGCGGTGGATAGGCAACCCAGCCGGTCTTGGCGAATTCGCCGACGCCCAGGGACAGGTTGATCAGCACGACGCCGGACACCAGCAGCCAGAAGCTCAGGGAGTTCAGGAACGGGAACGCAACGTCACGCGCGCCGATCTGCAGCGGCACTGCAAGGTTCATCAGGCCGGTGAAGAATGGCATCGCCATGAAGATGATCATGATCACACCGTGAGCGGTGAAGATCTGGTCATAGTGTTCAGGTGGCAGGTAGCCAGGCGAACCCTCGGTGGCCATGGCCAGCTGGGTACGCATCATGATGGCGTCGGCAAAGCCGCGCAGCAGCATGACCATGGCGACGATGATGTACATCACGCCGATTTTCTTGTGGTCGACCGACGTCAGCCACTCGGTCCACAGGTAAGTCCACTTCTTGAAGTAGGTGATTGCAGCGAACAACGCCAGACCACCGAGCGCGATCATCGAGATGGTGACCATCACGATCGGCTCGTGGAAAGGGATCGCTTCCCAACTTAATTTACCAAACATCGTTTACTCCTCTGCCCCGGCAGCTGAATGCGAATTCGAGTCCATATCCGTTGCCGCCACTTCTTTCTCTTTCTTCTCGTGCTTCAGCGGCTTGCCCGGTTTCATGCCTTCGTACTTGTCGACGATGGTCTGGAACAGGTTCGGCGTGACCGAGGAGTAGAGCTCGACTGGATTGTTCTGGCTTGGCTTGGCAAGGGCTGCGTATTCAGCTGGTTCAAGCTGTTTAGGTGCCTTTTTGACTTCACTTACCCAGGCGTCGAAATCTTCCTGAGAAGTTGCGATCGCTTTGAATTTCATACCGGTGAAACCAGCGCCGCTGTAGTTGGCGGAGATACCGTCCATTTCAGCGTTGCGGTCAGCGATCAGGTGCAGCTTGGTGGTCATGCCCGCCATCGCGTAGATCTGGCCGCCCAGGCCCGGGATGAAGAACGAGTTCATCACCGCGTCCGAAGTGATCCGGAAGTTAACCGGGGTGTGCGCCGGGAACACGATCTTGTTGACCGTGGCGATGCCTTGTTCCGGGTAGATGAACAGCCACTTCCAGTCCAGCGCGACCACTTCGATGGTCACCGGCTTGACGTCGGATTCGATCGGACGATACGGATCCAGCGAGTGGGTCGACTTGTAGGTGATGTAACCCAGGGCAATGATGATCAGGACCGGGATGGTCCAGACTGCCACTTCGATCTTGGTCGAGTGCGACCATTTCGGGGTGTAGACGGCGTTCTTGTTCGAGGCGCGGTACTTCCAGGCGAACAGGAAGGTCATGACGATGACCGGCACAACAACCAACAGCATCAGCAGCGTAGCGGTGATGATCAGGTTGCGCTGTTCCAGGCCGACCTGGCCCGTTGGATTGAGCAAGGTCATGTTGCAGCCTCCCAGCAACAACGTGCCGAGCAGCGGCACTAGGCCTAGTAATCTGGGGTACCTGTTTTTACTCATCTCACGACCTCTAAAGCAGCTTGCGCAATGCAGTTGGGTTTTGATCGCCAACACTTCACCCTGCCAAGGGTTGGCATTTTCTTTGGATTGAATAAGGGCCGCCCGTCGCGCGTCAGACGCTCGACAAAACCTGGGACAGCGTTCAGTTCTTATTCGAATTCGTGGTCAAAGGCCTTGTTACAGACCAATTCCATTTGGTGCGGAAAGTTGGAAGGCACCGACACCTGGGTGTCTCGCATGCCTCTCGGCTGCTCGACACCCGACTTCCTGCTCGCCTCCTTAATAAAGGCTGAACAGTGCCGGGAATTCAGTGCGGGCGATTGTAGATAGGTAGCGCCCTATACACCATGTCTTATCCCGAAATAATTTTTATCGCTCAGAGCAACAATCCATCACCGTTTTTGCAAAAGTTCCGCATGTTATCGAAATCGATTCTCAACAAAAACACCAAAAAATGTAGGTCTATCGGCATCAGTTCAGACAGCTCCGAGGGCTTTTTCCCACCGCGCGATCCGCGCAAAGCCCGATATGCCAAGGCTTTTGGCCATCTGTCGGAGTCTGTTAAAACTGCCTGTTCCGGCACACGCGTGCAAAAACCGAAAAACGCTGAAACAGACCAATCCTTTTTTGTAACAGCACTCCAATGCGGCCCTGTGAATCGCCCTGCGACAGGGCGTGTGTGACAACATGTCGCACACCTGTCGCACCCTTCCTTGCCGTTCGTCACGGTGTTTTCACACAGACCCTGAAATGCAAAACGCCTCGAGTCGCATCACTGCAAATCGAGGCGTTTGTTTTATCGGCGCAAGCGCCGAAAAGTTGATTCAGCGCAGTGCTTTTCGGTTACGCGAGGTCAGCAGCGGCACCAGAATCACCACCAGCACGAAGGCCACCAGTGCCCATTGCGCCAGCGACAGGCCAAGGATCGGCGGGTACGGCGTCGAACAGAAACCGTCGACCTGGAAGCCCAGCGGGAAGATCTTCGCCAGCGGCAAATCATCGACGATCGGCTGCAACACATCGATGCCGCAACTCACCGCCGGATAAAACTGGGTGTACACGTGATGCCCGGCAACACCGGCCCCGGCGATGGCACAAATCACCACCAGCACCTCAAACACCGTGATGCTGCGGCGGGTGCGCATGGCCGCGCCGATGAACGCGAACAGCGCGATCAGCAGCAACGCATAACGCTGCAGGATGCACAGCGGGCACGGTGCCTCGCCCAGCACGATCTGCATGTACAGCGCGCCGCCGATCAGCGCCAGGCAGATGATGCCCAGCAACACCAGATAGCGCCGCTCACGTCCCAATCGAATCGTTTCCTCGCTCATCGCGTTTCCCTTTCATGTCCATGGTTCAGCTGGCCGGCGGCTGCGCTTGCAGTTGCGCCATCAGGCTGATGTTGTCTTCGATATGCCAATTGGCCGCGATGCGACCGTTGTCGATCTGATAGATATCGGTAGCCCGGAAGTCTACACGCTGGCCCTGCCCTTTGAGAGCCTTGAACGTGCCGGTGAAATGCCCGCGAAAGTGCAGATGCACCACCACGCGATCCCCGGCGACGATCATTTGCTCGATCTCGCAACTCAAGTCCGGCACCGCCGTGCGAAAGAACTTCGATGCCAGCAGTGGCCCGGTCGGCCCCTGCACCCGGCCTTCCGGTGGAGTCTTGTCGACAAACTGCGGCGACAGGGCCGCAGTGGCCAGCGCCTCTTCGCCGGTGTTCCAGAAACTGCCGTAACGCCGTGCCGCCAGTTCCATCGCATCACGCTGCGCCTTGGGCAGGCTCTGATCGACGATCAGGGTCCGGGGTTCGATCAAGGCAGACTCGGCAAAGGCAAACGGGCTGGACAGCAAGGCAACCGACAGGCCCAACGTGGCCAGGCTGAAACGACGGGAAGAGGCGAAGTGCGACATGGGGCGATCCTGATCATGTAAACGAACGAGCGCCTATCATCAGCATCGGGGAATAAACGATAAACCGGTTAAGAAACGATTAACCTTTAAACAGAATTTAAGAATCAAGACCGCATAACGGCCAATCGTCGGATCGCCGCCCGGAGCAGGCTCGCTCCCACAACGGATTGCATTCCAGTGTGGGAGCGAGCTTGCTCGCGAATGAAGGCGACTCGATTCCGGATTATTCCAGAGCAGCAGCCGGCCCGAAGAACTCATACCGGCTCTGCTTCTCCGGCACGCCCAGCGCCTTCAGATGACGCTTGATCGCCCCCATGAAGCCTTTGGGCCCAAGGAAGTAGGCGTCCACATCACGCTCCGCCGGCAACCACTCGCCCAGTTGCTCCTCGCTCAACAACCCGACCTTGTCCGCCGCCGGGCTCACGCCGTCATCTTCGGCGTAGCAATAGAAGCGCTTGAGCTGCGGATGACGCGCCGCGAGCCCGTCGATCCAGTCACGGAACGCATGCACGCTGCCGTTGCGGGCGCTGTGGATGAAGTACACCGGACGCTCGGTTTCCAGTGCCGCTTCCAACATCGCCAGCGTCGGCGTGATACCGACGCCGCCGCTGATCAGTACCAGCGGTTTGTCGCTGGCAGTCAGGGTGAACTCGCCCGATGGGGGGAACAGTTGGATGCTGGAACCGACATGCAACTGATCGTGCAAATAATTGGAAGCTCGGCCACCCGGTTCACGCTTGACGCTGATGCGGTACTGACCTTTGTTGGCCAGGGCCGACAGCGAGTAGTTACGGCGGATTTCTTCGCCGTCGAGCATCAGCTTCATGCCGATGTACTGACCGGGCTCGGCTGCCAGGATCGGGCCCTTGTCCGCCGGCTCGAAGTAGAACGAAGTGATTTCCGCACTCTCTTCGACCTTGGCTGCGACGATGAACTCCCGCGCCCCGCGCCAGCCGCCGACGGCTTGCTCTTTCTGGTCATAAATGGCGGTTTCGGCGCCGATCAGGATCTCGGCCAACTGACCGTAGGCAGCGCCCCAGGCACTCATCACTTGCGGCGTGGCGATTTCTTCGCCGAGCACTTCGGAGATCGCGCGCAACAGGCAGGTGCCAACGATCGGGTAGTGTTCCGGCAGGATCTGCAACGCCACGTGCTTGTTGATGATCTTCGCCACCAGATCGCCCAACTGGTCGAGCTGATCGATGTGACGGGCGTACATCAACACGCCGTTTGCCAAGGCGCGAGGCTGGTCACCGCTGGCCTGGTGGGCCTGGTTGAACAGCGGGCGGACTTGCGGGTATTCGGAGAGCATCATGCGGTAGAAATGGGTGATCAGCGCTTCACCGCCGCTTTCCAGCAGAGGCACAGTGGATTTGACGATGGCACGATCCTGGACGCTAAGCATAAGGGTGACTCCTGAGCTTTCTCTAAAAGTGCGTCATCCATTCCAGTAATCGTGCCAACTATTTTTTCTATATAAATCAAGCATTTGAAAATTATGTAGTCAGATCGACACAAGCACCTCTATAGTCGCTTCGACTACAACATGTCTCTTTGACTACAAACCCATGTCCGCCAAATCATTGCTCACCGCCCTGCTCCCCCTGGTCTCCGACCTGTCCCGCGAACTGCCCGAAGGCGAGCGCTACCGACGCCTGCTCGAAGCCATGCGCGCCCTGCTGCCGTGCGACGCTGCGGCCCTGCTGCGTCTCGACGGTGAATGGCTGGTGCCACTGGCGGTGGACGGTTTGAGTACCGATACCCTCGGCCGCCGCTTCAAGGTCAGCGAACATCCGCGTTTTGAAGTGCTGCTGGCCGGCGAAGGACCCACCCGCTTTGCCGCCGACAGCGATCTGCCCGATCCGTATGACGGACTGGTCGACGGCCTCGACGACCACCTCGAAGTTCACGATTGCCTCGGTTGCCCGTTGTTCGTCGATGAAAAACTCTGGGGGCTGATCACCCTCGACGCCCTCGATCCCGAACGTTTCGAACCGATCGAACTCGACGCCCTGCAAGCCTTCGCCAGCCTCGCCTCGGCCACGGTCAATGCCGCCGAACGCATTGAGCGCCTGGCCATTCGTGCCGAGGACGAACACCAGCGCGCCGAGGTCTATCGCCAGGCCAGCGGCCAGCAGAACCGCGAAATGATTGGCCAGAGCAAGGCGCATAAACGGCTGGTGGAAGAAATCAATCTGGTCGGTGGCAGCGACCTGACCGTGCTGATCACCGGCGAAACCGGGGTCGGCAAAGAGCTGGTGGCCCAGGCGATCCACGCCGCATCCAAGCGCGCCGACAAACCGATCATCAGCCTCAATTGCGCGGCCCTGCCGGACACGCTGGTGGAAAGCGAACTGTTCGGCCACGTGCGCGGCGCCTTTACCGGCGCCACCAGCGACCGACGCGGCAAGTTCGAACTGGCCAACGGCGGCACGCTGTTTCTGGATGAAGTCGGCGAGTTGTCGCTGACCGTCCAGGCCAAGCTGTTGCGGGTGTTGCAGAGCGGCCAGTTGCAACGTCTGGGTTCGGACAAGGAGCATCAGGTCGATGTGCGCCTGATCGCCGCGACCAACCGCGACCTGGCCGAAGAAGTGCGCAGCGGCCGCTACCGCGCCGACTTCTACCATCGCCTCAGCGTCTACCCGTTGCGGGTGCCGGCACTGCGTGACCGGGGGCGCGACGTGTTGCTGCTCAGCGGCTATTTCCTGGAGCAGAACCGCTCGCGCATGGGCCTTAACAGCCTGCGCCTGAACAGCGACGCCCAGGAAGCACTGCTGGCCTACACCTGGCCGGGCAATGTGCGGGAACTGGAGCATTTGATCGGACGCAGCGCACTGAAGGCGCTGGGTAACTGCAAGGTGCGGCCGAAGATCCTCAGCTTGAGCGCGATGGATCTCGATCTGCCGCGCGAGATTGTGGATAACTCGCCGGCGCCGTCTGAAGCGACTGCCACTGCGCCATTGATCAGCGGTGACCTGCGTGCAGCCACCGAGCAGTATCAGCGGCAGTTGATCAGTGCAGCGCTTGAGCGCAATCAGGACAACTGGGCCAGCGCCGCCCGCGAACTGGGGCTGGACCGGGCGAACCTGGGGCGGCTGGCCAAGCGGTTGGGGATGAAATAAAAGTCCCGCCGTCGGATTGGCGCCAGAATCCCTAAAGCCTGCCGGTTACAAGTCGATAACCCGGCATCGATACCTGCTGGCGATCCGTGCGATCGCCGCTCACCTTTTCCACAGAAGGTTTTTATGTCTTCCAACAAAGCCCGCGCAGATTCACTTTCGCTTCTGCTGTTTACCTTGCGCAGCGGCAAGCTGATGGCGATCAACCTGCTGAAGGTCAGTGAAATCATCCCCTGCCCGCCGCTGACCAAGCTGCCGGAGTCGCACCCGCACGTCAAAGGCATCGCCACCCTGCGCGGTGCTTCGCTGTCGGTGATCGACCTGAGCCGCGCCATCGGCGAGCGGCCGCTGGAAGATCCGAACGGCGGCTGCCTGATCGTCACCGACGTCAGCCGCTCGAAACAGGGCCTGCACGTGCAGGCGGTGAGCAAGATCGTGCATTGCCTGACCACCGACATCAAACCGCCGCCGTTCGGTTCCGGTGGTTCGCGCGCCTACATCACCGGCGTGACCTCGGTGGACGGCACGCTGGTACAGGTGCTGGACATCGAAAAAGTCATCCACGGCATCGCCCCGGCGCAGATCGAAATGGCCCCGACCGAGCTGAGCATGGAAGACGCCGAAGTGCTGGGCAACGCGCGAATCCTGGTGGTCGACGACAGTCAGGTGGCGCTGCAGCAATCGGTGCACACCCTGCGCAACCTCGGCCTGCAATGCCATACCGCGCGCAGCGCCAAGGAAGCCATCGACTGCCTGCTGGACCTGCAAGGCACGGCGCAGCAGATCAACCTGATTGTCTCGGACATCGAAATGTCTGAGATGGACGGCTACGCCTTCACCCGCACCCTGCGCGAAACCCCGGACTTCGCCCACCTCTATGTGCTGCTGCACACCTCGCTGGACAGCGCGATGAACAGCGAAAAGGCCCGCCTCGCCGGGGCCAACGGCGTGCTGACCAAGTTCTCCTCGCCCGAGCTGACTCACTGCCTGATCGAAGCGGCCAAGCATGTCGCTGCTCACGGCCACTGAGTCTTGAGCGAGACGTTCTGTTTTCTGATGCGGCGCGACCTGAACCAGGACGTGCCGGCCATCGAATGGCCGAACGGTACCAAACTCACCCCCTACAGCGCCGAACGCGCGGCCGTCGTGCATGAACTGATGCTGATCGGCTACCGCGAAGGCGGTGGTCGGGTGCCGGCGCTGGACGTCTGGCAACAGCAGTTCGAAAACGATCCGGAATACGATCCGGCACTGTGTTTCATTGCAAGCGATGCCGCAGGCGTCATTGGCGTGGCGCAATGCTGGACCAGTTCCTACATCAAGAATCTGGTGGTGCATCCTCGCGCCCAGGGCCATGGACTGGGTCGGGCGTTGCTGCTGCATGCGTTCAAGGTATTTCAGGATCGGCGTGAAGGGTTTGTCGACCTGAAGGTGCTGGAGAGCAACCATCGGGCGCTGAGCTTGTACGAAAGAACTGGAATGTATGTGGTCCGCCGGGAACTGGTGCCGGACTGACAGACTGCCATCACAGGCAAGCCAGCTCCCACAGGTTTCCGGGTGCTTGCAAAATCTGAATACGTCATCAATCCCCTGTGGGAGCGGGCTTGCCCGCGATGACGGCCGCAAGACAACTTTCCTCGCTCAGGCATACTCCAATCCTGGACTGAACCCAAGGATGCCCGAACCATGAAACGCCTCGCCCTCTCCGTACTTTGCCTCATCGCCCCATTGACCCACGCCTCCAGCCCCGACGCCTGGGCGGCCTACGACAAAACCGTGCTCGCCAGTTGCACCAAGGCCAGCGGCCTGAAAAACGCCAAACCAGTCGGTAACGCCGCGCAATTCGATGACCGCGTCGGCTACACCGCGCTGTTGCTGCAAGGCCAGTACCCGCAAAAACACATGAAGGGCCAGCAAGGCACCGAGCTGTGCCTGTACAACAAAAAGTCGAAAACCGCGTTTGTCACCGAGTGGGACTCGATCCGCCCGACTGCCAAACCCTGAGCGAGTGGCGCACAACTTGCTTCACTCCGGGCCTGTACGGCGGCTTTATGTCGCCGATTCACACCCTGATTGAAGATTGCCCGCTCAATGAATACGACCTTTTCCTGCGTAGGCTGCGGCAAATGCTGCACCGATCACCATGTGCCTCTGACCCTGGCCGAAGCCCGTATGTGGGCGGCCGACGGCGGTCAGGTGATCGTGCTGGTGGAGGCGTTTCTCGCCAACGGCCTGGGCCTCCCGCAACAGCAGCGCGAACATGCGCAACGTCGTTCGGCGGTGGTGCGCAGCGGAATGTCCGACGCCCATGTGGCAATCACTTTTGCCGCCTACAACGTCGGCCCCTGCCGGAATCTTGACGAAGACAAACTGTGCCGCATCTACGAGCGCCGACCGTTGGTGTGTCGCATCTATCCCGCCGAAATCAATCCGCACATTGCGCTGAACCCTGCCGCCAAGGACTGCCCGCCGGAGTCGTGGGAGCAAGGGCCGGACCTGATCGTCGGTGGTGAACTGGTGGATCAGGAACTGCTGACACTGATCCAGCGCTCCCGTCAGGCAGATCGCGATGACATCCGGATCAAGGATGCGATCTGCGGTTTGCTCGGCATCCGCACCACCGCGCTCAAGGGCGACGGGTTCACCGCATACCTGCCGGACATGAGCGCGTTTGCCTCGGTGATCGATCAGGTCACGTCGCAGCCACTGACTGCCGGCCACAGCGAATGGCTGTTCCATGTCTCCGGCGACGACATCGCCGGGCAAGTGCGCGCGGCCGGAGCACAAGTGGTGTCCGAGCCGCCGCAGACTTACGCGTTCATTTCGTTGCGGGCGGCCTAAACGCCCTGCCGCCGCCCCCAGAACTCCCGCGCCAGCGAACGCAAATCCCCCGCCAGCCCCGCCACGTCCTGTGAATTGAGCTGGCTCTGGCGCCCCTCATCCACTGTCAGCTCGCAAGCCGTGCGAATACTGACGATGTTGCGGTTGATGTCCTCACTCACCGCGCTCTGTTCTTCGACCGCTGCGGCAATCTGCAGGCTCATCTCGGTAATCTGCTCGACCCGCCCGCTGATCCCGTCCAGCGCCCGCGCCGCACGTTGCGCCTGTTCGACGCTGTTATCCACATGTTCGCTGCTCTGCTGCATCACCAGCACCGCATCCCGCGCACCGTTTTGCAGGGTGCTGATCATCCGTTGAATCTCGTTGGTCGACTGCTGGGTGCGCTGGGCCAGCCCCCTCACCTCGTCGGCCACCACCGCGAACCCACGCCCGGCATCCCCGGCCCGGGCCGCTTCGATCGCCGCGTTGAGCGCCAGCAGATTGGTCTGCTCGGCGATGCTGCGAATCACCTCCAGCACCCCGGAAATCTCGCTGCTGTGGTCTTCGAGCTGATGAATCACCTCGGTGGCCCGCCCCAACTCCTCGGCCAGCCGCAACACCGCACTGCGACTCTCGCCCACCAGCAGATGCCCTTCACGGGTTTCCGTCCCGGCCATATCCGCCGCCACCGAGGCCTGCTGCGCATGGCTGGCCACCTGCGCGACACTGGCCGCCATCTGATGAATCGCCGCCGCCACCTGATCGGTTTCCGCCTGCTGCGCCAACGTGCTGGTGTGACTGCTGTGCAGATGATCCACCAGTTGCGCCGCATGTCCGGCCAGCCGTTGCGACGCATCACCGATCCGCCCGACCACCGCGCCGACCTGTGCTTCAAGCATCTGCAAGGCAAACTCGATCTGCCCGAACTGATCCCGCCGCCCGGTATAAATGCCCTGGCTCAACGGGTTATCAGCAATCACCCGAGCACGCTCGGTCAGCCGCTCCAACGGCCCCAGCAACCAACCCACGCCCAGCGCACACGCGCCACTGCCAGCCACTAGCGCGACGGCTTCGATGCCCATGGATTCAGGCCGCAGCCAGGCTTCCATCCCCAGCACCACCGCCAGCACCGAACTGGTCAACGCCATGATCTTCGCCCGCAAACCCAACACCGGCAGCCGCTGCCACCACGCCACCCGCCCCTCGCGCAACTGCGCATACGCCCGCTGCGCCGCCGCAATCTGCCGCGCGTCCGGCCGCGTGCGCACCGACTGATACTCCACCGCCGCGCCGTTCTGCGTGACCGGCGTGACATAGGCACTGACCCAGTAGTGATCACCGTTCTTGCAACGATTCTTCACCAGCCCCATCCACGACCGCCCGCGCTTGAGCGTTTGCCACATATGGGCAAACGCCTGCGCGGGCATGTCCGGATGACGCAGCAAATTGTGCGGCGCGCCCAGCAGCTCGTCGCGGCTGTAACCGCTGATCCTGATGAAATCGTCGTTGGCGTAGGTGATCGCGCTGGTCAGATCGGTGGTCGAGAGAATGTTCGCATCCGGCGCAACATCGACATTGCGCCCGGTCACCGGGAGATTGATCTTCATGGAAAGCGCGCTCGTTTTATTGGAAAGAGTCGGCAGGGCTGCTGACTCTAAGCGCACTCATCGGTTAAACGTTGATCTGGCTCAGGAACTGAGCAATTAGCCATCACTGTGACCGAAAATCACAGCGACGGCCGAGGCGGGAATGAATCAGCGCTTGCCCATCGAACGGCGCGTGCCCGACGGCGCCACACCCGGGGTCCTGGCGTGACGGTCACCGTCCTTGCCCTTGAACTGCGGCTGCCTGGCGCCTTTGGCGGCGGCCAGCTCACCTGGTTTGAACGGAAACTTGAAGGCAGGAATGGTCGGTTTAGTCTCGCCGGCCTCGGCCAGCTCTGCCGGGACATCGCTCACAGCGTTGTCGATTGGGGAAGTCATGAAAGCTCCGGGAAGCAAAAGTCCGGCCCGGTGAATGAGCCGCGAAGACGCGCAGTATACCTGCGCGCGCAGACTTTAAAGAGCCCCCGAAAGGGCATGACCGGTTCCTTTTCGGGACTCTTCGCCTAGCGGATCACGTTGGCGGATCAACCCGATCCAGCGCCCGATTCACTGCAAGCTCAGCCAGCATGATGATCTGCTGGATCCCGAGCGCCGTACTGCGCTGCGGGCCTGTGAGTTCGTTGGCGAAATTGCTGGCGATGGTACTGGCCGAGGCCAGGGATTCGCAGGCATTGACCAACAGGCTTTCGGTATCGACGTTGGGAGTGACCATGTACATCGTGCTCGGGCGTGGTTTCGAGGGCTTCGGGCAAAGGTAATAGTCGAGGGCGCGTTTGATGGCTTCGCGGTTACGGGCGAGGTCTTCGGCGCGCATGGCTTCTTCGAGAGGGGTGGGGGATTCGTAGGGTGGATCGGGTATCAGTTTGTCCATGAAAAACTCCTACTTGGCTATGGAGCCATCCCTCGTCGTTTCCACACGACAAAAGGTGGCAGCTGTACGCAGGGTGGAAAACCGATAAGTAGGCAACCGGCCAGACCGAAGTCTGCCTGCGCACAGCCGCCGCGACGCAGTTTGCAGACGAAAGAAGACGTCGGCAACGGTTACGGGGAGAAGCTTTGCAACTACTTGAAATCAGGTTTCCACACCTGTTCGCTGAATTGGCAGCGACAGCCAAAGACTAGAGAGCGTGCTTCCGACGGACAACCTGAAAACCTTGTGGGAAGGTTCAGTGAATCCCACACATCTTTAAACATTCGAAAATGGAACGCGGAGCGTCCCGGGCTGCATTCCCACGCGGAGCGTGGGAACGATCAAAAGCACTGCAACAACAAACGGTACCCCCCCCCCACATTTCCAAACATCCGAAAATGGAACGCGGAGCGTCCCGGGCTGCATTCCCACGCGGAGCGTGGGAACGATCAGAGCAAAAGCAGTCCGCTTTCTGCTTTCTGCTTTCTGCTTTCTGCTTCTAACCACTCAACACAATGAGCGTTAGCTCGAGTACCGCTTTTGACGTGCCGGCCCCATCGGAAGGCTGAGTGGAGGGATTTATCCGGGGGTGGGAGCGCAGCGACCGTGCGGCGCAGCCGCATGCATCGAGAGGAGGTGCAGCGAAGCAAACCGTAGGCGATGCCCCCGGATGAATCCCGGAACGAAGGAACGCCGAGCCACAGCGAGGCGCCGAACGCAGGGGCCAAGCCTTTTGGTTCCTTTTTGGCGTTTGAAAAAGGGACTCGCCGTAAGGGCGAAACCGCCAGCCGCAACACCCGAAGAAACGGATATACACCCAAACCCAAAACAGCATGGTCGGCCCAAAGGCCGCCAAGTCAAAAGCTGAAACTGACAGCGCCGTCAGTTAGCCGTCACCCTCCTGACCCGCAAACAAGTTTATAAAGACAAAACCTGCCCAAACCCCGTCCCCCTGGCGCCCCACAAGCATGCAAATCCAGAAGAAAAAGGCCCTGCTCGCCACCCTGCTGATCGCCCTTGCAGCCGCCGGCCTGTGGTATGCGGTAAAACCCGCCCCGGCCAAACTGGCCGCCCCCACCGCCATCCCGGTGCGGGTCGTCGCCGTCAGCGAAAAAGACGTACCCCGCTACACCAGCGGCATCGGCTCGGTCCTCTCGCTGCACAGCGTGGTGGTGCGCCCACAGATCGACGGCATCCTCACCAAGCTGTTGGTCAAGGAAGGTCAACTGGTAAAACAGGGCGACCTGCTCGCCACCATCGACGACCGCTCGATCCGCGCCAGCCTCGACCAGGCCCGGGCGCAACTGGGCGAAAGCCAGGCGCAACTGCAAGTCGCTCTGGTCAACCTCAAGCGCTACAAACTGCTGAGCGTCGACGACGGCGTATCGAAGCAGACCTACGACCAGCAACAGGCACTGGTCAACCAGCTCAAGGCCACCGCCCAGGGCAATCAGGCTTCGATTGACGCGGCTCAGGTACAACTTTCCTACACCCAGATTCGCTCCCCGGTCACCGGCCGCGTCGGGATTCGCACGGTCGACGAAGGCAATTTCCTGCGCATGACCGACACCCAGGGTCTGTTCACCGTGACCCAGATCGACCCGATCGCCGTCGAGTTTTCCCTGCCCCAGCAAATGCTGCCGACCCTGCAAGGCTTGATCAGCGATCCGCAGCGCGCTCAGGTCAAGGCGTACATCGGCGCCGACACCGACGGAGAAACCGGCAACCTGCTGGGGGAAGGTCACCTGACGCTGATCGACAACCAGATCAACGCCAACACCGGCACCATCCGCGCCAAGGCCGAATTCGACAACCCGGACCAGAAGCTCTGGCCCGGCCTGCTGGTGACGGTAAAGATTCAGACAGCGCTGGATAAAGATGCGCTGGTGGTCCCGCCCACCGTCGTACAACGCGGCCTCGATCAACACTTCGTGTACCGGGTCAACGGCGACAAGGTTGAAGCCGTGCAAGTGCAGATGGTTTACCAGGGCAGCGGCCAGGACATCATCAAGGGCGTGAAACCCGGCGACGTATTGGTCAGTGATGGCCAGTCGCGGCTCAAGCCCGGCTCGACCGTGCAGGTCATGAGCGAACCGCCGCAGGTGGTGCAAGCGGAGCCCCAGCCATGAAGCAGCACAAAGGCGTTTCGACCTGGTGCATCGATCATCCGGTGGCGACGATTCTGCTGACCATCGCGCTGGTACTGGTCGGAGTGATTGCCTTCCCGCGCCTGCCGGTCGCCCCGTTGCCGGAAGCGGAATTTCCGACGATTCAAGTTTCCGCACAGTTGCCCGGCGCCAGTCCGGACACCATGGCCTCGTCCGTGGCCACGCCGCTGGAGGTGCAATTCAGCGCCATCCCCGGCATGACCCAGATGACCTCCAGCAGTGCGCTGGGCTCCACTCTGCTGACCCTGCAATTCACCCTCGACAAGAGCATCGACACCGCCGCCCAGGAAGTGCAGGCCGCAATCAACACCGCCGCCGGCAAACTGCCAAAAGACATGCCGACCCTGCCGACCTGGAGGAAGGTCAACCCGGCCGACAGCCCGGTGCTGATCCTCAGCGTCAGCTCCACGCAAATGCCCGGCACCGAACTCAGTGACCTGGTGGAAACCCTCCTTGCGCGTCAGATCAGTCAGATCGACGGCGTAGGCCAGATCAACATCACCGGCCAGCAACGTCCGGCGATTCGCGTACAGGCCTCGGCGGACAAACTGGCAGCCATCGGCCTGACCCTCGCCGATATTCGCGTGGCGATCCAGCAGACCAGCCTCAACCTCGCCAAAGGTGCGCTGTACGGCGAGTCGAGCATTTCCACGCTGTCGACCAACGACCAGTTGTTCCACCCCGAGGAATACAGTCAGCTCATCGTTTCCTACAAGGACGGCGCCCCGGTTCACCTCAAGGATGTCGCCAAAGTCGTCAACGGTTCGGAAGATGCCTACGTGCAAGCGTGGGCTGGCGATCAGCCGGGCGTGAACCTGGTGATCTTCCGCCAGCCCGGCGCCAACATCGTCGAAACGGTGGACCGGATTCAGGCCGCCCTGCCCGGCCTCGAAGCCATGCTGCCAGCCTCGGTGCAGGTCAAAACCCTGATTGACCGTACCCAGACCATCCGCGCCTCGCTGCATGAAGTGGAAATCACTTTGCTGATCGCGATCCTGCTGGTGGTGGCGGTGATGGCACTGTTCCTGCGTCAGCTGTCGGCAACGATGATCGTTTCGGCGGTACTCGGCGTGTCGCTGACCGCCAGTTTCGCCCTGATGTACTTGCTCGGTTTCAGCCTGAACAACCTGACGCTGGTGGCCATCGTCGTGGCGGTAGGTTTCGTGGTCGACGATGCGATCGTGGTGGTGGAAAACATTCACCGCCACCTCGAGGCCGGCGACAGCATGCGCGACGCCGCAATCAAGGGCGCCGGCGAGATCGGTTTCACCGTGGTCTCGATCAGTTTTTCGCTGGTGGCGGCGTTCATTCCGCTGCTGTTCATGGGTGGCGTGGTCGGGCGGTTGTTCAAGGAATTTGCCCTGACGGCCACCTCGACCATCCTGATTTCCGTGGTGGTGTCGCTGACTCTGGCGCCAACCCTCGCCGCGCTGTTCATGCGCAAACCGGTGCATCACGCCCATGACAGACCGGGCTTCAGCGAACGCCTGCTCGGCTGGTACGAGAAGGGCCTGCGCCGCGCCCTCGCCCACCAGAAACTGATGATCGGCGTGTTCGGCCTTTCCGTCGCACTGGCGATTGGCGGCTACGTGTTTATCCCCAAAGGGTTCTTCCCGGTGCAGGACACCGGCTTCGTCCTCGGCACCACCGAAGCTGCAGCCGATATCTCCTACAGCGACATGGTGAAAAAACACCTGGCGATGGCCGAAATCGTCGCCGCCGATCCGGCCGTCCAGGCGTTTTCCCACTCGGTGGGCGTATCCGGCAGCAACCAGACCATCGCCAACGGGCGCTTCTGGATTGCGCTGAAAAAACGCGGCGACCGAGATGTTTCAGCCAGCCAGTTCATCGACCGCATTCGTCCGCAACTGATGAAAGTCCCCGGCATCGTGCTTTACCTGCGCGCCGGCCAGGACATCAACCTCAGCTCCGGCCCGAGCCGTGCTCAGTATCAATACGTGCTCAAGAGCAACGACGGGCCGACCCTCGCCACCTGGACCCAGAAACTCACCGAAAAGCTGCGCAGCATTCCGGCGTTCCGTGACATTTCCAACGACCTGCAACTGGGCGGCAGCATCACCCACATCAGCATCGACCGCAGCGCCGCCGCGCGTTTCGGCCTGACGGCGAGTGATGTCGATGAAGCGCTGTACGACGCCTTCGGCCAGCGGCAGATCAACGAATTCCAGACTCAGGTCAACCAGTACAACGTGATCCTGGAGCTGGACACCAAGCAGCGCGGCAAGGCCGAAAGCCTCAACTATTTCTACCTGCGCTCACCGCTGAGCGGAGAAATGGTGCCGCTGTCGGCGCTGGCCCGCTTCGACGCGCCGACCATCGGCCCGCTGTCCATCGCCCACGACGGCATGTTCCCGGCCGCCAACCTGTCGTTCAACCTGGCGCCCGGTGTGGCACTGGGCGATGCAGTGATTCTGCTCAATCAGGCCAAAGCCGAAATCGGCATGCCGACCGCAATCAGCGGCAACTTCCAGGGCGCGGCCCAAGCGTTCCAGAGTTCGCTGAAAAGTCAGCCGTGGCTGATTCTCGCGGCGCTGGTGGCGGTGTACATCATCCTGGGCGTGCTCTACGAGAGCTTCGTCCATCCGCTGACGATCATCTCGACCCTGCCGGCGGCGGGTCTGGGCGCGGTGATCATGCTGTGGATCTGCGGTCAGGACTTTTCGATCATGGCGCTGATCGGGCTGGTACTGCTGATCGGTATCGTCAAGAAGAACGGAATCCTGATGATCGACTTCGCCCTTGAGGCGCAGCGTCATCGCGGGCTGTCGCCGCAGGATGCGATTTTCGAAGCGTGTATCACGCGGTTCCGGCCGATCATCATGACCACCCTCGCCGCGCTGCTAGGCGCGCTGCCGCTGATGCTCGGCTACGGCACCGGCGCCGAACTGCGCCAGCCGCTGGGGATCGCGGTGGTGGGCGGCTTGCTGGTCAGCCAGATGCTGACGCTGTTCACCACGCCGGTCATATACTTGTGGCTTGAGCGGCTGTTCCACAAGCCCAAACCTGCGCCCGTCGCGGCGCTGGCAACGACAGACTGAGGCGGGTCATGCGCGTTCTGATTATCGAAGACGAAGAGAAAACCGCGGACTACCTGCACCGCGGCCTGACGGAACAGGGTTACACCGTGGATCTGGCCCGCGACGGTATCGAGGGCCTGCACCTGGCGCTGGAAAGCGACTACGCGGTGATCGTCCTCGACGTGATGCTGCCGGGCCTCGACGGTTTCGGCGTGCTGCGCGCATTGTGCGTGCGCAAGCAGACACCGGTGATCATGCTCACCGCCCGCGAGCGGGTCGAGGACCGGATCAGGGGCCTGCGCGACGGCGCCGACGATTACCTCGGCAAACCGTTTTCCTTCCTCGAACTGGTGGCGCGCCTGCAAGCGCTGACCCGCCGCAGCGGTGGCCATGAACCGGTGCAAGTGAGCATCGCCGACCTGTGGATCGACCTGATCAGCCGCAAGGCCACCCGCGCCGGTACCCGGCTGGATCTGACGGCGAAAGAGTTTTCGCTGCTCAGCGTGCTGGCCCGGCGTCAGGGCGAAATCCTGTCGAAAACCGCGATTGCGGAAATGGTCTGGGACATCAATTTCGACAGCGACGCCAACGTCGTCGAAGTTGCGATCAAGCGCCTGCGGGCCAAGCTCGACGGGCCGTTCGAGGAGAAATTGCTGCACACGATCCGCGGCATGGGTTATGTGCTGGAGAGCCGCGGTGTCCAGTAACTCAATAGCGCTGCGCCTGAGCGGGATGTTCACGCTGGTGGCGCTGCTGGTCTTCCTGTTGATCGGCGGCGCGCTGTATCAACAAGTGGACAAGGGCCTCGGCCTGCTGCCGGAAGCGGAACTGGATGCGCGTTACAGCGTGCTCGAATCCGCGCTCAACCGCTATGGCACTCCCGAGCATTGGGTAAAGATCAATGCCAAGCTCAAGCTGCTCGGCGAAGAAGACAAGCGCATCCATTTCTGGGTGGTCAGCGGCAATCCGGGGTACGAATTCGGCGAGCCGGATGCCTTGATCCGTGCGTTCGCCCAAGGTGCGCCGGGCATGCGCGACCTGCAACTGCCCAACCATCCTTACCCGCTGAAAGTGCTGCTGACCGAACTGCCGGCCAAGGATCAGCGCCCGCCGCTGCGCTTCATGATCGGCATCGACACCGAGACCCTTCACCAGACCCAGCATCAGTTGCTGATCGCGCTGATCAGTCTGGCGGTGATCGGCGTGCTGCTGGCCTCGGCATTGGGTTACTGGGTGGCGCGAATCGGCCTCAAACCGCTGATCAAACTGTCCCATGAAGCCCAACGTCTGGCGCCGCCGTTGCGGGCCGGGCGCCTGCGCATGTCGCCATTGCCGCCGGAACTGGAGCAGTTCGTCGACTCGTTCAACTCGACGCTGGAGCGGGTTGAACAAGCCTATTCGCGGCTTGAATCCTTCAACGCCGACGTCGCCCATGAACTGCGCTCGCCGTTGACGAACCTGATCGGCCAGACCCAGGTCGCGCTGACTCGCGGGCGCTCTGCCGAGCATTATTTCGAAGTGCTGCAATCCAACCTCGAAGAGCTGGAACGCCTGCGCTCGATCATCAACGACATGCTGTTTCTGGCCAGCGCCGATCAGGGCAGCAAGGCCACCAAACTGACCTCGACTTCACTGGCCGATGAAGTGGCGACCACCCTCGAATACCTCGACTTCATCCTCGAAGATGCGCAGGTTCAGGTTCGGGTGAGCGGCGATGCGCAGGTGCAGATCGAGATCGCTCATCTGCGCCGGGCGTTGATCAATCTGCTGAGCAACGCGGTGCAACACACCGCGCCCGGACAGGTGATCGAAGTGCAGATCGCGGTCGAGGAACATCAGGTCAGCATCGGCGTGGCCAACCCCGGCTCGCCGATTGCCAGCGAGCATTTACCGCGCTTGTTCGAGCGTTTCTACCGGGTCGATGCATCGCGCACCAACAGCGGCAACAATCACGGGTTGGGGCTGGCGATCGTCAAGGCGATTGCGTTGATGCATGGCGGCGACGTGTTTGTGCGCAGTGATCGCGGGATCAATACTTTCGGGATTCACTTACCGGTCTGACCCCACCCCTCATCGTTCCCACGCTCTGCGTGGGAATGCCGCCCGGGACGCTCCGCGTTCCATTCCAAAGTCGAACACAGAGCTTCCATCAAGGTATTCCCACGCCGAGCCCAGTAATGTTCACCTGCTGATCTTTGCTTGCGCTGTAACAGTCATTTATGAAAATCACGCTGTTTCCCAACGCCTGGCAACCTTATCTTTGCCCGCACCAAACAGCACTTGCCAAGCAAGAAGGTTTTCAAGATGTCCAACAGTATGGGTATTGCCAGCGCTTTCGTTTTGTCCTCATTGATCCTGTCGCCGATGGCGATGGCTGAAGAATCGCAGTCGTTCGCAGCGCACAATGCAGCTCGCGCTCAAGCGTATGAACAGCATCAGGCAGAAATGATGGCCAAGGCCAAGGACGCCACGCAAGCCCCGCAGGCCGGCCTTTCCCAAGCGCAGTCCGACTCCGGATCCGACAGCTGAGGCGCGCACCGCTCCGTTTCCCTCGACGCGGTTGTTTGGCTCTTCCCGTTCAACCGTCGTCCTTCCAGGCCGCTGATTTTCAGCGGCCTTTTTTCGTTGTGGTGTGAAAGCTGTCTGGTGCGTCTTTAACAACTGAAACATCCCGCACCTCAAGACATTGAAGTGTCAGTTGACCCAAGGAGCTTTACCGCACGTGCGTTACCCAGTTCGCTTTACCCCGCTGTTCATTGCAATTGCCGCAACGATTGCCCCCGCCGCCCATGCTGCCGAAGCCGAGAAACAAGGTTTCATCGAAGGCGCGAGTCTCAACCTCAACGCGCGCAACTACTACATGAATCGCAACCGTCTGCAGCAGACGGATGACAACATCGAGTGGGGCCAGGGTTTGCTCGGCAAATTCGAGTCGGGTTACACCGAGGGCACGGTCGGCTTCGGCATCGATGCCCACGCCATGCTCGGTCTGAAACTCGACGGCGGTGGTGGCACCGATAACTCCAGCATCCTGCCCGTCAGCGACGGCAACGGCAAAGCGCCGGGCTCGTTCTCCACGGCGGGCGGTACGCTGAAAATGCGTGCGTTCGATACCGAACTGAAGGCCGGTGACCTGTTCCTCGCCAATCCGGTGATCGCCGGTGGCGAGACGCGCATGCTGCCGCAGACTTTTCGTGGCCTCAGCCTGACCAACCACAGCTTCGACGGCTGGATGATCGAAGGCGGCCAGGCCAGTTTCACCAAACCCTACAACCAGAGTGGCCACAAACGCATCGGCACTTCTTACGGCACCCTCGCCGACGGCGACAAGAGCCAGCATCTGAACTGGGCCGGCGTGGCCTGGAGCGGTGTCGAAGGCCTGACCAGCAGTCTGTACGCCTCCGAGTTGAAGGACATCTGGAACCAGTACTACTACGACCTCGACTACACCTGGGCGCTGAACGATCGGGTGACCCTCAACCCGGGCCTGCACTTCTATCACACGCAGGACACCGGCGACGCGCTTCTGGGCAACATCGACAACAACACCTACAGCCTGCATTTCACCGTGGGTATCGGCAATCACAGCGTCACCGCCGCGTACCAGCAGGTCAACGGCAACACGCCGTTCGATTACATCAGCCAGGGCGACAGCGTTTACCTCGACAACTCGCAGCAGTACTCGGACTTCAACGGACCGAACGAGCGCTCGTGGAAACTCAAGTACGCCTACGATTTCGCAGGACTCGGCTTGCCAGGCCTGACCTCTTCGTTGTCCTACTCGCGCGGCACGCTGGACCTGACCAAGGTCGATCCGCAGAGCAAGGGTTACGCCTCGTGGTACAGCGCCGATCGCGGCAACGCCAAACACTGGGAGCGCGATATCGACCTCAAATACGTGGTGCAGAGCGGTCAGGCCAAAGACCTCGCAGTGCGCCTGCAATGGGCGACCAACCGTGGCGGCAACGGTTACGGTGCGCTGGATACGGACACGGATGAATACCGTGTGATCATCGACTACCCGATCAACGTCTTCTAAGATCGGCGCTACAGTTGAGAGGCCGGCCTTATGCGCTGGCCTTTTTCTTGCGTGTGCGGCAGCGACGTTTGTACAACTACGCTTATAAGACTCCTCAACCGACAACCCAACCATGATCGCGAGCCGTACCCCACCTGCTGCGGGCAAGACCGGACGTCCCGAGCTGCTGCTGATCCTCGGCAGCCTGCTGAGCGTGATCGCGATTGTGTGTATCGTCACGTTCCTGCTGATCCGCGAACACGCCAACGCTCAGGAATCGGCCACCCGCAGCGCGACTACCATTGCGCAGTTGATCGACGCCGATGTGCTGCGCACCGTCGAGTTGTATGACCTGACGTTGCAAGGACTGATCGCCGCCGCCCAACGTGACGACCTGAAAAACGTGTCGCCGCAGATCCGTCACCTGGCGCTGTTCGACCGCTCCACCACAGCGCGTTTCAAGGGCGACATTCTGCTGCTCGACAAGCATGGCGAGGTCATCGCCGACTCCTCGCGGGTCGAACCGCTACCGGGCAATTTCGCCGACCGCGATTACTTCCTGGCCCACGCCTTCAACCGCGACGCCGGCATGTTCATCAGCCGCCCGTTCAAGCCCCGTTGCGACTGCGACGACGCAGACCAGTGGCGGATCAGTTTCAGCCGGCGGATTTCCTCGGACACCGGCGATTTCCTGGGCGTGGCCGTGGCGTCGATGAAACTCGACTACTTCGATCAGCTGTTCAACAGCCTCGATATCGGCATCGACAGCACCCTGAACATCATCAACAACGACGGCATCCTGCTGGCGCAAAAGCCTTACCTGCAAAGTGATTCGATCGGCAAGAGCTTCGCCACCCGGCCCAATGTGGTGCGGATCCTGCGCGACAGCAACGGCAGCGGCAGTTTCAACAGCATTTCGAGCATGGATTATCAGCAACGGCTGTACACCTATTCGCGGGTCGGCAATCTGCCGCTGACGGTGATCGTTGCCCTGTCCAGCGAAGAAGTATTCGGCGCGTGGCGACGCACGGCGATCCTGATCAGCGGCGCCACCGGCGTGCTGTGTGCCGGCCTGCTGTGGCTGACCTGGCTGCTGGCCCGGGAGCTGCGCCTGCGCCAGCGGGCCGAACGGGAACTGGCGCAATTGGCGGCGACCGATGCCCTGACGGGGGTCGCCAACCGGCGAATGCTCGATCAGTCGCTGCGCCACGAATGGTTCCGCGCCCAGCGCTCGGGCAAGCCGCTGTCATTGCTGATGATCGACGCGGACCACTTCAAGGCCTTCAACGACCGACACGGGCACCAGGCCGGGGATCAGGCGTTGCGTGAACTGGCCAGGGTAATCACCTCCAATGTGCGGCGTCCGGCGGATCTGGTGGCGCGGTATGGCGGTGAGGAGTTTTCGGTGATTCTCGCAGAGACCGACAGCCTGGGAGCACAACAGATCGCCGAGCACATTCGCGCGGCGGTGGAACAACTGCCGGGCGTGAATCAAGACCAGTCACCGATGACCGTGAGCATCGGCATCAGCACCTGGACAGCCACCAGCGAGATCAGCCTGGAGCAGCTGTTGTTCGCAGCGGACAAGGCGCTGTATCAAGCCAAGGAAGGTGGGCGAAACCGGGTAGTCATGGCCTGAGAGCAGGCATAAAAAAAGGCCACCCAAAGGTGGCCTTCAAAAAACTAGAGAGGTTTTTTACTTACACCGCCGCAACCGGGCGCATGTAAGAGATTGGTGCAGTGCTGGCGTCTTCGAACGTCACGACTTCCCAGGCATCTTTCTGCTCAATCAACTTGCGCAGTAGCTGGTTGTTCAGTGCGTGGCCGGACTTGAAGCCCTTGAACTCACCAATCAGGCTGTTGCCCAGCAGGTACAGGTCGCCAATCGCATCGAGGATCTTGTGCTTCACGAATTCGTCTTCATAGCGAAGGCCGTCTTCGTTCAGTACGCCATCGGCATCGACCACGATCGCGTTTTCCACGCTACCGCCGAGTGCGAGGTTGTGCTTGCGCAGGTACTCGATGTCACTCATGAAACCGAAAGTACGGGCGCGGCTGACTTCTTTTACGAACGAAGTGCTGGAAAAGTCCACGCTTGCACTTTGGGTGCGGTCCCGGAAAACCGGGTGATCGAAATCGATCTCGAAGCTCACCTTGAACCCTTCGAAAGGGACGAAAGTGGCGCGCTTGTCGCCGTCTTCCACTGTCACTTCACGCAGGATGCGGATGAATTTCTTGGCGGCGTCCTGTTCTTCCAGGCCAGCCGATTGAATCAGGAATACGAAAGGTCCTGCGCTGCCATCCATGATCGGGACTTCAGACGCGGAGAGCTCGACGTAGGCGTTATCGATGCCCAGGCCAGCCATGGCCGAGAGCAGGTGCTCCACCGTGTCTACCTTCACGTCACCGTTGACCAGCGTCGTCGACATGGTTGTCTCGCCGACGTTGGCCGCGCGAGCCGGTATCTCGACAACCGGATCGAGATCGGCACGACGAAAGACGATCCCGGTGTCGACAGGTGCAGGCTTGAGGGTCAGGTAAACCTTCTCCCCGGAGTGCAGACCTACACCGGTGGCACGGATAATATTTTTCAGTGTGCGTTGTTTAATCATGGCATGGGCCGCTTCAGCGCAAATTGCGAACTGGTATCAACAAAGGCTGGCGATGATAGCAGACCGAGCCTTTGCTGAACACCAATCACCTGAATACCCCTGATACATTTCATCAATCGGCCTGACGACGCAGGAAAGCCGGGATGTCCAGGTAGTCCAGGTCATCTTGCGGATTCATCTTCGCGGCAGTCGCAGCACCGGCCTGAGCCTGGTTGCGCATGACGGTCGGACGGTCCAGGTCACGGTAGTTCACCGCTGGCTGTTCCTGACGAGCGGGTGCCGGTTGCTGCACTGGAGCAGCCGCCATCGAGGTGTGAACGGTGTTGTCGATGACCTTCACAGGCTTCTCGATTTTCGCGCCCAGACCGGTAGCAACCACGGTCACGTGCAGTTCATCGCGCATGTCCGGATCGATCACGGTACCGACCTTGACCATTGCGTGCTCGGAAGCGAAGGCTTCGATGATCGAACCCACGTCGGAGTACTCACCCAGAGACAGGTCAGGACCGGCAGTGATGTTCACCAGGATGCCGCGTGCGCCTTGCAGGTTCACGTCTTCCAGCAGCGGGTTGCGGATGGCTGCTTCGGTCGCTTCACGTGCACGGTTCGGACCGCTGGCGCAGCCAGTGCCCATCATCGCCATGCCCATTTCGCTCATCACGGTGCGCACGTCGGCGAAGTCGACGTTGATCATGCCCGGACGCTTGATGATGTCGGAGATACCGCGAACGGCGCCGGCCAGTACATCGTCAGCCTTGGCGAAAGCCGACAGCAGGCTTGCGTCTTTACCGAGAATGGTCAGCAGTTTTTCGTTCGGAATGGTGATCAGCGAGTCGACGCTTTCCGAGAGCATGCGGATGCCTTCGTCGGCGATCTGCATACGCTTGCGACCTTCGAACGGGAACGGACGGGTCACGACCGCAACGGTCAGGATGCCCATTTCCTTGGCCACTTCGGCGATGATCGGCGCAGCACCGGTACCGGTACCGCCGCCCATGCCGGTGGTGATGAACACCATGTTGGTGCCGGCCAGCACTTCAGCAATGCGCTCGCGATCTTCCAGCGCAGCCTGACGGCCGACTTCCGGGTTGGCGCCGGCGCCCAGGCCTTTGGTCACGCCGGTGCCCAGTTGCAGAATGGTGCGCGCGCCGATGTTTTTCAGCGCTTGAGCATCGGTGTTGGCGCAGATGAATTCCACGCCTTCGATGTTGCTCTTGACCATGTGGTTGACAGCGTTGCCGCCGCCACCGCCAACACCGATAACTTTGATTACCGGGCTTGCGGGGATGTTGTCTACGAGTTCGAACATTTTCCCTCTCCTTACATTCTCTAGTTTTTTCGCCTACTGCTGATTTGTTGCGGTGCTGCGGTAAAGCGTCAGAAGTTGCCTTGAACCCACTTCTTCAAACGGTCCAGCAACGGCGCCTGCGGCTCATCGCTGCTGTAGCTGTCGCGGTTGCCGATGCCCGAGAACGAGATCCCGTCGGACTGCTTCTGCAGGCCGTACATCAACAAGCCAACGCCAGTGGAATAAATCGGGTTGCGTACCACGTCATCCAGCCCCTTCACGCCGTGCGGCACGCCCAAGCGGACCGGCATGTGGAAGATTTCTTCGGCCAGTTCGGTAGCGCCTTCCATCTTCGAGGTACCACCGGTCAGCACGATGCCGGCCGGGATCAGGTCTTCGTAGCCGCTGCGGCGCAGCTCGGCCTGGATCAGGGTGAACAGTTCGTCGTAACGCGGCTCGACCACTTCGGCCAGTGCCTGACGCGACAGTTCGCGCGGCGGACGGTCGCCGACGCTCGGCACCTTGATGGTCTCGCCGGCACCGGCCAGTTTGGCCAGGGCGCAGGCGTAACGGATCTTGATTTCTTCGGCGTACTGGGTCGGAGTGCGCAACGCCATGGCGATGTCGTTGGTCACCTGGTCGCCCGCGATCGGGATCACCGCCGTGTGGCGGATGGCGCCTTCGGTGAAGATCGCGATGTCGGTGGTGCCGCCGCCGATGTCGACCAGGCAAACGCCCAGCTCTTTTTCGTCGTCGGTCAGGACCGAGTAGGCCGAGGCCAGTTGCTCAAGAATGATGTCGTCGATTTCCAGACCGCAGCGACGCACGCATTTTTCAATGTTCTGTGCAGCGTTGACGGCGCAGGTGACCACGTGAACCTTGGCTTCCAGACGCACGCCGGACATGCCCAGCGGCTCGCGCACGCCTTCCTGGTTATCGATCACGTAATCCTGCGGCAGGGTGTGCAACACACGCTGGTCAGCCGGGATCGCCACGGCCTGGGCGGCGTCGAGTACGCGCTCCAGGTCAGCGGAGCTGACTTCGCGGTCGCGGATCGCGACGATGCCGTGGGAG
Organism: Pseudomonas sp. B15(2017); assembly: GCF_002113215.1. Lineage (NCBI taxonomy): Bacteria > Pseudomonadati > Pseudomonadota > Gammaproteobacteria > Pseudomonadales > Pseudomonadaceae > Pseudomonas > Pseudomonas sp. B15(2017). Next base: position 486,648 of record NZ_NEJZ01000001.1, read on the forward strand.
TTCAGGCTGCGGATGTGATTGCCTGCCACGCCGACGAACGCCGAGTGAATGCGGCAGCCCGCCATCAACTGGGCTTCCTCGATCGCGCGCTGGATCGACTGCACGGTGGACTCGATGTTGACCACCACGCCTTTTTTCAGGCCGCGGGACGGATGGGTGCCGATCCCGACGATATCGAGCGTGCCGTCGTCCGCAACCTCGCCGACCAGCGCCACCACCTTGGAGGTGCCGATATCGAGACCGACGATCATTTTGCCGCTTTGCACGTTTGCCATGGGTCCTGCCTCTTCTTAATTCTTTGCGACAGCGGGTTGGGCTGTCGTCGGCGCTACTGGTTCCCGCCAGCCAACAGCGAGGCCGTTGGCGTAGCGCAGATCGATGCGCGCAATGTTCGTAATCTGGTCTTTAAGCGTCTTGTCGTAGATGGCAATGAAGCGGCGCATCCTTTCCACCAGGTTGCCGCGTCCCAGCAGCAGTTCGATCCCGGGACCGGAACTGCCGGCACCGGTGGTCAGGAACCAGCTGCCACGTTCACGCAGCTCGAGCCGCGCAATCGAGAAGCCCAATGGCCGGAGCATCTGGCTCAGTACCTGGTATTGCTGCATCACTTGCTGCTGGGCCCGCTGCGGGCCGAACAGCTGCGGCAGGTGTTCGTAGTTCGCCAGTTCCTTGGGCGTGAACGCCTGGCCCTGGTTGTTGAGCAACGACTCGTCGCCCCAGCGGGCCACCGGCAGTTGCTCTTCGAGGCGGATCACCACCTGATCCGGCCAGACCCGACGTACTTCGGCGTGGGCGATCCACGGCATCTGCTCAAGCTCGGTGCGCATGCTCGCCAGGTCGATGGTGAAGAAGCTCGACGCCACGTACGGGGCGATCCGCTGCTGCACCGCTTGCTGGCTGATGTAACTCAGGTCGCCCTGCACGGCGATCTTGGTGATCGGCCGGTCGGCGTACGGCAACAAACGCTGCGCGCCTTCGTAAGTACCGAACCCCAGGGCCACCAGCAGCACCGGCCAGAACAGACTTTTCAAGAAGCCGAAGTTGGCTTTCGGCAGGCGCGCGGACATCGGCTCTTTGGCCACCATTCGGCTGGCACCCCGCGGCACCGGCTTGCGGCCGGGTGCGGGTGGCTGATGTCTGAGATGTGCGCCTTGCATGGTCTTAACCTCGCGCCTCTTTCTTGCCATCGGCATCGACACTGGCGGCCAGAATGGCCAGGACCAGTTGCTGGAAATCCAGACCGGCCGCTTTCGCCGCCATCGGTACCAGACTGTGATCGGTCATGCCGGGAGCGGTGTTGACTTCCAGAAACCAGAATTTGCCGTCGGCGTCCTGCATCACGTCCGCCCGGCCCCAACCGGCGATACCCAGCGCCTCGCAGGCTTGCGCCGTGAGGTCCATGAGTTCCTTTTCCTTGGCGGCATCGAGCCCGCACGGAATCCGATACTGGGTATCGTTGGCGATGTACTTGGCGTCGTAGTCGTAGAACGTGTGTGGCGTGCCCAGCGCGATAGGCGGCAACACCTGGTCACGCAGGGTGGCGATGGTGAACTCGGGACCGTGGATCCATTGCTCGACCAACACTTGCGAATCGTAGGTACTGGCCGCTTTCCATGCGTCGATCAACTCGGACGCAGAACTCACTTTGGCCATCCCGATACTTGAACCTTCATGCGCCGGTTTGACGATCAAAGGGAAGCCCAGTTCCGTCGCTGCCGAAATACAATCGGCCTCGCTGCGCAGCACGGCGTGACGCGGCGTCGGAATCCCGAGCGTGTGCCAGACCTGCTTGGTGCGCAGTTTGTCCATCGCCAGCGCCGAAGCCAGGATGCCGCTGCCGGTGTATGGAATGCCGGCCACTTCAAGCAGGCCTTGCATGCTGCCGTCTTCACCGCCACGACCGTGGAGGATGATGAACGCGCGGTCGATTTTTTCGCTCAGCAAGCGCTGCAGAATGTCTGCGCCGACGTCGATCCCGAACGCGTCCACACCGGCGCTTTGCAGCGCAGTGAGCACAGCGTTGCCGGACTTCAGCGAGACTTCACGCTCGGCACTCAAGCCACCGAACAGCACGGCAACGCGGCCGAAGTCTTTCGGGGCAATGGTGGAGAACAGATTGGCGTAGGCAGCAGTCATTTCAACTTCCCCTCGACCGGCGCCGCCACGGCACCGGCGAACAACTCGCTTTTCAACAGTTTCGGTGCGAGGCCGCCGATGTCACCGGCGCCCTGGCACAGCAGAATGTCGCCGGCACGCAGCAGCGGCTTGACCAGCGGCGCCAGATCGACACCGCGCTCGATGTAGATCGGGTCCAGCTGACCGCGCTGACGGATGCTGTTGCACAGCTTGCGGCTGTCGGCCCCCGGGATCGGCTCTTCGCCGGCCGGATAGACTTCCATCAGCAGCAGCACGTTGGCGTCGGCCAGTACATTGACGAAATCGTCGTACAGGTCACGGGTGCGGCTGTAGCGGTGCGGCTGATAGACCATCACCAGCCGGCGCTCAGGCCAGCCACCGCGCACGGCTTTGATGACTGCTGCGACTTCGGTCGGGTGGTGACCGTAGTCGTCGACCAGCATCACCTTGCCGCCGTCCACCGGCAGTTCGCCGTAGACCTGGAAACGCCGGCCAACACCCTGGAACCCGGACAGGCCCTGGACGATGGCTTCATCGCTGACGCCTTCGTCGGTGGCGATGCAGATGGTTGCCAGTGCGTTGAGTACGTTGTGGTTGCCCGGCATGTTCACGGACACATCCAGCGGCTCACGCTCGGGGCGCAGTACGGTGAAGAAGGTCTGCATGCCCTGCTGGCGAACATTGATCGCGCGCACGTCGGCTTCTTCGCTGAAACCGTAGGTGACGACCGGACGTTTGACCTGCGGCAGGATTTCACGCACCACCGGATCGTCCAGGCACACCACTGCCAGACCGTAGAACGGCAGGTTGTGCAAAAACTCGACGAAGGTTTTCTTCAGCTTGTTGAAGTCACCGTCGTAGGTCGCCATGTGGTCGGCGTCGATGTTGGTGACCACGGCCACCAGCGGTTGCAAGTGCAGGAAGCTTGCGTCGCTCTCATCGGCTTCGGCGATCAGGTAACGGCTGGTGCCGAGCTGGGCATTGGTGCCCGCGGCGTTCAGACGGCCGCCGATGACGAACGTCGGATCCAGGCCACCGGCCGCGAACACCGAAGCGATCAGGCTGGTGGTGGTGGTCTTGCCGTGAGTACCGGCGACGGCGATGCCGTGGCGGTAGCGCATCAGTTCGGCGAGCATTTCGGCACGCGGAACCACCGGGATGCGGCGTTCCAGAGCGGTCGCCACTTCCGGGTTGGACGTGTTGACGGCGCTCGACACCACCAGCACATCGGCGGCAGCGGCGTTCTCGGCACGATGGCCGATAAAGATCTGCGCACCGAAGGATTCCAGGCGCTCGGTCACCGGCGAAGCTTTAAGGTCCGAACCGGATACTTCATAGCCCAGGTTCAGCAGCACTTCGGCGATGCCGCACATGCCCACGCCGCCGATCCCGACGAAGTGGATGCGACGGATGCGGCGCATTTCCGGTTGTGGCATGGCTTTCTGATTCTCAACCATGGGCCACCTCCAGACAGGTATCCACCACGCTGCGGGTGGCTTCGGGTTTTGCCAGACGGCGGGCCGCTTGGGCCATTTGTTCGAGTCGTTGCGGTTGCATCAAGACCTCTGTCAGGCGCGCGGCAAGGTCCGCGGCGCCAGTCGTTCTTTGCGGCATCAGGAAGGCAGCGCCTTCGCGGGCCAAATAATCGGCGTTGCGGGTCTGGTGATCGTCGATCGCGTGGGGCAAAGGCACCAGCATCGAGGGCAGACCGGCGGCGGCCAGTTCGCTGATGGTCAATGCGCCGGCGCGGCACACCACCAGGTCAGCCCAGCCATAGGCCTGGGCCATGTCTTTGATGAACGGCTGCACCTGCGCATCCACGCCGGCGGCGCGGTAGCGCTCTGCAGTCACTTCATCGTGGTTTCTGCCCGCCTGATGGAACACTTCCGGACGCAAGTCGGCAGCGACTTGTGCCAGGGCTTCAGGCAGCAACTTGTTCAACGGCTCTGCGCCCAGGCTTCCGCCCAGGATCAGCAAACGCGCCTTGCGTCCGGCCAGGGCCGGGCGCGGTGTTTCGAGGAACAGCTCGCTGCGCACCGGGTTACCGGTGGTACGGCGGCTGTCCGACAGGGTAAAGGTGTCGGGGAAGGCTTCACACACCCGGGCGGCGAACGGCACCAGCAACCGATTGGCGGTCCCGGCCACGGCGTTCTGCTCATGAACGATCACCGGCACGCCGGCCAGTTTGGCGGCGATACCGCCGGGGCCGGTCACATAGCCGCCGAATCCGACCACGCACACCGGACGCAACCGGCGAATGATCGCCCGCGCCTGCCACACCGATTTCAGCAACATGAACGGTGCCTTGAGCAACGACAGCTTGCCCTTGCCGCGCAGGCCGGTGGCGTTGATGCGGTGCAATTCAAGACCCGCCGCCGGCACCAGATCGTTTTCGATTCCGCGCGGCGTGCCGAGCCAGTGCACGGTGTAGCCGCGCGCCTGGAATTCACGGGCACAGGCCAGCGCCGGGAATACGTGGCCACCGGTGCCGCCAGCCATGATCAATACGTTAGCGCCCATGGTTCGGCTCCTCGGCGAAGTCGCTCTCATGGAACTCCATCTCTTCACTGCCCAGGTGGGTCCGACTCTCCCACTCGATCCTCAGCAACAAGCCAAGGCAGGCGCAGCAGATCACCAGGGAACTGCCGCCATAGCTGAGGAACGGCAAGGTCAGGCCCTTGGTCGGCAGCAGGCCGACGTTCACGCCGATGTTGATCAGGAACTGGCCGATCCACAGGAAGGACAGCCCATAGGCAACGTAAGCGGCAAAGAACTGTTTGGCTTTCTCGGCCCACAGACCGATGTACATGCCGCGAATACACACGAACACGAACAGCGCCACGGTGCACAGAGAACCCACGGCGCCGAGCTCTTCGGCCAGAACCGAGAACACGAAGTCGGTGTGTGCTTCCGGCAGGTAGAACTGCTTCTGCACGCTGTTGCCCAGGCCTACGCCCAGCCATTCACCGCGACCGAACGCGATCAAGGCTTGCGACAACTGATAACCGGCGCCGAACTGGTCGGCCCACGGGTCGGCGAAGTTGGTCAGACGCGCCATCCGGTACGGTTGCATCTGAATCAGCAACACCACCGCCGCCACGGCCAGCACCACCATCAGCGAGAACCGGAACAGCCCGACCCCGCCGAGGAACAGCATCGCCGCCGCGGCGCCCATCATCACGACGGTGGCACCGAAGTCCGGTTCCATCAGCAACAGGCCGGCCATCGGCAGCAGCACGATGAACGGCTTGAAGAAGCCCATCCAGCTCTCGCGCACTTCTTTCTGGCGACGCACCAGATAACCGGCGAGGTAGATCACCACGAACACCTTGGCGATCTCGGACGGCTGGACGTTGAAGAAGCTGAAACCGATCCAGCGCATCGAACCGTTCACCTCACGACCGATCCCCGGGATGATCACCATCACCAGCAGACCGAACGCACCGATCAGCATCATCCAGCCGAGGCGCTGCCAGGTGGCGATCGGGATCATCATCGTGACGACGCAGGCCCCCAGGCCCAGCACCACGTAAATCAGGTGACGAATCATGTAATACAGCGGGCTGCCCGACTGCACGGCGGCCACTTCGGTGGAAGCCGAGGCGATCATGATCAGGCCCAGGCCGAGCAACGCCAGGCAACCGGCGAGCATCGGGAAGTCGAGGTCGATCCCACGTCCGGTAATGAGCGGCGACGGGTATGGCTTGATGATGTTTCTCAAGCTCATGCCAGACCCTCCACGGCGCGGACGAACTGGTGACCACGGTCTTCGTAGTTCTTGAACATGTCGAAACTGGCGCAGGCCGGCGACAGCAGCACCACGTCACCCGGTTGGGCGGCGGCGCGGCATTTCTCGACGGCGTCGATCAGTGTGGTGGCGCGGATCAACGGCACGGCATCGCCAATGGCTTCGCCGATCTTGTCGGAGTCGCGCCCCATCAGGATCACGGCACGGCAATGGGCCGCCACCGGATCGCGCAGGTCCTTGAAGTCGGCACCCTTGCCGTCGCCACCGGCGATCAGCACGACCTTGCCGGTGATGTCCGCACCCAGGCCCTCGATGGCAGCCAGTGCGGCGCCCACGTTGGTGGCCTTGGAATCGTTGTAGTAACCGACGCCGTCCAGATCACGCACCCACTGGCAACGGTGTTCGAGACCGGCGAAGGTGCGCAGCGCTGCCAGCATGGCGTCGAACGGCAGCCCGACCGCGTGGCCGAGCGCCAGCGCCGCCAAGGCGTTGGACTGGTTGTGGGCACCGCGAATCTTCAATTCGCGCACCGGCATCAGGTTCTGGAATTCGAAGGCCAGGTATTTCTCGCCATTCTCTTCGCGCAGACCGAATGCCTTGAAATCGGGTTTGGTCAGGCCGAAGGTCCAGCACGGCTGGCCCTCGCCCATCAGCGGCCGGGTCAGGGCGTCCTGACGGTTGACCACGAACTGCTTCGCACCACGGAAAATCCGGTGCTTGGCCAGGTGATAGGCCGGCAGACCGCTGTAACGGTCCATGTGGTCTTCGCTGATGTTGAGCACGGTCGCTACTTCGGCGTTGAGCTGGTCGGTGGTTTCCAGCTGGAAACTCGACAGCTCCATCACGTACAGCTCGACGTCATCGCTGAGCAGATCCAGCGCCGGCGTACCGAGGTTACCCCCCACAGCGACGCGTTTGCCGGCCGCAGCCGCCATCTCGCCGACCAGGGTGGTGACGGTGCTTTTGGCGTTGGAACCGCTGATGGCCACGATCGGCGCCTTCGCGTTACGCGCGAACAGCTCGATGTCGCCGGACAGCTTCACGCCACGGGCCGCAGCGGCTTGCAGGGCCGGGGTCGCCAGCGCCAGGCCGGGGCTCACGTAGAGCTCGTCGGCACGGCACAGGAACTCGACGTCCAGCTCGCCACAACGCACTTCCACGTGCGGATAGTCACGCTGGAGCGTGGCCAGTTCCGGTGGATTTTCCCGCGTGTCGGCCACGGCAAACGCCACGCCCCGGTTCGCCAGGAAGCGAACCAGGGACATGCCGCTCTTGCCGAGGCCGACAACGATGCGGAAGTGGTCAGAAGCGATCAGAGACACTCGTTCTACCTCAGCTTCAGGGTGGCAAGGCCGATCAGCACGAGAATCACGGTGATGATCCAGAAACGGACGATCACGCGCGGCTCGGGCCAGCCCTTGAGTTCAAAGTGGTGGTGAATCGGTGCCATGCGGAACACACGGCGACCGGTCAGCTTAAAGGACGCAACCTGAATGACGACTGACAGGGTTTCCATCACGAACACGCCGCCCATGATGAACAGGACGATTTCCTGACGGACGATCACCGCGATGGTGCCCAGGGCCGCGCCCAGCGCCAGTGCGCCGACGTCGCCCATGAAGACTTGCGCCGGGTAGGTGTTGAACCACAGAAAGCCCAGGCCGGCACCGATCAGCGCGCCGCAGAACACGATCAGCTCGCCTGCGCCCGGTACGTAAGGGATCAGCAGGTACTCAGCGAATTTCACGTTACCCGACAGGTAGCAGAAGATGCCCAGGCCGCCGCCGACCATTACTGTCGGCATGATCGCCAGACCGTCGAGGCCGTCGGTGAGGTTGACCGCGTTGCTCGAACCGACGATCACGAAGTACGTGAGCACGATGAAGCCTGCGCCCAGCGGAATGCTGTAGTCCTTGAGCATCGGCAGGATCAGGGTGGTTTCCACTGGCGTGGAGGCGGTCATATAAAGGAAGATCGCCGCGCCGAGGCCGAACACCGACTGCCAGAAATATTTCCAGCGACTCGGCAGACCACGGGAGTTCTTCTCGATCACCTTGCGATAGTCGTCGACCCAGCCGATGGCGCCGAACAGCAGGGTCACCAGCAACACGACCCACACGTAGCGGTTGCTCAGGTCGGCCCACAACAGGGTGCTGACACCGATCGAAGACAGAATCAGCGCGCCGCCCATGGTCGGCGTACCGGATTTGGACAGGTGCGATTGCGGGCCGTCGTTACGAACGGCCTGACCAATCTGACGGTTCTGCAGGGTGCGGATCATCCACGGGCCGTAGCACAGCGACAAGACCAGCGCGGTCAGCACACCGAGAATCCCGCGCAGGGTCAGGTACTGGAAGACCGCGAAGCCTTTGTAGAACTGTTGCAGATACTCCGCTAGCAGCAGCAGCATTAATGTTTCTCCAGACTGGACCCGCACAGGGCCGCAACGATGTTTTCCATCGCCGCGCTGCGCGAACCCTTGATCAAAATGGTGGTGTTTGTGTCCTGCTCGGCGTCGAGGGCCTGGATCAGTTCGGCCTGAGTGCCGAAGTGATGCGCCTGTTCGCCGAATGCGTTCACGGCGTGGATCATGTTCGGCCCGACGGCATAAAGCGCGGAAACCTTGCCCCGGGCGTATTCGCCCACGTCGCGGTGCCCCTGCTCCGCCCAGTCGCCCAACTCGCCGATATCCCCGAGCACCAGGACGGTGCGGCCGGAAAAGCCGGCGAGTATATCAACGGCCGCGCACATGGAGGTGGGGTTCGCGTTGTAAGTGTCGTCGATCACGCGCATGCCGTTTTTAGCCAGCTGCGCGACGGTGCGACCCTTGACCGGTTGTACCGCGCCAAGCCCCGTGGCGATGCCGAACAGCGACACGCCCAAGGCGTGCGCGGCAGCGGCGGCAGCCATGGCGTTGGCGACGTTATGGGTGCCGAGCAGGTTCAGTTGAACCCGTTCCACACCTTCAGGAGTGTGCAGGTTGAACGCCGGGCAGCCACGGGCATCGGTGGCCAGGTCGCTGGCGTAAAAATCCGCCTGAGAGTTGCTCAGAGCAAACGTCAGTACCTTGCGACCGGCAGCGCGGGTCTTCCAGATGCCAAACGCCTTGTCATCGAGGTTCAGCACCGCGACGCCATCGGCTGCCAGTCCTTCGATGATTTCGCCCTTGGCTTCAACGATTTTCTCCGGCCCGCCAAACTCGCCGACATGGGCGGTTCCGGCGTTGTTGAGTATCGCCACGTGTGGCTTGGTCAGCCCTACGGTGTAAGCGATTTCACCCAGACGCGAAGCACCCAGTTCGATTACCGCCGCGCTGTGCTCCGGGGCGAGTTCGAGCAGGGTCAGCGGTACGCCGAGGTCGTTGTTCAGGTTGCCACGGGTCGCGTGTACCGAACCGCGCGTACGCAGGATGCTCGCGAGCATTTCCTTGACTGTGGTCTTGCCACTGGAACCGGTAACAGCGGCGACCGGTTTGGTGAACGCGGCACGGTTTAGCGCACCCAATTGGCCGAGCGCCTGGCGGGTGTCCTTGACCAGCAACTGCGGCAGCGTGCTGTCGGCGACTTCGCGCTCGACCAATGCAGCAACGGCGCCTTTGGCAGCGACTTCATTCAAATAGTCATGACCGTCGAAACGCGGGCCGGTCAGGGCGATAAACAGTTGGCCGGCCTTGATCGCGCGGCTGTCGATGCTCACCCCGTCAAAACTGGCGTCGGCACTGATCAGACGGGCATCGAGCGCGTTGGTCAATTCGCTGAGTTTCAGGGCCTTAAGCATGGGCCACCTCCCACGCGGTCAGGGCGTGATCGGCCTCGACCAGATCCGAGAATGCATGGCGTTCGCCGTTGATTTCCTGATAGTCCTCGTGACCTTTGCCGGCCAGAACGATCACGTCATCCGCCGAAGCACCGGCGATCAGTTGCGCGATGGCCTGACCGCGACCGGCCACGAACGTCACCTTGTCCACAGCCGTGAAACCGGCGCGGATGTCATCAAAAATGACGGCTGGATCTTCGGTACGCGGATTGTCATCGGTCACCAGCACGCGGTCGGCCAGACGCTCGACCACTTCGGCCATCAGCGGACGCTTACCGCGATCGCGATCACCGCCGCAGCCGAACAGGCACAGCAATTGACCTTTGACGTGCGGACGCAATGCGGTCAGAACTTTTTCCAGGGCATCCGGCGTGTGGGCGTAATCGACCACCACCAGCGGCTGGGTGCCGCCGCCGAGACGCTGCATGCGTCCGGCCGGACCTTCGAGTTTCGGCAACACCTTGAGGATTTCGTCGAGCGCGTAGTCGAGACCGAGCAAGGCGCCGACGGCGGCCAGTACATTGCTCAGATTGAAACGACCGAGCAGCGTGCTGCGCAAATGATGCTCGCCCTGTGGCGTCACCAGCGTGGCGCGCACGCCATGGTCGTCGAACTGCGCTTCACGCACATAGAGATAGGCACTGCTGTCGAGCAGGCTGTAAGTGATCAACCGCGACTCGCGTTTTTCAGCGGCCAGTTGCCTGCCGAAATCGTCGTCAAGGTTGACCACGCGGCACTTCAGGTCATTCCAGGCGAACAGCCGGGCCTTGGCCTCGGCGTACGCTTCCATGGTGCCGTGGTAATCCAGGTGATCGCGGGACAGGTTGGTCATCACCGCGACGTCGAACGCCAGCGCGGTAACCCGGCCCTGATCCAGACCGTGGGACGAGACTTCCATGGCCACGGCTTTGGCGCCGGCCTTTTTCAGGTCGCCCAGAGTCGCTTGCATGGCAATCGGGTTCGGCGTGGTGTGCAGGCCGCTTTGCAGCGAGCCGTGAAAACCGGAGCCCAAGGTGCCGACGATGCCGCAATGCTGACCGAGCAGGTCCAGCGCCTGCGCCACCAACTGAGTCACGCTGGTCTTGCCGTTGGTGCCAGTGACGCCAATCAGATTCAGATGATGACTTGGCTCACCATAAAAACGCCCGGCGATGTCCGACAGCTGCGCAGCCAGGCCTTTGACCGGAATCAGCGGCACTTCGGTGATCGGCAGCACGGTGGCGCCTTCCACTTCATAAGCCACGGCAGCCGCGCCGCGCTGCAAGGCGTCGGCGATGTGCGCACGACCGTCGAACTTGCCGCCCGGCACCGCGAGGAACAGGTCACCCGCGCGCACGTTGCGACTGTCGAGCGCCAGTTCACGGATCAACAGATCGTGGCCGGCGTGGGGAAAAATCTTGTTCAGACTCAGAGACATCAGCCGCGCCCTCCATTGGCTTTCAGCGGAACGGCCGGGGTGGCGTTGGCCTGTTGTGTCGTCGGCAGGTTGTCCGGGGTGACGTTCATCAGGCGCAGGGTGCCCGACATCACGCGACTGAACACCGGTGCCGAGACCAGACCACCGAAGTAACCGGCCTTGGTCGGTTCATCGATCACCACGACGATTGCATAACGTGGATCGCTCATCGGGCCGAAGCCGGCGAACAGCGAGCGGTAAGAGTTTTCGGCGTAGCCCTTGGTGCCGACCGATGTCTTGCGCGCGGTACCGGACTTGCCGCCCACGTGATAGGCCGGCACCTGCGCACGGAACACGCCGCGCGGGGCTTCGATCACTTGTTGCAGCATGCCTTGCATGGTTTTGGCGACGGCTTCCGGCAGCACCTGGGTGGTCTGCGGCGCCTTGTCGGTTTTGATCAGGGTCAGCGGTGCGAGACGACCGTTGTTGGCCAACGCCGAGAACGCGTGCACCAGTTGAATCGCGGTCACCGAAATACCGTAGCCGTACGACAGCGTTGCAGTCTCGGCCTTGCGCCACTCGCGGTAGTTCGGCAGGTTGCCGACACGCTCGCCCGGGAAGCCGAGGCCGGTGTCCTGGCCGAGGCCGACTTTCTGTGCGAGGCGGAAAATGGTTTCGCCGCCGATATCGAACGCGACCTTGCTCATGCCGACGTTACTGGAATTGATCAGAATACCGGTCAGGTCGAGTACCGGACCTTCGGTCTTCGATACGTCCTTGATCGTGTATTTACCGATCTGCAGGGAGCCTGGATACACCTCGACGGTGTCGCTCGGTTTCCAGCGGCCGGTTTCGATCGCGGCGCTCATCGAGATCGCTTTCATGGTCGAACCGGGTTCGAACACGTCGATCATTGCGCGGTTACGCATCATCGCCGGTTGCAGGTTGCGACGGTTGTTCGGGTTGTAGGTCGGCTGGTTGACCATGGCGAGGATCTCGCCGGTCTTCACGTCCATGATCACCAGACTGCCGGCCTTGGCGCCGTTCTCGATGATCGCGTTGCGTAGCTCGCGGTTGGCCAGATATTGCAGACGCAGGTCAATCGACAACGCCAAGGGCTTGCCGGCCTTGGCGTTTTTGGTGACCTGGACATCCTTGATCAGCCGTCCGCGCCGATCCTTGATGACTTGCCGCTTGCCGGGCACGCCGGCCAGCCATTCATCGTAGGCCAGCTCGACGCCTTCACGACCGTGGTCATCGATGTCGGTGAACCCGACCATGTGCGCCGTCACCTCACCGGCCGGGTAGAACCGGCGGAATTCTTCGATGCCGTAGACGCCCGGCACTTTCAGGTCGAGCACGGCCTGGCCCTGCTCAGGGGTCAACCCGCGCACCAGATAAATGAATTCTTTGTTGGCCTGTGCTTCAAGACGTTCGGCCAGTGCTTTAGGATCCTGCCCCAGCGCCGCAGCGAGTGCCGGCCACTTCTCTTTGGCCAGCTGCATTTCCTTGGCGTTGGCCCACAGGGTGGTCACCGGCGTACTGACAGCCAGCGGCTCGCCGTTACGGTCGGTGATCAGACCACGGTGCGCCGGAATCGGGATATGACGAACGCTGCGCGCATCACCCTGGCCTTTGAGGAAGTCGCGGTCGACCACTTGCAGGTCGATGATGCGCCAGCAGATCGCGGCCACCATCATACCCAGCAGACCGACCACCAGACGGAAGCGCCACGGGAAGAGTGCCCCTTCGAGCTTCATCATGGCGCCACCATCTTCACGTCAGCTGCGCCGGGGATGTGCATCTTCAGTTGTTCGGTAGCCAGCACTTCGATCCGGCTATGGGCGGTCCAGGTGCTTTGCTCCAGAATCAGGCGCCCCCACTCGGCCTGCGCCTTGTCGCGCACGCTCAGCTCGTTGTAAAGGGTGTTGAGCAATTGGCGGTTCCAGTGGGCGCTGTAAGACACGCCGATGGCCGACACCAGCACGCCGATGAACAACAGCAGCATCAAAAAGCTGCCGCCGGGCAATGGCTTGGCGAAAAGCTTGCTCACCGCAGTTTCTCCGCGACACGCATGACGGCGCTACGGGAACGTGGGTTGGCTTTGAGTTCGGCATCGGAGGCCGTCTGCGCTTTGCCATGGACTTTGATTTTCGGTTCGAACGCAACGTGGCGAACCGGCAGGTTGCGCGGCAAGTTGTCGGCTTCGCCTTTCACCAGCTTGCGCATGAACAGTTTGACGATACGGTCTTCCAGCGAGTGGAAGCTGATTACGACCAGACGACCGCCCACTTCCAGGCATTCGAGCGCGGCTTCGAGGCCCGCTTCCAGATCGCCCAGTTCGTTGTTGACGTGAATGCGCAGGCCCTGGAAAGCGCGGGTTGCCGGGTTCTTGCCCTTTTCCCACGCCGGGTTGGCGACTTTCAGGACTTCAGCCAGATCGGCGGTGCGCTCGAACGGCGTGATGTCACGACGCTCGGCCACGGCACGGGCCATGCGACCGGAGAAACGTTCTTCGCCGTATTCCTTGAAGACACGGGCGATTTCTTCCACCGGCGCGGTATTGACGAACTCGGCGGCGCTGATGCCACGGGACGGATCCATGCGCATGTCCAGCGGGCCGTCGTTGAGGAAACTGAAGCCGCGCTCGGCATCATCGAGCTGAGGCGAAGACACGCCCAGATCCAACAGAATGCCGCTGACCTTGCCTGTAAGCCCCTGTTCGGCAACCACCGAGCCGAGCTCGGCAAAGCTGCGTTGCACAACGACAAAGCGGCCGTCTTCGGCCGCTAGCGTTTGCCCGGTGGCAATCGCTTGAGGATCCTTGTCGAATCCGATGAGCCGACCATCCGGCCCGAGCTTGCTCAGGATCAACCGGCTGTGCCCGCCGCGTCCGAACGTGCCGTCCAGATAGCAGCCATCAGGACGTACGGCGAGAGCCTCGACGGCTTCGTCAAGCAGTACGGTGATGTGGTTGAAGCCGCTATCAATAGTCACAGGATCAGATCACGCAGTTCGTCAGGCATGGCGCCCGGTTGTTGTATGGCAGCCAGGTCAGCGGCAGAAACCGCGTTCCAGGCATCTTCGTCCCACAGTTGGAACTTGTTCAGTTGGCCCACCAGCATTGCGCGCTTGTCGAGCTTCGCGTATTCGCGCAGACGCGGCGGCACCAGGAAACGACCACTGCCGTCGAGCTCGAGGTCAACGGCATTACCAATCAATAAACGTTGCAGACGACGGTTCTCTTCGCGAAGAGAAGGAAGTGCGCGCAACTTGGTTTCAATAATTTCCCACTCATCGAGCGGGTAGACACACAAACACGGATCAACGGCATCAATGGTCACGATCAACTGGCCGGAGCTGCGCGAAACGAGCTCGTCACGGTACCGGCTCGGCATGGCGAGACGGCCCTTTGCGTCGAGACTGATAGCGTTAGCTCCGCGAAACACGTCAGCGTTTCTCCAATTTTTATCGTTTTGAGCTCAAAAAACCCACTTCATGCCACTTTCCGCCACTTGCGCACACTATAGGAATGCGCCCACCACACCGTCAAGGCGCGGATTAAAGGAAAACCCTTACAGAACGGAGATTTAGGAGCATAAAAGGAGGAGCAACGAGAATCTGGCGGATGCTTTTATCCAATAACTTGAAGCAGCACTGAAAGCTGCGCTCGAAAGTTAAAGTAATTTGTTAAGAGTAAGATTTTTTCGGTATTACAAAAGCGCTTCTGCTGTTGATTGAAGCAAGGTGGGAAATGGCTATTACTGCGTTTGCCGCTGCCGGATTTCCAGCGCAGGCCTGCTGATAATAAACAGCCCTGTCGCCTTTAATTCAAGCAGGGAAAAGAAAAAGGTGGAGAGTCGATCTGTAAGCCGGGTTCTGTCTTGAACAGTCATTCGTCTACGATGGCCATCACTGGACATCTTTAGCAACCTACCCGGTCCCAGCGCGGGCCACGCCTTGGGACCCTATTTGGTCTTGCTCCAAGTGGGGTTTACCTAGCCACGAACTGTTGCCAGACGTGCGGTGCGCTCTTACCGCACCTTTTCACCCTTACCGGCGCCGAAGCACTTAGGCGGTTATTTTCTGTGGCACTTTCCGTAGGCTCACGCCTCCCAGGCATTACCTGGCACTTCGCCCTATGGAGCCCGGACTTTCCTCCCCCCTCTAATTTTCATAGAGGGCAGCGACTGTCCGATCGACTCTCCGCCGCGCAGGTTAACGGCAGAGCGGCCGAAGAACAAGCGCTAATAGCCCGCAAACCGGTCTGCGCGACGGGTTACGCGTCTTTTTGCTGATCCAGCGCCACCTGATACAGCACGTTTTTGCGCTCACCGGTGATTTGCGCCGCCAGGGCCGCCGCACGCTTGAGCGGCATCTCTTCCAGCAACAGATTGAGGATGCGCATCGCCTCGCTGCTGACGGCGTCTTCGGATTCCGGCGCGGTCCAGCCCGCCACCACCACGACGCATTCGCCACGCTGCTGATTGCTGTCGGCCTCGACGAATGCCCGCAACTCACTCAGCGGCAATCCCTTGAGTGTTTCAAAGGTCTTGGTGATTTCACGAGCGAGCAATGCCGGACGATCAGCGCCGAATACCGCCTCCATATCCTGCAGGCACTCCAGAATACGATGCGGCGCCTCGTAGAAAATCAGTGTGCGCGGTTCTTCCTTGATAGCTTCCAGGCGCGCTTTGCGCCCTACGGCCTTGGCCGGCAGAAAGCCTTCGAAGATAAAACGGTCGGACGGCAGGCCGGCAGCCGATAACGCTGCGATCAACGCGCATGCGCCCGGCACCGGCACCACATTGATCCCGGCGGCACGCGCCTGACGCACCAGGTGATAACCCGGATCGGAAATCAGCGGCGTACCGGCGTCGGAAATCAGCGCGACGTTGTCACCCGCCAGCAGACGGGTAATGAAGCGACTGCCTTCATCCCGCTCGTTGTGCTCGTGGCAGGCTGCAAGCGGAGTGGAGATGCCGAAGTGCTGCATCAGACGCTGGGAATGGCGCGTATCTTCCGCAGCAATCAGTGCCACCTCGCGCAGGATCTTCAACGCCCGGGCGCTGATGTCATCCAGGTTGCCGATGGGCGTCGCCACCACATAAAGCGAGCCCGCAGCGGAATTCAAAGGACCTGGAGCAGTCAAAGCGCACACCTCATGATCGGTAAAAGCCGCCATTGTAGCGCGTCGTGCGCCGGACGATGCGTCCGGGTCGGAAACGGTTTGTCGCACCATTGTGAGGCTGCGCACTCTTTGTATCAGCTAAATTCACGGTTTCACGCCAGTAACATCGCGCCCCGGCCAGTGCTTGGGTACAATTCGACGCTAATTTGATCGAGTATCAGGAACACTTACATGATCGCTTGCCTGCGGCTGTTCACTGCCCTCTGCCTCGCTGCCTTGCTGGCGGCTTGCGCCAGCTCCCCTTCCTCCAGCCTTGGCGAACTCCCACGGACCCCGGATGCCACCATCGAGCAACTGCTCGAACAGGCTGCCCAGGCCAAATCGCCGGACAAGGCTGCGCTGCTGCGCCTGAGTGCGGCAGACATGGCCTACCGTCAGGGCAATGCCGGACAGTCCGCGCAAATCCTGCAGCAAGTACCGATGGATCAACTCCAGCCTGGCCAGCAGGCGTTCGCCAGCACGCTGTCAGCTGAACTGGCCATGACCCGTAACCAGCCGAAAGCCGCGCTGACTGCCCTGAGCCATCCAAGCCTGCAACGCCTGAGCGAAATGTCCGTACCGCTGCAAGTTCGCGCCGGCACCGTTCACGCCCGCGCCCTTGAGGCCGACGGCCAGACCCTGGCCGCCGCCCGCGAGCGCATCTTCATCGCGCCGATGCTGGAAGGCGAAGCCGCCAGCAAGAACCACGAAGCGATCTGGACCCTGATCGCATCGCTGCCGGCCGATCAACTGCAAGCGAACACCACCGATGATCTCGGTGGCTGGATGAGCCTGGCCCTGGCAGTGAAAACCGCCGGCACTCTGGAACAACAGCAAGCCGCCATCGACAACTGGCGCAACCAGCATCCAAAACACCCGGCCGCGATCAATCTGCCTCTACCCCTGACCAAACTCAAGGAGCTGGCCAGCCAGCCCCTGAGCAAGATCGCCCTGCTGCTGCCACAGGACGGCCAACTGGCCTCGGTCGGCAAGGCCCTGCGTGACGGTTTCATGGCTGCGCACTACCAGGCTCAGCAAGCCGGCCAGAAACCACCAGCCATCGAGTTCTATGACAGCTCGAAGCTGACCAACCTCGACGAGTTCTACCGCAAGGCCCAGGCCGATGGCGTGCAACTGGTCGTCGGCCCGCTGGAGAAGCCGCTGGTCAAACAGTTGAGCACCCGTCCGCAACTGCCGATCACCACCCTCGCCCTGAACTACAGCGAAGGCGATCAAGGCCCGGCGCAATTGTTCCAGTTCGGCCTGGCCGCTGAGGACGAAGCCCGCGAAGTCTCCCGCCGCGCCCGTGCCGACGGCCTGCATCGCGCCGCCATCATGGTGCCGAAAGGCGAATGGGGCGACCGCGTTCTGCGTGCCTTCAGCCAGGACTGGCAGGCCAACGGCGGCAGCATCGTCGCCACCGAACGTGTCGACCAGCCGGTGCAACTGGCCCAGCAGATCGCCGACATGTTCCAGCTGCGTCAGAGCGAAGCCCGCGCCAAGAGCCTGCAGAACGCTGCCGGCACCAACGTTGCCGCCCAGCCTTCGCGTCGCCAGGACATCGAATTCATCTTCCTCGCCGCCACCCCGCAGCAGGCGCAGCAGATCAAGCCGACCCTGAACTTCCAGTACGCCGGTGACGTGCCGGTCTACGCAACCTCCCACGTGTTCAGCGCCAGCGGTGATGTCAACCAGTACAACGACATGAACGGCGTGCGCTTCTGCGAAACCCCATGGCTGCTGGAAACCAGCGACCCGCTGCGTCAGCAGGTCACCGCGCAATGGCCACAAGCCGCCGGCAGCCTCGGCCGTCTTTATGCGATGGGCGTCGATGCCTATCGCTTGGCGCCGCGCCTGGATCAGCTCAAGGCACTGCCGGACAGCCGCATCGAAGGTCAGTCGGGCAGCCTGGGCATGACCCAGTCCCAACGCGTCGTACGTCAGTTGCCATGGGCGCAGTTTGTCAGCGGCCAGATCCAGCGCCTGCCGGACACTCCACGCTGATGCCCGACAGGTCACACCTGCAAAGCGGCAAGGATGCCGAGCGCCAGGCGCTCGAGCATCTGCAGTGCCAGGGTCTGCGCCTTCTGGCGCAGAACTGGTCATGCAAACGCGGTGAGCTTGATCTGGTCATGCTTGATGGCGATACAGTAGTATTCGTCGAGGTTCGTTACCGAAAGAACACTCAATGGGGCGGCGCACTCGATAGCATCGATGGGCGCAAACGGCAGAAACTGATTTTCGCCGCGCAGTTTTTTCTTCAGCGCGAGTCGCGTTGGGCCAATTCCCCCTGCCGCTTCGACGTGGTGGCCATCGACAGCCACCAGGGTCAGCTGAACTGGTTGCAGAATGCGTTCGACAGCTGAGCGCCTGCTCCGACCCGGACATTTTCACTCAACACTTTTGCTCTTTGCTTTGCGGGCTGCACATTCACGTGCCGGACAGCCGCGCTAATTAAGGTCACACAGATGGACATGCAATCCCGAATTCGCCAGCTTTTCCAGGCCAGCATCGACACCAAGCAACAGGCGATGGACGTACTTGCACCGCACATCGAGCAAGCCAGCCAGGTGATGGTCAACGCCCTGCTCAACGAGGGCAAAATGCTCTCGTGCGGCAACGGCGGCTCGGCCGGCGATGCCCAGCACTTTTCTTCGGAACTGCTCAACCGTTTCGAACGTGAACGCCCCAGCCTGCCGGCGATCGCGCTGACCACCGACAGCTCGACCATCACCTCGATCGCCAACGACTACAGCTACAACGAAGTGTTCTCCAAGCAAATCCGCGCACTCGGCCAGCCGGGTGACGTGCTGCTGGCCATTTCGACCAGCGGCAACTCGGCGAACATTATTCAGGCGATCCAGGCCGCACATGATCGCGAAATGATTGTCGTAGCATTGACCGGACGCGACGGCGGCGGCATGGCTTCGCTGCTGCTGCCCGAAGACGTCGAGATTCGCGTACCGGCCAACGTCACCGCACGTATTCAGGAAGTCCACTTGCTGGCGATCCATTGCCTTTGCGATCTGATCGACAGCCAACTGTTCGGGAGTGAAGAATGACCCCTAATCGCCTTGGCCTTCTGGCCTTGACCCTGTGCCTCGGCATCAGCGGCTGCACGTCGGTGGTGAATGCCAGCCGTGAAGCGCCGATCGAAGACGACCGTGGTACCCGCACATTCGGCAGCAAGATCGATGACTCGCTGATCGAAACCAAAGTCGGCGTCAACGTGGCCAAGGCCGATCCGGCCCTGGACAACGACTCGCACATTGTCGTCACCAGCTTCAACGGCGTCGTGCTGCTGGCCGGCCAGACCCCGCGTGCAGACCTCAAGGAAAAAGCCGAACAAGCCGCCGCCAACGTTCAGCGCGTGAAAAAGGTCCATAACGAACTGCAAGTAATCCCCCCTTCCGGCTTCATTGCCCGCCAGAACGATTCGTGGCTGACCACCAAGATCAAGACCCAGATGCTCACCGATGCCAGCATTCCCGGCTCGCGCATCAAGGTCGTGACCGAGAACGGTATCGTCTATCTGCTGGGCCTGCTGACCAAACAGGAAGCCGCCCAGGCGACCAACCTGGTTCAGGGTGTTTCCGGTGTGCAGAAGATTGTGAAGCTATTCGAGTACATCGACTGAACCGCAAAATGCAGGCACAAAAAAGGCGATCCAACTGGATCGCCTTTTTTATTACTTCACCACTTTCAGGCTTGGCCGGCCGCTTGGGCGCGGTGGCTCGCTGTCCGGTGGAGGAACATCGTCATCCTGCTCGATCTCGTCTCCGTCATCCATCGGCGACTCCAGATCGAACACCATGCCCTGACCGTTTTCCCGGGCGTAGATCCCCAGGATTGCAGCAATCGGCACATAAAGGCTGTGCGGGACGCCGCCGAAGCGACCTTCAAAGGTCACAACGTCGTTGTCCATGTGCAAGTGCCGCACGGCACTTGGCGAAATGTTCAGGACAATTTGCCCGTCGCTGGCAAAACCCTGCGGCACCTGCACTGCCGGGTATTCGGAATTGACCAGCATGTGCGGGGTGCAATCGTTATCCACAATCCACTCGTAGAGCGCGCGGACCAGATAAGGTCGACTGGAGTTCATAGCGGCTCCTTAAGCCTTAGCGCATGTCGCGTTCGACACCAGACAGACTCGCCTGGAAAGCCTCACGCGCAAACTGACGCTCCATATAATCAAGCAGCGGCTTGGCCTGCCGCGGCAGTTCTATACCCAGAATCGGTAAACGCCAGAGTATTGGCAATAGGCAGCAATCCACCAGACTTTGTTCCTCACTGAGGAAAAACGGCTTGTCGGCAAACAGCGGCGACACGCCCGTCAGGCTTTCGCGCA
Organism: Pseudomonas sp. B15(2017); assembly: GCF_002113215.1. NCBI lineage: Bacteria > Pseudomonadati > Pseudomonadota > Gammaproteobacteria > Pseudomonadales > Pseudomonadaceae > Pseudomonas > Pseudomonas sp. B15(2017). The sequence continues at coordinate 507,262 of NZ_NEJZ01000001.1, forward strand.
ATTCCTTGCGCGCCACGGCACGAGCCGCTTCCTTGGTGCGCGAATCCAGAATCAGATCCACCAGACCACACCAGTCGCGCTGAATGCGGTGAATCAGCAGACGGCTGTTGGCACGCGCCACCGGGTACACAGGCATCAATGGCGGATGCGGGTAACGCTCATCCAGGTACTCCATCACCACGGTCGACTCCCACAACGCCAAGTCACGATCGACCAGCGTGGGCAGACTGCCGTAAGGGTTCACTTCAATCAGTTTAGGCGGCTGACGACCAGCCTCCACAAAAATGATTTCGGCGCTGACACCCTTCTCTGCAAGCACGATGCGCACTCGGTGGGAATAGTGGTCGGCGGGGTCGGAGTAACAGGCCAACCGATTGGTCACGCCCATGGCGATCCTCCTCGCTTGTTGAAATGGTCGGAGCCGGAAAAACGCGCGCGCCCAGAGGGCGCCTCCCGCAACGGCCGGCGAACCAGGCGTTGCGTTTTCAGAGGCGCCCTTGGGCGCGCGCGATTAACAGCAATTGCTTGAAGCGTTATCAGTGCACGTCTTTCCAGTATTCACGCTTGAGCAGGTAGGCGAACACAAAGAAGAACGCCAGGTACAGCAAGACGTAAGTACCGATGCGCTGATGTTGCAGCTTAACCGGGTTAGCCGAGTAAGCCAGGAAGGTTACCAGATTCTTGACCTTCTCATCGAACTGCTCTTCGTTGAGGGTTCCGGTTTTCGGCACGATGGTCAGTTGATCGCACGCTTCATGAGTCAGAGGCGTACCGGTCAGCGGATCATATTGTTTCTTGCCGTCTTCGACGATCTGTACCTGTTTGCAACCCACAACCTGACGACCTTGCAGGCCGACCAGCACGTTAGGCATGCCGACGTTCGGGAAGACCTTGTTGTTCACGCCCCATGGACGCGCAGGATCTTCGTAGAACGACCTGAGGTAACCGTAGAGCCAGTCGGTGCCGCGAACACGAGCCACCAGGGTCAGGTCAGGCGGCGCTGCGCCGAACCAGGTCTTGGCGTCGGCCGGCTGCATGCCGATGTTCATGTGATCGCCGATCTTGGCGCCGGTGAACACCAGTTTTTCCAGCATCAGTTCATGCGGGATTCCGAGGTCATCGGCCACACGCTCGTAACGCTGGAACTTGGCACTGTGGCAACCCATGCAATAGTTGGCGAAAGTACGCGCACCATCCTGCAGGGCAGCCTTGTCGGAAACGTCGATGTCGACCTTTTCCAGTTCCGGACCACCGTGTTCGGCGGCAAAGGACAGCACTGGCAGAACAGCAAAAATCAGAGCAAAAAATAACTTTTTCATCAGCCAGTCACCCTTTCCGGAACCGGTTTGGTCTTCTCGAGCCTGGTGTAGAACGGCATCAGAATGAAGTAGGCGAAGTACAGGAAGGTGCAGACCTGCGACAACAGCGTACGGCCTGGCGTCGGGGCCAGAACACCCAGAATGCCGAGGATCACGAACGAAATGCAGAACACCACCAGCCAGATTTTGCTCATCCAGCCTTTGTAGCGCATCGACTTGACCGGACTGCGGTCGAGCCACGGCAGAACGAACAGCACCGCAATCGCTGCGCCCATGGCGATAACGCCCATGAGCTTGTCAGGGACTGCACGCAAGATTGCGTAGAACGGTGTGAAGTACCAGACCGGTGCAATGTGTTCAGGCGTCTTGAACGGGTTGGCTTGCTCGAAGTTAGGTTTTTCGAGGAAGTAGCCGCCCATTTCCGGGAAGAAGAACACAATAAAGCAGAAGATAAACAGGAACACCACAACGCCGACGATATCTTTCACGGTGTAGTACGGGTGGAAGGCGATGCCGTCCAGCGGGACACCGTTTTCGTCCTTGTGTTTCTTGATGTCCACGCCGTCCGGGTTGTTCGAACCGACTTCGTGCAACGCCAGGATGTGCAGCACCACCAGACCGAGAATCACGATCGGCAGGGCAACCACGTGCAGGGCGAAGAAGCGGTTCAAGGTGATCCCGGAAATCAGGTAGTCACCACGGATCCACTGGGTCAGGTCGTTGCCGATGACCGGGATCGCGCCGAACAGCGAGATGATCACTTGGGCACCCCAGTAGGACATCTGGCCCCACGGCAGCAGGTAACCCATGAAGGCTTCGGCCATCAGCGCCAGATAGATCAGCATGCCGAAGACCCACACCAGCTCACGGGGTTTCTGGTACGAACCGTAGAGCAGACCACGGAACATGTGCAGATAGACCACGATGAAGAACGCCGAAGCGCCGGTGGAGTGCAGCAGACGCAGGATCGAACCGTACTCGACGTCGCGCATGATGTATTCGACAGAAGCGAACGCTTCTTCCGCCGATGGGGTGTAGCTCATGGTCAGCCAGACACCGGTGACGATCTGGTTGACCAGAACGAGCAGCGCCAGCGAGCCGAAGAAGTAGAAGAAGTTGAAGTTTTTTGGAGCGTAATATTTGCTGAGATGGTCTTCCCACATTTTGGTGGCGGGGAAGCGCGCATCAACCCAATCCATGAACTTGCTCATCACGCTTTCTCCGTATCGACGCCAATGACAATCAGCTCATCGGTCTCATAGGAATGCGGGGGTACTGGCAGGTTCAAAGGCGCAGGTTGCGACTTGTAGACGCGGCCAGCCAGATCGTAGTGGGAACCGTGGCAAGGGCAGAAATAGCCGCCTACCCAGTCTTTGCCCAGATCCGCGGGTGCAACTTCGGGACGGAAGGTCGGTGAGCAACCCAGGTGAGTACAGATCCCGATCAGCAGGAGGATTTCCGGCTTGATCGATCGCACTTCTGGGTCGACATAAGTGGGTTGCGTGGAGTTTTTGGAGGTCGGATCGGAGAGCTGGCCCTCGATCTTTTTGAGATTCCCCAGGATTTCCTCGGTACGGCGGACAATGAACACCGGCTGGCCGCGCCATTCAGCAATCATCTGCTGCCCTGGCTCGATTTTGCTGACATTCACTTTCACCGGTGCTCCGGCAGCCTTCGCCTTGGCACTGGGAAACCATGACCCCACGAACGGGACCGCAGCCCCCACCGCTCCTGCAGCACCCACCACGGATGTGGCTGCTACCAAGAAGCGACGCCGGCCTGCATTCACGCCGTCATTGCTCATTCAGTCCTCTCCCATCAGCTTTGTGGCCTGTTAAATCAGGCATCTACTAAATTGAAACTATGTACTTATAAAAATTTTGCCGAATGGTAATGAAAACCCCCAATTCTGACAAGGTAATTACCCGGAGGGCTGGCCCTCAAGCCTTGTAGTATAGGGGGTCTACGAATGTGGCAAGTTGTCACAGCGCAATTATTCAAGAAATCGCACGCATAAAAAAACGCCCGGTTCCGTGAGGAATCGGGCGTTCTTTTTGAACGTGGAAGCGAAATTAACGCTTCGAGTACTGCGGACGCTTACGCGCTTTACGCAGACCAACTTTCTTACGTTCAACTTCACGGGCGTCGCGAGTAACGAAGCCAGCTTTGCGCAGAGCGCTACGCAGGGTTTCGTCGTAGTCCATCAGAGCGCGAGTGATGCCGTGGCGGATTGCGCCAGCCTGACCACTTACACCACCACCGATGACGGTGACGTAGATGTCGAACTTCTCGACAGTCTCAGTCAGTTCCAGCGGCTGACGAACTACCATGCGGGCAGTTTCGCGACCGAAGAACGTGTCCAGCGAGCGGTTGTTGATGGAGATGTTACCAGTACCCGGACGCAGGAAAACGCGTGCGGTTGCGGTCTTGCGACGGCCAGTGCCGTAATTTTGAGTCGCCGACATAATGAACTATTCCGTTAAATCTTCAGTTCTTGGGGCTGCTGAGCAGTATGAGGGTGTGCAGCGCCCGCATAGACTTTCAGCTTACGGTACATGTCGCGACCCAGTGGGTTTTTAGGCAGCATGCCTTTAACCGCGGTCTCGATCACGCGCTCAGGGGCCTTGGCGATCAGCTTTTCAAAGTTGATCGACTTGATACCGCCCGGGAAACCGGAGTGGGAGTAGTACATTTTGTCAGTGGTTTTAGCGCCGGTAACACGGATCTGCTCGGCGTTGATTACGACGATGTAGTCGCCGGTGTCAACGTGAGGAGTGTACTCAGGCTTGTGCTTGCCACGCAGACGGCTCGCGATTTCGGTGGCCAGACGACCCAGGGTCTGACCAGCAGCGTCGACGACAAACCAGTCGCGCTTTACTGTTTCCGGTTTAGCAGTAAAAGTTTTCATTCTTTATAGCCTCAGGGGCCGCCTGTAAATAAGACGGCGGATCTTACTGAATAGTGCGTACTTTGACAAGTCAAAGGCAGCCGGATACAGACGCTTTCGGGGGCTCGGGTCGGCGCGTCCGTTCAACGGCAAGATTCTTCGGCGGCGGGGCATCACTTCCACTGCAGAAAGAGGTCGGCAATTATGCAGATTGCGAAAAAAATTTCAACCTGCTTTTATGCTTGTTTTGCCCAAGGAGCACCCGATGGACTATCGCCAGCTAGGCCGTACCGACCTGAACGTGAGTGCAATCTGCCTCGGCACCATGACCTGGGGCGAGCAAAACACTGAAGCTGAAGCCTTCGCCCAGATCGAACGGGCAAAAGAGGCCGGGATCAACTTCCTCGACACCGCCGAGATGTACCCGGTGCCACCGAAAGCCGAAACCTACGCCACCACCGAGCGCTACATCGGCAATTACTTCAAGAGCCGCGGCGACCGCGCCGACTGGATCCTCGCCAGCAAGATCGCCGGCCCCGGCAACACCATCGACTACATCCGCGACAAGAACCTGCGCCACAACCGCCAGCACATCACCGAAGCGGTGGACGCCAGCCTCAAGCGCCTGCAGACCGACTACATCGATCTGTACCAATTGCACTGGCCGGAGCGTAGCACCAACTTTTTCGGACAACTGGGCTACAAGCACCAGACCGAAGCCAACCTGACGCCGCTTGAAGACACACTCGAAGCACTCGATGAGCAAGTGAAGGCCGGCAAGATCCGCCACATCGGTCTGTCCAATGAAACGCCGTGGGGCACCATGCGCTTTCTCGCTCTGGCCGAAGCCCGTGGCTGGCCGCGCGCGGTGTCGATCCAGAACCCGTACAACCTGCTCAACCGCAGCTTCGAGATCGGCCTGGCGGAAATCGCCATCCGCGAACAGTGCGGCCTGCTCGCCTATTCGCCGCTGGCGTTCGGTTTCCTGTCGGGCAAGTACGAAGGCGGGGCGCGTCCGCCGAAAGGCCGCCTTAGCCTCTACAGCCGTTTCAGTCGCTACTTCAACCCGCAATCGGAAGTGGCGTGCAGCCGTTACGTGGCCCTCGCCCGGGAACATGGCCTGGATCCGGCACAAATGGCCCTGGCGTTTGTAAATCAGCAACCGTTCGTCACCAGTAACATCATCGGTGCGACGACGCTGGAGCAACTGGACAGCAACATCGCCAGCTACGAACTGAAACTATCGAAGGAAGTGCTGGAAGGGATCGAAGCGATCCACAAGGATCATCCGAATCCGGCGCCGTAATAAAGGACGATGATCGTTCCCACTTTGCGTGGGAACGATCATGCTCACTGCAAAACTCAAAGCGACCGCGCAATGATCTCTTTCATGATTTCATTGGTGCCGGCATAGATCCGCTGCACCCTTGCATCCGCCCAGGCCCTGGCCACCGGGTACTCCCACATGAAACCGTAGCCGCCATGCAGTTGCACGCACTCGTCGAGCACCTTGCATTGCAGGTCGGTGCCCCAATACTTGGCCATCGCCGCTGTCGGCACATCAAGCTTGCCTTGCAGGTGCAACTCCAGGCAGCGATCGACGAACACCCGGCCGATCTGAATCTCGGTGGCCATTTCCGCCAGTTTGAAGCGGGTATTCTGGAAGTCGGCAATGGACTTGCCGAACGCCTTGCGGTCACGGGTGTAATCCAGCGTCCATTGCAGCGCCGCCTCGGCTGAAGCCAGTCCGCCAATGGCCACGGTCAGACGTTCCTGCGGCAATTCCTGCATCAGATAGGCAAACCCCGCCCCGGCCTGCCCCAACAGGTTTTCCTTCGGCACGCGCACGTCCTGGAAGAACAATTCCGACGTGTCCTGAGCCTTCATTCCGACCTTCTCCAGACGCTTGCCCTTGTCGAAGCCCGGCGTATTCGCCTCCACCAGAAACAGGCTGATGCCCTTGGCGCCGGCCTTGGGATCCGTTTTGGCGACGACGATCACCAGATCCGCCAGAAAGCCATTGGTAATGAAGGTTTTCGAACCGTTGATCACATATTCGTCGCCATCCAGCACGGCCGTGGTCTTGACCCCTTGCAGGTCGGAACCGGCGCCCGGCTCGGTCATGGCGATCGCGGTGACCATCTCGCCGGACACCAGTTTCGGCAGGTATTTCTGCTTCAGCGCCTCGCTGCCGTAATGCAGGATGTACGGCGCGACGATGTCCGAATGCAGCGAGAAACCGATGCCGGTCAGGCCCAGCCGCCCTACTTCTTCGATCACGACCGCGCTGTAGAGAAAGTCCGCCCCCAACCCGCCGTATTCCTCTGGCAGATGCGAGCAGAGCATCCCCGCTTCCCCCGCCTTGTTCCACAGATTGCGGTCGATGTAGCCTTGCTTTTCCCATTGTCCATGGAACGGCACGGCCTCTTTTTCGAGGAATGTTCGTACGCTGTCGCGGAACAATTCGTGCTCGGAGCTGAACAAGGTTCTGGGAATCATGCGGCACCTTTTCTTTATTGTTGGAGGGATCAGACCTTCAGAGACTAAGCCTCGCTTCCGATACAGGACACTGGACACATCCGACAAAAAATAAGACGATCCAGCCGTCTGGTGACCACTTTCCCTTATAAAAACAAAAGTTGAATTATGTCCAAGCAAGTCTCCACGCCCTTGCGGCGCGTCAGCATCCTGGCGATCGACCGGGTTTTCGCTTCCACCCTCATGCAAGCCAAGGATTTCTTCCATCTGGCCAGCCTGCGTTACGGCAAACAACTGGGCCACGGCCTGACTCCGGTGTTCGAAACCCGCCTGGTCAGCCCCGACGGCAAACCGGTGAACAGCTTCAGTGATGTGGTCATGCCGGTGGACGGCGGCCTGGAAAACGCCGACGTCATCATCCTCCCGGCGTTCTGGGACGATTTCGATACGCTGTGCCAACGTTATCCACAGATCCTGCCGTGGCTGCGCGAACAGCACGCCCGGGGCGCCGTGCTCTGCGGCGAGGCCACCGGGGTGTTCTGGCTGGCCGAGGCAGGGTTGCTCAACGGCAAGGAAGCGACCACCTACTGGCGCTTCTTCAATGCCTTCGCCGAGCGATTCCCCAAGGTCTATCTCAATCAGGACAAGCACCTGACCGACGCCGACAATCTGTATTGCGCCGGCGGCACCACCTCAGCCTGCGATCTCTACATTTACCTGATCGAGCGCTTCTGCGGTGCCAATGTGGCCCAGGCCGTGGCCCGCGACATTCTCTATGAGGTGCAACGCAGCTACGCACCTGGCCGCATCGGCTTCGGCGGTCAGAAGCTGCACCAGGACGTGATCATCCTGCAGATCCAGCACTGGCTTGAAGAGCATTTCGCCGACAAGTTCCGCTTCGAAGACGTGGCGCGCGAGCACGGCATGAGCATTCGCAACTTCATGCGCCGCTTCCAGACCGCCACCGGCGACAAGCCGCTGCACTACCTGCAACGGCTGCGCATCGAGACTGCCAAGGGCCTGCTCTCCGGCAGTCGCAAGAGCATCAAGACCATCAGCTACGAAGTCGGCTACGACGATGCGAGCTTCTTCGCACGGCTGTTCCGCCAGCACACCGAACTGTCGCCGAACCAGTACCGGCAGCAGTTCCAGCAAGCTGCCTGACGATTCGACCAGACACAAAAAAAGGCCTGCATCTGCAGGCCTTTTTGTTTGCCGATTCCGCTTAAGGCTTGTGTGCCCGGGACAGGAATTCGTGCGATTGCATCTCCAGCAGACGGCTGAGGGTACGCTGGAACTCGAACGTCAGACGCCCGCCGGTGTACAGATCTTTCAATTCGACTTCGGCAGAAATGATCAGTTTGACGTTACGGTCGTAGAACTCGTCGACCATGTTGATGAAGCGTCGGGCGATGTCGTCGGTAGTGACGCTCATCTGCTCCACGCCACTGAGCAGCACGGCGTGGAAGATCTTGCCCAGCTCGATGTAGTCGTTCTGGCTGCGCGGGCCATCGCACAGCTCGCGGAAGTCGAACCAGGCCACGTCATCGCAAGTACGCAGGGCACGGATTTCGCGGTTTTCGATGATCAGCACATCGTTTTCCACGGCGGCGGTGCATTCCGGCGTCAGTGCGCGGAAGCTCTTGCGCAGGCTTTCGTGGGCAACTTCGTCGAGCGGAAAGTGGAACAGTTCCGCTTGTTCCAGGTGGCGCAGACGGTAGTCGACGCCGCTGTCGACGTTGACGATCTCGGTGTTCTGCTTGATCAGCGCGATGGCCGGCAAGAAGCGCGCGCGCTGCAGGCCATCCTTGTACAGACCGTCCGGCACGATGTTCGAAGTGGCAACCAGCGTTACGCCGTTCTTGAACAGTTCTTCCATCAGCGTGCCGAGGATCATGGCGTCGGTGATGTCGGAGACGAAGAATTCATCAAAACAGATGACCCGCGATTCCGTCGCGAAACGCTTGGCGATGATGGTCAGCGGGTTTTTCTCGCCGCCGAGGGTTTTCATCTCTTCGTGCACGCGCTTCATGAAGCGGTGGAAGTGAGTGCGGGTCTTTTCCTTGAATGGCAGCGCTTCGAAGAAGGTGTCCACCAGGTAAGTCTTGCCACGACCCACGCCGCCCCAGAAGTACAGGCCCTTGACCGGCGTCTGATCCTTTTTGCCAAACAGCTTGCCCAGCAAACCCGGCTTGTTCTGCTCGGCCGCGATCAGGTCGTCGTACAGGCGTTGCAGATGACGCACGGCAGTTTCCTGCGCCGCATCGTGGAAGAAGTCCGGGCGTTTCAGATCAGCTTGATATCGTTCTAGGGGCGTCATAATTCGTTAGCAAGGCAACAAAAACGGGCCGTCACTGTAGCGATGGCCCGTGGGAATGGCAATCGGCCCTTGGTCGGGCCGGCCCGTTGATTATTCCTGAACCGGTGTCAGAGCGATCCGCAAGGCCTCGACGGCCGCGTCCCGCGCCGCCACGTCGGCAAATGCCGGGCTGTCGCCGACACACTCGCCTTCCAGCCAGACACTGAAGCTCAGGTCTTCGCTGCGCACATCCAGTGCCTGACCCGACTGCAGCTGCTTGGTCACCTGACCGGCGGTCTTGCCGTCGGCGAAGTTGCGCGACAGCAGCAGTTGCTCGCCATCGGCCGCCAACAGACGGAAACGGAAACTGCCGTCGTCTTCGCGGAAACTGACGAAACGTGCGGCTTTAGCGGCTTTCTTCTTGGTGGTCGCGGTCACCTGAACCTGATTGACGAAGGAGCGCAGGCCGACCGCTTCGCGCAGCTCGTTGAGGAACGGCGTCGCCACCGCACGGGCCTTTTTGGCACCGTGTTGCAGGATGTCTTCCAGATCGGCCGGACGCTCGATCAACTGGTGATAACGCTCGCGGGACTCGCCCAGCTCGTTATCGAGCAACTGGAACAGACGGTTCTTCGCCTCGCCCCAGCCCAGACCACCCAGCAGTTCGCTGCGGAACTCGTCGGCCTGCGCCGGCGTGGAGAACGCCTGGAACAGGGTGAACAGGTGCGAGTTGTCCGGATCTTTCGCTTCGCCCGGCGCGCGGGAGTCGGTGACGATCCGCGAGATCGCGTCTTTCATTTCCTTGGCGCTGGAGAACAGCGGAATGGTGTTGTCGTAGCTCTTGGACATCTTGCGACCGTCCAGGCCCGGCAGCGTGGCAACGCTTTCTTCGATCAGCGCTTCGGGCATGGTGAAGAACTCCTTGCCCTGGCCGAACAGGTGGTTGAAGCGCTGGCCGATGTCACGAGCCATTTCCACATGCTGGATCTGGTCGCGACCGACCGGCACCTTGTGTGCGTTGAACATCAGGATGTCGGCCGCCATCAGCACCGGATAGCTGTACAAGCCCATGGTGATGCCGGCATCCGGGTCTTCGCCGGTCTCGAGGTTCTTGTCCACCGAAGCCTTGTAGGCGTGGGCACGGTTGAGCAGGCCCTTGGCCGCGACACACGTCAGCAGCCAGGTCAGCTCGGGGATTTCCGGGATGTCGGACTGACGATAGAAGGTCACGCGATCCACATCCAGGCCACCGGCCAGCCAGGTCGCGGCGATTTCCAGACGCGAGCGCTGAATGCGCAGCGGGTCATCGCATTTGATCAAGGCATGATAGTCGGCCAGGAAGTAGAACGAATCGGCATTGCTGTCGCGGCTGGCGAGAATCGCCGGGCGAATGGCACCGGCGTAGTTGCCCAGGTGCGGGGTGCCGGTGGTGGTGATGCCGGTGAGGATGCGGGTACGGTTCGTCATGGGTAATCGCTTGTCAGACTGCAATCAATTCGAGAGACGCGGCAGGATCAGATCCTTGAGATCGGTCAGCTTGCCATGAAAAAAGTGTCCGCATTCTGCCACTTTCAGCAGCTCATGGGGGCGCTGGAGTTTGTCGGACCAGTCGTAGACCCGCTGCGGCTCGATCACTTCGTCGGTTTCCGGCTGGATCACGGTCAGTTCGCCCTGCTGCGGCAGTTGATCCTGCTCGCCCAGGCGCATCACCGCCGGTGCGACCATGAACAAGTGCTTGAGCGTGATGCCTTGGGCTTCGAGACGGCCGCCGAGACTTGCTGCAACAAATCCACCGAAGGAGAAACCGAACAGGGTCAGTGGCAGACCCGGGTGTTTGTCCAGCAGCCATGCGGCGGCAGCCTGGGCGTCGTCGACCTCACCCGTGCCCATGTCATGAGAGCCTTCGCTGGCACCGACGCCGCGATAGTTGAAACGCAAGGTGATCAGGCCGGCATCGCGCGCAGTGCGCTGCAGGGTCGAGACGACCTTGTTGAGCATGGTGCCGCCCTGCACCGGGTTGGGATGGCAGATCAGCGCGATGCCTCGCGGCTGCTCGTTGTCCAGGTACAAAGACTCAAGTTGACCCACCGGGCCATCAATCACTACAGGGGTTTCACGCATCAGCAAGGAAGGAACTCCGTGACCTCGGATCGGGTCGACTCGTCTAGCAAATTGTCTGTGCCAGTCTATTGCGAGTGAATCGCGGTATACAGCGCAGGTTCGAGCCGTTAACGTAAAGCAAAGCCGTTTATAGAGGAAGGACTCGTGGAACACTCGCTCTTAGTTTGGTTGTTACCGACTCTTGCCCTGGTTGTGGGTGTCGCCATTGGTTTCCTGATCGCTCGCGTTGCGCCGAACGCCGCGCCCAGCCGCACGCAGCGTCAACTGGATGATATTCAGGAACGTTTCGACAGTTATCAGAACGAAGTGGTGACCCACTTCAACAGCACCGCCAATCTGGTCAAGAAACTGACCCAGAGCTATCAGGAAGTGCAGGACCACCTCGCCGAGGGCGCCAACCGCCTGGCCCTGGACGAGCAGACTCGTCAACGCCTGCTGGCTTCCTTGCACTCCGAGGCAGCACAGGCCCCACGGGAACGCCTGACGCCGCCACGGGATCAGGAACCGCCGCGTGACTACGCGCCGAAGACCCCGAACTCGCCGGGCATGCTCGACGAGCATTACGGTCTGAAGAAGTAATCAGCCTTCGCGCCAACAAAAAGCCCCCGGACAATCACTTGTCCGGGGGCTTTTTTGTACCTGACGGTTACGGGTATTGCTGAACGGTGCCCGGCTGTTGCTGGCCACCGTACTGCTGGCCCGGGATTGCCTTGAGGTTGACCTCGACGCGGCGGTTCTGCGCGCGGCCATTGACGTCACCGTTGCTGGCGATCGGATTATCCGGACCCGCACCACGAGCACTCAGGTTGGCACCGCTGACACCTTGCGACGTCAGGTAGGTCGCCACGCTCTGCGCACGACGCTGGGACAGGTCCATGTTGTGCTGACGGCTGCCAGTGCTGTCGGTGTAGCCGACGATTTCGATCTGGTTCTGGTTGAACTCTTTGAGCGAGTTGGCCAGGTTGTTCAACGGCTGATAGAAGCTGGGAGCGATGTTCGCCGAATCGGTGGCGAAGGTGATATTGCCCGGCATGATCAGCTTGATCTGATCGCCCTGACGCTGCACTTCAACCCCGGTGTTGGCCATGCTGGCGCGCAGTTTTTTCTCCTGCTGGTCGGCGTAGTAGCCGTAACCGGCGGCCGAGGCACCGACGACAGCTGCGCCAATCAGCGCTCCCTTGCCGCGGTTGTTGTGGTCGATGGCGGCACCGGCCAGCGCGCCGGCCAGTGCTCCGAGGCCACCGTACTTGGCGGTTTTGCTCATGCCCTGGGAGCCACCGTCGGCCTGACCCTGATTGTCATACGGGTTGGGCGAGGCGCAGCCGGACAAAACGGCCACGGCAGTAGCGACAATAATCAAACGACGCGTGGTGAACATGGAGAGCTCCTACATTTTGCATTCTGTGGTGCAGCGGCCATTGGCAACTGGCCCATGCGGGCGTTGGATCATGACAATGCACAAAAATTCCGCTGCACACCCGTGACAAAATGTTTAGGCACGCACAAACGGGTTCTCGCGCATTTCATCTCCAAGACGCGTATCCGGACCATGCCCGGCCACGACAGTCGCGTCTTCATCCAGGGTGTACAGCCGCTGCTTGATCGATCGCACGATGGTCGCCTGATCGCCGCCCCACAAATCCGTGCGCCCTACTCCGCGACGAAACAGCGTGTCGCCGGCAATCAACAGCTTAGCCTCGGAAAACCAGAAGCTCATGGAACCTGGCGTATGCCCCGGTGTGTGCAGTGCCACGCCACAGCCACAGGCCAGCTCTTCATCGTCGCTCAACCAGCGATCCGGTGACGGCACGGGGGTGTAGGGCACGCCGAACATCTGGCACTGCATTTCGAGGTTGTCCCAGAGAAACTGGTCTTCCTTGTGCAGATGCAAGGTGGCGCCGGTCTTCTCCTTCATCTGGCCGGAAGCCAGGAAGTGATCGAGGTGTGCGTGGGTGTGGATGATGCTGACCACTTTCAGGCCCAACGCATCGACGCGGGCCATGATCAGGTCAGGGTTGCCGCCCGGGTCGACGACGATGGCTTTTTTGGTGATCGGGTCGCCGATGATCGTGCAGTTGCACTGAAGGGGGCCGACGGGGAAGGTTTCGCGGATGAGCGCGGGATTTGCAGCGGTCATGGGGGATCCTGAAAAGACATTCGAAACAATGCGCAAAGGCTGATTTGCGCCATTTTACGTTGTTGGCTCGCAGGATGACGACACAGCGCAAAACAGCAGATTCAGTTCAACACTCCCAACTCTTTCGCCCGCGCCACCGCCTGCGTGCGCCGCTCCACACCCAGCTTGCTGTTGATATGACTGGCATGGGTTTTCACGGTGTGCAGAGAGATGAACAGTTGATCGCTGATTTCCTGATTCGAGCAACCCTGAGCGATCAGACGCAGCACCGCCAGTTCGCGGCTGCTGAGCTGCTCGGTAGCGGCAGACTCCGCAGTGGGACGAGCCTGGATCTGAGGGAATTGCTCGAGCAATTGCTGACCGACGGCTGCCGGTGCAGTCAGTGACAGTTGCCCGCGCAACCAGTCTGCATGCTCTTTGATGAGTAGATCGAAAGGCTGCAGGACACCGCCGGACGCCGCTTCCAATGCCTGAGCCAAAGCCTTGCGGGCCTCAGGTTCGCGGCCACCGGCCAGCAGCAGTGAAACCTTTTGCGTCAACGCCATCACGCTCAACAATTGCCTCCCGGTCTGCTGACCGTTTTCCAGGAGGACATTCAACCGCCCTTCAGCGAGCATCGGCTGCCCCTGAATGACATCCAGCAACGCCTGCTGCAACTCGACATGCAACGGCAGCTGCGGATGAAATTCCGGCGGAGCCGCTGCACGTTCGCCCGTGTAGGTCTGCCCCAGTCGTGCCAGCCACGCTTCGGCCAGATCGATGCGCCCCTGCGCCAGCCACAATTCGCATTTGACCAGGGTGATCATCGCCAGGTAGTAAATTGGCGGGACGTCCCAGATGTGCATCAGGCGTTCGGCTTCGGCCAGCTCGGCGAAGGCCCGTGCGTAGTCGCCGCTGCTGCCGTCAAGTCGGGCGATGACGCAATGGCCGATCAACACGCTGATATCCCGACAGGCCCGAGCTTCGCTCAAACCCGCCTGTAATCGCTGGCGCGCCGCTTCGGGCTGCAATCGCATGGCCAGCAGAAAACCCTCATACAGCGTCAGGCGCGCACGCACGGCGTACAAACGCTGTGCAGACAATCCTCGCAGGCGCTCCAGCCCTTGGCGCACTTCATCGAGCGCGCGCAGGATTTCGCCGCGCGCCTGCAGGACGCGGGCACGATCATAATGCGCCAACGCCTCGAACAAGGGATTGCCGACCCGCTGCGCCAGCTCAAGCGACTCGCGGTTCAGACCTCGTGCGCGCCACAGATCGCCGTCGGCAATTGCCAGGTTGGACAAGGTCGACAGGCACATTAGGCGCTGGCCATAGCGCTTGGCCGGCAGGCTTTCCAGTGCTTCGCTGCAATACTCAATGGTCTGCTCGCGATGGCCTCGCCCACGGGCGATGATGCCCTTGAGCGCCAGCCATTGGGCCAGCATCGATTTCTGTGCGGTGGCCGAGGGTGCTGGCAGAAACCGGCTCAAATGGCTGGCCAGTTCTTCGGCCGCGTCGAGCTGACAGGCCAGTCCCAGCGCCCAGCTGTACAACACGATCAAGCGGGGGGTGCTGATCAGCAGACTGTCAGGCAAGTCCATTTTCCAGCGCAGCAACATGCCGACATTCTGCTCGGCCAGCAGTTGCTCCTCGGAGAGGTTTTGTACCAGATTGGCCGCGACGTCCAGATGCCCCGCGCGCAAGGCCTGCTCGACGGCTTCATCCAGCAGGCCCTGGGCGTTGAACCAGCGGCAGGCGCGCAGATGCAGCGTCGCGGCGGGGACCAGTGCCCGGGCGATAGGCCGGCTGCGCAACAGGTCGGAAAACAGATGGTGATAACGATACCAGTGCCCGTGCTCGTCCAGCGGCACCAGGAACACCTGATGCGCCAGCAGGAAACGCAGGATTTCAGCGCTGTCATGGGCCTCGCGCACCGCGTCACACAACTCGCTGCAAAAGCGCTCCTGCGGTGCGGTGTCATAAAGAAACGCCTGCACCTCGGCGGGCAGGCAATCGATGACTTCCTCCAGCAGGTATTCGCGGATCAGCCCTTCCCCGCCGTTCAGCGCTTGCGGCAACGCCGACTCGGTGCCGACTTCGGAAATTGCCAGCAGCCAGAAGCGCAGGCCGGCCACCCAGCCTTCGCTGCGCTGGATCAGGTTTTCCAGCGCTTCACCGCGCAGGGAACTGCTGTGACGATCAAGCAGTGCCAGGGCTTCGTCGTGGGTCAGGCGCAGATCCTGTTCGTGCAGTTCCAGCAATTGGCGCGACAGCCGCAGACGGGCCAGGTGCCAGTCCGGGCGCTGCCGACTGGTGACCATGACCACCAGGCCGTCCGGTAAATGATTGAGGAAAAACTGCAGGCAACGATCGAGCACCGGCCCTTGAGCAAGATGGTAGTCATCCAGTACCAACAGCAGCGGGGCCGTGGGTTGCAGATGCAGCGTCAACTCATCCAACAGGCCGTCCAGCCATTCTTCGAAGGCAAACGGTTGATGGCGTTGACGCATTTTCAGCAGCCCCAGTGCGCGGCTGCCGAGTTCCGGGAAGTAGTCCTGCAGGCCTTCGAGCAGTCGTTCGAGAAACCGCCCCGGATCGTTATCCCGCGGGCTCAGCCCCAACCAAAGGCTTTGCCAGTGCGCCGGCAGGCTCTGACAGAACTCCACCGCCAGCGAGCTCTTGCCGAACCCGGCCGGAGCGCTGACCAGCAACAGGCGCCCTCCGAGTCCGGCGCCAAGGCGTTCGCACAAACGGGGTCGCAGCACGTAGCCATCGGGTAATGGCGGGCGAAAAAAACGTCCGTCCAGTGCCGCGACGGCAACGCTTGCGGGACCCGGAAGTGGGGACAGATCAGTCATGGCCGGCTCTTGTTCGTATGGCTGTTGGCGGCGTAGCAGATGCCCGCAGACTAGCCTTAAACGGAGCGGTTATGAAGGTCGTTGCTACAAATGGCTACAAAAAGGCTACGGAAAAAGCGACAGACAAAAAAACGCCCCGAACCTGTCGGGGCGTTTTCACGAGGATGCGGCCTCGGTTTACAGGAGCTTAGCGAACACCATCCTGACGCAGAGCGGCTGGAGTGAAGTCGCTGGTGGTGGCGGTAAAACCGAAGTCATACGCCGACTTCTCTTCGTTCTTCATGCCCAGCGCCAGGTAACGGCCGGACTGCAGATCGTAAAGGGTCTCCAGGGTGTACCACGGTACCTGAACGTTGTAGTAGTCCTGAGCGTGAGCTTCCGCCACGCGCCACAATTGACCACGACCGTCGTAGTGATCGATCACCGCCGCTTGCCAGGTGTCTTCGTCGATGAAGAAGTCGCGCTTGGCATAGATGTGACGCTGACCTTCCTTCAGGGTCGCGGTCACGTGCCAGACCCGACGCAGTTCATAACGAGCCAGATCCTGGTTGATGTGCCCGGCCTTGATGATGTCGGCGTACTTGAGCTTCGGATCGTCGAGCTTGTAGCTGTCAGAGGCGATGTACATTTCTTGCTTGCCGATCAGTTTCCAGTCGTAACGGTCCGGTGCGCCGTTGAACATGTCCAGGTTGTCGGAAGTCCGCAGGCCGTCCGCCGCGGTACCCGGGCCGTCATAGGACACTTGCGGTGCACGGCGCACACGACGCTGACCGGCGTTGTAGACCCACGCCGAACGCGGTTCCTTCACCTGGTCGAGGGTTTCGTGCACCAGCAGCACGCCACCGGCCAGACGTGCCGGCGCGGTCACTTTCTGCTTGAAGTAGAACAGGATGTTGCCCGGGTTCGCCGGATCGTAGTCCTTCATCTTGTCGCGGAATACGAACTGGTCCTGGAAGTACACCAGGCTGAACGAGCCGTTCGGTTGCGGCGTGGCCTGGGTCACCAGACGGGTCACGCTGCCGCCGCGATAGCGGGTGATGTGGTTCCAGATGACTTCCACACCGCTTTTCGGAATCGGGAACGGTACGGCGGTATCGAAGTTTTCCAGGCCGTTGCCACCCGACACCAGGGTCGTGGTGGTGGCGTTCTTCTTGATGGCGGCGAATACCTCATCCGGCACGGTGGCACCACGATGAGACGGATAGACCGGCATCTTGAAGGTGTCAGGGTAACGCTGGAACATCGCGTACTGACCCGGCGCAAGCTTGGCCTTGTACTGATCGACGTTCTGCTTGGTGATGGTGAAGAGCGGCTTTTCACTGGCGTACGGGTCGGACAGGAAGCCTTTGCTGTCGACGGTGCCGGCATTCTTCGGCATCGGTTTCCAGGCCGGGATCGAGCCGTCCGCGTTACCGGCCATTTCGGCGCCCATCGGGGTCAGGCTCTTGCCCAGCTTGTCCGCTTCGGCGGCAGGCACCGCCGCCATGACGCCGGTCGCCAGCAGCGACAGGCCCAGAACACCGGCGTGGAACAGACTTTTTGTTATTTTCATAAATTCGTTCGTCCTGAAAATGCAGTGCTTAGAAGTTCACGCCGAGGCTGAGCGCCACGAAATCGCGGTCATCCACGGTGCTGTACTTGCCGTCGAAGAAGTTGGTGTAGGCCAGGCTCGCGGTGTAGGTGTTCTGGTACTCGGCATCGACACCCAGGCTGACAGCCTTGCGACCTTCTTCGAAGTTGCCGCCAGGGCCTGGCGAGTAGCCGCTGACGTCGTGGGACCAGGCCACGTTCGGCTTGAGGTTCACGCCGGCGAACACATCGTTGTATTCCCAGATCGCACGACCGCGATAACCCCAGGACATCGACGTGGTGAAACCGTCATTGTCGCAATTGCGACTACGGTTGTTCTGCGGTGAGCCAGGTCCGGCGCCATTGATGGTGCCGTTGTTGAGGATGTTGACGCAGGTGTTGGTGGTACCGGTGGCTGGCAATTCGCCCGGGCCGAAGACCGGATCACGGCCATAGCGCTTGTCGGACCGGCTTTCCAGACCGCCCACGTAAGTCATGCCCACCTCACCCACCAGGGTCAGACGGCTAGCGCCCATGACCTGATCGAAGAAGTGCGTGAAGGTGGTTTGCAGTTGAGTGATTTCCTTGCGCTCGTAGCCATGCAGATCCTGGCCTGGCACACCATTGAGCAGCGAAGCGTTGGCATACGGGCCGCCCAATGGACGCACACCGGCGAACAGGATGTCGGTGGAGTTCAGTTGTACCGGCGCATTCGGGCGATAGCTGATCTCACCGCTCCACGCCGTACCGGTAGGCAGGGTGGTGGAGAAGCTCAGACCGTAGAGGCGGATGTCCTCTGGGTATTCGACGAAGTACTTCGAATTGCCGGCGACCAGCAGAGGCCCGAGCGCCTGGAACGGACCTGGCAATGCGGCCACGCCGTTGTAGACCGATTGCGGCGCGCCAGTGGCACTGAAGATCGGCGCACGGCTGTGGTAATTCATGAAGTAGGCACCGAACTCGGTGTCCAGCGGTTCGAACATGTACTTGAGGGACGCGCCCCACTGGCCGCTGTCGCGCGCATCGCGATCGGCGCCGCGCGGCACCAGCACACCTTCTTCATTGACGTTGACGCCGTTGGCCGCCAATGGCCCCAGGGCAATGGCCGGGATCTGCGAGCGCTTGTTCAGCACGCGCAGGTTGTCGGTGCAGCCATCGGCAATGATGTCCGGCTGGGAGAAGAACGTGCCGCAGTTGTCGACGACGGTCTGGTCCCACTCCAGCTGATAGAAAGCTTCGGCCGACAGGTTGTCGGTCAGGCTCTGGGATACATAGAACATGTTGACCGGGATCAGGCCTTCCTTGATCTCGGCGCCCGGACGACGGAACGCGGAAACGTCGATCGGGTTGATCGAGTTGATGCCGCCGCCGATGAAGGTACTTTCACCCCAGCTCACCACCTGCTTGCCCAGACGCACGGAGCCTGGCTGATCGGCGATCGCGTAGTTGTGGTAGACGAAGGCGTCGAGGATCTGACCGCCGGCGGACTTGGCGCCTTCCTTGCGGTTGCTGTCGCTGATGTCCTTGAACTCGCGGCTCTCGTCCTTCAGTTCGAAGTCGTACCAGTACTTGCCACGGACGAACACGCCGGTGTCGCCGTATTTCAGCTCGAGGTCATGGATGCCCTTGAAGATCTTCGAGAAGGTCTCGCCGCTCTTGAAGTTGGCATGGCCGTCGTCGGAAGTCTGGGACAGACCGTGGCCGCCGTTGTTGACGCCGATGAGGTTCTTGTTCGGGCTCTGGGTGGACCAACTGGCACCGATCGACAGGGAGGAGTCGAACTGGCCTTCGATTTCACCGACGTTGAAACTGACGCCGAAAGCGGGCCCGGCGAGCGAAGAAGCAAGACTGACGGCCAGAGGCAGCTTTGCCCGGCGCCAGAACTGGTTTACTGAGGTCATCGACGCTACTCCATGTGCATTATTGTTATGGCAGTGAGTACTTTTAAAAACGCCTGAAGGACCGGGCGCCAGAGGCTTACCGAAATCGCTTCAATGTTGCATCGCCCCGTTAGTGCGTGTGCCCCGTTCTTAAAAATCCTTGAGCGGACTATAGCCAGCAGGGGGTACTGCTTGATCCCTCTAAAGTGTGATTTGCAGCTGCCGGCCACTCTGGAACAGTCCTTTCGCCAGTCCGACACATGTCGGCACGGCAAGGATGGCTGAAAATTCGGATTTCACAAGCCAAGCGCTTGCTTGGTGGGTCTGGCGCGCCGTTTTCGGCGCGCCAGCGGACGCTCAGAGCGTCGAGAGGAAGGTGCTGTTGTTGGCCTGCCATTCGGTGATGTCGAGGCGGATGCGCTTCTTGTCGAGCTTGCCGACACTGGTCTTGGGAATTTCAGTAACAAGCGCGATCTGGCTCGGGATCGCCCACTTGCTCAAGTGCCCCAATTCAACGAATGGCTTGAGGTGTTCCTTGAGCTCGCGCGCCCCGATGGCATGCCCTTCGCGGACCACCAGCAAGGCAAATGGACGCTCGCCCCACTGTGGATCGGCAATGCCCACCACTGCTACTTCACGTACCGCGACATGGCGACTGATCAGGTCTTCGAGATCCAGCGAGGAAATCCATTCGCCGCCGGTCTTGATCACGTCCTTGATCCGGTCGCGGATGTCGATCACGCCCATGCTGTCGATCGTGGCGACGTCACCGGTGTGCAACCAGCCTCCGGCCCACAGCTCGGCGCCCTTCTGCGGTTCGTTGAAATAGCCTTCGGTCAGCCACGGTGCGCGCAGCACCAGTTCGCCCTGGGTTTCACCGTCGGCCGGGAGGAAACTGCCCTCGCTGTCGATGATTGCCGCATCGACCAACGGTCCCGGCACGCCGGCCTTGATCCGGTAAGTAGTGCGCTCGTCTTCGGTGCCCGCCATCAACTCATCGTTCAAATGCGCGCAAGAGACCAACGGCCCGGTTTCCGACATGCCATACGCGGCCGTCAGTTGAATGCCCTTGCTCTTGGCCGTTTCATACAGCGTGCGATTGAGCGCACTGCCACCGATGACGATTTTCCAGCCGCCGAAATCGGTGTCTTGCGCGCCCTTGGCGTTGAGAACCATCTGCAGGATGGTCGGCACGCAGTGGGAAAACGTGACCTTTTCCTTGCGCCACAGCTCGACCAGAAATTCCGGGTCGTAACGCCCCGGATAAACCTGCTTGAGCCCGAGCATGGTCGCCACATACGGCAGGCCCCAGGCATGCACGTGGAACATCGGGGTGATCGGCATGTACACGTCGTTGGTGCCCAGCAGCCGCACGCTGTCGATGGCGCCCATGATGGTCGACACACCCATGGTGTGCAGCACCAGTTGCCGATGGGTGAAGTACACGCCCTTCGGATTGCCGGTGGTGCCCGTGGTGTAGAACGTGGTGGCGACCGAGTTTTCGTCGAAGTCCTGGAAGTCGTACAGCGGACTCGCCGCCGCCAGCAGTTGCTCGTACTCGCCCACCAGGTTCGGCAGATCGGCGCTTTTTTCCGGCAGATCGGTCAGCAGCAGGGTTTTCTCCACCGTGGTCAGGTGTGGCGCGATGGCCTGGTAAAGCCCTACGAACTCGCTGTTGACCAGCACGAAGCGGTCCTCGGCGTGGTTCATGGTGTAGAGAATCTGTTCCGGCGACAGGCGCACGTTGATGGTGTGGATCACCGCGCCGATCATCGGGATCGCAAACATGCATTCGAGGTAGCGATGGCTGTCCCAGTCCATCACCGCCACGGTATCACCGGCCTTTACGCCGGCCGCCGTCAGCACGTTGGCCAGCCGCGCGACCCGCTCGATCAGGGTCGGGTAGCTGTAGCGCAACTGGTCACGGTAGATGATCTCGCGGGTTTTCTCGTAACGGGCGCCCGACATCAGCAGCCGTTTAATCAGCAGTGGATACTGGTACGCCCCTTCGGCGGGCGGAATAACGCGAGTCTGCAACATAAGAATCCCTTTTCTGACTGCACGGTGTTGGCTTTGGAGTTTCGTACTCTAGAACCGTTATACGTCAGCCAAATCAGCCAAAGGAATGATTTGCAGAGCCGTACAAATGCTAGCTTTGCGCCAGCATTTGCCGAAACAGATGACAGCGCAGAAGAATCAATGCATCTCGGTGAACGCGAGTTTCACGCCGATGGCGATCAGCACCGCGCCCATGGTGCGGTCGAACCAGTGGCCCATGCGGGCGAAACCGGCACGCACGCGCTGCTGGCTGAACAGCATCGCCACCAGGCAGAACCAGGTTGCAGTCGCAGCCGCCAGGTAAATGCCGTAACCGGCCTGCACTGCCAGTGGCGTGTGCGGATTGATCACCACGGTGAACAGCGACAGGAAAAACAGCGTGGCTTTCGGGTTCAGGCCGTTGGTCACGAAGCCTGAGGTGAAGGCGCCACGTGCGGTGCGCTCGCCGGCCTCTTTGTGCAGATCATCGGTCACGGTTTTCGCCGGTTGCGCACGCAGGGCCTTGAAACCGATGTACAGCAGATAAGCGGCGGCGGCCCATTTCAGAGCGTTGAACAGCACGATCGATTGGGAAACGATCAGGCCGATCCCCAGCAGCGAATAACCGACGTGCAGGAAAATCGCCGTGCCCACGCCCAATGCCGTCCAGGTGCCGGCGCGACGCCCGTGGGTCACGCTCTCGCGCACCACCACGGCGAAATCAGGACCGGGGCTGGCGACGGCCAACAGGTGGATCAGGGCAACGGTCAAGAATTCGGTCCAGTACATGGGGGCTCCTTTCGGCCAAGCGTAACGAGTTGTTTCATCTGGTAGGCTCGGCAGATTACGCCTTCCCTTCAAAGCACAATAGGTACAGTTGATGACGAACGCCCACCGCGCCGTATTCCTCGATCACCCGTCGCTGGATCTTGGCGATCTCGATCTGAGCCCTTTGCGTGACTGCTTCAGCGATCTGCAACTGTTCCCCCAGACGTTGCCTGCGCAAGTGAGCGACCGCCTGCAAGGGGCGACCGTGGCGATCAGCAACAAGGTCCTGATCGACGCCGCCGCCATGGCCGCCAACCCACAGCTGAAACTGGTCCTGATCACGGCCACCGGCACCAATAACGTCGATCTGGCCGCCGCCCGCGCCCACGGCATCACCGTGTGCAACTGTCAGGGTTACGGCACGCCGTCAGTGGCGCAGCACACGATCATGCTGCTGCTCAACCTCGCCACGCGCCTGGCCGATTATCAAAAAGCCGTCGGCGAGGGCCGCTGGCAACAAGCGAAACAGTTCTGCCTGCTGGATTACCCGATCGTCGAGCTGGAAGGCAAAACCCTGGGTTTGCTCGGACACGGTGAACTCGGCGGCGCAGTCGCGCGACTGGCCGAAGCCTTCGGCATGCGCGTGTTGCTGGGGCAGATTCCGGGGCGCCCGGCCCGTCCGGATCGCCTGCCGCTGGAAGAATTGCTGCCGCAGATCGACGCCCTGACCCTGCACTGCCCGCTCAACGAACATACCCGGCATTTCATCGGAGCCCGCGAACTCGCCGCGATGAAACCCGGCGCCTTCGTGGTCAATACCGCCCGTGGCGGGCTGATCGACGAACAGGCCCTGGCCGATGCCCTGCGCAGCGGTCATCTGGGCGGCGCGGCCACCGATGTGCTGAGCATCGAACCACCGACCAACGGCAATCCGCTGCTGGCGGTCGACATCCCACGCCTGATCGTCACGCCGCACAACGCCTGGGGCAGCCGCGAAGCGCGGCAACGAATCGTCGGCCAACTGGTGGAAAACACCCAGGCGTTCTACAGCGGTAAGGCGCTGCGGGTCGTCAGTTGATAAACTGCGGCACTTTTTTTCACAGGAGCAGTTATGGATCCGCGCAGTGAAGTACTGCTTCGTCAGGCCGAGTTATTCCAGGGTTCGGTATTGTTGGCCGGTTTGCCTGCCGATGATTTGCTGGGGCGTCTGCCCGACGCGTTTGGATGGTGCTGGCACGCCGGCGATCAGGCCGCACTCGATGCGCGTTTCGAAGGTCGCAGCCATTTTGGCGTAAACGTGCCGGAACGCGAATTCACCAGCACCGTGGTGTTCCTGCCCAAGGCCAAGGACCTGACCGATTACATCCTCAATGCCGTGGCTGCGCGTCTGGCCGGGCGCGAGGTGTATCTGGTCGGGGAAAAGCGCAGCGGCATCGAAGGCGCGTCCAAACAGCTCAACCCGTTCGGCAAACCACGCAAGCTCGACAGCGCGCGCCATTGCCAATTGTGGCAAGTGACCGTGGCCAATGCCCCGCAAGCCAAACCACTGGAAAGCCTGGCGCAGACTTACGAACTGCCGCTGGCCGAAGGCCCATTGAAGGTCATCAGCCTGCCGGGCGTATTCAGCCACGGCCGACTGGATCGCGGCAGTGCCCTGCTGCTGGAACACCTGGACAAACTGCCGAGCGGACATTTGCTGGACTTCGGTTGCGGCGCCGGCGTGCTCGGCGCGGCGGTCAAGCGTCGTTACCCGCACAATCAGGTCACGTTGCTCGATGTTGACGCCTTCGCTGCCGCCAGCAGCCGTTTGACTCTGGCGGCCAACGGTCTGGAAGCCGATGTGCTGACCGGTGACGGCATCGACGCCGCACCGATGGGTTTGAACGCGATTTTGAGCAATCCGCCGTTCCATGTCGGCGTTCACACCGACTATTTCGCCACCGAGAACTTGCTGCGAAAAGCGGCCAAACATCTGAAAAACGGCGGTGAACTGCGCCTGGTTGCGAACAGCTTCCTGAAGTATCAACCGTTGATCGAAGAGCATCTCGGAGTCTGCGCGATCAAGGCCGAAGGCAATGGTTTCCGGATTTACCGGGCCAAGCGCGGCTAAAAATTAGCACTTGCCGAATGGATTCGGCCTAGGCAGAATCCGCTCCGTCCTAGGGGAGTAGTCTCCCACGAGCGCCAAGCTCGTCCGGCATACGTCAACATACTTGATCCTCAGATCATGGCGTATGCGACCCAAGCGTCCGCAGCAGACGGATCGCAGGGTTTGACAAGACCTATGACACGCACACCTTACCCGGGGCGGGAAGGCTGTACGTGTCATAGCCGTGTCGACCCGCCCCTTAGGAAATCCTGATGCTGGACTCGTTACTCGTTCCCACCGCAATCGTTGCCTTGGCCGAAATCGGCGACAAGACGCAACTGCTCGCGCTGATTCTCGCCGCTCGCTTCCGCAAACCCTGGCCGATCATTGCCGGTATCGTCGCTGCGACCCTGGCCAACCACGCAGCAGCCGGTGCGGTTGGCGCCTGGTTCGGCAGCTTCTTCTCGGATTCCGTCCTGCACTGGATTCTCGCCGCGAGCTTCGCCGCCACCGCCCTGTGGACGCTGGTGCCGGACAAGATGGATGACGATGAAGCCAGCACCGCCCGCAAGTTCGGGCCATTCCTGACCACGCTGATCGCGTTCTTCCTGGCGGAAATCGGCGACAAGACCCAGATCGCCACGGTGATGCTGGCCGCGCAATACCCGGAGCTGTGGCTGGTGATTATCGGCACCACGGCGGGCATGCTGATCGCCAACGTGCCGGTGGTACTGGCGGGTAATTTTGCAGCAGAGAAACTGCCGTTGACCCTGATCCGTCGACTGGCCGCCTCGGCGTTCCTGATCCTGGCGATCGTTGCGGTGTACAAGGCGATGCAGAGCAGCGGCTGGGTTTGATCCGGCAGATCGCTCCCGCACTCAGTGCGGGAGCGATCATTGTTTCAGGACTTGGGCGCTTTCTCGTACAGCGGCATGACCTTCGGAATTGCCGCTTCCAGGGAAGCGATCCGGCTGGACGACGCCGGGTGAGTGCTCATGAACTCTGGCGGTGCACCTTCGGACGCCTTGCTCATCTTGTTCCACAGGGTGATCGCGGCATTCGGGTTGTAGCCGGCACGTGCGGCCAGTTCCAGGCCGATCAGGTCGGCTTCGTTTTCGTTGGCGCGACTGTTGGGCAGCGTCATGCCGTAGTTGGCCACGGTGTCGGCCAGCGCCAGGCTGTCCTGACCCAGGCCGAGCAACGCACCGGCGCCCTGCTTGGCCATTTCGATGCCATAGGCCTTGGACATTGCTTCACGACCGTGCTCGCGCAGGGCATGGGCGATTTCATGGCCCATGACCGCAGCGATTTCATCGTCGGTGAGTTTCAGGCTGTCGATCAGCCCGGTGTAGAAAATGATCTTGCCGCCAGGACCGCAGTTGGCGTTGAGTTCGTCGCTCTTGATCAGGTTCACTTCCCACTTCCATTGCGCCGAATCCGGACGGAAATTCGGTGCCTGGGCGATCAGCCGGTTGGCGATGGCCTGAATGCGCTTGGCATCGTTGCTGGTCTTGTCCAGCACGCCTTTGCTGGACGCTTCGCCCACGGTCTTCTGATAGGACTGGGCATACATCTGGTCGACCTCTTGCGAGGACAGCATGCTGAACATGTACTGCTTGCGCTCCACGCCCACGGCACCGCCGCTGGTGGTGTTGACCGACTGACAACCGGCCAGCAACAGCGCCGCGCTCAGTGCACTTACAACCAATGTCTTGTTCATTCAAAAGCTCCCTGAAAACCTGCCGCGTATCCTAGGCGGGTAATTGTATCGACGCCAGATACAACGGACGTGTTGCACGCACTTTCAGAAAACGCCCTCTGACCTGTAGGAAAAAATTCATACCCACCGACAAACCCTGCGCATTCGCGTCGCGCACGGGTCCATTTGCGACATCCGCCTGCAATTACTCGTCCGCAACCTCATGGCGCAATAGCCGCTGCCGATACAACAGCGCAGACGTCCTCTCGCGTGCGGAGCTCCCATGAAGTTCAAGTCGATCCAGTTTTCCGTGGCCGCCCTGGCCGGCGCCATCGTACTCAGCGTAGTCGCCGCGCTGGTGCTGTATGCGCTGTTCTCCGGTGCCCGCACCCAGGAAATGGTCCAGCAACGGACCCAGGCCCAGTTCGAGCAAGTCATCGAACAGCGCCTGACCTCGCTGGCACAGACCCAGGTCAGCCAGATCCAGCGCGAACTGGAAGCGCCGCTGTTGATCGCCGGCGGACTGGTGCGGGTCAACGCCCTGCTCGGCACGCCGGGCGCCGATGGCCAGCCGCGACTGACCGTCAGCCGCGAGCAACTGATCAGCCTGATCAAAGAAAACGTCGAGAAGAACCCGAAGATTCTCGGCACCTACATCGGCTGGGAAAAGAACGCGCTGGATCACAATGACGCGGCTTTCGTCGGCACTAGTGTGGTCGGTATCGACCCTGCCAACGGGCGCTTCCTGCCATGGTGGTTCCGCAACGACGACGGCACCCTCGGCCTGGACAAACTGGTGGACGTCGATGACCAGAAAGTCCTGTCCACCGGCATACGCGCCAGCGAGTACTACCTGTGCTCGAAAGAAACCAAAAAATCCTGCGTGATCGATCCCGCCCCGTACAAGGTCGGCGACAAGATCGTCATGCTCGCCTCCTTTATTGAACCGATCATGCTCAACGGCGCCTTCCAGGGCATCGTCGGCGCCGACCTGTCGGTGAACTTCATCCAGGAAATGCTCCTGGGCGCCAACCAGAAGCTGTACGGCGCCGCCGGGCAAATGGCCCTGATCGGCGGCAACGGCCGGATCGTCGCCTACACCAAGGACCCGAGCAAATTCGGCGAGAAGGTCAGCGATATCCTCGACGCCCAGCAGATTGCCAGCATGGCCAACCTCAAGCGCGGCGAAGTGACCTATTCCGTCAATAAAGAGCAAGGCCGGATCGAGCTGTACCTGCCGTTCGGCATCGGCCAGACCGACGCGCGCTGGACGCTGATGCTGCAACTGCCGCTCGACGCGGTGATGGCCGATCTGCAAAAGCTGCAAGGCGACCTCGACGCCCAGCGCAAATCCGACACGTTCGGCATGGCCATGGTCGGCCTGCTCATCGCCGGCCTCGGCCTGCTGGTGATCTGGCTGGTGGGCCACGGCATCGCCCGACCGCTCAAGCAAATGGTGACCATGCTTGATGACATCGCCCAGGGCGAAGGCGACCTGACCCGTCGCTTGAGCAGTGACCGCAATGACGAACTGGGCTCGATCGCCAAGGGCTTCAATACCTTCCTGGCCAAGTTGCAGGCGATGATCACCCAAGTGGTGACTTCGGTGCAGAGCGTCAGCGACTCTTCGGAACACACCGCCGATATCGCCATCCGCACCAACATCGGCGTGCAGAAACAAATGGCAGAAATCGATCAGGTCGCCACTGCCGTGCAGGAAATGACCGCCACCGCCCAGGACGTGGCGCGCAATGCGACCCAGGCGGCGCAAGCCGCCAGCCATGCGGATCAGGCAGCGGCGCAAGGCATGCAGATCGTGCGCGACACCTCCAATTCGATTGGCGTGCTGGCCGTGGAAATCGGCAAGGCCGTGGATGTGGTGCAGACGCTGGCCAAGGACAGCGAAAACATCAACGCGATCCTCATCGCCATTCGCGGGATCGCCGAGCAGACCAACCTGCTGGCCCTCAACGCGGCGATCGAAGCCGCCCGTGCCGGTGAGCAGGGACGCGGTTTTGCAGTAGTGGCCGATGAGGTGCGCAATCTGGCGCAGAAAACCCAGCAGGCCACCGAAGAAATCCAGAGCATGATCCAGCAACTGCAACAGGGCACCCGCGATGTGGTGCGGGTCATGGAAGACAGCCAGAACCGCACCGATGAAAGCGTGCAGCACGCGGCCAAGGCCGCCGAGGCGCTGGAGACCATCACTCAGGCAGTGTCGGTGATCAACGACATGAACACCCAGATCGCCAGCGCCGCCGAAGAACAGAGCGCGGTGGCGGACGATATCAACCGCAACGTGATCAATATCGGTCAGGTGGCCAATGAAGTGGCCGGTGGCGCGGATGAGTCGAGTTCGGCGAGTGCCGATCTGACCAAACTGGCGGAGCAGCAGCGGCGGTTGATCAACCAGTTCAAGGTGTAAAGACGCCGGAAGGTCCTTCGGACCTTATCGCGAGCAAGCTCGCTCCCACAGGGGAGCGTGTGATCACAAAGTGTGTGAGCACCGAAAATCCAGTGTGGGAGCGAGCTTGCTCGCGATTGGGCTGCGAGCAGCGACACATCAGGCCGGAGTCAGACACTCCGGCCCGTTGAGCTTCGGATCATTGACCAGGTTCGCCAGCACCCGCTCGCGCAAAGTCGCAGGTTCGCTGGCGAGCAACCCTTGAAGGACATGCAGTGGCGTTTCGGGATCGAGCCACGCTTCCTGCCCCGCCTCATCAAGAATCAACGGTCGGCGCTGACTGGCCGCAGGCTGGGTGATGACCGCCGTGCTCAGCCACACTTGTTCCTGCACCGGATACGCTTCCCAGATCGCCGCAAAAAACAACGAAGAACCTTCCCCCGGCGTCAGCCAGTACGGACGCTTGCGCGTGGTGCCGCGCCATTCGTAGAAGCCGTTGGCCGGCAACAGGCAGCGGCGCAGGCGCAGGGCCTCACGGAACATCGGTTGCTCGGCGACGGTTTCGGCCCGGGCGTGGGCCGGCGTACGAGAAAGATCGGTCAGCCACGGCGGTGTCAGCCCCCAACGGGCACGAGCCAGCGCGCGCTGGCCGTCGGGTTCGGCGCGCAGCATCAATACCGAATCGTTGGGGGAAATGTTCCACTGTGCCTGCTGGTCGGCAGGAAAACCGGGCAGGTTCGCGAAATCGCGGTTCCAGCGAAACAGGGCATAACGTCCACACATGGGGCAACACGACTCACTAATAAAACGAACGCCAGCCTAACAGACCAGCGTCCCGGGATAGCTGTCCGGTTCATCGCCGGGCAGCGGCAGCGCGGCATTGTACGCACTGATCAGCTCGCGGGCGTATTCCGCCTGGTCGTCATCCACCGACAGGCCCAACAGACCGAAGATCGGCAACTCGCCCGTACCGCCCAGCAGATCGCGCCCGACCAGGTGCGCCTCGATGCCTTCGCTGGCGAGCATGCCCTTGAGCATCTCGCCTTCCATCAGGTTTTCCGGCTCGTAGATTCGCTGCATGGGCGCGCCTCACTCGTTTTCGCTGAAGACTTCCAGAAACCAGTCCTCTCCATGGACCTGCAACACAAAGGTGATCGGCCGACAACAGACCTGACAGTCCTCAATATAAGTCTGGTCGCCACCGGAGAGATCCACGGTCGTCTCGACCTCTTCACCACAATACGGACATTCATATACTGCGCTTTCCAGCATCGCGGTCTCCCAAGTGACTTGTGCGTATAATCGCCGGTCTATTTGCAGGGCTATTTTTGTCTGGCTACTTTTTCAGACCGTGCCCCGTTGGTTTTCGATCAAAACCTTTACTTACCCTAGCCGTTTCCAACAAGAGAGCATGATGGGCGAATTCGATGCCATCCGACCTTACGACGACAGCGAAGTACCTGCGGTACTGGCGCGACTGCTCGGCGACAAGGCGTTTCTAGATATCCTCACCCACTTCCGCTTCCCGCGTTTTGCCGGTGCCTTCGGCTGGATGCTCAAACCACTTATAGCCCATCGGCTGCGTCGTGAGTTTGCCGACGTGACCTCCGTGGCCACATTGCAGGACAAGGTCGAGTTCTACGTCGACCACACCATCGAGCGCGCCACCGATGGCGTGACCTACACCGGTGTCGAGCAATTCAAGTCCGGCAGCGCCTATCTGTTCATCGCCAATCACCGCGACATCGTGATGGATCCGGCCTTCGTCAACTACGCCGTGTACCACGCGGGCCTGCCGACGCCGCGTATCGCGATTGGCGACAACCTGCTGCAAAAGCCGTTCGTCAGCGACCTGATGCGCCTGAACAAGAGCTTCATCGTGCACCGCTCGATCACCGGGCGCCGGGAGAAAATGGCCGCGTACCAGTTGCTGTCGGCCTATATCAACCACTCGATCCGCAACGACTGCGCCTCGATCTGGATCGCCCAGGCCGAAGGCCGCGCGAAGGACGGTGACGACCGTACCGAGTCGGCGATCCTCAAGATGTTCCACATGAGCCGCAAGGACGAGCCGTTCGGCGAGGTCATCCGGTCGCTGAACCTGACCCCGGTGTCGATCAGCTACGAATACGATCCGTGCGATCAGGCCAAGGCCCGCGAGCTATATATCCGCGCCACCACCGGCACCTACAGCAAGGCGCCGGGCGAGGATGACGTGAGCATCGCCAAGGGCATCACCGGTTATAAGGGCCGGGTGCACGTGAACTTCGCCGCGCCGATCACCGAGCTGTTCGAAGACACCAAGCAATTGGCGGTCGAGATGGACAAGCAGATTCTCGGCGGCTACCGGCTGTTCCCGGTGCATTACCTGGCGTACGCACAGTGGGCCGATGCCGATCCGCAGTTGAACGTGCCGAAGGCTGCCGAAGTGTTCGGTGCCGAAGAACTGGCCAAGGCCCAGGAAGAATGGCAGAACCGTCTGGACGCCTGCCCCGAGGAGCATCGTCCGTATCTGGTGCTGCAATATGCGACGCCGGTGCGCAATCAGTACCGGGTCAAGGCTGGACTGCCGCTGTAAGCGGTATCGGCCAGATACGGGAACGGCGCCTTCGGGCGCCGTTTTTCGTTCAGAAGCGGGTACTGATCCAGGACACCAATAACGCCAGACCAAGGCAGGCGAAACCGAAGCGGTAGAAAAAGCGGTTCATGCGCAGGGTCGCCCAATCGAGCACCGGCTCCTGATCAGGCTTCTGCTGACGCTGGGCCGCGATACTGGCCATGGCCCGTTGTTCACGGCGACGGGTCGCATGCAGCAGCCAACTGCCGGGGAAGGCCAACAGCAGGGCCAGCAGGTTGATCAGTTTGGCGGGATGGGCGGTAAACAGCGTCATCAAGTGCAGCGACATCACAGACCTCAATCTAGACCGGTTTGGCGAACGCCAGACCGACGACCGCGGCGCGGATTCTACCGAAACACTCCCCTACTGCCCTACCCTTTGCGACAAATAACCCGTCAATCGACCGATGGCTGTCCTGTGTCACGGCATCGTCATTTGTTTCAGTCACCATGCGCGCCTCGAAACCGACACGGAACGCGACATGCTTCACGCTGAAAATCAGGATCGCCTGTACCTCATCTCCCCGTCCGACGAACAGCAGACCCTCGTCGGCAGCCTGGCCTTCAATGTTCAGGATCGTCACTGGCTCGTGTACTGCGCCCTCGGCGGACACCAGCACGCGGACTTGCCCGAGACCGATCTGCTCACCGGCGTCAGCGTCCTCGATTTCTATTCCCAGGCCGCCTGAACGAAAAAGCCCGGGGCCATCACTGACCCCGGGCTTTGCGGATCTGACGAAAAGCTTATTCCGCCAGGATCTGACCGATGCTCGGGTCCTTGAACAGACGAGTCAGCGCATCGCTCAGCACGTCGCTGACCAGTTTGGTGTTGGTTTCCTGATTCGGCGCCATGCCGAAACGCTGGTCCAGCGACGCGCCGTAACGGCCGCTGTAGCGACGGTTGCCGCTCTGCACGTCGGAGCGGAATGTCGCGCCGATGGTGGCTTCGGTCACATACATGCCTTCTTTCGGCGACTGGTATTTCAGTTCAGTCAGGGTCACGGTCAGCTGTGGAGCATTCATCGCGCCGTTGGACGGGGTGAAGCCCAACAGACGCACGGCCGCTTCGGCCTGGGCCTGCAACTTCGGCAGGATCTGCTCGCGCTGCACGGTGATGGCGCTGGTCTCCGGGTACAGACCGCCACGGGTGCCAAGGGTTGGCGACGGACGACCGTCCACGACGCGAACCACGACAGGCTGGCCGTGGCCGACCGGTGCCAGCTGAGTGGTCAGCTTCGGTTCCGGGCTCAGTTGTTGCGGGCTGTGGGCGCAGCCAACCAGGGTCAAACTGGTCACAGTGATCAAACCGAACAACAGGCGTTGCAACATGCTCTTCTCTCCAGAATCAGGCACAGACAGGCCGGCAGTATAGCGGTGGGCCACTGTGGGTCACCAGCACTGAAATCTCAGACAAAACCCGCTGCCAGCGGTTCCTGTCACACATTCTTCACCCCCCATACACGTTCGCGTCACGGCGTTTTGACAAGCTTCCTCACAGATCCCCAAAAGGAACACTGCCATGCGCTATCTGATCTCGTTGTTCGCTCCACGCCCGCTGCACCGCAGCTTCGCCCTGCTCGACCGCAACGGCCATTGCCAGGCTTTCAAACAGTGCAGCCTGCAGCCAATGGGTGACGGCTGGGTGGAAATCGAGGAAATCCGTCTCAACTGGTTGCACCAGCCACTGCCTGCCAGCGCCCGGGTCGAACAGCAGCGCCCACGCGCACGCGCTCAGGCGATGTTGAGCATCTGACCGGATGCCTAATAAAAGTCATTAAACTCGACCAACTCCCCGCATTTCTTCGATACAATCTCCCCCCGATTATAAGGACGTCTCCTGATCGGGCCTCGCAACAGCGTCAATGCGCTTGCATTGGCATCCAAATCGCCCACAGAGAGCCGCCCACACAGATCGAGTGAAGCTGGCGTGCTTGCTGTTTCCCTGGCAAATCCCGCTTTTCGCGAATCTGCAGAGCTGTCATGACGCTCGGCCACTGAGTTGTTTGCCCCTCCGGGCACGGTGCCAGCCCCGGACAGCCCTTTTTGAGGTTCACGTCTTCAAAAGAGCGTGAAAAAAACGGGTTTTCACAACTTCACAAGAGTGTGGCGAGCAAATGAATAGTTTTGCGTCTGAACATGCACCATTAGCGTCTGAAACAGCCCAACGACACAGGAACGGGAACGCCTCGAATACCGGAGCCTGAAGCCTGTCCGCTACGGATTTGGTTGCACAAACGGATGTCTCGACCATAAGTCGAATTGCCAGCCGCGTGCCGAAATGAGTTCATGGAACTCTTTAAGCCAGGCCGCACGCATCCGTCGAAGTTGCGAAAAATTGCGAAGATTCGGACATGGCACACCTGACCAAGGATACCCGGGGCCCAACTGACCTGCCCTGGACGCCTGGCAGCCATGCCGACAATTTGGTGCTGCAGATTTTGGAGACGCGTTAAATGGCGCATAACGAAGCAGTCGACGTAGTTCTGGTTGGGGCCGGCATCATGAGTGCCACCCTCGCAGTACTGCTCAAAGAGCTCGACCCGGCGATCAAGCTGGAAGTCGTCGAGCTGATGGATTCCGGTGCCGCGGAGAGTTCCAACCCATGGAACAACGCCGGTACCGGCCACGCCGGCCTGTGCGAGCTGAACTACACGCCGCAGGCTGCCGACGGCACCGTCGACATCAAGAAGGCCGTGCACATCAACACCCAGTTCGAGGTGTCGAAGCAGTTCTGGTCGTACCTGACCAAAAAGGGCACGTTCGGCTCATGCAAATCCTTCATCAGCCCTGTGCCGCATCTGAGTTACGTCGAGGGTGAGAAAGGCGTGTCGTTCCTCAAGGAACGCTTCAACGTGCTGCACAAGCACCACGCTTTCGCCGACATGGAATACACCGAAGACAAGGCGAAGATGGCCGAGTGGATGCCGCTGATGATGCCGGGTCGTCCGAAAGACCAGGTACTCGCCGCCACCCGCGTGATCAACGGCACCGACGTCAACTTCGGCGCCCTGACCAATCAGTTGCTCAAGCACCTGACCAGCGCACCCGATGCTCAGGTCAAGTACTGCAAGCGCGTGACCGGCCTCAAGCGTAACGCCAACGGCTGGACCGTCAGCATCAAGGACGTCAACAGCGGCAACACCCGTGAAGTCGACGCCAGGTTCGTGTTCCTCGGCGCTGGTGGCGCGGCCCTGCCGCTGCTGCAAGCCTCGGGCATCGAAGAAAGCAAAGGCTTCGGCGGCTTCCCGATCAGCGGCCAGTGGCTACGTTGCGACAACCCGGAAGTGGTCAAGCATCACCAGGCCAAGGTTTACAGCCTGGCCGCCGTGGGTTCGCCGCCGATGTCGGTGCCGCACCTGGACACCCGCGTGGTCGACGGCAAGAAATCCCTGCTGTTCGGGCCATACGCCGGTTTCACCACCAAGTTCCTCAAGCACGGTTCCTTCATGGACCTGCCGCTGTCGGTTCGCGCCGGCAACATTGGCCCGATGCTGGCCGTGGCGAAAAACAACATGGACCTGACCAAGTACCTGGTCAGCGAAGTGATGCAGTCGATGGAGCAGCGCCTGGAATCCCTGCGTCGTTTCTACCCGGAGGCGAAAGCTGAAGACTGGCGCCTGGAAGTGGCCGGCCAACGGGTGCAGATCATCAAGAAAGACCCGAAAAAAGGCGGCATCCTGCAGTTCGGTACCGAACTGGTCGCGGCGAAGGACGGCTCGCTCGCCGCCCTGCTCGGCGCTTCGCCAGGCGCTTCGGTGACCGTTTCGATCATGCTGGAACTGATCGAGAAATGCTTCCCGGAAAAGGCCAAGGGTGAGTGGGCTGCCAAACTGGCGGAAATCTTCCCGGCCCGCGAAAAGGTCCTGGAAACCGACGCTGCGCTGTATCGCAAGATCAACACGCAGAACAACGTCGCGCTGGAACTGGTTGAAGCCAGCAACGAGACCGAAAGCTACGCCTGATTCGGCTCCATGAAAAAACGCCCCGCACTCGGTGAGTGCGGGGCGTTTTTTATGCCTGTGGAAAACTTCGGGCTATCAGCCGCGCGCTTTCTCGATCAGCTCGATGTATTCCGCCGCGTTGCGTTGATCGCGGATCTGGTCGACGAAGGTCTTGCCGTGCTCGTCCTTGCCATCCAGGTCATAACCGGCTGCAACGAAGAACGTCAGGAAACGCTCGAAATCGTCGATGCGCAGGCCCCGGTAAGCCTTGACCAGCTTGTGCAGCGACGGCGAGGTGGCGTCGACCGGCTCAAAATCGAGGAACAGCTTGATCTGCTCATCGCCGATCTCGTCACCAATCACTTGCTTCTTATCTTTACGCATTGCCGACTCCAGCTCGCAGACATTTCACGGGGCGGGCAGTTTACCCCTGCACAGGCACAAGGCTCAACGCGAGCGCGTGCTGCCGGTGTGCAAATCGGCCCAGATGTGGCCGTTGGCGTAACTGAGGAACTGCACGTACACAGTGTCATTGCGCAGCAGGTCGATGATTACCCGGTACTGGGCCAGCGGATAGAACAGCGTCAGCGTCTTGCTCTTGTCGTCATACACCGGTTTTTTCAGGCTTTTGCTTTCGCCATCGAAGTTGACCAGCACCTGATTGATCGTCGCGCCCTTGTTCAGGAACTTGCCTTTGAGGCGGATCATCAGCGGCGAGGTCACCGGGATCGGCTGCTGATTGGACTGACGCTGGGTGCCCACGACGACCGAATAATCGGTGACCTGCAACAGTTGCTGCTGCTCGGGTTCGGCATCGCGCAGGGTCAGGTCGTCCGGCGGCAGGAACTGGCTGTGCATCGGGGCGGCGGCCAAAGGCAGGCTGAGGGTCAGCAACAGGGCGATGGCGCTGCGGATCAAAAGGCTCATGACAGGCTCCGGGGGCGGGGCCGAGCACTCTAG
The DNA here is from genome assembly GCF_002113215.1 of Pseudomonas sp. B15(2017). Lineage (NCBI taxonomy): Bacteria > Pseudomonadati > Pseudomonadota > Gammaproteobacteria > Pseudomonadales > Pseudomonadaceae > Pseudomonas > Pseudomonas sp. B15(2017). Next base: position 543,304 of record NZ_NEJZ01000001.1, read on the forward strand.
CATGGGTATTGCGGATGGATCAGCACACGCAAAACAACTGTGGGAGCGTGGCTTGCCCGCGAAAGCGTCGATTAATCCGACATCAATGTGTCAGACAATCCGCCATCGCGGGCAAGCCCGCTCCCACAGGGATCGGGGATTACCCGCAATTACATGCCTTTGACGGCGAAGATCCCGTTGGCGTTGCGCCAGTAGCCTTTGTAGTCCATGCCGTAACCGAAGATGTAGCGGTCAACGCACGGCAGGCCGACGAAGTCGGCTTTCAGGTCAGGACGGGCCTTGCGGTCGTGGTCCTTGTCGATCAGCACGGCGGTGTGCACTTTGCGCGCGCCGGCGTGACGGCAGAAGTCGATGATCGCGCCCAGGGTGTGACCTTCGTCGAGGATGTCGTCGATGATCAGCACGTCGCGGTCGATGAACGAGACTTCCGGCTTGGCTTTCCAGAACAGGTCGCCGCCGCTGGTTTCGTTGCGATAACGGGTGGCGTGCAGGTAGGACGCTTCCAGCGGGAACTGCAGATGAGTCAGCAGTTTGCCGGAGAAGATCAGGCCGCCGTTCATCACGCAGAACACCACCGGGTTGCTGTCGGCCAGTTGTTCGTTGATTTGTGCACCGACGCGGGCAATGGCAGCCTCGACTTCAGCTTCGGTGTACAGGCAGTCAGCCTCTCGCATGATTTGACGGATATGCTCGAGATCAGCGGACATGGCGCTCTCCAGGGGGGACGGATTTCGGAAAAGCGGGCAAAGGTACGCATCAACCGGAGCCGAATCAAGCATTTGTGGACTAACGTACTGTATGTCCTATAGGACATCACCCTCGGATAGATTAATCTAGGCCGGTTTTTTTGCCCGCCGCCGGAGCCTTTCCCCATGTCCATCCAAGAGATCCGCCATCCGCTGATCCGTCACAAACTTGGCCTTATGCGCCGTGCAGACATCAGCACCAAGAATTTCCGTGAGCTCGCTCAGGAAGTCGGTGCCCTGTTGACCTATGAAGCTACCAAAGACCTGCCGCTGGAAACCTACGATATCGAAGGTTGGTGCGGCACGGTGTCGGTCGAGAAAATCGCCGGCAAGAAGATTACCGTCGTGCCGATCCTGCGTGCCGGCATCGGCATGCTCGAAGGTGTGCTGAGCCTGATCCCGGGCGCAAAGGTCAGCGCCGTCGGCGTTGCCCGTAACGAAGAAACCCTGCAGGCCCACACCTATCTGGAAAAACTGGTTCCGGAAATCGACGAACGCCTGGCGATGATCATCGACCCGATGCTCGCCACCGGCAGCTCCATGGTTGCGACCATCGACCTGCTGAAGAAGGCCGGTTGCAAGGACATCCGCGCGATGGTGCTGGTGGCCGCGCCGGAAGGCATTGCCGCTGTCGAGCAGGCTCACCCGGACGTGATCATCTACACCGCGTCCATTGATCAGAAACTCAACGAGCACGGTTACATCATTCCTGGGCTTGGCGATGCCGGTGACAAGATTTTCGGCACCAAGCAGAAGGACGCGTAAGCATGCAGCAAGAGTTTAACGATCCGCTCTGGCGTACGGTGCTGTCCGGCGCACAGATGCTGTTCGTGGCTTTCGGCGCCCTGGTGCTGATGCCACTGATCACGGGCCTGGACCCGAACGTGGCACTGTTTACCGCAGGTCTGGGCACGATTTTGTTCCAGATCGTCACCGGGCGTCAGGTGCCGGTATTCCTGGCGTCGAGCTTCGCCTTCATCACCCCGATCATTCTCGCCAAGGGCCAGTTCGGCCTCGCCGCGACCATGGGCGGCGTGATGGCGGCCGGTTTCGTCTACACCTTCCTCGGCCTTGCCGTGAAGATCAAAGGCACCGGTTTCATTGACCGTCTGCTGCCGCCGGTGGTGATTGGCCCTGTGATCATCTCCATTGGCCTGGCCATGGCGCCGATTGCCGCGAACATGGCGATGGGCAAGGCCGGCGACGGTTCGGAGCTGATCCATTACCAGACCGCGATGATGATCTCGATGCCGGCGCTGCTGACCACGCTGGTCGTGGCGGTGTTCGGCAAGGGAATCTTCCGTCTGGTGCCGATCATTTCCGGCGTGCTGGTGGGCTTTGCCCTGTCCTTCTACTTCGGCGTGGTCGACACCGCGAAGATTGCCGCGGCACCGTGGTTCGCCCTGCCCGCCTTCACCGCACCGGAATTCAACTGGCAGGCAATCCTGTTCATCGTCCCGGTGGCGCTGGCCCCGGCCATCGAACACATCGGCGGCGTGATTGCAGTCGGCAGCGTGACCGGTCGCGACTACCTGAAGAAGCCGGGCCTGCATCGCACCCTGCTGGGTGACGGCATCGCCACCACCGCAGCCGGCCTGTTCGGCGGTCCGCCAAACACCACCTACGCGGAAGTGACCGGCGCGGTGATGCTGACCAAGAACTACAACCCGAAAATCATGACCTGGGCGGCGATCTTCGCCATCGCCCTAGCGTTCATCGGCAAGTTCGGGGCCCTGCTGCAAAGCATTCCGGTACCGGTGATGGGCGGGATTCTGTGCCTGCTGTTCGGTTCGATTGCGGCGGTGGGGATGAACACCCTGATCCGTCACAAGATCGACCTGGGCGAGGCGCGCAATCTGGTGATCGTTTCGGTGACCCTGGTGTTCGGTATCGGCGGTGTGCTGGTCGGCACCGGCACAGGTCCCGACGACTTCGGCCTCAAAGGCATCGCGCTGTGCGCGGTGGTGGCGATTGCGCTGAACCTGCTGCTGCCGGGCAATGACGGCTGGAAGCAGAAGAAGGCGGATGAGCCGCTGATCTAAGCCCTAGCTTCAAGATCGTTCCCACGCGGATCACCCCACACTGATCGTTCCCACGCGTGGGAACGATCAATCATCGACGATCATCAAAGGGCCAGTGGCGCCCGTTCGCACAGCGTTGCCAATGCCTTCGCCCATTGCGGGTCATCATTCAGGCATGGCACCAGCACCAACTCCTCTCCCCCCGCCTCTCGGAACTGTTCCTTGCCGCGATCGCCGATCTCTTCCAGGGTCTCGATGCAATCGGCAACGAACGCCGGGCACATCACCAGAATCTTCTTCACGCCGCTTTTGGCCAGTTCATCCAGGCGCGCTTCGGTGTAGGGTTCGATCCATTTCGCCCGGCCCAGCCGCGACTGAAATGACACCGACCACTTGCCGTCCGGCAGCCCCATGCGCTCAGCAAACAACGCCGCCGTGCGCAGGCACTGGGCGCGATAACAGGTGGCCAGCACGGCAGCCGAAGCGTTTTTGCAGCAATCTTCATTCTTGAAGCAATGATTGCCGGTCGGGTCGAGCTTGGTCAGGTGCCGCTCCGGCAAACCGTGGAAGCTGAGCAACAGGTGATCGTAATCCTGCTGCAAGTGCGGCTTGGCGCTCGCCACCAGCGCGTCGAGGTATTCCGGCTGATCGTAGAACGGCTGCAACACCGACAGTTGCACATTGAGCTTCTTCTCGCGCAGCACGCGCCTGGCTTCTTCGATCACCGTGGTCGTGGTGCTGTCGGCGAACTGTGGATAAAGCGGTGCGAGGGTAATGCGTTTGTGCCCCGCCGCGACCAGCTTCAACAGGCTTGTCTCGATCGACGGCTCGCCGTAACGCATGGCCAGCTCAACCGGGCCGTGAGTCCACTGCGCCGTCGTCTGCTGTTGCAGACGACGGCTGAGCACCACCAGCGGCGAACCTTCCTCCCACCAGATCGAGGCGTAGGCATGGGCCGACTGCTCGGGGCGCTTGATCAGGATCAGCGACACCAGCAGACGTCGTACCGGCCACGGCAGGTCGATCACGTATGGGTCCATCAAAAATTGATTGAGGTAGCTGCGCACGTCGGCCACCGAAGTGGAGGCCGGCGAACCCAGGTTGACCAGAAGCAAGGCGTGATCGGTCATGCAACGTCCTATTTCAGAGGCGGCCGGAAAGATCGTCCAGGGCCGCGCGTAAATCCGTGAACCGGAAAGTGAATCCCGCTTCCAGCAAGCGTTTCGGCGTGGCCCGTTGGCCACCCAGTAACAGCAATGACATCTCGCCGAGCCCGACCTTCAAGGCGAGGGCCGGCATCGGCATGAACGCCGGGCGGTGCAGCACGCTGCCCAGCGTCCTGGCAAATTCGCGATTGCGCACAGGGTTCGGCGCGCACGCATTATAAGGACCGCTCGCCTGATTGCGGTGCAGAAGAAAATCAATCAGAGCGATTTGGTCATCGATATGAATCCACGGCATCCACTGCCGACCGTTGCCCAAAGGCCCGCCCAGCCCAAGCTTGAACGGCAGCAGCAGGCGCGACAAAAAGCCGCCCTCGGCCGACAGCACCAGCCCGGTGCGCACCAGCACCACGCGAATGTCCATCGCTTCGGCGCGCTGCGCGGTTTCCTCCCAGGCGATGCACAACTGACTGGCGAAATCATCGATCACCGGTGGCGAGTCTTCGGTCAACTCGCGCTCGCCGCCGTCACCATACCAACCCACGGCAGAACCCGAGATCAGCAGCGATGGTTTCTGCCCGCAATTTTCCAGCCACGCCAGCAACGATTCGGTCAACGTGATCCGGCTGCTCCACAACAGCGCCTTGCGTCGATGGGTCCATGGCCGGTCGGCAATCGGCGCGCCGGCGAGGTTGACGATCACGTCGACCGGCTCATCGCCAAGGTCCTCCAGATGCGCGACTCCACGCACCTGGGCGCCACAGATTTTCGCGACTTTTTCCGGACGACGACTCCAGACTGTCAGGCGATGCCCCTGCCCGGACCAGTGCCGGCAAAGCTGACGTCCGATCAATCCAGTACCGCCGGTCAGCAATATGTGCATGACTTCTTCCTCGCGTGGCGTTTTACCCCGATCACTAGTCTATTTTTATAAACAGGGATCTTTTCTATCGGGCAGGCTCTATTGTTTAACCATAGGCCAAGCTGTCAGAACCAGAACGCTGGAAGTTATACCAAAAAACAAAATTGTACAGGTTTCATCGACGGCGTAGTCTGTACAGAAAGGTAAACGAGGCCCCTATGACTGTACCTATCGCAATCATTGGCACCGGCATCGCCGGACTCTCCGCCGCCCAGGCCCTGACGGATGCCGGGCATACCGTTCAGTTGTTCGATAAAAGCCGTGGCAGCGGCGGACGCATGTCGAGCAAACGCAGCGACGCAGGCTCTCTGGACATGGGCGCGCAATACTTCACCGCCCGTGATCGGCGCTTCGTGACTGAAGTTCAGCGCTGGCAAAGCAAGGGCTGGGTCGCCGAATGGGCCCCGCAGCTCTACACCTTTCACGGCGGGCAGTTGAATCTGTCACCGGACGAACAGACCCGCTGGGTCGGCACGCCGCGCATGAGCGCCATCACCCGGGGACTGCTTGATGGGCTAGAAGTGCATTTCGCCTGCCGGATCACTGAGGTCTATCGCGGCGAAGAACACTGGCATCTGCAGGACGCCGAAGGCTTTACCCATGGGCCGTTCAGCCATGTGGTGATCGCCACGCCGGCGCCGCAGGCCACTGCCCTGCTGGCCGCTGCGCCGAAACTCGCCGGTGCCGCTGCCGGGGTGAAAATGGACCCGACCTGGGCCGTCGCCCTGGCCTTCGACACGCCGCTGGATACGCCGATCGAAGGCTGCTTCGTCCAGGACAGCGCACTCGACTGGCTGGCCCGCAACCGCAGCAAACCGGGCCGCGACACCACGTGCGATACCTGGGTCCTGCACGCCACCAGCGCCTGGAGCCGACAACACATCGACCTGCCCAAGGAAGCGGTGATCGAACAATTGCACGGCGCCTTCGCCGAATTGCTGCACAGCGCCATGCCGGCCCCGACCTTCAGCCTCGCCCACCGCTGGCTCTATGCCCGCCCGGCCAGCAGCCATGAATGGGGCACCCTGGCCGACGCCGATCTGGGCCTGTACGCCTGTGGCGACTGGTGCCTGTCGGGTCGCGTCGAAGGGGCCTGGCTCAGTGGTCAGGAGGCGGCAAGACGCTTGCACGAACACCTGCAGTGAATCGCATCAATCCGCGCAAATTGCTGCTGTCGAAATGGACAGCAGCCCACCCGCAAAACCGTGAAAAGCATTTCCTGGTGACCGAACTGTTCAGCGACGAGGACGGCACGGTGCTGGAAATCGAGTTGCAGGCAGTGCTGACCCGGCGTACCGAGCAATGCGACTGGCATGCTCTGCAAGATGATTCACGCTGGAAAATGGGCTGGAGCTGAAAAACTCATAAACTTGTACAAACCATTTGACTTGTACACCTTTGAATCTATGCTTGAAGAATGTTGTACAGATTTACTCGTCTGTACAGGTTCAGATTCGAGGTTGCTGCATGTCCGACTCATCGACGTCCCTGCCAAAAATCGCCATCAGCGCCTGCCTGATGGGGGCCGAAGTTCGCTACAACGGTGGCCACAAGGAGTCGCGGCTGTGCAGCCGCACCCTGGCCGAGCATTTTGAATTCGTTCCGGTATGTCCTGAAGTAGCGATCGGCCTGGGAATTCCTCGCGAGCCGATCCGGCTGGTGGGCGACCCCGCCCGGCCTGAAGCGGTCGGCACCGTCAATCCAGCGATCAATGTCACTCAGCCACTGGCCGCTTACGGCGAGAAAATGGCCGGGGAGCTCAGTGACATCTGCGGCTACATCTTCATGCAGCAATCGCCATCCTGCGGACTGGAGCGGGTCAAGGTCTACCACGCCAACGGCGCACCGGTGAATGGCGGCGGGCGCGGCATTTACGCCGAGGCGTTCTGTGCACAGCACCCGGACCTGCCGGTGGAAGAAGCCGGGCGTCTTAACGATCCGGTGCTGCGGGAAAATTTCATCACCCGCGTACTCGCCTACCGCGAATGGCAGCAAGTGCTCAAGCAAGGCTTGAGCCGCCGCGCCCTCACCGACTTTCACTCGCGCTACAAATACCTGCTGATGGCCCACAACCCGGTGCAATACAAGGCGCTGGGCAGTCTGCTGGGCAACATGGGCCGGACCGACCCGACCGAGCTGGGCCCACGCTATTTCAGCGAACTGATGGCGGCGCTGAAGAAATGCGCCACCCGCCGCACCCACAGCAATGTCCTGCAGCACATCAGTGGCTATCTGAAGCAGGTCATCAGCCCCGAAGAAAAACAGGAAGTGCAACACATCATCGGTCAGTACCGGCATGGCATCGTGCCCCTGGTGGTGCCGCTGACGTTGCTCAAGCATCACTTTCGCCTCCACCCGGATCCCTACATTGCGCAGCAGGTGTACCTGCAACCGCATCCGGAAAACCTCAGCCTGCGAAACGCCATTTGATGAACGACTCACTCGACACCAGCGCCCGTGAAGACCTCGGCGCCGACTTCAAGAAAGCCCTCGACGAAGGCTGGCTGCCGATTCGCGAAGTCGCACGCCAGACCGGCGTGAATGCCGTGACTCTGCGCGCCTGGGAACGCCGCTACGGGCTGATCGTTCCGCACCGCACGCCCAAGGGCCATCGCCTGTACAGCGCCGACCACGTGCAGCGGATCCAGAACATCCTCACCTGGCTCAACCGGGGTGTTGCGGTCAGCCAGGTCAAACCATTGCTCGATACGGCGCAGGCGTTCAACGAACCGGTGGAGGACGAATGGCATCCGCTGCGCCAGGCCGCCCTTATGGCGGTCACTCACCTGAACGAGCGCAGCCTCGACGACTGCATCAACCAGGCGATGGCGCTGTACCCGCCGCGCACCCTGTGCGAGCAATTGCTGCTGCCGCTGCTGAGCGATCTCGAACAGCGCTGGCAAGGCCAGTTTGGCGCGCAGATGGAGCGCGTGTTCTTTTTTGCCTGGTTGCGCAGCAAATTCGGCGCGCGCATCTACCATAACAATCGTCAGTTGCGCACCGCGCCGCTGCTGCTGGTCAATCAGTCGGATCTGCCACTGGAACCGCACCTGTGGCTCTGCGCCTGGCTGATCAGCAGCGCCGATTGCCCGGTGCAGGTGTTTGACTGGCCGCTGCCTGCCGGAGAGCTGGCGCTGGCAACCGATACCCTGCAAGCCCGTGGCGTCCTGCTGTATTCCAGCAAAGCCCTGAGCCTTGCGCAGCTGCCGAAACTGTTGAATGGCATCAGCTGCCCAAAACTGATTGCCGGACCAACGGTGTGCATTCACCACGCCGAGTTGTCCGCAAGAACTTCCGAAATCACTGACCTGCTCCTGGCCGAGGACCCTCTTTCGGCGCATCGGGTACTCATTCAGCGTGGGTTGATTTAATGATTCAGGCAGAGACCGACATGCAATTGATCTGGCTGCGCAGCGACCTGCGCCAACACGACAACACCGCCCTCGCGGCCGCCGCCGAGCGTGGCCCGACCTTGGCCGTGTATCTGTTGAGCCCGCAGCAATGGCAGGAACATGACGACGCGCCGTGCAAGGTCGATTTCTGGCTGCGCAATTTGCGTGAGTTGAGCAAAAGCCTTGGCGACCTGAACATCCCGCTCCTGATCCGCACCGCGCCTCACTGGGATCAGGCACCCGACGTGCTGCTCGAACTGTGCCGGCAGCTGAAGATCGATGCCGTGCACGTCAACGAGGAATACGGCATCCACGAAAGCCGTCGCGATGCCGCCGTCGCCGAGGCGTTGCAAGCGGCAGGCATAACCTTCCACAGCTACCTCGACCAATTGCTGTTCAAGCCAGGCAGCGTTCTGACCAAGACCGGTACCTACTTTCAGGTGTTCAGCCAGTTCCGCAAGGTTTGCTACGAACGCCTGCACCGCTCGATGCCTTCGCTCAAACAAGCGCCGGGCAAACAATTGGCGCTGAACATCGCCAGCGACCCCGTTCCGCAAGCCATCGAAGGATTCCCGACACCCGACGAATCCCTGCGCGCCCTGTGGCCCGCCGGTGAAGCCGAGGCCCGGCGGCGCCTCGACACGTTCGCCGATGCGCAGATCGATTACTACAAGAGCGAGCGCGACTTTCCGGCCAAACCCGGCACCAGCCAGCTTTCGGCCTATCTGGCCGCTGGCGTGATTTCGCCACGCCAATGCCTGCACGCCGCCCTGCAAAGCAATCAGGGCGAATTCGAAAGCGGCAAGGTCGGGGCTGTCACCTGGATCAACGAACTGCTGTGGCGCGAGTTCTACAAACACATCCTCGTCGGATATCCGCGGGTTTCACGGCATCGCGCATTCCGCCCGGAAACCGAAGCCCTGGCCTGGCGCGACGCCCCCGAGGACCTGGCCGCCTGGCAAGAGGCCCGCACCGGCTTGCCGATCATCGACGCGGCCATGCGCCAACTGCTGGAAACCGGCTGGATGCACAACCGCCTGCGGATGGTGGTGGCAATGTTTCTGACCAAGAACCTGTTGATCGACTGGCGCGAGGGCGAGCGTTTCTTCATGCGCCACCTGATCGACGGCGACCTGGCCGCCAACAACGGCGGCTGGCAGTGGAGTGCTTCGACCGGTACCGATTCGGCGCCGTACTTCCGCATCTTCAACCCGGTCAGCCAGTCGGAAAAATTCGACAGCGAGGGCTTGTTCATCAAGCACTGGCTGCCGGAGCTGGCCAGGCTGAACAAGAAAGAAGTCCACGACCCGGCCAGTGCCGGCGGGCTATTCGGCGTGGCGGACTATCCGGCGCCGATCGTCAATCTGGGTGCATCACGGGAACGGGCGCTGGCAGCCTTCAAGAACCTGCCGTCGCGATCGTCTCAAGGAGAGAGCGATGAGTGATTTTCTGCGCGGTTTTGCCCAGCGGTTCGCACAGTTGAACAAAGACAACCTGCGAAACCTGAATGAACTGTACAGCGAAGACATTCATTTCACCGATCCACTGCATGAAGTGCAGGGGCTGACGAACTTGCGCGGTTATTTCAGCGAGTTGTACGCCAACGTCAACGAACTGCGCTTCGATTTCCACGGCTTCGACCAGATCGGCGACGGCGAAGGTTATTTGCGTTGGGTCATGAGCTACCGCCACCCGCGTCTGAGCGGCGGGCAGCTGATCCGCGTCGCCGGCTGCTCACATTTGCTCTGGAGCGACAAGGTTTACCGCCACCGGGATTACTTCGATGCCGGAGCGCTGCTTTATGAACATTTACCTGTATTGGGCCGAGTGATCGCTTGGCTGAAAAGGAGATTGGGATGAGTCGTACAGCTCCACGGCGTTATTGGCTGACCGGCGCCAGCAGTGGCATTGGTGCAGCATTGGCAGAAGAAATCCTCAAGACCGGCGCACATCTGGCGGTCAGTTCCCGCCAGGTCGCGCCGCTCAAGGTGTTGTCGCAACGTTATCCGGGACAGGTGCTGGTGGTACCCGGCGACCTGACCAACAGCCAGACCGTGCGCGAGATCGGCGAACAGATCGCACACGACTGGGGGGCGCTGGACTCGGTCATCCTCAACGCAGGCACTTGCGAATACGTCGACGCCCGCCAGTTCGACGCCACGATCATCGAACACGTGGTGCGCACCAACCTGCTCGCCAGCAGCTATTGCATCGAAGCCGCCCTGCCCTTGCTGCGCAAAGGTACGGCGCCGCATCTGGTGGGGATGGCCAGCTCGGTGACTTATGTGCCGCTGCCCCGCGCCGAAGCCTATGGCGCATCGAAGGCCGGGCTGCGTTATCTGTTCGAATCCCTGCGTATCGACCTCGCCGACGAAGGCATTGACGTCACGGTAATCAGCCCTGGTTTCGTCGACACACCGCTGACCGCCAAGAATGATTTTCCGATGCCGCTCAGCTGGCCTGTGGAAAAAGCCGCGCGGCATATCTTCGCCAAACTGAAGGATCGCCCGCTGGAGATCGCTTTCCCGGCGCTGTTCATCGCCGCCCTGTGGCCCTTGTCGAAAATGCCCGCGCGCGTACAACTGGCGATTGGCAAACGCATGGTGCGCAGCAACCCGCCGCTCAGGGATGCAACATGAAAATCGCCATCGTCGGTAGCGGCATCGCCGGTTTGACCTGCGCGTATCTGCTCGCTCGTCGACATGAGATCACCGTGTTCGAAGCCGACGCCCGGGTCGGTGGTCATACGCACACGGTGCCGGTGACCGTGGACGGACGCGACTACGCAGTGGACACCGGCTTCATCGTGTTCAACGACTGGACGTATCCCAACTTCATTCGTTTGCTCGGCCAGTTGGGCGTGGCGTTCAAGCCTACCGAAATGAGTTTTTCGGTGAACGATCCCGACACCGGCCTGGAATACAACGGCAATAACCTGAACAGCCTGTTCGCCCAGCGCAGCAATCTGTTGTCGCCCGGATTCTGGGGCATGTTGCGTGACATCCTGCGGTTCAATAAAGAGGCCCGACGCGACCTTGCCGAGCAGCGAATCGCCGCCGACACCACCCTCGACGACTACTTCAAGGCTGGCGGTTACGGCGAGCGCTTCATCCTGCATTACATCGTGCCGATGGGGGCGGCGATCTGGTCGATGCCGATGGCCGAGATGCTCAATTTTCCGTTGCAGTTCTTCGTGCGCTTTTTCGAGAATCACGGGTTGCTGTCGATCAGCAACCGGCCGCAGTGGCAGGTGATCGAGGGCGGGTCCAGTGCCTACATCGCGCCGCTGACCGCGTCGTTCAAGGAGCGCATCCGCCTGAACTGCGCGGTAGGCCGGATCGATCGCGATGCGCACGGCGTGGTTATCCACAGCCCCGCCGGCATCGAACGTTTCGACAAAGTGGTGCTGGCCTGCCACAGCGATCAGGCGTTGCGACTGCTGGGAAATCCTGACGATAAAGAACGGGCAATCCTCCGTGCCCTGCCCTATGCCGACAATGAAGTGGTGCTGCACACCGACACCCGTCTGCTGCCCACACGCAAACGGGCCTGGGCCAGTTGGAACTATCGCCTCGGCGGTGCTGGCCATACCCGGGCTGCCGTGACCTACGACATGAACATTCTGCAGGGCATCCAGAGCGACACCACGTTCTGCGTCAGCCTCAACCAGAGCGCCGGCATCAGCCCGTCCAAGGTGCTCGCGCGCTTCACCTACGCCCACCCGCAATTCAGCCTTGCAGCAGTGGCGGCGCAACAACGCTGGGCCGAAATCGACGGCGCGCAGCACACGCATTATTGCGGCGCCTATTGGGCCAACGGTTTCCATGAAGATGGCGTGGTCAGCGCCTTGCGCGTCGCCGCCGCTTTCGGAGAAAGCCTGTGAACAGCGCGCTCTACAGTGGCTGGATCGCCCATCGGCGATTTGCTCCACGCCGTCATGAATTCCGTTACCGGATCGGCATGCTGTACCTCGATCTGGCTGAACAGGAGGCGGTGCTGGGCCTGTCGCGACTGGCGGGTGCCAGCCGCTTTGCGCCGTTCTCATTTCGCGAAACCGACTACCTGAAAACCTTCACCGGCCGGGGTGTACGCCTGAGCGATGCGGTGCGCCGCTTGGTTGGCGAAGCCCTGGGCCACGCGCCGCAAGGTTCGATCTGCCTGCTGACCCAGCCGCGCAGCTGGGGCCTGTCGTTCAACCCGGTGAGTTTTTTCTATTGCCACGAAGCCGACGGCCAATTGGCTGCGATTCTCTGCGAAGTCACCAACACGCCGTGGCGCGAGCGTTATCACTACGTGCTGCCGGCTCGGGCGCCGACCGATCTGCATGACTTTCACCAGCACTTTGCGGTGACCAAGGCATTTCACGTGTCACCGTTCCTGCCGCCGGATCTGGAATACCGCATGCGTTTCAGCCCAGCCGCGCAGACTCTGGGCGTGCACATGGCCGACTGGCAAGGCGAGCGAAAACTGTTCGACGCCACCCTCGACCTGCGACGCGAACCCCTTGATCGGCGCCACCTGCACCGGCACTTGTGGCGCTTTCCCTGGATGACCGCCAAGACCGCGCTGGCGATCTATTGGCAAGCATTGCGCCTGCTGCTCAAGCGCACCCCGGTGTATGACCACCAGCGCGCCGACGACCATTTTCGAACCGCCACCGTACCGACCAAGGAACGCCACCATGAAATCCACTAGCGTCTCGGCCAAAGCCAGCCTGTTCAGCCCCCACGGTTTGAGCAGTTCGCTGCTGCGCCGGGGAGTACTGCGCCAGTTGGAGCAGCTCAAACAGGGCCAACTGATCGTCATCGAGGACGGCGAACGTCACGTCTTCGGTACGCCGGGCAGCGCGCTGGTGGGGGAAATTCAGGTGCTGGATCCCGCCGCCTGGGGCCTGGTCGCGAGCAATGGTTCGATTGGTGCCGGCGAGGCCTTTATTCATGGTTACTGGCGCTCGCCGGATCTGACGGCAGTGGTGCGGGTCTTCGTCAGCAACCTTGAAGTGCTCGACGCAATGGAAGGTGGCCTGGCCCGGCTCAGTCGCCCGCTGGTGCGCGGGCTGCACTGGCTCAATCGCAATACGCGCAAGGGCTCGCAGAAAAACATCGCCGCTCATTACGACCTCGGCAATGACCTGTTCGAGCAGTTTCTCGACCCGACCATGATGTACTCGGCCGCGCAGTTTCTCCGCCCGGACGACAGCCTGGAGCAGGCGCAACTGAACAAACTGGAGCGGATCTGCCAGAAGCTTGCGCTCAAGCCCGACGACCATCTGCTGGAAATCGGCACCGGCTGGGGCAGCATGGCGCTGTACGCGGCGCAGCGTTACGGCTGCAAAGTCACCACCACCACACTGTCGAAGGAGCAGTTCGCCTTCACCGCCGCCCGTATCGAACGCCTCGGCTTGCAGGATCAGGTGACGCTGTTGCTCAAGGACTACCGGGACCTTACCGGCCAGTACGACAAACTGGTGTCGATCGAGATGATCGAAGCGGTCGGCCACCGCTTCCTGCCGACTTACTTCAAACAGTGCGCACACCTGCTCAAGAGCAACGGCCTGATGCTGCTGCAAGCGATCACTATCCGCGAACAGCGCTACGAGCAGGCGCGCCGTAGCGTGGACTTCATCCAGCGTTACATTTTTCCCGGCGGCGCCCTGCCCTGCGTGCAGAAAATGCTCGAGATCGTCAGCCGCGACACCGACATGAATCTGTTGCACATGGAAGATTTCGGCCTGCACTACGCCCGCACCCTGCGTCTGTGGCACGAGAATTTTCGGCATGCTCACGGGCGTCTGACCGAGCTGGGCTATGACGATTACTTCCTCAGGCTGTGGGAGTTCTACCTGTGTTATTGCGAGGGCGGATTCCTCGAACGCACCATCGGCACCGCGCAACTGGTGCTGGCCAAACCGGCGGCCATGACCGCGCCTTTGCTGGGCCGGTTCGATGCTTGAGCGGTTGGCCAACGCAGCCCTGTTCCAGATCGGCTGGCTGGCCTGCGTGCTCGGCGGTAACAGTTTGTGGTTGCTACTGGCGCTGATGGTACTGGTGGTTCATCTGCGCTGGATCAGCAGTTGGGCGGATGAAGGCCGGTTGATCCTCAGCGTGGTGATTATCGGCACGGCGGTGGACAGCGCGCTGCGCGGCCTCGGGGTTTTCGAGTTCAAGGATATGTCGCCACTGATTCCGCTGTGGCTGATGTTGCTGTGGGCGTTGTTTGCCACGACCTTGCGTCATTGCCTGCAATGGAGCGCACGGCCGTGGTGGCTGGCCAGTCTGCTTGGCGCGGCAGGGGGCGCGCTGTCCTATGGCGCCGGCGGACGACTGGCCGGCGTGCAATTTCCTTTCGGTGAACTCCCCAGCCTGATTGGCATCGCGCTGCTGTGGGCGTTGCTGTTTCCGCTGCTGCACCAATTGTCCCGGCGGCTGGCGCGCTGAACGCCTGTCAGGCCTTTCACACGGTCATCGGTCACTGCCGTACACTGGCGCCATGAAAACCATTCCCCATCGGCAAATCGCCGAGCCCGAGGTCACCTGCTCGACCTGTGCAGCCTGCTGTTGTCAGCTCGAAGTGATGCTGATCACCGACACCGGCGTACCCGAGCGTTTTATCGATACCGACGATTGGGGTGGTGAAGTGATGCTGCGTCTGGACGACGGTTGGTGCGCGGCGCTGGATCGCGACACGATGATGTGCACGATCTACGAGAAGCGCCCGCTGATCTGCCGCGAGTTTGAAATGGGCGCGCCGGAATGCATCGATGAACGCCAGGGTATTGCCACGGCGTATCGCTGATTACAAAAAAAAGGAGCGCTGAGCGCTCCTTTTTTCCTGGGCTTAACTCTCGAGGTTTACAGCGGCATCGTGTAATGCAGCGCGTAGCTTTCAACCCCGTCGTTGTCGCTGCTCAGACCGGCGTTGGAATAGTGCGTCGCACGGATCCCCACCTCATGCCCGCCATTGAAGCGCAGGCCGAAACCGATACGGTCCTCGAACTGGAAGGAACCGCCGAGCTTGTTGTCTTCGTACTCGGTGTTGGAAAACAGCGCCACGCCGATCCCCGCCTCGACATACGGCTTGACCGATTGACCGGCGAACTCGTACACAAATACCGGCGAGAACGAAAGGCTGTTGTTGCTGGAGGTCTTGTCACCTTCCCAGTAGGTGTAGGCGCCACTCCAGTAACCGGTCAGACGACCGACGTCGCTTTGCAGCCAGCTTTTGTCCCAATCGAAATTCATACCCAGGCGATAAGTCATCGTCGAATCGCTGGTACCGCCCACTGCAAACTCGACGCCAGCAGCTTGTGCGGTAAAACTTTGCCCCATCAGTGCAGCCGCAATCGCGGCCAAGCAGAATAGTCGCTTCACGTTGAAACTTCCTTTTCGGAACGATCGTTTGGTTTTCTAGGTCACTCTGCGCTATAGAAATCTGCGCTTGGTCAGAAGTTCAGCTGACTTTTTAGATATTTCACATTTTTTTTACAAGGTGAATTTTTCGACGTCGCCGGCGACCTGCCCCAACAGCACCAGCGTGTTGCGCAAAGACGCGGGGTCGGCGCTGGTCCAAAATCTGACCGGCCGGTTCGGCCCTTCGGCGAGCAGGTCACGCTCGGCCAGCAACCGTTGCAATTGCCGCGCTACCGCCGCGCCCGTATCGATCAGGCTGATGCTCTCGGGGATCATCGACTTGAGCATCGGTTTGAGAAACGGATAGTGGGTGCAGCCCAGGATGATCGTGTCGCATCCGTTGGCGAGAAGTGGATCGACGTAGTGCTTGAGCAAGGCTCGCAACTGGGGACTGTGCAGATCGCCGCTTTCAATCAGCTCCACCAGTCCGGGGCACGGTTGAGTGATGACCCGCACATCCGTGGCGAAGCGGTCGAGCAGCGCCGCAAATTTCGCACTCTGCAAGGTGCCCGTGGTGGCGAGTACGCCCACCACCCCGCTGCGAGTGGCAGCAGCGGCCGGTTTGACCGCCGGCTCCATGCCGACAATCGGCCACTCGGGAAAATCCCGGCGCAGATCGGCCACGCCGGCCACGGTCGCAGTGTTGCAGGCGATCACCAGCGCCTTGGCGCCCTGCTCCCGGAAAAAACCGGCCATCACGCTGCAACGCTGGCGGATGAATTCAGGGGTTTTTTCGCCATAAGGAATATGGCCGCAGTCGCCGAGGTACAGCAGCGATTCATTCGGCAGCAGGTGCTGGATTTCCGCCAGCACCGATACACCACCGACGCCGGAATCGAATACGGCGATCGGCGCTTCACGCATGCTGCGAACCACAGACGCTGCAACCGGGATCGCGCTTGACCCGCAGTTCACGGAAACGCGAGCCCAATGCATCGATCAACAGCAGACGGCCCACCAGCGGCTCGCCGAACCCCGCCAGCAACTTCAAGGCTTCCAGCGCCTGCAGGCTGCCGACCATACCCACCAGCGGCCCGACCACGCCGGCTTCGCTGCAAGTCAGTTCGGCTTCGCTGCCGTGACCGTACAGGCAGTGGTAGCACGGGCTATCGGCGCGAAGTGGGTCGAACACCGAAAGCTGTCCTTCGAGGCGAATCGCCGCGCCGCTGACCAAAGGCCTGCGCGCGGCCACGCAGGCGGCATTGACCGCTTCGCGGGTGGAGAAGTTGTCCGAGCAGTCGAGCACCAGGTCCACCGCCGCCACGGCTGCGGCGAGGCAATCCTCGTCCAGCGCCTGGCGATGGGGCACCAGTTTGATTTCGGGATTGATCGCGCTGAGGCGCTTGAGCGCCGAGTCGACCTTGGTCATACCGACGCTGTCGGTGTCGTGGATGATCTGGCGTTGCAGATTGGTCAGATCGACCGTGTCGAAATCCGCCAGGTGCAACTCACCGACACCCGCCGCCGCCAGATACAAGGCAACCGGCGCACCGAGACCACCGAGGCCGACAATCAACACCCGACTGTCCTTGAGCTTCAACTGGCCATCGATGTCGATGTGTTGCAGCAGGATCTGCCGACTGTAGCGCAACAATTCCTGATCATTCAGCACGGCAGACGCCCCAGGCTGATCCGTTGATGGCCGCCCAGATCGGAGCGGCTGTGGACTTCTTCGAAACCTTGGGTCAGCAGCAGATCGCGCACGGCTTCGGCTTGATCATAGCCGTGTTCGAGCATCAGCCAGCCACCGGCCTCCAGATGGGCTGGCGCCTGGGCGATGATCAGACGCAGATCGTCGAGCCCGTCGACGCCGGCCACCAAGGCGCTTTCCGGTTCGAAACGCACGTCGCCTTCCACCAGATGCGGATCGGCGGCGCGGATGTACGGCGGATTGCTGATGATCAACTCGAAACGCTTGCCTTCGAGGGCACTGAACCAGTGACTGCTCAGCACCGTCGCGTTGTTCAGGTGCAGGCGCTGGCGATTGCGCTCGGCCAGGGCCACGGCTTCCAGCACCCGATCCACGGCGGTGACCTGCCACGCCGGGCGCTCGCTGGCCAGGGCCAGGGCAATCGCCCCGCTGCCCGTGCCGAGGTCGAGAACTTTGGCGGGGGTTGCCGGCAGCAGTTCCAGCGCGGCTTCCACCAGCAGTTCGGTGTCCGGGCGCGGGATCAGCGTGTGCGGTGCGACTTCCAGATCGAGCTTCCAGAAACCCTGCTGGCCCAGAATGTAAGCCACCGGCTCACCACTGCGACGACGTTGCAGGTACTCGGCGAAGACCAGTGCGGCTTCGCTGGGCACGATGCGCTCGGGCCAGGTGTGAAGAAAACTGCGCGACTTGCCCAGCGCGGCGGCCAGAAGCAGTTCGGCGTCCAGACGCGCGGTGGGCGAATCCGGCAGTTCGGCGGCGCGCAACAGGCTGGCGATGATGGTCATTTACTCACCTATCGCTGCGAGCTGGTCGGCCTGGTATTCGGCCAGCAACGGCTCGATCACTGCTTCGACGCCACCGGCGAGGATTTCGTCGAGGGAATACAGGGTCAGGTTGACGCGATGGTCGGTCACCCGGCCCTGGGCAAAGTTGTAGGTGCGGATACGCTCGGAGCGGTCACCGGAACCCACCAGCAATTTACGTTCGCTGGCGATGGCGTTGGCCGCCGCGGCGGTCTGCTGGTCGTTGAGCTTGGCCGACAGCCAGGCCATCGCCCGGGCACGGTTCTTGTGCTGGGAACGTTCTTCCTGGCACTCGACCACAATGCCGGTCGGCAAGTGAGTGATGCGGATCGCCGAGTCGGTCTTGTTGACGTGCTGACCACCGGCCCCGGAGGAACGGTAAGTGTCGACGCGCAAGTCCGCCGGGTTGATCTCGATCGCTTCCTGCTCGTCCGGCTCAGGCAGCACCGCCACGGTGCAGGCCGAGGTGTGGATCCGGCCCTGGGATTCGGTGGCCGGCACGCGCTGTACGCGGTGAGCGCCGGACTCGAACTTCAGCTTGCCGTAGACGTTGTCGCCCTCGACCCGGGCAATGACTTCTTTATAGCCGCCATGTTCGCCTTCGTTTTCCGAGAGAATTTCCACGCGCCAGCCACGTCGTTCGGCGTAACGCGAGTACATGCGGAACAGGTCGCCGGAGAAGATCGCCGCCTCGTCGCCACCGGTGCCGGCGCGGATTTCGAGGAACACGTTGCGCCCGTCGTTGGGATCCTTGGGCAGCAGCATGCGTTGCAGGTCGGATTCCAGCGTAATCAACAGTTCCTTGGCTTCGCGGACTTCTTCCACGGCCATTTCACGCATGTCCGGGTCGCTGTCCTTGAGCAGCGCCTGCGCGCCTTCAAGATCGCTTTGTACGCTGAGCAGCTTTTTATAGGCTTCGACCACCGGCTCGACTTCGGCGTATTCCTTGGAATAGGCGCGGAATTTGGCCTGGTCGGAAATGACTTCGGCGTCGCCGAGCAGCGCGGTCAGTTCCTCGAAACGGTCCTGGAGGATGTCCAGCTTATTGAGCAGTGACGCTTTCATTGCGGTTTTTTATCCGAAAAGCTATCCGGTGAGCCCTCGAGGGCAAAGAGTTCCTGAGCCATGGCCAGCGCATCGAGGCGGCCTTCGGCAGAAAGCTTTTTCAACTGTACGCTCGGGGCGTGCAGGAGTTTGTTGGTCAGGCCACGGGCCAATTGCCCGAGCACGTCTTCAGCGTTGCCGCCGTTGGCCAGCAGGCGCAGGGCCTTTTGCAGCTCCTCGTCGCGCAGGCGTTCGCTCTGTTGACGATAGGCCTTGAGCACATCGACCGCTGCCAGCTCGCGCAGACGCACCATGAAGTCGTCGGCACCGACCGAGACCATCTCCTCGGCGGCCTGGGCTGCACCCTGACGGCTCTTGAGGTTTTCGGCGACCACTTCGTGCAGATCGTCGACGCTATAGAGGTAAACGTCGTCGAGCTCGCCGACTTCTGGCTCGATGTCACGGGGAACGGCGATGTCGACCATGAAGATCGGCTTGTGCTTGCGCAGCTTCAGCGCGCTTTCCACAGCGCCTTTACCGAGGATCGGCAACTGACTGGCGGTAGAACTGATCACGATGTCGCTGCGCACCAGTTCGGCCGGGATGTCCGAGAGCAACACCGCGTGGGCACCGAACTGCTCGGCCAGCAGGCTGGCGCGTTCCAGCGTCCGGTTGGCGACCACGATGCGCTTGACCCCGAGGTCATGCAGATGGCGGGCGACCAGGGTGATGGTCTCGCCGGCGCCGATCAGCAGGGCCTGGCTGCGCTGCAGGTCGCTGAAAATCTGTTTGGCCAGGCTGACCGCGGCGAACGCCACGGACACCGGGTTTTCGCCGATGGCGGTGTCGGTACGCACTTGCTTGGCGGCATTGAAGGTCGCCTGGAACAGACGCCCGAGCAGCGGCCCGATGGTGCCGGCCTCGCGGGCCACGGCGTAGGCCGATTTCATCTGGCCGAGAATCTGCGGTTCGCCCAGCACCAGCGAGTCGAGCCCGGAGGCGACGCGCATCATGTGACGAACTGCCGCATCATCTTCGTGCACATAAGCACTCGCGCGCAGCTCATCGAGGCTTAAATGGTGATAGTCGGCCAGCCAGCGCAGCACGATATCGGCCGAAAGCTGATCCTGTTCTATATACAGCTCGCTGCGATTGCAGGTGGAGAGGATCGCAGCTTCGCGGCTGTCGGTGAGTCGGCAGAGCTGCTGCAAGGCCTCCACCAGCTGCTCAGGGGTAAAGGCCACGCGCTCGCGGACGTCTACTGAAGCAGTCTTGTGGTTGATACCGAGTGCAAGGAAGGCCATTCAAGGTCGCTGATGGTGACGTGAAGCCGGCAATTGTCCTACTTCGTCAGATTCAGAACAACTACCGCTGACTATTGTCCCAATTGTCGGCCCCTGTAATGGCCACAATCGAGACTCGGTTATGTTTGGCCGAAGGCTTGTGTCATGATGATCCGACCGCAGGTTAGTCGTCCTCTTCCTATATGAATAGATCTTCCGCGTTGCTCCTCGCTTTTGTCTTCCTCAGCGGCTGCCAGGCCTTGGCCCCCGTTTCGCAGGACGGTGCCTCACCGGTCGAAGACACCACGCCGGCTCCTGAAAAGCCCAAGGTTTACAGCTCGTTCAGCCAGGAAACGGTGTTCAGCCTGCTGACTGCCGAACTCGCCGGCCAGCGCAATCGTTTCGACATTGCCCTGGACAACTACGTGACCCAGGCCATCAACACCCAGGATCCAGGCGTTTCCGAGCGCGCGTTCCGCATCGCCGAGTACCTGGGCGCCGACCAGCCGGCCCTCGATACGGCGCTGATCTGGGCGAAAAACGCCCCGGACGACCTCGAAGCGCAACGCGCAGCCGCCGTGCAACTGGCCCGCGCCGGGCGCTATGACGACTCGATGGTCTATATGGAGAAAGTCCTGCAGGGCAAGGGCGACACCCATTTCGACTTCCTCGCGCTGTCGGCTGCCGACACCGATCAGGAAACCCGCAACGGCCTGATGAAAAGTTTCGACCGCCTGTTGCAGCGTCACCCGAACAACAATCAGCTGATTTTCGGCAAGGCCCTGCTGATGCAGCAGGACGGCGACACCCAAGGCGCGCTGACCCTGCTCGAAGACAATCCGCCGGAAGACGGCGAGATCGCCCCGATCCTGCTGCGCGCACGCCTGCTGCAAGGGCTCAACCGCGGCGACGAAGCGCTGCCACTGCTGCAAAAGAGCATCAAGAAGTATCCGGACGACAAACGCCTGCGCCTGACCTACGCACGGATGCTGGTGGAGCAGGACCGGATGGACGACGCCAAGGTCGAGTTCTCCACCCTGGTTCAGCAATACCCGGAAGACGACGAACTGCGTTACTCGCTGGCGCTGGTCTGCCTGGAAGCCAAGGCCTGGGACGAGGCCAAGGGTTATCTGGAAGACCTGATCGCCCGGGAAAGTCATGTCGATTCGGCGCACCTGAACCTGGGGCGCATCGCCGAAGAACGCAACGACCCGCAAGGCGCGCTCATCGAGTACGCCCAGGTTGGCCCCGGCAACGACTATCTGCCGGCGCAATTGCGTCAGGCCGATATTCTGATGAACAACGGCAAGACCGCCGAAGCCCAGAGCAAACTGGCCGCCGAGCGTGACGAGCAGCCGGATTACGCAATCCAGCTGTATCTGATCGAAGCCGAAACCCTGTCCGCCAACAATCAGGGCGACAAGGCCTGGAAAGTCCTGCAACAAGCGTTGCAGCAGTACCCGGACGATCTGAATCTGCTTTACACCCGCGCGATGCAGGCGGAAAAACGCAATGACCTGGCGCAGATGGAAAAAGACCTGCGCCTGATCATCAAGCGAGATCCGGACAACGCCATGGCCCTCAACGCCCTCGGCTACACCCTGTCCGACCGCACCACCCGCTACGCTGAAGCCAAGGCGCTGATCGAGCAGGCCCACCAGATCAACCCGGAAGACCCGGCGGTGCTCGACAGCCTCGGCTGGGTGAACTTCCGCATGGGCAATCTGGAAGACGCCGAGAAATACCTGCGTCAGGCCCTCGAGCGCTTCCCCGATCACGAAGTCGCCGCGCACCTGGGCGAAGTGCTGTGGACCAAGGGCAAGCAGCGCGAAGCGAAACAAATCTGGGGCAAGTTCCTCAAGGACCAGCCTGACAGCACCATCCTGCGCAGCACCATCAAGCGCCTGACCGGATCCGAGACTCTTTAACTCATGTTTTTGCGCCACGTCATAGTTTTCAGCTTCATCGCCCTGCTCGCCGGTTGCGCGGGCTTCGGCGCCCGTGAATCGGTCGAAGGCCACGGCAATCCTGGCCAATGGCGCGAGCACAAACAGCAATTGACCGGCCTTGATGGCTGGCAGATCGACGGCAAGATCGGCATCCGCGCCCCGAAAGATTCGGGCAGCGGCACGCTGTTCTGGCTGCAACGTCAGGATTACTACGACATCCGTCTGTCCGGCCCGCTGGGTCGTGGCGCGGCGCGCTTGACCGGCCGTCCGGGCGCGGTGTCGCTGGAAGTGGCGAATCAGGGCCGTTATGAAGCGCCGACGCCGGAAGCGCTGGTCGAGGAACAACTGGGCTGGAAACTGCCGGTCTCGCATCTGGCCTGGTGGGTTCGCGGCCTCCCGGCACCGGACAGCAAAAGCCGCCTGACCCTGGACGGCAACAGTCGTCTGGCCAATCTGGATCAGGATGGCTGGCAGGTCGAATACCTCAGCTATGCCGAACAGAACGGTTACTGGCTGCCCGAGCGGATCAAGCTGCACGGCGCCGATCTGGATGTGACGCTGGTCATCAAGACCTGGCAACCGCGCAAGTTGGGGCAATAACGCATGACCGCTCCACGCCTCACTTTGCCATCGCCAGCCAAACTCAACCTGATGCTGCACATCCTCGGTCGCCGTGAAGACGGTTATCACGAGTTGCAGACGCTTTTTCAATTTCTCGACTACGGCGACGAAATCACCTTCGCCGTGCGTGACGATGGCGTGATTCGCCTGCACACCGAATTCGAGGGTGTTCCCCACGACAGCAACCTGATCGTGCGCGCGGCGAAAAAACTTCAGGAGCAATCCGGCTGCTCGCTCGGCATCGATATCTGGATCGACAAGATCCTGCCGATGGGCGGCGGCATCGGTGGCGGCAGCTCGAACGCGGCCACCACCCTGCTCGGGCTCAATCATTTGTGGCAATTGGGCTGGGATGAAGATCGCCTGGCTGCACTGGGCCTGACGCTGGGCGCCGACGTGCCGGTGTTCGTGCGTGGCCATGCGGCTTTTGCCGAAGGTGTTGGCGAGAAACTGACCCCGGTCGAGCCTGCCGAACCGTGGTACGTCGTACTCGTTCCGCAAGTCTCTGTTAGTACGGCAGAAATTTTTTCAGATCCATTGTTGACACGTAACACGCCGCCCATTAAAGTGCGCCCCGTTCCCGAGGGAAACAGTCGAAATGACTGTTTGCCGGTGGTCGCAAGGCGTTATCCAGAAGTACGTAACGCATTGAATTTGCTAGGTAATTTTACTGAAGCAAAACTCACCGGAACTGGAAGTTGTGTGTTTGGGGGCTTCCCAAGCAAAGCTGAAGCTGATAAAGTCTCGGCCCTTCTGACAGAGACCCTTACAGGGTTTGTAGCAAAAGGAAGCAACGTTTCGATGTTGCATCGCAAGCTGCAAAGTCTGCTCTAAAAGAACCAAGTGCCCGGCACTTGCAAGCAACAGATACAGGGGCGTCGCCAAGCGGTAAGGCAGCAGGTTTTGATCCTGCCATGCGTTGGTTCGAATCCAGCCGCCCCTGCCATTTTCCTATACTCATCCAGGTATACCCTCAGCCTTCAGGTACTGCGCGTGTCCAAGATGATGGTCTTTACGGGGAACGCTAACCCCGATCTGGCTCGGCGTGTAGTACGTCAGCTGCATATCCCTCTCGGTGACATCTCTGTCGGTAAATTCTCCGACGGCGAAATTACAGCCGAGATCAATGAAAACGTTCGCGGTAAAGACGTCTTCATTATTCAGCCGACTTGCGCTCCGACCAACGACAACCTGATGGAACTGGTAGTGATGGCTGATGCCTTCCGCCGCTCCTCGGCTACTCGTATCACTGCTGTTATTCCTTATTTTGGCTATGCCCGTCAGGATCGCCGTCCGCGTTCCGCACGTGTGGCTATCAGCGCGAAAGTCGTTGCTGACATGCTCACCGTAGTCGGCATCGACCGTGTTCTCACGGTTGATCTGCATGCTGACCAGATTCAGGGTTTCTTCGATATTCCGGTAGATAACATCTACGGCTCCCCGGTTCTGGTGGATGACATCGAAGATCAGCGCTTCGAGAACCTGATGATCGTGTCCCCGGACATTGGTGGCGTCGTGCGTGCACGTGCCGTTGCCAAATCCCTGGGCGTGGATCTCGGGATCATCGACAAACGCCGTGAGAAAGCCAATCACTCTGAAGTGATGCATATCATCGGTGATGTCGAAGGGCGTACCTGCATCCTGGTCGATGACATGGTCGATACCGCCGGCACTCTGTGCCATGCGGCCAAGGCCCTGAAAGAGCATGGCGCAGCCAAGGTCTTTGCCTACTGCACACACCCTGTGCTGTCGGGTCGGGCCATCGAGAACATCGAAAATTCCGTGCTGGACGAGCTGGTGGTCACTAACACCATCCCGCTGTCCGCTGCAGCACAAGCCTGTGCACGTATCCGTCAACTGGATATCGCACCGGTTGTTGCCGAAGCGGTTCGCCGCATCAGCAATGAAGAATCGATCAGCGCGATGTTCCGTTAAGGGCCCTGCCCTTCTCGAAATGTCTCGTTGACGAAAAGCGCCCCGCCCCGGCATTCCTGCCGGGGCGGGGCTTTTTTGCCCATACCGTGTTCGGCGCTGGTCGCAAACGCCACTCGGTCATGGCTATTTTGGAGATACAAAATGAACGATTTTACTTTGAATGCTGAACTGCGTTCCGACCTGGGGAAAGGTGCGAGCCGCCGCCTGCGTCGTCTCGCCAACCTGGTTCCAGCTGTTGTTTACGGTGGCGACAAAGCCCCTGAATCCATCAGCATGCTGGCCAAAGAAGTTGCCAAACTGCTCGAAAACGAAGCTGCCTACAGCCACGTTATCGAACTGAACGTTGGTGGCACCAAGCAAAACGTGATCATCAAGGCTCTGCAGCGTCACCCGGCCAAAGGCCACGTGATGCACGCTGACTTCGTACGCGTTGTAGCTGGCCAGAAACTGACCGCTATCGTTCCTGTGCACTTCATCAACGAAGCTGCTCCAGTGAAGAAAGGCGGCGAAATCTCGCACGTTATTGCCGAGATCGAAGTTTCCTGCCTGCCAAAAGATCTGCCTGAGTTCATCGAAGTCGATCTGGCTGACGCTGAAATCGGCACCATCGTTCACCTGTCGGACCTCAAAGCTCCTAAAGGTGTCGAGTTCGTTGCTCTGGCACACGGCGATGACAAGGCTGTTGCCAACGTCCACGCTCCACGTGTTGCTCCAGAAGCTACCGAAGAAGGCGCAGCAGAGTAATTCACTCTGTCATGCCTGAGTGAGCAGGTAACATCGCGGACTGGAACGTAGCGAGAAAGCGGGCGGGAACGCGGAGTTTACATCCATGGTAAATGAGCATTTTTCGTCCACTTTCGCCGCCTTCACGGATTGCGGCGATGTTATCCACCACTCAAAGGAAGGGCCCCTATCGTGACTGCCATCAAACTGATCGTTGGCCTGGGAAATCCAGGCGCTGAATACGAACAGACCCGGCATAACGCAGGGGCCCTTTTTGTTGAGCGCATCGCCCACGCACAGAACGTGAATCTCGTGGCCGATCGCAAGTATTTCGGCCTGACCGGGCGCTTTTCGCATCAGGGTCAGGATGTTCGTCTGCTGATTCCCACCACCTACATGAACCGCAGCGGCCAGGCCGTGGCGGCAATCGCCGGTTTCTTCCGCATCAAGCCTGAAGAAATCCTGGTGGCGCACGACGAACTCGATCTGCCTCCGGGCGTCGCCAAGCTCAAGGTTGGCGGCGGTCATGGCGGTCACAACGGGTTGCGCGACATCATTGCGCAATTGGGCAATCAGAATACGTTCCACCGCCTGCGGCTTGGCATCGGCCACCCGGGCGTTGCCAGTATGGTTTCAAATTTCGTCCTGGGTCGTGCGCCTCGCGCCGAACAGGAAAAACTCGATGCCAGCATCGACTTTGCCCTCGGCGTGCTGCCGGATATCCTCGCCGGTGAATGGAACCGCGCGATGAAAAACCTGCACAGCCAGAAGGCCTGACTCTAATCCGAGGGGAAACACCATGGGATTCAATTGCGGCATCGTCGGCCTGCCTAACGTCGGCAAGTCCACCCTGTTCAACGCCCTGACCAAATCCGGGATCGCGGCCGAGAACTTCCCCTTCTGCACCATCGAGCCGAACAGCGGCATCGTGCCGATGCCCGATCCACGCCTGAACGCCCTGGCGGAAATCGTCAATCCGAAGCGCATCCTGCCGACCACCATGGAGTTCGTCGACATCGCGGGTCTGGTAGCCGGCGCTTCGAAAGGTGAAGGTCTGGGCAACAAGTTTCTGGCCAACATCCGCGAAACCGACGCGATCGCTCACGTTGTGCGCTGCTTCGAAGACGAAAACGTGATCCACGTTTCCAACAGCGTCGACCCGAAGCGCGACATCGAAATCATCGACCTGGAACTGATCTTCGCCGACCTCGACAGCTGCGAGAAGCAACTGCAGAAAGTCGCGCGCAACGCCAAGGGCGGTGACAAGGACGCAGTGGCCCAGAAAGCCCTGCTGGAGCAATTGATCCCGCACTTCACCGAAGGCAAGCCTGCACGCAGCCTGATGAAGAACATGAGCGCCGAAGAAAAGGCGATCATCAAGGGCTTTCACCTGCTGACCACCAAGCCGGTCATGTACATCGCCAACGTCGCTGAAGACGGTTTCGAGAACAACCCGCACCTGGACGTGGTCAAGGCCATCGCCGAAGAAGAAGGCGCCATGGTCGTTCCGGTCTGCAACAAGATCGAAGCGGAAATCGCCGAGCTGGACGACGGCGAAGAGAAAGACATGTTCCTCGAGGCCCTGGGCCTGGAAGAGCCTGGCCTGAACCGCGTCATCCGCGCCGGCTACGAAATGCTGCACCTGCAGACCTATTTCACCGCCGGTGTCGAAGAGGTCCGCGCCTGGACCGTCCGCGTCGGTGCCACCGCACCACAAGCCGCTGGCGTGATCCACACCGACTTCGAAAAAGGCTTCATCCGCGCTGAAGTGATCGCCTACAACGACTTCATCCAGTACAAGGGCGAAGCGGGCACCAAGGAAGCCGGTAAGTGGCGCCTGGAAGGCAAGGATTACATCGTCAAGGACGGCGACGTGATGCACTTCCGCTTCAACGTGTAAAAGCTGCACCCAAGAAAAAGCCGCGTTTGATACGCGGCTTTTTTATGCCTGAAATTCAGCCCGTCAGGCCTTTTTGGTTCTTGGCAGGAAGATCGCCAGCACCCCGAACAGCGGCAGGAACGAGCACAGGAAGTACACGTATTCGATGCCGTGAATGTCCGCCAGATGCCCGAGCAACGCCGCGCCAATCCCGCCAAAGCCGAACATCAGACCGAAGAACACCCCGGCAATCATCCCGACATTGCCCGGCACCAGTTCCTGCGCGTACACCACGATCGCCGAAAATGCCGAAGCGAGGATGAAGCCGATCACTACGCTCAGGACGCTGGTCCAGAACAGGTCGACATGCGGCATCAGCAGCGTGAATGGCGCAACGCCAAGGATCGAGAACCAGATCACTGCCTTGCGCCCGATCTTGTCACCAATCGGCCCGCCGAAGAATGTGCCCGCCGCCACCGCACCGAGGAACAGGAACAGATGCAACTGGGAACTGGCCACCGACAGGTCGAACTTCTCGATCAGGTAGAAAGTGAAGTAACTGGTCAGGCTGGCCATGTAGAAGTACTTGGAGAACACCAACAGCCCGAGCACCACCAATGCACTGATCACCCTGCCCTTCGACAGTCCATGAGTGGCGGCCTGGCCAGCCTTGAGCTTGAAAAGGTTCAGGTGATGGGCGTACCAGCGGCTGATGCGATAGAGCACAAACAACGCAAACACCGCGAACAGCCCGAACCACGCCACATTGCCTTGCCCAAAGGGAATGATGATCGCCGCGGCGAGCAACGGACCGAACGCCGAACCGGCATTACCACCGACCTGGAACGTCGATTGCGCCAGACCGAAACGCCCACCCGACGCCAGCCGTGCGATACGAGAAGCTTCAGGATGAAAGGTCGAAGAGCCGATACCGATCAGCGCCGCCGCCAGCAAGATAAGAGGGAAACTGCCGACCATCGACATCATCACAATGCCGATCAGCGTGCACACCGAACCTGCCGGCAGCAGCCACGGTTTCGGATGCCGGTCGGTGTGATAACCGACCCACGGCTGCAACAGCGAAGCGGTCAGCTGGAACGTCAAAGTAATCAGGCCGACCTGGGTGAAGCTCAGGCCATAGTTGGCCTTGAGCAGCGGATAGATCGACGGCAGCACTGACTGGATCAGGTCGTTGATCAAATGCGCCAGCGCGACCGCGCCGATGATGCGCATCACCAATGGACTGCTCTGGGGAGGAGCGGACGCCGAGGCAGCGGCGGTCTGAACGTTGCTGATAGCCATGAAATTTTCCGGACTGCAGATGGGTGCACGCGGGCAGGTGCGTCAATGTGCCATTTTTCGGTGCGCCAGCGCCATCCCCTTAGCCAGCTAACGAACTATTCAGTCGTCGCGCCGCAAGTGATAGCGCAACGCCATGGTCTGAATCTTGCCTTGCTTATCCGCTTGAACGCGGCGCCCTTACAAAGGGCATCGAGAATGGGAAGTTTCGCTACAGAGCCGGCCTACAGAGCGGGCAAGGGTGAACTTTCGAGGCCTTTTAGCAGGGCACCAATCCCGGTCGCAACGACCGCGATGCACGCCGATGGTGCGTGGTGTCCAGAGGAGTCATGAGGCATGCAGGCTTTTTTATCACCGGGGATCGGATTGCTGGGGCGGTTTGGCTTCGCGCGTAAATTCCAGTTGTTGTTTCTACTGTTTATCCTGCCTTTGGCCGGCAGCCTGTTGATGATCGGCCAGGATTATCGCGACAAACTCAATCTGATCGCCGGCGAGCGCGCCGGTGTGCGGCAATTGCTCGCCCTCGATGCACTCGACAACCTGCTCGCCGCCCAACGCGACCGCGCCGCCCGCTGGCGCGCCACGGAAACCAACCGCCAGCCGACGCCCGCGACCCTTGCCGCGATGGCTGCGTTCGATGGCGTACAACCCGCTGTCGCCCAAGCGACAGTGGACTTGGGCAATGCCCTGCAAGCCGAAGGCGCGGAAGGCGAAACCCTGGCTCGCTATCAGGCCCTGCAAGCCGCGCTCGATGGTCTGGACTCGAAAAGCCTTTCCGGTGTCGGTTGGTGGCCGGACGGTTACGACCGCTTCACCAATGCCCTCAGCGCCCTGCAAGCCTTGCGCGAGCAGATCGCGATGGACAATCGCCTGATCCTTGCACCGTGGCTGGAAACCTATCTGCTGACGCAGATTTCCACCCAGCACGCACCGGATCTGATCGAGCGGGTCGGCCGACTCGCAGCCGT
Organism: Pseudomonas sp. B15(2017); assembly: GCF_002113215.1. Taxonomy (NCBI): domain Bacteria; kingdom Pseudomonadati; phylum Pseudomonadota; class Gammaproteobacteria; order Pseudomonadales; family Pseudomonadaceae; genus Pseudomonas; species Pseudomonas sp. B15(2017). Next base: position 573,112 of record NZ_NEJZ01000001.1, read on the forward strand.
CGGTCAGGCGTCCGTGGTGTCCGGCCAGTTCACCCTGCAAAGCCGTCTGCAACTGCGTGACCTGCGCAGCCGCATCGGCGATGCCCGCGAGCAACTGGTGAAAACCGCAAATCTGCTGGAGTCGCGTCTGCCGCCAGCCCTGCAAGGCTGGGCCGGGCAATATCACGACAGCCTCAAGCAACTGGATGCCGGTTTGAAAGTGCTGGATGACGGCGTGTTCGGCGGCAGCATCAATCTCAAGCCTGAAGAATTCGAACGCAGCCTCGATGCCCTGCTCGGCAACCTCGCCACGCTACGCCAGCAATCACTGGTGACGCTGGATCAGAGGCTGGATGACTACCACGGATCGGCGATTCGTCAGTTCATCGTTGTCGCGGCGGTCTTCGGGGTTCTGTTGCTGGCGGCGCTGTATCTGTTCGTCTGCCTGCAAGCCTCGATCCGCCGCAGCGCCAGCGGCATCACACTGCTGGCTGAAGCCCTGCGTGACGGTAATCTGAGCCTGCAAGTGCCTGTCGTGGGCCGTGATGAACTGGCCTCGATCAGCACCGCGCTCAACGTGGCCGTGGTGCAGTTGCGCACCAGCCTGCTGGGCGTCGATCACGAGACTTCGCAATTGAGCAACGCGGTGCGCAGCCTCAACGATCACTCCAGCGGCGCGCTCAGCGAAGTCGAAGCACAACAATTGCAGATCAGCCAGATTGCCGCAGCAGCCACGCAATTGGCGGCGACGTCTCAAGGCGTGGCGCAAAGTTGCGAACAGGCTTCCGGCAGCGCCCAGCAGACCCGACGCATCGCTACCGACAGCAGCCGTGACAGTCAACGGACCACGGCGAGCATTCAACAGCTCAATCAGCGTCTGAACGAAACCGCAGCAGCGCTCGGTCGGGTCAGCGAGCAAGGGCAGCAGATTCAACTGGTGGTCGATACCATTCGCGGAGTCGCCGAACAGACCAATCTGCTGGCGCTCAACGCCGCCATCGAAGCCGCTCGCGCCGGCGAACAAGGTCGCGGTTTTGCCGTGGTGGCCGACGAGGTGCGCAGCCTGTCGCAACGCACGCAATCGTCCACGGCGCAGATCGCCGCGACGGTCGACAGTCTGCGCAACACGGTCAACGAAGCCGTGAGCCTGATGGAGGCTGCGTGCGGCCAGGCGCAATCGGACGCAGAAGCGGTCACCGGACTCGGTGAACGCCTCGGGGAAATCGCCAGCGCCGTGCAAAGCGTCACCGACACCCTCGCCCAGATCGCCACGGCGGTCGAAGAACAGGCCAGCACCGCCGATGAGGTCAGCGGCAATATCCAGCAGGTGGATCAGGCGGCGGTTCGCCTGCTCGACGGCGCACGGGCAGTCAACCTGGCGGCAGACACCTTGAGCCAGGGCAGCAAGGCCTTGAGTGACAACACCGCACGCTTCCGGCTCAGTTGATCAAGGCTTCGGGAAAGTCCTGTTCCAGTTCAGACTTGAGCCATTGAATGAACCACGCCGCATCCGCCGACAGCTCGGCGGACGGCGTCAGCACCCGATAGCTTTCCAGCTTCACCTGAGCCTCCACTGCGCGCACCAGTTTGCCGGACCTGAGCTCTTCGCGGACCAGCACCTCATTGGCCAACGCAATGCCCTGCCCGCTCTCGGCCACCGATAACGCGTGATCGTTGTTGACGTAGAGCATGTCGGAATTGAGGTGAATATCGAGGTCATGGGCGGCGAACCACAGGTTCCACCACTCGCCGTCATCGACGTGGATCAACTCGTGCCGGACCAGATCGGCCGGGCCGCCGAGCGGCTCGATGCTTGCCAGGTACTGCGGGGTACAGATCGGAAACACACGGGGGCAGATCAACGCTTCACGGGAGTCCGCGTACTGCCCGTCGAGACCGTAGACGATGCCGAGATCGGCGCTTTTGCCATCGACTTCGGTGAAGGTCGAGTTCGGTTCGATGGCGAACTTCAACCCCGGGCGCAAGTGACGCATGGCCTCGATGCGTGGCATCAGCCAGCGCTTGGCAAAACCCGGCACCACCATGATCCGCAGCCAGCGTTCGGCTTCTCTGGGGCGCGCTTCCTTGCCGGCCTCGATGATCAACTGCAGGGCGGCCGCGATCTTGCGGTGGTATTTCTCACCGGCCGGCGTCAGGTTGACCCCGCGCGACGTGCGTTCGAACAACTGAATGCCCAGCCAGTCCTCCAGCAACTTCACATGCCGGCCAATCGCCGGCTGAGTCACGTGCAAGGCTTTCGAGGCCTCGACATAGCTGCCCAGGCGGGCAGCAGCATCGAACGCTCGCACTGCATTGAGTGGCGGCAAACGGTGGTCGGGCATGTTTCTGGCACCTGTCGGTATTAAATTAACTAACACCTGCCATGTTTAAATTGAAGTTTCGCCCCGCGCAACCCCTCGCCGATAATCGAGCCACAGCAGAACAACAAAGACAGCTGGTTTCACCCCGTACGCAATCTCGATCCTGCCCAGAAAAATAATATCCATGGCCCGACAGATTCGCTGACTTGCAGCGCAATCGCAGGCGATGGGGGAATCGGAGGTAACGCATGAATGCCCTGCATTCGCTGCAAACGCTGGCGGTGTCGATCCGCTCGGTGCGCAAGGTCTACGGCGATCCGGACAGCGGTCCGGTGGCGTTGAAAAATATCGATCTGGATATCCGCGACAACGAATTCTTCACTCTCCTCGGGCCCTCCGGCTGTGGCAAGACCACGCTGCTGCGGATGATTGCCGGGTTCGAGTTTCCAACGCAGGGCGAGATCCTGCTCTACGGCGAAAACATCGCCGAACGCCCACCGTTTCAGCGCCCGGTCAACACGGTGTTCCAGCACTACGCACTGTTCCCGCACATGACCATCGCCGAAAACCTGGCCTTCGGCCTTGAATCGCACCCGATGGGCAAGGTCCTGACCAAGGCGCAGATCGCCGAGCGCGTGCGCGAGATGCTTGCCCTGGTGCAGATGGAACGCTTCGCCCATCGCAAGCCGGCGCAACTTTCCGGCGGCCAGCAGCAGCGCGTCGCCCTCGCCCGCGCACTGGCGCCGCATCCCAAGGTCCTGTTGCTTGACGAGCCGCTGTCGGCACTTGATCTCAAGTTGCGCCAGGCCATGCGCGAAGAGCTGAAAACCATCCAGGCCAGGACCGGCATCACCTTCATCTTCGTCACCCACGACCAGGAAGAAGCGCTGACCATGTCTGACCGCATCGCCGTGCTGTCCGAAGGCGAAGTGCAGCAAGTCGGTCGCCCGGAAGACATCTACGAACGGCCGCGTAATCGCTTCGTGGCCGACTTCATCGGCGAAACCAACTTCATCCAGGCCAGCGTCACTCGCGTCGAGGACGGTATGGCGTGGTTCGCCGGGCCGGCCGGGCACCCTCTGCCGGCGCAGCCGTGCAACGACGTGCAACCGGGTGCCGGCGTCACCCTGTCGGTGCGCCCCGAGCGCCTGCACCTGGTGCCTGCCAATACTGAGGCGGCGTTGCCGTGCCGGGTCCAAGCGCAGATTTATCTGGGCACCGACCTGCAATACCAGGTCAGCCTCGGCGACGGTTCGCGCCTCACAGTGCGCACACCCAACTGCATCGATCAGAGCCTGCGTTTTGCCGTGGGCAGCCAGGCCGGTCTGCTGTTCGACCGGGGAAGCGCCAGCGTCCTGCACGATTGAACCCGAGGAGTTGTCATGCACGCCTTACCGATAACCAACACGCTTGAACGCCGACGGGCATTGCAGAGCTTCCTCGGTGTCAGTCCGGCGCTGATCGCCATCGCTCTGTTTCTGGTAGTACCGATCCTGATCGTCATCGGTTATTCGCTGATGGAAGCCAACCCCTACGGCGGGGTGAACAAGGTGTTCAGCAGCGACGCCTACACCTCACTGCTGTTCGAACGGCAAATGGACGATAGCCTGGCCTTCGCCGACTCCTACCTGATCATCGCCCTGCGCTCGGTCGGGATCGCCGGCCTGACCACCGTCATCACGCTGCTGATCGGGTTTCCGGTGGCGGTGTGGCTGGCCATGCAGCCGGCGCATCGGCGCGGTCTGTTGATCTTTCTGATCACCGTGCCGTTCTGGGCCAACCTGCTGATCCGCACTTACGCGTGGATTCTGCTGCTGCGTAACACCGGGGTGATCAACAACAGTCTGATGGGCATGGGCGTCATCCATGAGCCGCTGCAGTTGCTGTACACCGACGGCGCCGTGTTGCTGGGGCTGGTTTATACCTATGCGCCCTTCGTGGTTTTGCCCATCTACGCCACGCTGGAAAAAATGGATATCCGCCTGCTCGAGGCCGCTCAGGACTTGTATGCCGGACGCCTGCGCACCTTGCGCAAAGTGGTGCTGCCGATCGCCAGACCGGGAATTCTCGCCGGCGCCATTCTCACCTTCGTGCCGTGCCTGGGCGCGATGATTGCCCCGGAACTGCTCGGTGGCGGCACGCGGATGATGCTCGGCAACCTGATCTTCCGACAGTTCAGCGATGCCCGTAACTGGCCGTTCGGCGCGGCGCTGTCGCTGGTGCTGATGGCGGCAGTAATGCTGGTGCTGACGGTCTATGCCTTGCGCGCCGAACGCCAGCGCATCGCCAAAGGAGGTGCGTGATGATCGGTCTGCTCAAACGCAAGGGACTGGGCGTACAGGATTTCCCAGGATTCGGCGGTTTCAGTTTTCTGTTCTACCTGTACCTCTACGCGCCGATCGTGGTGCTGGTGGTGTTCTCGTTCAACGCCAACCAGTCGGCCACGGTATGGACCGGTTTCAGCCTCGACTGGTATCGCGCCGCATTCGCCAATCAGGCGCTGCGCCAGGCGGCCGGCAACAGTCTGCTGATCGCGGTGTGCGCCAGCATGGTCGCCACGGCGATTGCCACCCTGGCGGCCCTCGGTACCTCACGGGGCGCGAAGTTCAAGGGCCTGCAACTGTCGATGGGCGCGATCATGCTGCCGCTGGTTCTGCCGGAAATCGTCGTCGGCGTCGCCACGCTCGCGCTGTTCTCAACCATCGGCCTGTCGCTCGGCTACGGCAATCTGATCATCGCCCATACGGTGTTCTGCATTCCGTTTGCCTACCTGCCGATCCGGGCTCGGCTCAACGACATGGACCTGTCGCTGGAACAAGCCTCGGCCGACCTGTATGCCGGCCCGTGGCGGACCTTTCGCAAAGTCACCCTGCCGTTGCTGATGCCGGGGATTTTCTCCGGGCTGATGCTGGCCTTCATCGTCTCGCTGGATAACTTCGTGATCTCGATGATGGTCTCCCAGGCCGGCACCACAACGCTGCCGATCTTCATCTTCGGCCTGTTGCGCATGGGCGTGACACCCGACGTCAACGCCGTGTCGACCCTGATCCTGGGCGTCTCGGTGCTGTTTGTCAGCCTCTCTTACCTGCTGGGCAAAAAGAACGCCTGAACCTTCCAAGAACCGTGGGGAAATAGCATGAGCAAGTGGATAAAAAGCGTCGGCACTTCGTTGTTTCTGACTGTGCCGCTGGTCATGGCCGGGAGTGTTCAAGCCGCCGAAAAACTCAACGTGGTGAGCTGGAGCGGTTACTTTTCACCGGAAATTCTCGCCAAATTCCAGAAGCAGACCGGCATCGAAGTCACCGTCGACTCCTACGACTCCAACGAGACGCTGCTGGCCAAACTGAAACAGGGCGGCGCCGGTTACGACGTGGCGATTCCCTCGCACCAGTTCATTCCGATCCTGATCAAGGAAAACCTGCTGGAGCGCTTCGATCCGGTCAAGGAGCCGTACTACGCCAGTGTGGTCGACAACCTGAAAAAACCGACCTGGGATCCGGAAGGCGCCTATTCGGTGCCGTTCATCTGGGGCACCACCAGCGTGGTGCTCGACAGTGGCCGCTACAAAGGCCCGGCCGACAGCTACAAAGTGCTCTACGAGCCGCCGGCCGAGTTGCAGGGGCGGATCAACATGTTCGATTCGGTCAGTGACATGGTCGACATGGCCAGCCTGTACCTGAACATTCCGCTGTGCAGCGAGGACCCGAAACAGATGCAACAGATCCTCACGTTGCTCAAGGCGCAGAAGCCATTCGTCAAGACCTACAGCTCCAAGGCCGGCTCGATCCGCGAGAACCTCGCCTCGGGCGAAATCGATATGTCGATGTTCTGGGGCGGTTCGTCCATGCGCGCCCGCGAGATGAAACCGAGCCTGAAATATCTGTATCCGAAAGAAGGGGTGCTGGCCTGGGTCGACAACATGGTCATCCCCGCCGGCAGCAAGAACCCGGCGAATGCCAAGGCGTTCATCGCGTTTCTCAGCCAGCCGGAAAACTCGGCGATGACCCAGAACTTCCTCAAGCATCAGAGCCCGATCAAAGGCGTCGAACCGTTCCTCGATGCGAGCCTCAAGGATGCACCGGAACTGCATATTCCCGAGGGCACCCATGTGGTGTTCAGCAAGACCTGCGGCGAAGGCGCGATCCGTCTGGCCGATCGTCTGTGGACCAACCTGATGCGTTGATTTCTACCGCCCCGGCACGAGGCCGGGGCGTTTTTCCAGCCGTCTGAAGGGCGCCGTCGTCATGAACTCCAATAACATCAGCGAACTGGTCCTGTTGCCGGCCATCGAGCTCGCCGAACGCATCCGTCTGCGCCAGGTTTCCTGCCGCGAAGTGATGCAGACCTATCTTGCCCACATCGACCGGTTCAACTCGTCAGTCAATGCACTGATCAGCCTGCAGGCGCCGGAGGATCTGTTGGCCCAGGCCGACACACGTGACGCCGAACTGAGCCGGGGCCAGTACCGAGGCTGGATGCACGGCCTGCCCCACGCTATCAAGGATCTGTCGCTGACCTGCGGCATCCGCACCACGCTGGGCTCACCGCTGTTCAAGCACTTCATTCCCGAGCGTGACGGGATCATGGTCGAGCGGATCAAGGCTGCCGGCGCGATCATCATCGGCAAGACCAACACCCCGGAATTCGGCCTCGGTTCGCAGAGCTACAACCCGCTGTTCGGCGCCACCGGCTGCGCCTTTGACCCGAGCAAAACCGCCGGCGGCAGCAGTGGCGGCGCGGCGGCGGCACTGGCGATGCATCTGGTGCCGGTGGCCGATGGCAGCGACATGATGGGCTCGCTGCGTAACCCGGCAGCGTTCAACAACATCTTCGGTTTCCGTCCGTCTCAGGGCCGCGTGCCGTTCGATGACAGCGCCGATCTGTTCTTCGATCAACTCGGCTATGAAGGTCCCATGGCGCGCAGTGTGCGTGATGCCGCGATGCTGCTGTCGGTGCAGGCCGGTGGCGATGCGCGGGCACCGCTGTCGATCAGTGAACCCGGTGAGGCCTTTGCCGCACCGCTGGAACGCGACTTCACCGGTACAAGGATCGGCTGGCTCGGCGACTTCGGCGGGTATCTGCCCATGGAGAACGGCATTCTCGCGTTGTGTGAAAGGACCTTTGCCGACTTTGAAAGCTTGGGTTGCCATATCGAGTCGGTGCGTCCGGAGTTTGCCCCTGAGAAGCTGTGGAGCAGTTGGCGCACCTTGCGCCATTGGATGGTCGCCGGATCCCTGGGCGCTGCTTATGCCGATCCGCAAAAACGGACGCTGTTGAAACCGGAAGCCTGCTGGGAAGTGGAAAACGGTCTGAAGCTCTCGGCCAGCGAAGTGTTCGCCGCCTCGGTGGTGCGCAGCGACTGGTATCGGGCGATCTCACGCTTGTTCGAGCAATACGACTATCTGCTGCTGCCCAGCGCGCAGGTCTTCCCGTTCGACAAGACGCAACCCTGGCCGACCGCGATCGAGGGAGTGAGCATGGACACTTATCATCGCTGGATGGAGGTGGTGATTCCCGGCACGTTATCCGGTTGCCCGGTGGCGAACGTCCAGGCCGGCTTCAATGCCCGGGGTTTGCCGATGGGGTTGCAGATCATCGGCCGGCATCAGGCGGACTTCGCCGTTCTGCAACTGGCGCACGCGTATGAGCAGGCCAGTCGCTGGTTCCAGCGCTGCCCTTCGCCACTGTTGAACGCCTGATTTTGATAAACGGTTGAAAGCGTAGAAAAAATTTTGAAATTTACGCTTGACGCTTTTCCATTTCAGGGGAATAATGCGCGCCACTTGGCTACATAGCTCAGTTGGTTAGAGCATAGCATTCATAATGCTGGGGTCCGGGGTTCAAGTCCCTGTGTAGCCACCAAGTACTAAAAACGGCTTACCGAAAGGTAGGCCGTTTTTTTATGCCTCGAGAAAAGCGATCCTCCGGGCGAACTGACCAGATTCCGTAGGACCAGGGTGCGAAAGACGTACGAAGAGGATTTTTCGTTCGAGCAAGCACCGGGATCGTATTGATCGCCGTTCAGCCTGACCGACAAGCTCCCCTGTCTCGATCCCAAGACAGGGAATTGTCATGGACCTGGACAAATACCTTTTCGACGATGAATGGCATCGAAAGCGCTGGAATGGCGGTGCCTCGTGGGCCGCCTGGAATCCACCCCAAGAGCCAGAACCCCTCTACGTTCCAACAGATGAATGGCCCACCCCAAAACCCCGCGACGATCTGGTTTTTGCCAAATCCTGCACACCGGATAACTGGTGTCGAACGGATGCCGGCACGACACCCGAGCCCGCCTCAAGTTTTGGCAAGGTCATGGTGGCGGGCGCCATGCGTGTTCCTGCTGCCAGCCATGACGTAGCGAAGGCAATCGGCGCTGATCTGGCCCTGGGGCGCATGGCCGGTGGTGGCATCCTGCAGCAGCGTCTCAACTGGGCCCTGCGTGTCGCCGGCGGCCCGGCCAGTATGCTCATCCTCGGGATGCTGCCGACCCGAATGGGCGACGGCACGCTCTACACCGACGATCAACTACGCACCTTGTCTCGCGCAACCACTCGCGTGCGCCTCCAGTTCCGACGCGATGCCGAAGGCGTCATGCAGGTCTACGGCATCCACACCGGAGCCTCAGGCGACGACTCGGTACGTACCGTAAAAGTCCAGTGGAACAGCGACAAGACCGCCATGGAGGCGAAGCTCAACGGCATCACCATTCTGTGGACACCGCAACGCGGGCCGCTGGGAGCGATGCCGCCGCTGGTTTATCCGGAGCACGGCGAGCCACTGAGCACGATCCTCGTCCACCCGATCGCCGCGAACACCGACAGCCAGATAGAAATCCTGCCCGGCGAAGACATCACCGCCGAAGATTGCATTCTGGTGTTTCCGGCGGAGACCGGACTGAAGTCGTTGTATGTGGTGTTTTCGAAACCGGCCAGGTTGATGCCGGGGATGGTGACGGGGGTTGGGGAGGATGTTACCGGTGTATGGCTTGACCATGCCCGGGCGGGATCTGGCGCGCCGATCCCAACCAGCATTGCCGATTCGCTAAGAGGCCGTGAATATTCCAGCTTTGATTCATTCAGGCGCGCCTTCTGGGCCGAAGCCTCAAAAGATACCAGGCTAGCCGAGCAGCTCAGCGAAGACAGCCTGGAGCGCATGCGCAACGGAAAGGCACCTCGCGCCCGATTAGCTGATGCAGTCGGCAAGAGAATCTCTCACGAAATTCATCATGTGGAACTGATATCTCAAGGCGGCGAGGTCTATAACGTTGACAACCTCAGAGTCCACACCCCCAAAAATCACGTCGAAGTACACCAGGATTGAGGTAATTGCATGAGCGACCCTTTCATCAAAAACAACTTTTCTGATTACACCGAACAAGACTTCGTTGAGTTCATTGACGAGATCAGAAAGGAAGACAAAGCACCGACAGATGACCGTGCAGATATTCTATTGCTGCACTTCAACGAGATCGTTGGGCATCCGAGCAAGATGGACCTTATCTACTACCCTGAGCCAGGTGCTGACACGTCATCCTCTGGCATAGCCCGCACAGTCGCGACATGGCGTGAAGCAAACGGGCTGCCAGGATTCAAGAAATGAAGATCTATGAGAAAACCATTTCTGACTACACGGAAGCCGAGTTCATTGAGTTTCTGAACTCCGTGCTGGCGGCCAATACAAGACCTGATGAAATACTTGACCCTCTAATTTTTGAGTTTGAACGTCTCAGTGAGCACCCGGCAGGATCTGACTTGATTTACTGGCCAAAAGATGGCGCGCAATGCACTCCCGAAGGCATCACAGAAACGGTGAAAAAGTGGCGCGCTACCAACGGACTGCCTGGCTTCTAGCAGTAACCATCCGGCATTCATAGTCAAAACCGCTGCGCACCACCAGGCCGCCAAAGCGGCTTACCGAAAGGCAAGCCGTTTGTTTATCCCTCGCCCGCTAAAGCCCTGAGCCCCTTCGCCCATATCTGCCGCGTGCGCAATCCCACCATCGCCCGCCAGTCCGGATCCGCCGGATAGAACTGCTCCAGCAGGTTCAACTTGATCGCCCGCCCGGTCGCATCCAGCGGATCGCCGTGCAGATGCAGCCAGTGATCATCGCGCAAGTAGCGATGTACATCCGGCCCCGGGTAAGTCCCGCACTCGATCACAAACGGCATCAACTGCACTCCCGGCAGCGCATCGAGCAGCGCCTGCGAGGTGTACCCGGTGGCGGTCGCCGCAACACCGGTTTCGCTCAAGGTTTCGGCATCGGTGTGCAGGGTATAGAGCCATGGGCCATAGATCGATTGCGCTTTGGCTAACGCCGGATACGGCCCTCGGGTAATCGTCAGCAGCATCGGATGCCCGTACTCGCCGGCGCCAGTGTGCAGGTCGAAACACATCACGGTTTCAGCACCGGCCAGATGATTCTCGATGATTGAATGCAACGTGCGATTCGACCAGCTCGGCGCAAGTCCGCCAAAAAACAGTCCGTCGGGATGACTGTGCTGGCCACCCTCGACAATCGACATGACGGCCGGCCAGCCATGCTTGGCGATTTGCGCATCAAGCAAGCCATCAGCTTTTTGCCGCTCGGGGCCGTTCAAATCGGTGCAGGCGTAAATTTCATGCAGAGTGGCGTAAGCCTGGTTATCCGGAAGCGGTCGGTTGAAATCCAGATGATTGCGGTTGAGGTCGATGTTGTCTTCGTTGACCCGCCGCAGCCATGCCGTGCCCCACGGGTTGATCAGGTGAATCATCACCACCGCGACATCCTTCGCCAGCGACTCCTGCGTGAAATGCTTGAGCCAGTCGATCTGGCACTCCGAACCGTAATAACCCTCAACCCCGTGGGTGCCGCTGAGCGCCACCAGGCGCCGCTTGGCCGATGGATCCCCCAGTACCGCGACATCGGTACTCAAAGACTCGCCAAACGGCCCATTGAGCAGATGCGCGTACGAAGAGAGCGTTGCGCCCGCCCCCTTCGCGGCGGCCAGAAAGCGCTCGCGCTGTTCGCGATAGCTGGGCCGGGTCGGAAACTCGTTGTGCATGGCGACCTCTTGTTGATTGTTCTGGCTTCACGTTTGCCCATGACCCTACAGAAAATCCGCCAAGGCATGAAGGACAAAGATACCTGCGGTTTGCGTCGTACACGGTCGGCCGATACAGTCCGTCAGACTTTTATCCCACGGACGGAGAGCCCGCGTGTTTCCAGCCCTGCCCCTGAACCGTTTTCGCCTGCCCGCCCTGGCTCTGATCGTCAGCGCCATCGCCCTCACGGCCTGTAACGCACCGCCCTCCTCGACTCTGCCGCTGGCACCGGAAGCCGCCTCCGGTTACCGCACCGGCCTGCAAGCCAGCCACGCTGAAAAACACATGGCCGCCGCTGCCAATCCGCTGGCCGCCGAGGCCGGTCGCGAGATGTTGCGTCAGGGTGGTTCCGCCATCGATGCCGCCATCGCGATGCAAGCCGTGTTGACCCTGGTCGAGCCGCAGTCCTCCGGGATCGGCGGTGGCGCGATGATCGTGCTGTGGGACGGCAAACAGGTGCGCACCTACGACGGTCGCGAAACCGCACCGGCCGGCGCGACCGAGAAGCTGTTTCTTCAGGACGACGGCAAACCGATGGCGTTCCCGCAGGCGCAGATCGGCGGACGCTCTGTCGGCACGCCGGGCGTGATGCGAGCGCTGGAACTGGCGCACAAAAAGCACGGCCGTTTGCCGTGGGCGACGTTGTTCGAGCCGGCGATCAAACTGGCGGAACAGGGCTTTGCAATTTCCCCGCGCCTGCATTCGCTGCTGGAATCCGATCCGGTGATTCGCCGTTCGCCGGACATGGCCAGGTACTTTCTGAACAGCGACGGCAGCGTCAAGGCCGTCGGCACGCGATTGCAAAACCCGGCGCTGGCCGCCGTGCTTAAACGCATCGCCAATGAAGGTGCGGACGCGCTGTACAAAGGCCCGATCGCGGAAGAGATCGTGGCCAAGGTTCAGGGGCACGCCAACCCCGGCAGCCTGTCACTGACCGACCTTCAGCACTATCAGGCCAAGGAGCGCGCGCCCCTGTGCACCGACTACAAGCGCTGGCAGGTTTGCGGCATGCCGCCACCCTCATCGGGCGGGATTGCGGTGGCGCAGATTCTCGGCACCTTGCAGGCGCTGGAAACCCGCGATCCGCGCCTGTCCCTGACGCCGCTCAAGCCTGTGCAAACCGATAAACCCGCCGCTATCGAGCCCGCGCCGCAAGCCGTGCACCTGATCGCCGAAGCCGAACGTCTGGCCTACGCCGACCGCGCGCAATACGTAGCCGATACCGATTTCGTGCCGGTGCCGGTCAAAGGCCTGGTCGATCCGGGTTACCTGGCCAGCCGCGCCAGCCTGATCGGCGAACGCAGCATGGGCAGTGCCAAACCCGGCACACCGCCGGGCGTGCAGGTCGCCTACGCGCCGGATCGCTCGCCGCTGCGCATTTCCACCTCGCAAGTGGTCGCGGTGGATGACTTCGGTGGCGCCGTGTCGATGACCACCACCATCGAAGCAGCGTTCGGCTCGCACCTGATGGTTCAGGGCTTCTTGCTCAACAATCAGATGACCGATTTCTCGTTCATCCCCGAAGAGAACGGACAGAAAGTCGCCAACCGCGTAGAGCCCGGCAAACGCCCTCGCTCGTCGATGGCACCGACCCTGATCTTTGATCGCAACAGCGGCGAATTCGTCGCCACCGTCGGCTCGCCCGGCGGCTCGCAGATCATCGAATACGTGGCCAAAACCACCGTCGGTCTGCTCGACTGGAACCTCGACCCGCAAAGCGCCATCAGCCTGCCCAACTTCGGCAGCCGCAACGGCCCCACCGAACTGGAACAGGGCCAGTTCAGCCCGACGCTGATCCAGGCACTCAAGGACAAGGGCCACGCTGTGAGCGAAATCGACATGACCAGCGGCACCCAGGCCATCGTGCGGGTCAAGGATGCCCAGGGGAATGCAACGCTGGCGGGTGGGGCAGATCCTCGGCGCGAAGGAGTAGCGTTAGGGGATTGAATTCCCTACCAGCCAACTGAAAAAGGCTTACCGAGAGGCAAGCCTTTTTTGTATTGCAACATCCGGCCATGACCTGTCATCAAGCGGCGCTCAAACCGACAGCGTCTTGCCATCCACCGGATCGCCAATTGTCAGGAAGTGTCCACCGGCCACATGATGCAGCGTGCGCAAGCCGTCATGCCCCTCGAAGTGCCAGCGTCCATCGCTGAAGACTCGCGAATCAGCGTGCGCCGCAATGACCTCGGCCAGGAACAGATCGTACTGTTCATGATTGCGCGGCTCCGGCAGCAACCGGCATTCGAGCCAGGCGACACAACCGTCCAGCATCGGTGCATCGACCTGCTCACCGGCGAAAGTCGGCAGGCCATAAGCCTGGAACTTGTCCCGCCCCTGATCCCGATTGATTTCAAGACCCGAAGTCGAACCCACGGTCTGCACGATGTCAGCCTGATTCACACAGGGAACGTTGAGAACAAAAGTGCTCGAGGCCTCGAGCAGTTGTCGGGTCCAGGTGGATTTGTCGAGGACTACCGCCACTTTCGGCGGATCGAAATCCAGCGGCATGGCCCACGCAGCGGCCATGATGTTGCGCTGCCCGTCATGGGCGGCACTGACCAGCACGGTCGGCCCGTGATTGAGCAGGCGGTAGGCTTTGTTCAGGGGAACCGGGCGACGGAAGGACTCGCGCATGGGATCTGCTCCGGGAAAAAGAGCCGATTGTAGCGGGATAGAAACAACGAAGGGATGACCGCGAACCATCCCTTCGCCCGACAGGCATCAGCTCGATAACTGGTTGGCGAACTGGCCGACCGCATCCACCACTTTCTGCGCGCCGTCCTGAATCTCGACGATTACCGTACCCGCCTCTGCCGCCAGCGCCAGCCCTTGTTCGGCCTGTTGCTTGCCGTCAGTCATCAGGGCCACGGCGTTGCGCGCCATGTCCTGGTTCTGGCGCACCACACCGACAATTTCTTCGGTCGCCTGACTGGTGCGCGAAGCCAGTTGCCGCACTTCGTCGGCCACCACCGCAAAGCCCCGGCCCTGCTCACCGGCGCGAGCGGCTTCGATGGCGGCATTCAGCGCCAGCAGGTTGGTCTGTTCGGCAATGCCGCTGATGGTCTTGACGATGGTGCCGATCACCTGGGATTGCTCGTTCAGCGCCTCGATGCCCTCGCCGGCGGTCTGCATGTGTTTCGACAGATCGCGCATCACGTTGACTGCTTCAGTTACCACACGGGTGCCGCGCTGGGCGGTGCTGTCAGTTTGCAGGGACGTGCTGTAGGCGATGTTGGCGGCATCGGCGACAGCCTGTTCCTGATTGACCTGATCGGTGATCACCGTGGCGAACTTCACCACTTTGTAGAGTTTTTCGTTGGCGTCGAGCACCGGGTTGTAGGACGCCTCCAGCCAGACCGTCCGGCCATGGCTGTCGACCCGCTTGAAACGGCCGGCGACGAATTCGCCGTTGTTCAGGCGACGCCAGAAGTTCTGGTACTCGGCGCTGTTGTACTCCTCCGGCTCACAGAACTGGCGGTGATGTTTGCCCTTGATCTGCGCCAGGCTGTAACCCATGCCCTGGAGGAACCGGTCGTTGGCAGTCAGCACATTTCCGCTGAGGTCGAACTCGATCACGGCGGTCGAACGTACCAGCGCGCCGATCAGGTTCTCGTGTTCGCGGGAGGCCTCGATGGTGCGGGTCAGGTCGCTGGAGAAAATCGAGAAATGCTTGATCCGGCCATCCGATGAACGAATCGGCTGGGCGATCGAACGCAACCACGCCTCTTCGCCATTACCGCGGGAAAGACGCACAGCGCCGGCGAAATGCTCGCCACGGGTCAAAGCGGCCTTGAAGCGGTGATGAAAATCGTCGGACTTCACATGCGCCGGCACGATGTCTTCGATCGCTCGGCCGATCAGGTCCTGACTCTTGTAGAACATTTCACTGAGGAAATTCTGGTTGACCGACTGAATCCGTCCGTCGGGCTCAAGGGTAAGCACCAGCATCTCGCTTTCCAGGCTTTCCTTCACTTGCAGAAGGCTGGAGAGTTCTTCACGAAGAGCCGCCAGCTCTTGCTTCAGGCGTTTGTTGAACATGGGAAAGCACCGATGGACTGGATGGATAGCGGGTATGCAGCCTAACCATCGGCCTTGGAAATCTTTTCTGAAGAGCGCTTGAGGCTTGTCCTACAAAAATAGTTACGCCTCGACAAATCAGGCAGTGCCGGCCACCGGACAATGTTCTGCGCGCGGCATGCGCGAACCGAAATACGCCGCAGTGAAGACGCCCACCGCGCCCATCGCTGTGCAGAACATCACACAGATCCAAGGGCTCCATGGCATCAGACCGATCAGCAGCAACGGTGTGACACTGGCCCAGGCGGCGTAGGCAATGTTGTAGGTGAAGGAGATCCCGGAAACGCGGATCCGCGCCGGGAACAGGCTGACCATCACCGACGGCACCGCACCGACCACGCCACAGCACAACCCGGCGATGGCATAGGCCAGACCGACCCAATCCCCACCGCTGATCAGGCAGGTGTAAAGCAGGCCGATCCCCAGCGGCAGCAGCAGGCTGTAGAGCATGACCGTGCGCCAGGCACCGATGCGATCCACCAGTCGTCCGGCAATCACGCAGCCGATGTTCAGAAAGACGATGCCCAGCGCACTTAACGCGAAGGTGTGGCCGGCAGTCATGCCGAAGGTTTTCTGCATCATCGTCGGGGTAATGACCACGAACACCACCACTGCCGAGGTCAGCACGCAGGTCAGGAGCATGGCCGGCAACATGGCCAGGCGATGGTCGCGCAGCACAGTGCGCAGCGGCAGTTCGACCCGCGCCTCGCGCTGCGCCTCCATGGCCATGAACACCGGGGTTTCGCTCAGCCAGCGGCGCAGCCAGACGCCGATCACGCCGAATACACCGCCCAGCAGAAACGGATAACGCCATGCGTAATCCAGCACCTCAGCCGGGGTGAACACCTGCGCAAGAAAGGTCGCGGTCAACGCGCCGATCAGATAACCGAAGGTCAGCCCGGCCTGCAGAAAGCCCAACGCATAACCGCGATGCCCGGCCGGCGCGTGCTCGGCGACGAACACCCAGGCGCTCGGCACTTCACCGCCCACCGCCGCGCCTTGCAGGATGCGCAGCGCCAGCAGCAACAGCGGTGCGAAATAGCCGATCTGCGCGTAGGTCGGCATGATCCCGATCAGCAGGCACGGCAGCGCCATCATCAGGATGCTCAGGCTGAAAACTTTCTTGCGCCCCAGCCGGTCGGCGAAATGCGCCATCAGGATTCCACCCAGCGGGCGCGCCAGATAGCCGGTGACAAAGATCCCGAAACTTTGCAGCAGGCGCAGCCACTCAGGCATTTCCGGCGGGAAGAACAGCTGGCTGAGGGTCAGGGCGAAGAACACGAAAATGATGAAATCGTAGATCTCCAGCGCCCCGCCCAGTGCCGCAAGGCCGAGGGTCTTGTAGTCGGAACGGCTGAACGGCGCCGGTCGGGCAGTGGAATGGGCAGTCATGGCAAAGAACTCTGGCAGGCAAAAAACCAAGGCGCCCATGGTCTACGCAAACGGGCCGATCGACAACCCGTTAGACCATAGTCTGATTCAGTGAAACACGGTCACAAAAATCCGCCGGTTGATTTACTGTTGGCACCTGTCCAGACGGGCCGGCCAAGCCCCGAAGACCACAATAAACATAAAAATCCGAGGTACTCCCGTGGCCGTTGATATCGAAGATAGCCGCTCTGCGCGCTTTGCCTTGCGCTGCTCCAGTTTTGCCGAACGCTGGTTTCCCGACTCCTGGGTGTTCGCCGCACTTGCCGTGATCATCGTCGCACTGGCCACCCTGGCCATGGGCGCCAAGCCCACCGATGCCGCCATGGCCTTCGGCGACGGTTTCTGGAGCCTGATCCCCTTCACCATGCAGATGGCCTTCGTGGTGATCGGCGGTTATGTCGTGGCCAGTTCGCCGCCTGCCGTGAAACTGATCGATCGCCTGGCGCGGATCCCGAAGAACGGTCGCTCGGCCGTGGCCTGGGTCGCGCTGATCTCGATGGTCGCGTCCTTGTTGAACTGGGGCCTGTCGCTGGTGTTCGGCGGTTTGCTGGTCCGCGCCCTCGCCCGCCGCACCGATCTGAAAATGGACTACCGCGCCGCCGGTGCGGCCGCCTACCTTGGCCTCGGCGCCGTGTGGGCGCTGGGCCTGTCGTCGTCCGCCGCGCAGTTGCAGGCCAATCCGGCCAGCCTGCCGCCGTCGATCCTGTCGATCACCGGGGTGATCCCGTTCACCCAGACGATTTTCCTCTGGCAGTCGGGGGTGATGCTGCTGGCGCTGATCGTGATTTCGATCATCATCGCCTACGCCACCGCACCCGGTCCGAACTCGGCGCGTGACGCCAAGGACTGCGGCATCGACCCGGCCTTCAACCTGCCGCCGCTGCAACCGCGCACCCGGCCCGGCGAGTGGCTGGAGCACAGCCCGCTGCTGATCATCCTGTTGGTCTTGCTGGCGGCCGGTTGGCTGTTCCACGAGTTCTCGACCAAACCTGCGATCACCGCGATTTCCGGGCTCAATACCTATAAC
Organism: Pseudomonas sp. B15(2017); assembly: GCF_002113215.1. NCBI lineage: Bacteria > Pseudomonadati > Pseudomonadota > Gammaproteobacteria > Pseudomonadales > Pseudomonadaceae > Pseudomonas > Pseudomonas sp. B15(2017). The sequence continues at coordinate 591,030 of NZ_NEJZ01000001.1, forward strand.
TTCCTGTTCATCATGCTCGGCGCGTTACTGCACTGGCGCCCGCGCAGTTTCCTCGATGCGGTGTCGCGCGCCGTGCCGACCACCACCGGGGTGCTGATCCAGTTCCCGCTGTACGGCTCGATTGCCGCGCTGATGACCACGGTCAAGGGCACCGATGCCCAGACCCTGGCCCATCACATCTCGACGTTCTTCGTCAGCATCGCTTCCCACGACACCTATGCGTTGCTGATGGGCGTGTACTCGGCGATTCTCGGTTTCTTCATTCCGTCTGGCGGCGGCAAGTGGATCATTGAGGCGCCGTACGTGATGCAGGTGGCCAACGATCTGAACTATCACCTTGGCTGGGCGGTACAGATCTACAACGCCGCCGAAGCCCTGCCGAACCTGATCAACCCGTTCTACATGCTGCCGCTGCTGGGCGTGCTGGGGCTGAAGGCGCGGGATCTGATCGGTTTCTCGTTCGTGCAATTGCTGGTGCATACGCCGCTGGTGCTGGCGCTGCTGTGGGCGCTGGGCACGACGCTTTCGTATTTGCCGCCCGTCATGCCTTAAACGATAACGACAGGGTGCTGGCTCCAGCGCCCTGTCTTTGCTTTCGACAAACGCCCCGAACGATCCCTTCTGCGGCTGCCTGTCGCAAATAATGGCTCAGAGCCATCATCTTTCTTTACCGCGCCACTGCCTCGGTAATATTCTTGCGCGCCCAATATCTGTTTCATTTTTTGTCTGAGCGCAAAGGGAGTTCGTTGCAATGATCGTCGGGATTGACCTGGGAACCACCAACAGCCTTGTTGCCGTATGGCGCGGCGATGCCACTGAGTTGGTGCCCAACGCCCTGGGGCAGTTCCTGACACCCAGCGTGGTGGGCCTGGACGATCAGGGCCGGATTCTGGTCGGGCAAGCCGCCCGCGAGCGCCTGCACACTCATCCGCGCCTGACTGCGTCGCTGTTCAAACGCCATATGGGCAGTGCGACGGAGGTCTACCTCGGGGATAAAAAATTCCGTCCCGAAGAGCTGTCGGCGCTGGTGCTCAAGAGCCTGAAAGAAGACGTCGAGCGCACCTACGGCCAGACCGTCACGGAAGCCGTGATCAGCGTGCCGGCCTATTTCAGCGACGCCCAGCGCAAGGCCACGCGCATCGCCGGTGAACTGGCGGGCCTGAAAGTCGAAAAGCTGATCAACGAACCCACCGCCGCCGCACTCGCCTACGGCCTGCACCAACGGGACAAGGAAACGTCGTTTTTGGTGTTCGACCTGGGTGGCGGCACGTTCGACGTGTCGATTCTCGAACTCTTCGAGGGCGTCATGGAAGTGCGCGCCAGCGCCGGTGACAACTTCCTCGGCGGCGAGGATTTCGACAACGTGCTGCTCGAGCACTTTATCGATCAGCATCGCAACGTCTCGGACTTCCCCGAGCGCTCCACCATCCTCCAGCCGCTGCGCCGCGAAGCCGAGCGCGTACGCCGCGCACTGGGCCAGGACGCCAGCACCGAATTCAGATTGCAGGTCGGCGAAAAACAATGGACGCAGACCATCACTCAGGCGCAGATGGCTACGTTGTACATGCCGCTGCTCGAACGCCTGCGCGCGCCGATCGAACGGGCCCTGCGGGACGCACGCATCCGCGTCAGCGACCTCGATGAGATCCTGCTGGTCGGCGGCACCACCCGCATGCCGCTGGTGCGCAAACTTGCCGCCGGGCTGTTCGGCCGTTTCCCGTCGATCAGCCTCGATCCGGATCAGGTCGTGGCTCAGGGCGCCGCGATTCAGGCAGCACTCAAGGCCCGTTCGGCCGCGCTGGAAGAAGTGGTGCTCACTGATGTCTGTTCCTACACCCTGGGGATCGAGACTTCCACGCAGGTCGGTCGCCAGTATGAAAGCGGCCACTACTTGCCGATCATCGAACGCAACAGCATCGTCCCGGTCAGCCGGGTGAAAACCGTGCAGACCCTTCACGACAACCAGGAACAGGTCGTCGTGAAGATCTTTCAGGGCGAAAGCCGCCTGGTCAAAGACAACGTGGCGCTCGGCCAACTGGACATCAAGGTGCCCAAGCGCAAGGCCGGCGAAGTCGAGCTGGATGTGCGCTTCACCTACGACAACAACGGCTTGCTCGAAGCCCAGGTCAGCATTCCCCTGACCGGTCAGCAACACTCGCTGGTCATCGAGAACAACCCCGGCGTGCTGACGCCCGAGGAGATCCAGCAGCGCCTGCAAGCCCTGGCGCAACTGAAGATCCATCCGCGCGAGCAGCAGGTGAACACTCTGCTCAGTGCACGGTTGGAACGTCTCTATCAGGAAAGCCTGGGCGACCTGCGCGATCAGATCGGCTACTGGGCCAAGCAATTCCAGCAGGCGCTGGATTCCCAGGACGAGCGGCAGATCCGTGAAACCCGTACCGAACTGAGCAAACAGTTGAGCGCCCTCGACCGTAACCCTTGGCAGTAAGGAAGCACGACATGGAATGCTGGTCTGTCCTGCAACTGCCCGAAGACGCCGGGCTGCGTGACATCAAGCGCAGCTATGCGCGCCTGCTGAAAGTCTGTCGGCCCGATGAGGATGCCGCAGGTTTTCAGCGCCTGCGCGAAGCCTATGAGCGCGCGCTGTCGATTGCCCAATGGCGCCTTGAAAACGAGGAGACCGAGGAGCACGGCGAAGTCATGCTGGCTCCGGGGATCGCCGCGCTGGCGGTACAAGAGCAGTCCATGGCTCAGCCACTGCAGAAGACCGGAACCGATGCGTGGGATTACCCTTCGCCGCCATTCGAACCGGTGACCCCGGCCGCGCCCGAAGCACCGCTCGAGTCGCCGGTCTTGCGGGTACAGCCCCTGAATCCGGAGCCTGTGGAACCGACCGTTGATCCGGCCGTTGAAGCCGCGTCGCAATTGCTGAACGGCCTCTCGGACACCAATCTGGACCAACGCTGGGAGCAAGCGCGCCAGCAAGATTGTGCGCAAGCGTTCCAGACACTGTTGCTGACGTTGTGCTTCGACCATCCCGCCCTGCGCCTTTCGATTGCCCGTTGGGCAGTGCAGCACCTCGGATGGCTGGGCCCGTGGCAGGAGATCGTGATCGGCGACGGGCAGCGCGGCATTCTTGCCACCGAGTTGCTGATGGACTACCGGCAATCGCTGGAGGCATTGCTCGCCTCGCAGAACGAGCGTGAATTTCTCGCGCAGCTCAAGACTTATACGGCCCAACCCTGGCTCCAGGTGTTCGACCGTCGGGAACACTGGCAGCAGATCATCCTGCAACTGCTGCAGGACACGGAATGGAGCGTGCCGCTGTTCGACCGTGTGTCCCGACTGTTCGGCTGGGACGACACCAAGGGCATTCATCCGCAACCGGACTGGCTCTGGCAGGCGCTGATCGAGCGCTGCAACCAGGAAAGCCTCTACGACACCCTGTGCGCCCGGGCCGAAGATCAGCGCAACGGGTCGCCCGACGCGCTCGCCGCGCGGATGCTGATCAGCCCGATGAAGCCGCGGCAACAGAAAGACATGACCGACCGGTTCATTCCGGCTGACTGGCAGGCCTGCCAGCAACTGTCGGAAACCCTCAAGTGGCGCTTCCCCGACCTGCTCGCCCGTTTGCCGTACGCCGACGTTTTCTACTGGCGACGGTTCTTGCCACGCTACATCGCCGCCGAAACCTGGTTACGGTCATGGGCTGCGATTGCGCTGGCGCTGTGGCTGTTCTATCTGCCTGCCGAGCACAAGACCACGGCCATGAGCATCGTCATTCCCCTGGCCTTCGCCTGTGTTCCTGTCTGGTTTTTCCGGATCGGCTTGAGTTATTGGTTTCTGATCAGCGCCCATTTGATCGTCCAGGATCTGTGGTTGACCGAAAGGATCATTCCACGCCGATGGAACCCTGATACACGCTGGCTCGTGCTGCGCCATGGCCTGCCGCAAGCCGTCATGATCCTGCTGTTCTCGGTCATGCTCGGAGGTCTGGGAGCCTTCACCTATATCGGGGTGATCCTGATCGGGCTCTGGCACAAGCGGCGCATCGGTACGCTCGACCCGGAGTTCAGCGACAAGCACCCTTGGCTGACCGCGCTGCATTGGGCGCATTTCAGTCCGCTGCAACTGCTGTTTCTGGTGATCATGACCGGCGTGATTCTCGCCAGTCAGCTCGGTTATTCGCTGAAACTCCTGTTCCCCGGCTAGGCTAGATGCGGGCCGGATTGCCCCTCCACCAAGGTTTTACCCTCGCTGAAAAGGATCTGAGCATGTTGAAACTTGCAGGCCTCACCCTCGCGGCGCTCACGTTGAGCGCCGCCGCCCACGCCGATGTCGACCTGAAACTGGGCAGCACCGAGCGCGTTACCCGTCTCTTCGCCTACCCCAACAATTGCAGCGTGATCTGCTTTCGCAACTGGACGCTGGAGCAGACCGTCGCCCATTACCTGAGCCAGAGCGTGCAGCGCGACGGCTACACCAACGCCAAAGTGCTGGTGAAAAACGACAACGATCAGCTCTACGCCGAAATCAGCGGCGTACCGAAGGGCTACGACAAACCGCTGACCGCGCTGCTGGACGCCGGCGACCTGGCCTATAACGGCGCCAGCAAACTCAACGCCGACGGCAAATGGGCATACAGCTGGTACCTGTTCCTGCCACTCGGCATGGCTCTGGAAAACCGTAAAAGTGTCGAGCTGCTGCACTTCCCGCCGGATTACTCGCTGACCCAGGCCCAGGATTACCTGCGCTCGAACACCACCGACCGCTGGGCCGCGCTGCTGACCGACAATGGCATCCCCGCCGATCAGACGCCGGCTTACCAGACCATCATCGACATCGCCCCGATCGCCGCGCCCGCCAGCGCCGGCAAGGATCTGGAAGGCGTGTACGACTACTTCAAGGATTACCAGACCACCATGGTCAAGCAGGTCAGCCAGAACGCCAGCGGCGCCGTGCTGCCAATGGTTGCCTTTGGTGCGCCGGTGCGTAACTGGATCAAGCAGCAATACGGGCCGACCGTGAATGTACTGGGTCTGGCAACCATCAGCCCGAGCGCGGGCGTGAACGTGCCGGTGCTGGGTTCCAACCACCCGAGCTACATCTGGTACGCCGCCGATCCGAGCAACTACACCGGCGACGATGCCCAGGCCAAGGCCGATGCAGCCGGTCTGAAGGTGATGGGACAAGATTTGAGCGCCGCCTGCTGGCAGGCCGGAATGGGCAGCAAACCCGGCACCGATCCCAAGACCCTGCTCAACAGCTGCACCCAGACCTGGCAAGTGACACAGAAAGCCAAGACCTGCGAGCTGTTCTACACCACGATCCGCAACCAGACCGTGGCACAAGCGGACAAGACCTGCTCGACCGCACCGATCAAATCCCAGCTGCAACAGCTGAAAAGCCCGTTGCCGGACATGGCCGTGCCCGCCGCCCATCTCTGAACGGACATGTAGTGCTCCCGTGTCAGTCCTGGCTGACGCGGGAAAGCGTCTATTTCGACTGTCAGATCTGACAGTAGACCGCTAGGGTAATTTGCAGGATCTTGGATCCAATCAGCGTGTTGCAGGACTGACAGGACGTCAGCCGACGGAAGTCGCGACACCGAAGCCAACAGGGACCGTTATGAACACATATGCATTACCGGGCAAACCGGCACGCGATACCGAAGGCATTTATCCTTTTGCCGGACTCCCCGTCCGCCTCGGATTTCCGTCGAAGCAGGATTTCCAGATTGTTCACGACCCCGAAGGGGTGGCCACCGCTGTCATAGCGTGCCGGGCATTCCTGCGAATCACCCGAATGTGTCGGGTTTCAGGCCAACTGCTGCCTTATCGCTGTCGGCAGACCCGGCAGATGCTGGCCGGTATCCATCTCTACGATCCGCGCTTTTGCGGCGCGTTCGAGCATTGCTGCGACCCGAACACCTTTCTCGACATGAGCGAGTTATGGGTGTGGGCCCTGCGAGATATTGTCGAGGGAGAACGGCTGACGGTGGACTACACCGCCACCGAAGACAAACTGCTGCGCCAGTTCGCCTGCGGTTGCGGGTCCTCGCGCTGCCGTGGGTGGATCACCGGTTACGACGAATCACCCAATCTTGAAGGCCAGCGCTATCTGCTGAGCTGGCGGCGTCGGCAAGGTTTACGCTGAACGACCGATCAAGGCGCGCCGACCGGGCGCAAGCGGTATTGCGGCGGCAATTGCTCGAAACCGCTGATCGTGGTGTTCAGGCTCTTCCAGCGACCATCCTTGATGCCGTAGATGCAGCCGTGGATCGACAGGCTCTGCCCGCGATGCCAGGCGTTCTGGATGATGCTGGTGTGGGCGACGTTGGCCACTTGCTGGATCACATTGAGCTCGCACAGACGATCGACCTGTTCTTCTTCGGTCGGCAGCTTGGCCAGTTCTTCGCGCTTTTCGTAGTACAGGTCGCGGATCGAACGCAGCCAGCCGTCGATCAGGCCGAACTGGCGATCCTGCATCGACGCCCGCACACCGCCGCAGCCGTAGTGCCCGGTCACCAGGATGTGTTTGACCTTGAGCACGTCCACCGCGTACTGGATCACCGACAGGCAGTTGAGGTCGGTGTGCAGCACCACGTTGGCGACGTTGCGGTGAACGAACAGATCGCCCGGCAGCATGCCGACGATTTCGTTGGCCGGCACCCGCGCGTCGGAGCAGCCGATCCACAGATATTCCGGTGTCTGCTGGCGGGCCAGCTTGGCGAAGAAATCCGGGTCTTCCTTGGTGATCGCGTCAGCCCAACGCTCGTTGTTATCAATCAGGTCTTGTAAGTCATGCATGCTGTAAGGCCTCAAGAAAGATGCGCTGGTATGACAGTCGACCGCCGGTCGGGGTCACTCCGGAATCAAGGGTGATTTGCTTTGAATTTCTGGTGCGCCCGGTGAGTCCATCCCAGTAAGGCCCACAGTATGAGGAATTGCCATGACTGATTCACGACGTCCCTTCGATGCGGTGCAACCGGAGCCCATCGATGATAACGAAGACCGCATGGGTTCAGTGCATGAGCTGGACTTCGACGACGAACAGCCCAGCGCGAAGATCGGCGAGGAACTGCCCGAGCGCGAGCGCGAGCAGTTGTTGCCCCGTGAGCGTGTGCGCGAAGCGGGTCTCACCGGGGCATCGACCGCCGACCATGAGCCCACCGACGATGACCTGAGCCCGGAAACCCTGATCCGTGAGGACGGTGCCCGGGATGCCCAGGAGCTCGGCGGCGACAATCAGGCCGATTGGGATCTGAGTGTGGTCGACGAGGACGACATCGGCGGCGGCAACGGACTGGATGAGGCGGAGCTGGCGCGCCGCGATCCGCTGGATCGCAAGCGTTGATTCGTATTGCCTGACAGGACGCCATCGCGGGCAAGCCCGCTCCCAAAGAGATCCGGGTCGTACTCAAATTATGTATACGACACTAAAACCTGTGGGAGCGGGCTTGCCAGCGATGCTTCAACGTTTCAATTGACCAGCGTGCAGGCCATGACCACGGCATCTTCACGCCCACCGACCGCCGGGTAGTAATCCCGGCGCCGGCCGATCTCGTTGAAGCCATAGCGTTCGTACAGGCGAAAGGCTGACGTGTTGCTGTCGCGCACTTCCAGGAAACATTCCCGGGCATCGGCCGCGTAGGCGCGGGACATCAGGTATTCGAGCAGGGTCAGCCCCAGTCCGCGCCCCTGGTTTTCCGGCTTGACCGTGATGTTGAGCAAGTGCGCCTCATCGAGGATGATCTGCACCACCCCGTGTCCCACTTGCTGCTCACCTTCGAACATCAGCCAGATCTGGTACTTGCCCAGGCCGTCGAGAAAAATCCCGCGGGTCCACGGATGGCTGTACGCGGCGTATTCAATCTTCAGCACAGCGTCCAGATCCGCCTCGGTCATCGGGCGAAACGATACAGCGTCACTCATTCGATTCTTTCCAGCGCGCCATCAGCCGACGCATGGCTTGCCACACGGCGGCCTTGCGCTGTGGCTCTTCCATCAACAATTCCAGCCCCGGCAACGCCCACGCCAGGCCAAGACCCTCGATCTGCAACTCACGGTTGAACGCCTCGGCATCCGCTTCACCGGCAAAGCGCACCGCCGGCAGGCCGATCAGCCACAGGCAGGCGCACGGCGCCGCCTCCATCTGCACCGACAGGAAACCCTGGACGAAATCCCGGGCCGCTTCCGGGCCCTGATCCATCGTGCCGCGGTTCAGCCATGGCCAACGCACCGGCTCACCGACAATCTGCGGCGCGTCCGGCAGACCGGCGGCACGCAGCATGTCCTTAAGTAACAGATAGGCAGGATCGCGGGACTGGAAAGCTTCGCCTGTGGGTAACTCCACCAGTAGCAGGCAACGGCCGGCGCGCAGCAATTGCAGGGCAAACCGCGGTGGCGGCACCGGTGCCGGCCTGGACACCACAGGTGTTTCGTCGACTTCTTCGACCGGTTTGGCGCCCGTGCGGGGACTGGCCGGCGAAGGTCGCGCAATCTCGATCTTCGGCCGTTCGACCGGACGCGCGGCCGGCTGCACCGGCGCTTCGACCGGGGTTGCCGGGATCTGCGGCGCGGCAACTTCGGGCTCGGGCATGTCCAGCAGCTCGGGCCGCGACGGGGCGGCAAAGGGCAATTCGGTGCGCGGCAGCCAGTTGACCACCTGCATGGCGTTCAAATAGGCGCGGCGGCGGGACTCGATTAGCAAGGGTCGGCCACTTGTGGATAACTGAAGTGCGCCGATTCTACCGCCGTTCGCTCAAGATCGCGCGCTGTTGATCGATAGTCTTGACCGATAACTTGACGCAAAGAAAAGCGACAGCCCGTCCCGAGAGTGAATCGCATCCTTCGTGATGCAGTACAATCGCGGCTTTTAATCGCCAACCAGCCGGCCATTCCGATGATCGAACCCAAGCGCGTCTTGCGCGCCCTCGCTGAACACTGGGCACTTCTGGAGCCACTGTGCGAGCACTTCGACCAGGGCACCCTGAGCCTCAACGAACTGCGCACGCAACTGGCCGCCCAACAACTGGACAGCACGCCGCAGGACATCACCAGCCTGCTCGACGTGTGGATCCGCCTCGACATTCTGGTTCCCGTGGCGAAAAGCCCGAACCGTTTCGAGCTCAATGCGCAGATCCACGATTTCCTGGCCTACCTGCGCCGCGAGCACCGTCTGGGCCTGTGCCTGGAGATCGAAGCCTATCTGCGCCACCTCGAGCGTCTGGCCGGTTATATCCAGGACGCGTTCGACGTCCGTGACGGCAATGATCTGGCCCGTCAGCTGCGCCTGCTCGACATGCGCGTGCGCGACGTTCTGAAGAAACTCTACAACGACGAACAGGCGCTGGTGGCCGTGGCCGAACGGGCCAAGACCAGCGACCGACAGATTCCGCTGCGTCAGCGTTACGCCGAAGTACTGGCGACCTGGGACGAATACGTCGAGCCGATGATCGATCTGGTGAACGCCGACGGCGCCTTCGAACAAGGCGTGCGCAAGGTCGAAACCGTGCTGCTGAAAATGCTCAGCGAACAGCAGCGCCTGGGCCATCTGGTCGATGACGACATGCTGCTGCGCACCCACGCGCGCATCCTCGAAATGCAGACCAGCGCCCAGTTGACCCTGCGTCACGCCCGGGAACTGCTGCTGCCACTGCGGGAGGAAGCGCGCCGACACAACGCCGTCACCCGTGGCGCCGCCCTCGCCCTCGCCGCGATCCGCCGCAAAGGCATCGACGCCGTGCCGCAAGCCGCGATGCCGCTGTTCACCCGGCCGCAAAGCACCTTCCTCGGCAGCGCCAGTCAGGTCGAAGCCTACGTCTACGCCCTCGCCCGTTTCGAGCCGAAACCGGCGCGTTTCCCCAAGGCACACAAGTCGCAGAAAACCGGCGATGCCCCGCGCGCACCGCGCACCGTGCGCGAGATGGTCGACCGCTGCGAAGAATCCCTGCCGATGCCGGATCTGATGACCTGGCTGCTGGAACAGGAGCCGGACGGCGCGACCGACGAATTGCTTTATTGGTTCTCGCGCCTGTCGCGGGAAAAACGCTTCAAGCGCGAGCGTCTGGAACGCCGCGAATACCACACTCACGAGCACCAGGTCAGCCTGCGCTCCTTCGCCCTGCTCTCGGCCGGCGACGCCACCGAGGATTCTGCGAGCACCCTCTCTGCAGGTACGTCTAATGCATCTTGATCTTTCCGAACTGTCGCAACTGGCGCCGATCTTCCGCGAGTTGTTCAAGGGTTACCACGTCAGCCGTCGTGATCCTGAGCTGTATGCACAACTGTCGAATTTCCAGGACCAGTACCGCACGCTGTTCAAGGCACTGGGTTTTGAACTGGTCTGCGACACCCGTGGTTTCTACTACTTCGTGCCGGACATGGCTGCCGCAGCGGTGAACAAGACCGCTCAGCGTCTGGCGCTGTTCACTTTCATCCTGGTGGAGCATCTGGCCGATCAGGGCCGCGATCCGATCGCCGTGCTCGACGGCGGCAGCCTCGGCCGCGAAGAACTGCCGTCGCTGCTGGAAAAGTACCGCGACCTGTTCATCCAGGCCGAAGTGCAGACCGTTGAAGAGCTGGAAGAAAAGATCATGCGCCGTATGACCCAGCTCGGCTTCGCCAGCGAGGAAAACGGCGTGTACCGTTTCCTGCCGCCGATGCACCGCTTCCTAGACGTCTGCCTGTCGGTTCAGCAGGACCGCGACCTGGCGGCCAGCGTGCACAGCGTTCTGCCGCTGCCGGCACCGGTGCTGATCGACGAGGCCGCCGAGGCCAAATTCCTCGCCACCGACGACCCGCTCGATCTCAGCGAATTTGAGGAAGAGAGTGAAGAAGACGCACTGGCCCGCGCCATTGCCGAAGAACAGGAGTCCGATGCATGAGCCAGGAACGCTACGGCATCCGCCGCTTTGCCCTTTTGAACACCGCCGGTTACAGCCTCGGCCTGTTCCCGCTGGAAGAGCCGCTGTCGGTCTACGGCGCGAACAACCTCGGCAAATCCGCCTCGATCAACGCCTTGCAGTTCCCGATCCTGGCGCGCATGTCGGACATGAGCTTCGGCAAGTACAGCCTTGAGCAATCCCGGCGTTTCTACTTTGCCTCCGACACCAGTTACATCCTCGTTGAAGTGAACCTGCCCCACGGCCCGCACGTGATCGGCGTGGTTGGTCGCGGCCCGGGTGGCGGTTTCGGTCACCAGTTCTTCGCCTACGCCGGCAAGCTCGACCTGGCTCACTACCAGAAAAACGACACCTGCCTGCGTCAGAAAGAGCTGTTCAGCAACCTTGAGAAAGAAGGTCTGAAAGCCTACGAACTCAAGCCGGATGAGCTGCGCCGTTTGCTGGTTGGCGGTCATACGTCGATCCCGCTCGACCTGACTCTGATCCCGCTGCGCTCCACCAGCGAGCAGAGCCTGAAGACTTTCCGCGCGCTGTTCATCAACCTGCTGCACATGCGCGAAATCACCGCAGCCAAGCTCAAGCAATTGTTCCTCGATGCCTTCGAACACAGCCTGCGTTCCGGCAGCGTCGATTACATCGCGGCGTGCGAAGAAGCCTTCCGCGACGTGCGGCGCATGGAACAGGATTACAACTCGCTGGTGGCTGCCGGCCCGTTGGTCGAAGCCTTGTCCAATGGCGTGAAGCAGCGCGATGTGCTGCGCGGCAAACTGCATCGCCTGTCGCCACTGCTCGACTCGTTGCTCGGCACCTGGTCGGACTACGCCACGGCGCGCAAGGAAGAGCTGACCATTCAGGCCGAACACTACCGTCGCGAGCAGGACGACCTGCAAAACGATCAGCGGGGTGGCACTCAGGAGCTGATGCGTCTGGAACGGGAAATCTCCGGCATCCAGCGCTGGCTCGGCGAACTGTCGGTACTGAAAAACCGCTTTGCGCTGGTCGATGACGTCAAGGTGCTGGAGCAGCAACTGCTGGCGGCCAAGGACGCTCACGACGAACTGGCCGGTGCACTGGCGCAGTCCCGTCAGTTCAGCGCCGAGGATCTGGAAGAACGTCTTCGCGATCTGGAAAAACGCCTGAAGTCGGTGAAGCAGCAACTCGATCACGCCGACAACAACAGCTACGCGCGCCTGCGCGAAGAGTTCTCGCAGCAGGACGTCGAACGTCTGATGCGCCTGTTCAACAGCGCGCTGTTCAGCCTGCCACTGGGCGAACATGGCATCACCCTCGACGAGGATGGCGAATGGGTGAAGTCGGTCGAGCTGATCCTCGACGGTTTCAAGGGCGAGCGTTTCGAAGTGCCGGGCCTGTCGATCGACATCTCGCACATCGAGCCGCCGGCGCTGCAAGCGCTGGCCGACCGCGCCGCGCTGCGCGATCAGAAAGAACGCCTGGAAAAAGAGCTCAAGCAGCTCAAGACCCAACAAGCCGTAGCCGCCGACCGCGCTGCGAGCAAGACCCAGACCGAGGCGCTGTACCAGCAGGTACTGGATGCGCAGAAGGCGCTGGAAGACTTCCGTCGCACCCAGACCTTGAGCGCCGAAGAAGGCGACAAGCTCGAGCAACTGGCGCAGATGGAGGCCGCGCAGGACGAACTCAAACGCTCCAGCGATGCGTTCACCGAGCGCGTCCAGCAACTGTCGGCCAAGCTGCAACTGGTCGGCCGGCAGATCGCCGACATGGAAGCCAAGCAACGCACCCTCGACGACGCCCTGCGTCGCCGTCAGCTGTTGCCGGCAGACCTGCCGTTCGGTACGCCGTTCATGGATCCGGTCGACGATTCGATGGACAACCTGCTGCCGCTGCTCAACGACTATCAGGACAGCTGGCAAGGCCTGCTGCGTGCCGACGGTCAGATTGAAGCGCTTTACGCACAGGTTCGCCTTAAGGGCGTGGCCAAGTTCGACAGCGAAGACGACATGGAGCGCCGCCTGTCGTTGCTGATCAACGCTTACGCGCACCGTACCGACGAAGCCCTGACCCTCGGCAAGGCCCGTCGTGCAGCCGTGACCGATATTGCCCGAACCCTGCGCAACATCCGCAGCGACTACGACAGCCTCGAGCACCAACTGGCGTTGTTCAACCGCGAGATCAACAAGCGTCAGGTGTCCAACCTGCAGAGCTTCCGCATCGTGCTCGCACCGAACAAGGAAGCCCTCAAGCACATCGACCAGATCATCCACAGCGCCGGCCAGTACGAAGAAGGCGAAACCCTGTCGGTGTTCGACCTGAGCCAAAGTGCGGAACAGGACAACAAGAACGAAGAGGCCAAGGAATACCTGGCACGGCTGGTGGCGGCGAACCACAACCAGCTTGGCCTCAAGGACTTGTTCGAACTGGCGTTCGAGATCACTAAGGTCAACGGCCAGCCGGTGATCCACACCGATATCGACGGCGCGGCGTCCAACGGCACCACGATGACCATCAAGGCGCTGACCAACATGTACTTGTTGCTGCACTTGATGGACCGCGACCTGGCCGGCCGCGTGCGTCTGCCGTACTATCTCGACGAGGCGGCGGACATCGACGAGAAGAACCAGGCCGCCCTGCTGGAAACCAGCCTGCAACTGGGCTTCGTGCCGATTCTGGCGAGCGTGAAGCCGCAGGTCTGCGCCAGTGTCGCCATCGACCTGGAAGGTGGCAGCGGCCCGGCCGGTATCTACATCGACGAGGCGGACTGGAAGTACATCCGCCGCCACGATGTGGTGAAGGCCACGATCAACGTCGACGCGGACGAGCCGGAGCTGGATGCGGTTTGATGCGTAACTGACGGGTACAAAAAAGGGCCGCGATCCATTGGATCGCGGCCCTTTTTTATGTCTTGGAATTTTGTGCTGAATGACAGGGCCTCTTCGCGGGCAAGCCCGCGAAGGCGCCCTCAACAACGCCCCATATTTCCCGGATTATTTACCGAGGGGGATTTTCGGCGCCCAGTTCAGCCACTCGTCTTCGAACTTGTCGAACAGCGGGAAGGTTTGTTCGGCGCGGGCCGGATTGCCCATCTTCTCGCCGTCCGGGGTGGCGAAGGCGATACCGCCCTGAATCACTGTTTCAAGCGACTCGGTGCGCATGGTCACGCCTTTGAACAAGCCGATATCGAAACCGACGCCGCTGGTGTTCCAGAAGCGACTGCCGCTGCGCACCAGTGGCGCGTACTTCGGTTCGATCAGAATGTGCACCAGTACGCGATCCGCTGTCTGGCCCAATTCGTAACCGGTGACTTTGCCCACGGTGATCTCGCGGTAGGTGACCGGCACACCCGGTTTCAGCGAGCCACGACGAGCAGCGCTCAATACCAGACTCAAACCAGCCTCTTGCTTGGTCACCTCCGGTGGATTGGCCAGGGCCACGAAGTTCTTCTGCGGGCCGAGGTTCTTGGCCGCCGGTTGCACTTCGATGTACTGGCCGGTAACCAGGGTCTCCAGGTTCGAGGTCTTGATCAGCCCCAATTCCGGCTTGACCACCCAGAACTGACTGCCGACCCGGGCGATCTTCTCCGGCACTTCAGTGATGCGCGCGGTGAGGATCACCGATTGCAGATCATCGGTCAGGTCGACACTTTCGATCTTGCCGACGTCCAGGCCTTTGAAGCGAACCGGTGTGCCGCTGCGCAGACCGTCCGCGCGATCGACCTTGATGGTGACGACAGCGCCTTTCTGATTCGCTTCGTCGTGGCTGGCGAACAGACGGAAGCGTGGAATGCGTTTTTGCAGCGGTGCCTTGGCTTGCGGCGTTTCGAAGGCAATACCGCCGGCCATCAGGGTCTGCAACGATTCACTCTTGACCTGAATGCCGCCCGTCAGACCGCCAGTCAGCGTGACGCCGCTGACGTTCCAGAACCGGGTCGAGGCGTTGACCAGGTTTTCGTATTCCTTCTCGATGTGGACGCCGATCACCAGTTGCTTGCGGGTCTTGGAGAACTGATAGCTCTGCACCGAACCGACCTTGACCTGCTTGTAGAGAATCGGGCTGCCGACATCGATCGAACCGAGGGTGTCGGTGAACAGCACAAGGTGCAGCCCGGGTGCGCGCAGATCCAGCGGCGGCGCTTTTGGCCGGGCCTCGAACTCACGTTGTGGCGCACCACCCTTGTCGCCCGGACGGACCGCGATGTAGTTACCTTTGACCAACGCTTCCAGACCGGTGATGCCTGCCAGTGAGATCGAAGGTTTGACCACCCAGAATTGCGTGCCGGTGACCAGATAGTCTTCGGCCAGCGGATCGAGGGTCAGCTCGGCGGTTGCGCTGGACAGGTCCGGATCGATCTTCAGCGCTTTCAGGTTACCGACCTGAATGCCCTTGTACATCACCGGGGTACGCCCGGCCTGCAGGCCTTCGAAATCGCTGAGTTTGACCTTCACACGGATGCCGGCGGCGGCCGCGTCGAAGTCTTCATAGAGACGAAACGGCAGGCTCGGATCGGTGGGCGGGCTGTCCTTGCGGTTCTCCGGGGTAGCGAAGGCAATACCGCCGGCGACGATACTGGCAAGAGATTCGCTGCGCACTTTCACGCCGGACAGGTTGGCGTCGATGCTGATGCCGCTGGCGTTCCAGAAACGGGTGTGTTTGCGCACCAGTTTGGCGTAGGTCGGTTCGATGAATACCTTGAGCTCGACTGTGCTCTGGTCTTCCGACAGCACATAACTTTTGATCTGACCGACTTTGATCTGTTTGTAGAAAACCGGGCTGCCACGATTCAACGAACCGAGGCGATCGGCCTTGATGGTCAAGTGCAGGCCGGGCTTGGAATCCGATAGCGGTGGCTCTTCGGCCAGGGCCTTGAACTTGCGAGTCGGCTCGCCTTCGCCGGGGCTGATGGCGACGTAGTTACCCGAAACCAGAGTTTCCAGACCGGTGATCCCGGCCAGGGTCACGCTTGGCTTGACCAGCCAGAATCGGGTGCTGGTCTTGAGGTACTGATCGACATCCTTGTTCATCTCGATGGTCGCGATGACACCTTTGGAGTTGCCTTCATCATCGAGCTTGAGGGCTTTCACCTTGCCGACCGGCATGCCTTTGTAGACCACTTCGGTCTTGTTGGCCTGAATGCCTTCACCACTTTCAAAACGCACCTGAATCTCGATGCCGGTTTCGGTATAGGCACGCCAGCCGAGCCAGCCACCGATAATCAGGGCGATCAGGGGCAACACCCAGATGGCGGACCAGTTCGAAGCCGGTCGGGTTTTCGCTACAGGCAAATCAGTCATGGTCGGCGTCCGACTCCGTGTTATCCCAAATCAGTCGGGGATCGAAAGTGACAGCGGCGAGCATCGTCAGAATCACCACACTGGCGAAGGCGATGGCGCCAAGATTGGCTTCGACGCTGGCAAGCCGGCCGAAGTTGACGACCGCCACCAGAATGGCGATCACGAAAATATCGAGCATCGACCAGCGACCGATGAACTCGATGAAGCGGTACATCCAGATCCGCTGACGGGCGGACAAGGGCTGGCGACGCTGCACAGAAAACAGTAGCAGCGCGATGCCCACCAGTTTGAACGTCGGCACCAGAATACTGGCGATGAATACCACGGCGGCGATCGGAATCATGCCGTGCTGCACCAGCTGGATGACACCGGACATGATCGTGCTCGGATCACCCTGGCCCAGTGAGCTGACCGTCATGATCGGCAATACGTTGGCCGGGATGTAGATAATTGCGGCCGTGATCAGCAGCGCCCAGGTTCGCGCGAGACTATTGGGCCGCCGGGCGTGAACCAGCGCACCGCATCGAGTGCAGGTCTGCACATCGCTGTCGGTATCCTGCCTGTTCAGTTCGTGGCATTCGGTACAGATCAGAATGCCTGCATCAATCGCCCGCATGGGCATCTTCTCCTGATAACGCCTGCCAGATCTGGTGCGGCGACATCACCACTTCGAGCCAGACCTGAACCAGTAACAAGCCGATGAAACACGCCAGACCGAGGCCCACGGTGATAGCTGCCATGTCCGCCAGTTTGACGATTGCGACCAGGACGCCCATCAGGTAGACCTCGAGCATGCCCCAGTCTTTGAGGTGGTGATAAATGCGGTAGAGCAGCAGGCCATAACTGCGTCCGGTGTTGAAACGGATCGTCAGCAACACAATCAATTGGCACAGCAGTTTCAGCAGCGGAATTGCCATGCTGCAAAGGAATACCACCACTGAAACACCGCGCATATCGGTGTTGAAAAGACCGATCACACCGCTCCAGACAGTGTCCTGCGACGATTGCCCGAGAAGATTGAGCTGCATGATGGGTAAAAAGTTCGCCGGCACGTAGAGCAACAACGCGGCAATGACCAGGGCGAGACTGCGCTGCACCACGTTATGACGGTGAGCGTACAGTTCGTAACCGCAGCGTGGACAGAGAGCTTTTTCGCCGTGAGCAAGCTTGGGCTTGCGCATCAGCAGATCGCACTCATGGCAGGCCACCAAGTCATCCAGCGGTAAATCTGACAGCCCGGGGGCGTCAACCGAATCCGACATAAGGGCTCTGACTCCGAAAAAGTTGGGATCTATTCTAGTGTTCTGATTCGAAAATAACTGTGCAAATTTGTTCGCTGACGCGAGCAAAAACTTTCCTGCGGGCAAAACAAAACCCCAACTGCTTTCGCAATTGGGGTTTCGGAATTTAATCTTGACGATGACCTACTCTCACATGGGGAAACCCCACACTACCATCGGCGATGCATCGTTTCACTTCTGAGTTCGGGATGGGATCAGGTGGTTCCA